>NZ_BDQY01000004.1 GCF_002724055.1 Tepidibacter mesophilus | reverse complement strand
TTAATATTTACAATGCTGCAATAAAAGGTGAACCTATTAATAAAATTTTTGAAACTCTGAAAATTGCATAGGAATTCCGTTAGCTATGTAACTGTAAAAAATTTCAAGCAAAACTGCACTATTATAGTAAATTAAATGAATTGGGAATAAATGAATTTGAATTTATTGTAAAATTATAAATAAATTGTATCCTTATACTGTTTTATGTTATATAATTTGTTTTAATAAATTATTTTTAATGTTTATACTAGGTATTAAAAGGAGTTGATTGAAATGTCTTTAGAGAATGTTAGAGCTTTTTTAAAAGAAAATGATTTGAAATTTGAGGTATTTGAAATGCAGAAAAGTACGGCGACAGTGGAGTTAGCAGCTAAAGCACATGGAGTATCCCCTGAACTTATTGCAAAAACTATAGCAGTCAAATTAAAAGATAGAAGTATTCTTATAGTTACTAAAGGTGATGCAAAGATAGATAACAGAAAGTATAAGGATGAGTTTAAAACAAAGTGCACGATGTTAAAGTCTGATGAAGTTCTAGATATAACGGGACATCCAGTTGGTGGAGTATGTCCGTTTGGATTAAAAAATCCATTAGATATATATTTAGATATTTCTATTAGGGATTTTGATTATGTATATCCTGCTGCAGGGTCAGTCAATTCATCTATAAAGATTAAGCCTAGTGAATTAGAGGAAATAACTGAGGGGATATGGGTTGATGTATGTAAATAAAAATTATTGAAAAATATGATAGAATGATTGTATAAATATATTGAAAGGATGTGGTTAATATGATGTTATTAAAATATGAGGTGAGAGAATATATCTAGATTATAGTATTTATTCTCTTGCCATAGGATACGATAATATGGAGGAGAGAATATAAAAATGATAAAAATAGTTAAAAGTGAGAAATCATGGATAGAAAGTAATGCTGTAGATCAGCTTGAAAAAATAGCAACACGCAAAGGAATAATCAAAGCGGTAGGGCTTCCTGATTTACATGCTGGGAAGACTCCGGTTGGAGCAAGTTATATGACTAAGGATATTATATATCCTCATATAATTGGAAATGATATTGGATGCGGTATAGGACTATTTTCTACCGGATTAAAGAAAAATAAATTCAAAATAGATAAGTCTATGAAAAAATTAGAAAAATTAAGTTGTATTGAAAATATAGATGATTTTATCGGAGATACTGATTTTCCTTTTAAAGAAAAATTAGGAACAATAGGATCTGGTAACCATTTTGCTGAGTTTGAAGAAATTGATAAAGTATACGATGAAAAAGCCTTAAATAAAATAGGAATAAATAAGAATGAGATATATTTATTAGTTCACAGTGGTTCAAGAAAATATGGTGAATATATATTGAATAAATATATTAAGGAATATTCTTGTCAAAATGGGTTAAAGATAGGTACTGACTCTTCTAATGAATATTTAAGTGAGCATGATAAGGCAGTTCGATTTGCAAATTTGAATAGAGAAATAATAGCTCGTAAAGTTTCGGGATGTGTAAACGCAAAAGAAAATAAAAAGCTTTTAGATAGCGTTCACAATAGTATAACTCAAAAGAAAATAGATAATCAGATATATTATATACACAGAAAAGGAGCAGCTCCGTCTGATGTAGGTTATATTGTTATAGCTGGAAGTAGAGGAAGTAACTCTTATATAGTAAAGCCAGTGGATAATCTTTTTGATTATTGCTTTTCTATATCACATGGAGCAGGACGAAAGTGGAGTAGATTTGGATGTAAGGAGAAGCTTGAAAAAGTTTATTCTAAGAAATATGTTAGACAAAATAATATGAAGTGCAATTTAATATATAGTGATAAAAATATAATATATGAAGAAGCTCCAGAGGCTTATAAAAATATAGACAGAGTAATAGAAGATATGCTAGATGAAAATATGATTGAAGTTGTAGCAAGTTTAAAGCCATTGATAACTTATAAAAGATAATTTCTTTTACGATTATATAAAATAACTCCATCTTATTATGGAGTTGTTTTGTTTTGCTTCTATGATTATAGCAAAATATTATTGCATATTGGATATATTATATATATACTTGAAAAGCGTATAAACGGAAATTAAATAAATAATTAAGTGGAGGTACAAGAATGATTAAAGCTTATGTATTAGGAATTACAACTTATTACGAGGGAGAAGATATTGAAATTAAGATTAGTATTTTTAAAGATGAGGAATCTTTACTTAAACAATCATATTTCAAACAATATAGAAAACCAGCAGTTGTAGAACACGTAGCTCTCTTAGATACTCTAAAGAGATTAGAGCCATACAAGGGAGATGATATAACAATTATTATTAATAATCCATCTTTATATGAGCAAATTAAAGGAACTTCAACATTAAAAAATGAAGAAGCGTTAAAAATGACAAACGAAGTTAATGAAAGACTAAAAGAATTTGGAAATTCTATTAATATTAAAAATGTTAGTAATGATAAAGTGGGATTAATAGAATGGAAAGATATATTAGAAGGTTAAGGATAAAAAATAATAAATATATGTAATGGGAAGAGGATGAATTATTTATCCTCTTTTATTGTGGATTAAATGTAAATTTATTGAAGTGTTTTTGCACTATTATAGTAGATAAGTTATAATTTAATTAGAAAGGATGATTAAAATGAATAGAGATGATATCTTGATATTGACAGCGAACTTCGGTTCAGGACATCTTAGTGTAGCTGATGCGATTAAACAACAATTAAAAATATATGATGACAATTTAAATATAAAAGTTGTAGATGTGATTGAAATATGTAGCCCTCATTTAACTGATGAAGTTTATAAGGCTTATGAAATTTTAGTGAAAAATACTCAAGATATATACAATTACTTTTATAAAATAAAGTCTAACAATCAAACTATTATGGACAAAATAATATATAAGATGTATTTATCCAAAATGGCTAAATATATACAAGAAATAAATCCTAAAATTATAATATCTACTTTTCCTATGTGCTCAGGATTTGTGTCTATGTATAAGGAAAAGTATAAAAGTGAAATTCCTCTTATAACTTGTATAACAGACATAGTAGACAATTCAGAGTGGATTTATCCAAATACTAATAAATACATGGTTGCAACGGATGTTATAAAGTTAAAACTTGAAGATAAGGGTATAGCTTCAAACAGTATCGAAGTAACGGGTATACCAGTTAGGAAAAAATTTTTAGTTGAATATAAATGCGATATAAGAAAGAAGTATGGCATAAAAAATTCTGAGTTTGTAATACTGATGATGGGTGGGGGATTAGGTCTTTTACCAAAAGATGATGAAATTTATAATTATCTCGATAATCTTGACAATGTCAAAACTGTAGTTATAACTGGTAACAATAAAGAAAAATTTAATTATTTAACTGAAAAAATGAAATTGAAAAATACTATAGTCAAAGGATTCATTGATGAAGTAGCAGAACTTATGAATAGTGCTGATTTACTTATAACAAAACCAGGTGGTGTTAGTACATTTGAAGCTATACATTCTGAAATTCCAATGTTAATCAATGAGCCTACTTTAGGTCAAGAAATAGAAAATGCAAATTTTATAGAGAATACTGGAATAGGTATGATTGTTAGAAATTCTACTCAACTAAAGAATATGATTGAAAAATTGTTATTAAGTTATGAATTAAGAAATGAATTGAAAGAAAATATAAAATTAATTAAGAATCAATTAAATTTAGATATGATAACAAACTATATTGAAAAAATCAACGAAAAACATATTGTATAGTTAGGCACTCTTTAAAATACAAGAATACTTAGGTAAGGTTCAATATATTAACATAATCCAAAATTATACTCTGTCACTTAATAGAGTGTAATTTTGTACTATTTGACAAGGAGAGAATGCTTATGAAAAAGAAGCTTAATTATATGATTGTATTGTCATTAATAGTTGCTACAGGGTGGGTAATAGCATACAATAATGACATTTCAAAATTTCCCCACATTATATCAAAAATTAATAAATTGTATTTTGGTATGGCAATGTTATGTATGGTTTTTAACTGGATATTTGGTAGTCTCCTTTTAAAAAATGTTTCTAGTATGGTAAATTCTAAATTGAAATTTACGAATGCTTTAAATATAAATTTGATAGGTGAATATTATAGCTGTATAACTCCATTTTCTAGCGGAGGACAGCCTGCACAGGTATATTATATGCATAAAGAAAATATATCTGTTGGAAAGTCTACATCTATACTTATGATGAAGTTCATAATATATCAAACAGTTATAACTATGTACTCTATAATAATGTTTATAGCTAGATGGAATTATATATCAACGAATTTAGGCATGGCATTGCCTTTTATATGCACGGGAATAATTATAAATGCTGTAGTAATAGGTGTTATTTTTATGCTATTTTTAAATGATAATATCATCAAAAGTATATTAAACTTAATACTGCAACTTATAAGCAGATTTAGAGATATGAGCAGGTATGAAAAAAAAATAAATCATATTTTAGATGAATATACAACTAGTATAGATAAATTAAAAGAAGATATATATACAACTATAAAACTTTCTATTATAGCTATATTTCAAGGCACATGTTATTTTGGAATAACGTATTTCGTATATATGGCACTTGGATTAAATCAAACATCTGCAATAAATATTATAGCTATTCAATCTCTACTATATATGGCGGTTTCTTTTATACCAACACCGGGAACACTTGGAGCATCAGAAGGGGCTTTTCATATATTCTTTAGTTTTTTATTTACAAATGGATTAGTAGTGTATGCTATGCTTTTATGGAGAATAATAAGCTATTATTCATGTATCGTAGTCGGAGGACTAGTTACGCTTTTAGTTCATTTAAAAGACTCAAAAAAAGCAATTGCATAAGGCAATTGCTCAGGCTGCTAATTAATACAAAAATGTATTACTTCTTTGTATTAATTAGCAAGATTTTAGAATTAAATGAATTCTTAATAGTTAAAAGTTGGAATCTCAGGAGCGTCATCTGGTACTCCAATTTCTTTTCTTGGTCTATCCTTACTTAGATGCCATTCATACCAACCACCATCGTATATAGTAATTTGAGATGATTTTACAATTAAGTTGTACATATATATATAAATCTAGAACTAGGTATGATGTTGAATAGATAAGACCAAGTGTTATTGCAGCTAGAGTAGTTTCTACTATATTAGAATATATTAAACTTGGAAAACTAGAGAAAGTTTTCATACATTGTTTATCACCTTCTAATTATAGAAATTCGTTTTAATCAATCCTATCAGGCAAATAATAACATTATATGTTATGAAATACAAAATATATAAAAAAATATATATTATTAATTGTATATAAAAAATTTATAATAAATATGAATTATGAGTTTGAAATAGAAAAAACACAACTGTACTAAATGAATATTCAATAAAGTAGACAATGTAAAAGTGAGCATAAAAACATTTTAGCATATTAATTCTTTTGATTTTTCATTTGTATTATCGTGATTTTGTATAGCTCCTAGATCTATTACATTTTTAACTCGTTTTGTTAGGTTGGGATGGGTAGAATTCACTTCATAAAGCCATGTAAAGAATCCAGCTTCATAAGATATCTGGTTGCAGTATTCGGTTATATTTATTTTTGTATATAATTTTTTACCGCAAGTTAGTGCTAAAAGTCCATCTATTGCTCCTGTTGGAATTAACTTAGTTGCAAAAGAGTCACATGTGTATTCACATGCTCTGGAATAAGCAGTATGTAAAAATGGTATAAAAGCTGAACCTAATATTAATGCATTTTTTGTCATATGATTTCTTTTAATATGAGTTAATTCATGACATATTATAAATTTTACAGCATCTTCACCTTTTTCATAGGCCATCTCTAATACATCTGAATAAATTACTACAAAATTTCTTCCTAAAAACTTAGTAGCAAAAGCATTCAATATACCTCCTGATTGGATAATATATACATCGGGGACTTGTTGTAGATTTAAAGTATTTGAAAAGTCTTTTATATAGCCATATACTTCTGGAAATTGTTTATTAGAGATTTTAACAGCATTTCCTTTTAAATTACCTATAAGTAGACCATGAAGTAAAAATGATAATATAAGTCCTGTTAATAAATAAACCAATCCTATTCCAATGGAACAGACTATAAAAAGAGCATAGCATATTAAGCTAAATATTAAAGAGATTATGAAATAAATATTTTCTTTTGAATTTACATATTCGGACACAAAATACCTCCTATTAATTAAAATATATTTTTTAGACTAACATGTGTATAAGTAGATAAGGAATAGACATAGCTAAAAATACACCATAGAAAAGATCAAGCCAAATCACACTTCCAAGAGAACAAATATACATAATTATAACTATTGGTAGAGCAAATAGTTTGCTGATTATAGGTGTTCTTTTATCCCATATGGCTTGCCACATATTTTTAGCATCTGCTGTACTTGGAAATGAATGCATTGCAATAGACACTCCAAGCCATACAAAGAAAAAGCTTAATTGATTAGAGTAGTCTTCAAATTTTATAATATCTATCGCGCCTGGTAGTGATATTAATGCACCTAAAATACTATTTACGAAGAATGGTCCAAGTGAAATCCAGATTTGTGCTCTTGGATTTTCTGGAACTTCATGAATAACATATCCTGATGGATTTGAAAACTTAAAATAGCAAACTTCAAAAACAGGTACTTTCATAAGTCTACAAAAAAGCTGATGTGCTAATTCATGAACTATAACTCCAGGAAAAGTAACTATGGATATTAAAAAGCCAGGTATAAAAAACATTTATATTTCACTCCTATTCATAATCTTTTATTTTTCCGCTTACTATATCTTTTACTCTATCAATATTATAGTAGTTATTTTCTTTGAGAATTTTAATATACTTATCTCTTTCGTTTTCATTTTTTAAATAATGGTTTGATATTGTAATTGCTTCTACAGAATCTAAATTATTTTTATCTATAGAATAGGCTATGTGTGCATTTTTAAGAGCTTCCTCATAATTATGTTCTTTAAGATTTATAAAACTTAAAGAAACATATGCAGGTGTATATTCTTTATTGAAGGTAAATGTTTCTTTTAATACTTCTTTAGCCTTTTCATAATCGCCTAATTCTGTATAACATGTTGCTTTTGGAATTTTGAAGAAGTAAATTTCTGGATTGATTGAGTAAGCTGTATCAAAAGCTGATATAGCTTTTTCGTATTCTTTGTTTGAGTAGAAGGCTGATCCAAGATAATAGTATGCTCCGCATATATTTTCATTTTCATTAGATTTAGTAAGCTTTTCAAGAGAACTAATTACTTGATCAATTGAAAGATTTTTATTTTGTAATATTTCTTCTATTCCATTTGTTATAAAGAAATTTTTTCCGTATAAATTAATTGCACTTTGGACTTCATTCAAGAGATCCTTATCGTAGTATTCAATTTTAAGAATTTCATCATAAGCTGTTTCTATTTCTTCTAAATTATCACCCTTAACTGATGCAATAAAAAGTCTACTTTTTAAGAGTTCAGATTCTGGAAATTGATCTAGAGCTTTTTTATATGAATTTTGAGCTGTTACATATTTAAGCTCTTTTTCTGCTTTTAAACCCCTTTCGTAGTTTACAGCTCCAATAAGAGAACTTTTGAAATGCATAAGACTAAATATCATAATAATAAGTACAATTACAGATAAAGCCTTTATCCATATAGGAATGGGATATTTAATATAGGCTTCTCTACAGTTTTTGCATAGATCTGTAGGGTGATTTTCAAGTGCTTCTTCTTCTTTACAATTGCAGCAAATAATTTTTTCTTCTGTCAAAATAACTCCTCCTTTTGTAATTTTATAAATTTACCAATCCAAAGTTTATATTAAATGTATAAAAATTACAATAAACCAATAGAACCATTTTATGGTATTAAAAGAGATATGTTGTCATGATATTGTGAAAAAAAATCTCTTTTTGTTCTATAGGGATTATATGGTTATATAAGTTACTGATAAAATTGATGAAAAAGCTATATTTTCAACTATTTTGAGCAACAGATCTCGTAGGAATCGTTGGTTACATGAGTCAGTGCGTAGCAACTAGACGAATTTTATATTTGACATATAAACAATATATGTGTTATCATTGTTAAAACAAAATAATACAAAAAAATCGACATACGCATGTCGACCTTTAAGTTGGTACGAGAGACCAGGAAGGGAGGAATCATGATGGGAGCCATCAGTGCGTGTTTTTATTATACAAAAAAACATGAGAATAAGAATAATTGTGTAAATTTCAAAGAATTATTGAATGTATTATGCTCAATAATAATTTTCACATTCCCTAAAATATGTAAGCAACAAACGGTTGTACCAAAGGTTGAGTTTTGAATTTTGGTATGCTTGTTTGTTGCTTTTTTTAATACCTAAAAAGGGAGAGGATTAAATGAAATTGTTGATTAAAAATGCAAGGGTTATAAATCCTAAAACAGATTTTGATAAAGTTACAGATGTTCTTATAGAAAATAGTATAGTAAAAAAAATACACGAAAATATAAATGAACAAGTTGATAGAAAAATAGATGCTAGTGGATATATATTATCACCAGGATTTGTAGATGTACATGTACATCTTAGAGAACCGGGCTTTGAATACAAGGAAGATATAAAAACTGGAACCTTAAGTGCTGCAAGAGGTGGATTTACTACTATATGTGCTATGCCAAATACTAATCCTGTTATAGATAGTGAAGACGTAGTTAGATATATAAAAGATAAGGCAAAAGAAGCTGTGGTGAATGTTGAAGTTATAGGAAGTATAACAAAGGGACAAAATGGAGAAGAGTTAATTGATATAGAAAATATGAAAAAATCTGGAATAATAGCTATAAGTGAAGATGGAAAGACGGTTAAAAACCCAGTTGTTTTAACTGAAGCTATGAAATTATCTAAAAAGTACGACCTACCTGTTTTATCACACTGTGAAGATGAAAACTTAGCTAAAGGTGGCGTTATGAACAAAGGTGAAAAATCTAAAAAATTAAATCTTAAAGGAATATCTAGTGAGTCTGAAGAGGTTGTAGTTCAAAGAGACATAGAGATTGCAAAAGAAGCCGGAGCTAAAATTCACATATGTCATATAAGCACTAAGGGAAGTGTTGAATTAGTAAGAAAAGCTAAAAAAGATAATATATATGTAACTTGTGAGGTTTGTCCACATCACTTCTCACTTACAGACGAGAGTGTAGAAATAGATAATGCGAATATGAAAATGAGTCCACCGTTAAGATCTAAAGAAGATGTCAAAGAGATAAAAAGAGGGTTAAAGGATGGGACTATAGATATTATAGCAACAGACCACGCACCTCATCATGAAACAGAAAAAAACTGTGGAGTTGAAAAAGCAGCAAATGGAATAGTAGGACTTGAAACTGCTCTATCTCTTGGAATAACTAACTTGGTAAAAGAAGATGTAATAAGTGTAAATAATCTTATAGAGAAGATGAGTTTAAATCCTGCAAAACTTATAAATATAGATAGAGGAAGTATAGAAGTAGGGAAAGTTGCTGATATAACTATCTTTAATGAAAATGAGGTTTACAAAATAGACTCGAGTAAATTCAAATCAAAATCAAAAAATACTCCATTTGACAAAATGAAAGTTTTCGGAAAAGTAAAGTATACGATAGTAAATGGAGAAATTGTATATGAGGGGGATGAAGATTAGATGATAGATAAGTTAATAGATAGAATAAAAGAGCTGAATAATCCAACTGTTGTAGGACTTGATCCTAGAGAAGATATTGTACCAGAATTTATAAAGAAAGAGTGTTATAGAAAGTATGGATGGACATTAAAGGGACTTGCAAATGCTTATTTTAAATTTAACTGTATGATAATAGATGAGATATATGATTTGGTTCCAGCTGTAAAACCTCAAATATCTATGTATGAGGAACTAGGACCTGATGGAATAGATTGTTTTATAAAAACTATAAAATATGCAAAAGAAAAAAATCTTATAGTAATAAGTGACATAAAAAGAGGGGATATAGCATCAACTGCAAAGAGCTATTCAAGAGGACATATAGGAAGAGTAAGTGTTGGTGGGAGCGAACATAAGGTATTCGATGCTGATTTTGTAACTATAAATGGATATATGGGATATGATGCGATAAGCCCTTATATTGAGAACTGTAAAGAACTAGATAAAGGAATATTTGTATTAGTAAAAACATCAAATCCTAACAGTGGAGATATACAAGATTTAAAAACTGAAGATGGAAGATATGTATACGAGCATATGGGAGAGCTTGTATCGAAATGGGGAGAAGAATTAATAGGTAAGTATGGATTTAGCAAAATAGGAGCAGTAGTAGGTGCAACTTATAAAGATCAGGGAAGAATACTTAGAGAGCAAAATCCTAATACATTCTTTCTAGTCCCTGGGTATGGAGCACAAGGTGCAACAGCTGAGGATTTAAAAGGATGCTTTAATAAAGATGGATTAGGAGCTTTGATAAATTCATCAAGAGGTATAATAGCAGCTTATAAAAAAGATGAGTATAAAGATAGATACAGTGAAGAAGAGTTCCATAAGGCTGCAAGAGAATCAGTAATTAAAATGAGAGAAGACTTATTGAGAGTACTTTAATTGGGAGGGGAAGAATATGAAAGGCTATTTAATACTAGAAAATAATGTTGTACTTGAAGGAAATTTATTTGGATATACACAAGAAACGGTAGGAGAGGTAGTATTTAATACTGGAATGACTGGATATCAAGAGGTTTTAACTGATCCATCTTATTACGGACAGATAGTAACAATGACGTATCCATTGATTGGGAATTATGGAATTAATATAGATGACTATGAATCAAAATCACCAAAGGTTAGAGGTTTTATAGTAAGAGAAAAATGTGATATGCCATCAAACTTTAGATGTGAATTCAATCTTGATGATTATCTTAAGCAAAACAAGATTGTTGCAATAGAAGGAATAGATACGAGATACCTTACTAAAATGATTAGAAATCAAGGAACTTTAAGAGGTATTATAACTAATAGAAAATTGAATGATGAGCAGTTAAAAAATACTATAAACTCATTTTCAAATGTAGATGCAGTTGAGAAAGTAACTACTAAAGAAGTAGTTAATCACTGTGATAAAGAAGGACTTAATATAGCGGCTATAGATTTTGGAATAAAGTCTAACATAATAAGATCTTTTAAAAAAAGAGATTGTAATATAACTGTATATCCAGCGTTTGTAGGTGCTGAAGAAATACTTGGAAAAAATTACGATGGAGTATTTCTATCTAACGGGCCTGGAGATCCAAAGGATTTAGTAAGTGTTATTGAAGAAATAAAAAAGATGATGGGTAAAATTCCTATAACGGGAATATGTCTTGGACATCAGCTCTTGGCACTAGCACTTGGAGGAGATACTGAAAAGCTTAAATTTGGACATAGAGGATGTAACCACCCTGTGAAAAATTTGCAAACAGAAAAAGTAATTATAACATCTCAAAATCATGGATATGTTGTTAGAGAAGAGACTTTACCTGAGAATGTAAAAATAACTCATGTAAATATGAATGATAACACAGTTGAGGGAATGAGAATTGATGGGATGAATATATACAGCATACAGTTCCATCCTGAGGCTTGCCCCGGACCATATGATGCAGCACCTATATTCGATGAATTCATAGATGTCTATATGAAGGCTAAAACTGTCTAATAAAGAGAAATACTTAGCTGAAAATATCAAGCTTAAATTTACAAACAAGTTTTAATTTTAAGTAGTTATTATGGGAGGTAAAATTATGCCAAGAAGAGATGATATAAAGAAAGTACTAGTTATAGGATCGGGACCAATAGTAATAGGGCAAGCAGCTGAGTTTGATTATTCAGGGACTCAGGCTTGTCAAACTTTAAGAGAAGAGGGAATAGAGACAGTACTTATAAACTCTAACCCTGCAACTATAATGACTGATAAGGAGATTGCAGACAAAGTTTATATAGAGCCGCTAACTTTAGAATTTGTAGAGAAAGTAATAATACAAGAAAAACCAGATAGTTTAATAGCAGGCATGGGAGGTCAAACGGGACTTAACTTAGCGGTTGAACTTCATGATAGTGGAATTTTAAAAAAGTATAATATAAAGGTTATAGGAACTTCTATAAAATCTATTAAAGATGGAGAAGATAGAGAATCTTTTAAGAAAATAATGGAATATATAAATCAACCATTGGTTCAAAGTGAGATAGTAACTACTATGGAGCACGGCGTAAAGTTTGCATCTCAAATAGGGTATCCAGTAGTTGTAAGACCTGCATATACATTAGGTGGTGCAGGTGGTGGAATAGCTGAGGATAAGGAAGAGTTGGAAGAAATTCTTGCAAGTGGACTTCAGTTAAGCCGTGTAGGGCAGGTTCTTCTAGAGAAAAGTATAAAAGGTTGGAAAGAGATTGAATATGAAGTAATGAGAGATAGTAAGGGTAACTGCATTACAGTATGTAATATGGAAAACATAGATCCTGTTGGAGTACATACGGGAGATTCAATAGTTGTAGCACCATCTCAAACTCTTACAGATGTAGAGTATCAGATGCTTAGAAAGGCTTCAATAGACATTATAAATACTATAGGAATAGAAGGTGGGTGTAACGTTCAGTTAGCACTTAATCCAGAAAGTTTTGATTATGTAGTAATAGAGATAAATCCAAGAGTTAGTCGTTCATCTGCTTTAGCATCAAAAGCTACAGGATATCCTATAGCAAAGGTTGCAACTAAGATAGCAATAGGATATGGACTTGATGAAATAGAAAATGCTGTAACTAAAAAGACTAAGGCATGCTTTGAGCCAACACTAGATTATTGTGTAGTAAAAATTCCTAAATGGCCTTTTGATAAATTTAGAAGAGCTAAGAAAACTCTTGGAACAAAGATGATGGCAACAGGAGAGGTAATGGCAATTGGAAACAATTTTGAATCGGCATTTTTAAAAGCTATAAGATCTCTTGAGATAGGGCAATATAGCTTAGAGCACAAGGCATCTTCAAATAGAAGTATTGAAGAATTAAAAAGAAGAGTTCAAATACCTGATGATGAGAGAATATTTGACTTAGCTGAAATGATAAGAAGAAATTATAAATTAGATATGATATGTAAGATAACTGGAATGGACAAATTCTTTGTGAACAAGATAAATAATATAGTGGATGAGGAGGAAAAGCTAAAGAAATCTAACCTAGAGGATATAACTAAGGATTGGATGAGAAAGCTTAAAATGAAAGGTTTTTCGGATAAAGCAATAGCTGACTTTACAAACTCGTCTCCTAAAGATGTATGTAACCTTAGAAAACTATATAAAATAGAAGCTGTGTACAAGATGGTTGATACTTGTGCAGGTGAGTTTGATGCTGTATCCCCATATTACTACTCAACTTATGATGAGCATGATGAGGTTGAAGTATCAGATAAGAAAAAAGTAATAGTTATAGGATCAGGACCTATAAGAATAGGACAGGGAATAGAGTTTGACTATTGTTCAGTTCATTCAATACTAGCTCTTAAAAAGCAGAATATAGAAACTATAATAGTTAACAATAATCCAGAAACAGTTAGTACGGATTTTGATACAGCTGATAAACTGTACTTTGAACCACTTACAGAAGAAGATGTGCTAAATATTATACAAAAAGAAAAACCTTACGGAGTAATACTTCAATTCGGAGGTCAAACAGCTATAAAGCTTGCTAAATTCTTAGATGATATGAATGTAAATGTACTTGGAACTAAGCCTGAGCAAATAGATGAGGCAGAGGATAGAGAAAAATTTGATGAAATAATGGAAAAGCTTCAAATAAATAGACCAAAGGGAAAAGCTGTATGGTCTGTTGATGAAGGAATAAAGGAAGCTTCAAATCTAGGATACCCACTGTTAGTTAGACCATCTTATGTACTAGGTGGACAGGGAATGGAGATAACTCACAATGAGAAAGAACTAAAGGGATATCTTGAAAATTCATTTGAGAGAGATCCTAAAAATCCTGTTTTAATAGATATGTATTTAACAGGAAAAGAGATAGAAGTAGATGCAATATGTGATGGAAATGATATATTAATACCTGGAATAATGGAACATCTTGAAAGAGCAGGAGTTCACTCTGGAGATTCTATATCTATATATCCAAGTCAAAATATAAGTGATGATATTAAAAAACAAATAGAAATAAAGACAAGAGAAATAGCAAAAGAGCTTAAGATAGTTGGAATGATAAACATACAGTATATAGAGTTCAAAGGGGAACTATATATCATAGAGGTAAATCCAAGATCATCAAGAACGGTACCGTATATTAGTAAAGTTGCAGGAGTTCCTATGATAGAACTTGCAACTAGAGCTATGCTTGGAGAAAAAATTCAAGATATGGGATTTGGAACAGGAATTTATAAGGAATCTAAGAAAATATCTGTGAAGGTTCCAGTATTCTCAACTCAAAAACTTCCAGATGTTGAGGTGAGTCTTGGACCTGAGATGAGATCAACTGGAGAAGTGTTAGGAATAGGTGAAACTTTTGTAGAAGCTTTATACAAAGGACTTATAGCTGCTGGAATTAATATACCAAACCAAAAATCTACAATACTTGCAACTATAAAACCTAGCGATAAAGAGGAATTTGTTGATATAGCTAAGCGTTTTGATAAAAAAGGATGTAAATTTATAGCAACTAGCAAAACTGCTGATGAACTTGAGAAAAATTCAATAGATGTTCAAAGAGCAAAAAAAATAAATGAAGGGGTACCTAACATATTGGACATTATAAGAAGTGGAATGGTGGATATGTTGATAAATACCCCAACTAAAGCAAATGATTCAACTCGTGATGGATTCAGAATGAGAAGAGCTGCTATAGAGACTTCTGTACCAGTGTTTACATCACTGGATACTGTAAAAGGAATACTAGATATAATGGAATCAGATATAAAAGTAGAAGATATGAAAGTATATAATATGGGGATAAAGTAGGGGGGATATTATGTGCGTAAGTAAGAAAAAGGTAATAGCAAAGATAATAAAAAATGAGATTTTAGTGGATAATGTGTATAAGATGGTGGTTAAATCAGAAGAATTAATATACGATTTTAAGCCGGGTCAGTTTGTAAACTTATATAGTAAAGATAAATCAATGCTACTCCCAAGACCTATAAGTGTATGTGAGGTGGATGAAGAAAATAAAGAGATAACATTAGTATTTATGGTCGTAGGAAAGGGTACTAAAGAGTTTTCAAAACTTAGAGAAAATGATGATGTTTATTTGATGGCGTTTTTAGGAAATGGATTTGATTTAGATTGTGAAGGGGAAAATATAATAGTTGGAGGTGGAGTGGGAACACCTCCTCTTCTAGAACTTGCCAAGAGATTAAAGGGAAACAACAAGATATTTTTAGGTTTTAGAAAAGATGTTTATTTAATAGATGAATTTAAAAAGTACGGAGAAGTCTATATAGCAACTGAAGATGGAGAACATGGAGAAAAGGGAAATGTTATAGATTTAATGAACAAGTATGTAAAAAAAGCGGATAGAATATATTCTTGCGGACCTAAAGGTATGCTAAAGGCTGTAAAAGAGTATGCATCTAATAATAATGTAGATGCATACTTGTCTCTTGAAGAAAGAATGGGATGTGGATTTGGAGCATGTGTAGGATGTGCTGTTAAGATAAAGGAAGATACTGATAAGGGATATAAGAATAAAAAGGTTTGTGTAGATGGACCTGTATTTAAAGCTTGTGAGGTGATGTTTGATGAGTAATCTAGGGTTTAATATAGCTGGAGTAGAATTTAAAAATCCGGTTATGACTGCATCAGGAACATTCGGTTCTGTTGGAAAAGAATTTGAGCAGTTCATAGATTTAAGTTCACTTGGAGCAATTGTTGTAAAAGGAATTAGTTTAGATCCTTGGGACGGGAATAACTCACCTCGTATAGCTGAGACTTACGGAGGAATGATAAACAGTGTAGGACTTCAAAATGATGGAGTAGATAATTTTATAAAAAATGACATGAAGTTTCTTCAAAAACAAAACACTAATATTATAGTAAATATCGCAGGTAAAACTGTTGATGAATACAAGGAAGTAGCTAGAAGATTAGATGGTACAGATATTGATATGATAGAGCTTAATATAAGTTGTCCTAATGTCAAAGAGGGTGGGGTAGCTTTTGGAACAAACGCTTTAATGGCTGAGAGTATAACTAAAGAGGTAAAAACAGTTACTAATAAGCCTTTAATAGTAAAATTATCTCCTAATGTAACTGATATAACTGAGATTGCAAGAGCAGTTGAGAGCGGAGGAGCAGATTGCATATCTATGATAAATACTTTAATAGGTATGAAGATAGATATACACAGAAGAAAGCCGGTTCTTTTTAATAAAATAGGAGGGCTGTCAGGTCCAGCTATAAAGCCTGTTGCAATTAGAATGGTTCATCAAGTTTCTAAAACTGTCAAAATTCCTATAATAGGAATGGGTGGAATAATGAACGGTGAGGATGCTATAGAGTTTATAATGGCAGGAGCTACAGGAGTAGCTGTAGGAACTGCAAACCTTATAAATCCAACAGCTACAATGGATGTCTTAGATGGGATTAAAAAGTATATGAATGATTACAACATAACAGATTTATCTAGTATAAGAGGAATAATAGATTAAAAAGGTGGGATATTATGAAAAAGTATAAACAAGAATTTATAGAGTTTATGGTTGAGTGTAATGTTTTGACGTTTGGAGATTTTGTAACTAAAAGTGGTAGAAAGACGCCTTTTTTCGTGAATACTGGAAATTATCAAACTGGAGAACAGCTTAGCAAATTAGGCGATTTTTATGCAACAGCTATAAAGGAAAATTTTGACGAGGATATAGATGTATTGTTTGGACCAGCTTATAAAGGTATACCTCTTTGTGTTACAACATCGATATCTTTAAACTCAAAATACAATATGAATGTTAGATACTGCTCAAATAGAAAAGAGATAAAAGATCATGGAGATAAAGGGATTCTTCTTGGAACAAAGTTAAATGACAAGGATAAAATTCTTATAATAGAAGATGTTACAACAGCTGGAACAAGTATAAGGGAGACTATGCCAATACTTAAAAATGACAAGGATGTAGATGTTGTAGGTCTTATTATATCAGTTAATAGAATGGAAAGAGGAGCAGGTGAAACATCAGCACTTGATGATATCAAGGATACTTATAATATGAAGACATGTGCAATAGTTGATATGAATGAAGTTGTAGAATATCTGCATAATAAAGAAATTAATGGGCAAGTTATTATAGACGATAATATAAAGGCAAGAATTGAAGATTATTATAAGGTTTATGGAGTAGTATAAAAATTAAACTTTATGATAAAATTTATTTTTTATGTTGACATAGTAGATTAAAGAGAATATAATCTAATCTAACAAAAGATAATATTTAAATCCGAAGAAGTGGAAAGTAGGTATAATGATTGTTTCAGCGAGCTGAAGTAGGTGTGAGTTCAGCAACATAGTTATATTGAACAAGAGCCATGGAGGAGATCTTCTGAAATAGTAGTATGAAGATACGGACCTATCGTTAAAGGATAATGAGTGGATATGAAACTATATCAACAAGAGTGGTAGCACGGGAATTTTACTCTCGTCTCTTATTTAAGAGACGAGAGTTTTTTAATTTTCTGGTATTATTTGTTGTATAGACATATCAACAAGAGTGGTAACACGGGAACTATATCTCGTCTCTTATTTTTAAGAGACGAGATTTTTTAATATAAAAAAGCGCGCGCGAATTTAAATAAATCTAGCTAGATACCAAATTAAAAGAATATATTAAAAATTTTGAGGAGGAATCTATTATGAAAGAAAATATGAAGGAAAAAGTTGTTTTAGCATACTCAGGAGGTTTAGATACTTCTATAATAATACCATGGCTTAAGGAAAACTATAATGCAGAGATAATAGCAGTTTGCGTTGATGTAGGTCAAGATGAGGATATGAGTGAGGTTGAGGTAAAGGCTATAAAATCAGGAGCATCAAAAGCATATATTGAGGACTGTAAAGAAGAATTTGTGTCTGAGTATATATATAAGGGAATAAAGGCTGGAGCTATATATGAAAATAAGTACCTTTTAGGAACAAGCTTTGCAAGACCTCTTATGGCTAAGAAACTGGTTGAGGTTGCACATAAAGAAGGGGCTAAGTATATTTGCCATGGATGTACAGGAAAAGGAAATGACCAAGTAAGATTTGAGGTTGGAATTGCAGCAATTGATCCTAGCATTAAGATAATAGCGCCATGGAGAATTTGGGATATAAAATCAAGAGAAGATGCTATAGATTATGCAAAATCAAAGGGTGTAGAGGTTGCTGCAACAAAAGAAAAGATATATTCAAGAGATCAAAATATATTCCATATAAGCCATGAAGGTGGAGAACTTGAGAATCCAGAGAATGAGCATAACCCACATGATATATACATGATGACAACACCACTTGATAAGGTTAAAGATCAAGCAACTTATGTTGAAATATACTTTGAAGAGGGAATACCTAAGAAGATAAATGATGAAGAAATGTCTCCTGTTGAAATAATATCTTATTTAAACAAAATAGGTGGAGAAAATGGAATAGGAGTTATAGACTTGCTAGAGAACAGATTAGTTGGTATGAAATCAAGAGGTGTATATGAAACACCAGGTGGGACAATACTATTTAATGCACACAAGGAACTTGAATATTTAACACTTGATAGAGATACACTACAATATAAGCAAATTATATCTCATAAATATTCACAGCTTGTATATGATGGACTTTGGTTCTCAACTTTAAAAGAAAGTTTAGATGCATTCGTTGATTCAACACAAAAAACTGTTACTGGAAGTGTAAAATTGAAGCTTTATAAAGGAAATATTATGATAGCCGGTATGAAATCACCTTTTGCACTATATGATGAATCAATTTCATCATTTGGAGATAGTGATATGTATGATCATAAGGATGCAGAAGGATTTATAAACTTATTTAGCTTACCTTTTAAAATAAAGTCAAATATGAAAAATAACATCAAAAGTGAGGTTGGTGGAATCTAAATGAAGCTTTGGGGTGGACGTTTTAAAACTGAAGAAAGTAAACTTATGGAGGATTTCAACTCTTCATTAAAATTCGATAAGGTAATGTATTTCGAAGATATAAGTGGAAGTATAGCACACGTTAAGATGCTTCTTAAATCTAAAATATTAACACAAGTTGAAGCTGATACTTTGATTAAAGGATTGAATGAAATATTAGAAGAAATAGAAAGTGGAAGACTTAAAATAGAAGGAGACTATGAGGATATACACAGTTTTGTAGAGATAAACCTTATAAAAAAAGTAGGGGATGTAGGTAAAAAGCTTCATACAGGTAGAAGTAGAAATGATCAAGTTGCTGTAGATATGAGAATGTATACAAAGAAAAAAGCTCTAGAGATAATAGCTAGTATACAAAATCTTCAAGACGTTATAAAAGATAAAGCTGATAAAAACAACTATATAATGCCGGGATACACTCATCTTCAAAGAGCTCAAATAGTAACATTTAAATATCACTTGATGGCTTATTATAATATGTTTAAAAGAGATAAAAAGAGAATGTTAAACTCGTTGAAGTTAATGAATGAAAGTCCACTTGGATGCGGAGCTCTTGCAGGTACTACTTATGATATAGATAGAGAATATACGTCTGATTTACTTGAGTTTGACAAACCTGTTGACAATTTCTTAGATGGTGTAAGTGATAGAGATTATATAATAGAGATTATATCTAATATGAGCATATCTATGATGCACCTTAGTAGATTAAGTGAAGAGATAATAATATTTAGCTCTAAGGAATTTGAATTTATTAAGATAAGTGATGCGTATTCAACTGGAAGTAGTATAATGCCTCAAAAGAAAAATCCAGATGCAGCAGAGCTTATAAGAGGAAAAACTGGAAGAGTATATGGAAGCTTAATGTCTATGCTTACAACTATGAAGGGTCTACCTCTTGCATACAATAAGGACATGCAGGAAGATAAGGAAGTGTTTTTCGATTCAATAAAAACAACACTTAGTTGCTTGAATGTTATGGCTAATATGATAGATACTCTTACAGTTAATAAAGATAATATGCTAAAAGCTGTAAAACACGGATTTTTAAATGCAACAGAAGTTGCTGATTATCTAGTGAATCATGGTATGGCTTTTAGAGATTCTCATAAGGTTGTTGGTGAAATAGTTTTGTACTGTGAAGAAAAATCAATAGCTATAGAGGATATGAGCATTGATGAATTCAAGAAGTTTAGTGACTTGTTTGATGAATCTATATATGAATTTATAGATTATGAGAACATACTTAAAAAAGGAATAAAAAAGGAAATCGGTAATTAAAAATTAATAATTATTTGATTACAGATTAATCCAAAAATGAAGCTTATTTAAATAAGCTTCATTTTTTGTCCAAAAGTTAAAAGTTTATGAATTAATTCACGTTATAAATTAAAAAAATAAATATTAAAAATCATAAGAATACGGTAATGTTTTAACGAGAGTAATTGTGATTAAGTGGCTTTGATTATGAAAAATAAAAAAATGAAGTGAAAACGTTTTCGAAAATAAATACGATATAACTTCTACTTTTATGTTAAATAAAAGTTATTTTACAGATAAAGCATTTGGACAATTTAATATATGGATTAGTGCATGTATATGGCAATAAATCAATATATTCTGCATTTTAAAAAAATTCTAATATATTCCGTATTTGAATCTTTTTTAGGCAACATACAACACATATAACTATTAGTATTTAGTATAAAAAAGAACACTGGGAAAGTATAAGCAAACGTTTTTAAACTATTTTTGAAACACACATATAGATAAAAGTTTGTTAAAAAAATATTTTAAATTTTCTTAATATTTCAAAAATACCTTGTTTTCTACATTTTTTTCTATTATACTTAATATAAATTGTATTTATATGAATACACAATATTATTCGCAATTTTACAAAGGAGTGGTTTTTTTGGAAGCTTTAAATAATTTTTTTACTCAATTAAGTGGTATTGTTTGGGGACCAATTATGCTTATATTATTGGTAGGGACAGGTATTTTACTAACATTTAGACTTGGATTTGTTCAAGTTACTCATCTTCCTTATGCTTTAAAATTAGCTTTTTCAAAACCTAAAGAAGAAGAAAATAAGCCTAAAGAAGAAGGAGATATATCTCATTTCCAAGCTCTTATGACAGCACTTGCTGCAACAATAGGTACTGGTAATATAGCTGGAGTTGCTACAGCTGTTTCAGCAGGTGGTCCTGGAGCAGTATTTTGGATGTGGGTTACAGCATTCTTTGGAATGGCTACAAAGTATGCTGAAGGTATGCTTGCTGTTAAGTACAGAACTATTGATGAAAATGGAGAAATGGCTGGAGGTCCAATGTACTATATAGAAAAAGGACTGAATGCTAAATGGTTAGGAGTTTTATTTGCATTCTTTGGTGGGGTAGCAGCTTTTGGTATAGGAAATATGGTTCAAGCAAACTCGGTTGCTGAGTCTATAAATGTTACTTTTGGAGTAAGTCCAGTTGTAACTGGTATTATTTTATCAGTATTAACTGCGATAGTTATACTTGGTGGAGTTAAAAGTATAGGTAAAGTTACAGGTCTTATAGTTCCTGTTATGGCAGTATTTTATATAGCTGGTGCTGCGTTAATATTAATTATAAATGCATCTGAAGTTCCTCATGCTTTCTCTCTTATATTTAAATATGCATTTACACCTGCAGCTGCAACTGGTGGATTTATGGGATCTGCTGTAAAAATAGCTATTCAAAAGGGTGTATCTCGTGGAGTATTCTCAAATGAGTCAGGTCTTGGTTCAGCGCCAATCGCCGCTGCTGCTGCTAAAAGTGACGTACCTGGACGTCAAGCACTAGTATCGATGACTGGTACATTTATAGATACTATATGTGTTTGTACAATGACTGGTCTTGTATTAATTTCAACAGGAGCTTGGACTAGTGGAGAAACTGGTGTTGCATTAACTACAAGAGCATTTAGTACGGGTCTTCCAGGATCCGCAGGAGGATTTATAGTTTCAATAGGAATTATATTCTTTGCTTACTCAACAATACTGGGTTGGAGTTATTATGGAGAAAAATGTATGCAATACTTATTTGGTTCAAAAATTGTTAAACCGTATAGATATGCTTGGATCGTATTCGTTTTAGTTGGTTCTGTTATTAAATTAGATCTTGTTTGGGCAATTTCAGATGTATTTAATGCACTTATGGCATTCCCTAACTTGATAGGACTTATAGGATTAAGTAGTGTACTTGTTGCTGAAACTAAAGAATTTAATAAATTATTGGAAGAAGAAAAGAAGCAAAATCTACGAGCATAAACAATAAAAAAAGCATTGAAGAACTTATTTAAGTTCTTCAATGCTTTTTTCTATTGCGTGGGATATTAACATTATCCTTCTTAACTATTTCAAGGATTAGTGGATATAATAAAATGACAACAACATAGACAGATTCATAGAATTAGCCAATCTTAATGCTTTAGATAGCTTTGAGATGGTGCTATGTATGACTAATCAAATTTTTGATGAGCAGCGTTATTTTAGATTTTAAGCAAATTAAAACTAGTACTTATCGAGAAATTTATTTATAACTAGAATAAAAATTATAAAATATGATTAATTGAAATTGTTAAAAATTCAGGCATGGGTATAAAACTTCCTAAACTTGAATTTAATTATTCCTGAGATATCTTTCGTAATCCTTCAGAAAGTATATCTGCAACGAATACAACAAGAAGGTAACATATTAAAATAACAGTTATGTCAGTATATTGAAACCAACTCATGCTGAGTTTAAATTGTTGTCCAAGTCCTCCTGCACCAATAAATCCAACTACTATAGTTGTACGTATTATAACTTCCCATCTATATAGTATGAACGTTATAAATTTTGGAGTTACTGTAGGTAAAATACCATAAAGAAGTATTTGAATAGTACCAGCACCACTTGAAGATAAGTTTCTTATCGCTCTATGATCTATATCTTCAATTACTTCAGCACATAATTTTCCCAAAATTCCAAAGTTATGAAGTGCAAGAGCTATTGCTCCTGGAAGTATACCAGGTTTAAGAATAAAAATTATTACCATTGCCCATATAAGTTCTGGAATTGCTCTTGTAAATATATAAAGAGCTCGCATTATAAAAAATAGAGACCAACCAAGTAAGCCTTTTTTTAGAGTTAAAGTTCCATCCGCATAATTTCTGGCAGCAAAGAGAACTGTTAATAGCATTCCGATTGTTGCAAAGCCTGCAGCCATAACACTCATCTGAATTGTCTCGTATGTGAGCTTTAATGAATTCTTCCAAGTATTTATATCTAAAAAAGCTGGCTTATCTTCTTCAATTCCTATTAATCCTATCAAAAATTTTTTTGCATGAAAAATATTTTTTTGAGTGAATAATCCAGAAAGACTAGCATCATCCACCCTATATATATAAATCCATGAAAATAATATTATAAAAATAGCAAATAGCATTGACATTTTAACAAAGTCTATATTGAAACGAGTCCTCGATTTTTTTAAACGTATCATTTTATCAGCCTCTTTCTAAGCGCGTTGCTCCAGCAATCTATAGCTGTAACAAGAAATATCAAAAAAAATATAAATGTCCAAACACGCTCGTACATTAAATCGGACAATGCTAACTGTATTTGATATCCAAGACCTCCAAGACCTACAAAACTCATTATTGTAGATGAACGTACAGAGCATTCAAATCTATACATAGAGTAACTTATCATATCACTGATCGACATTGGAAGATATCCATAAAATAAAATTTGAAGCTTAGAAGCTCCGCTTGCTTTAAGTGCATTTATAGGATGCCTTTGTACATCATTAAAAATATCTGCAAAAATACGTCCTAAAGTACCTCCATAAGGTATAGCAAGAGCAAATATTGCTGCGTAAGGAGATAGCCCTATAGCGGCTACAAAAAGCCAAGCCCATACAAGTTCATGTATAGCTCTCATAGAACCTAATATGCCTCTAAAAAAAGCTTTCAAAAAATTTTTTGCAACACCTTTTTCAGAAAAAAGTATACCAGATGCTAGTATACTTAGGAAAAAAGCTATTATAAATGCTATACTCATACCAGCAGCAGCGTAAGCAAGAGTTATCCATGAAGAAGTTAGTGCAAGCTTTATAGTTTCATACGAAAAATCAGGTTTGAAAATAGAATATATTATTTGGATCATAGTCGCTTTTCCACCAGAATGCATAAGTTCACTGTTCCAACTTACAGAAAAGAGACTCCATAAAAAAAGTATAAATAAAAAAATATTCAAAAATGATTTTTTATACATGTCGATTGAAGTTCTTATCTGTTTCATATCAGATCAACTCCTCTATAGTATAAAGATTGTCTAGATCATATTGTGTAACTTTTTTAGAAGGTAAATCGAAAAATATTTTCCCATTTCTTAGCGCTATTATTCTATCAAAGTATTTTTTCGCATACTCAACAGAATGCAGTGTTGTTATAAGTGTTTGATTTGCTTCTTTTACTAACTCTGTGAGCATAGACATTATATCTTCAGCTCTCGCAGGATCTAGAGAAGAAACTGGTTCGTCTGCAAGAATTATCTCTGGATTTTGAACTAATAAGCGTGCAAGAGCTACTCTTTGCTGCTCACCTCCAGATAATTTTGAAGTCTTATCATATATTTTTTCTATTAATCCTATTCTAGAAAGTGCATTTTCAGCTGATTTTTTATCTTGGGGAAAAATCAGAGAAATGAGTGATTTAAGAAGACTCCATTCGGAAAAGTGACCTATTAGAACGTTGTGAATAACAGGAAGCTGAGGTATAAGGTCAAATTGTTGGCGTATTATTCCAACTTTTTTTGCGAATTTTCTATTATCACGATAATTTTTTAAAGATATGTCGTCTATAAAGACGCTGCCGATATCAGGCTCTATTAAGTTGGCAAGGATATTTAAAAGAGTGGTTTTTCCAGCACCACTTGGACCTATAAGTGCTATAAGCTCACCTTTTTTTACATTAATAGAAATGGAAGACAAAGCTTCCATTTCTTTGTAGTATTTTGATATATTTTTTATTTCAATTGAGTTTGACATCTTTATGCACCTACTATTTTATTATTCCTATTTTTTCAGCTACTTGACGTATAGCATCATAGTTATCATTGCTAGCTCCTATAAATTTATCAGTTCCTAAAAGATGAAGTATCTCATTTTCAGACTGCTCATCTCCAAGAGAAAGAAGTGCTTGTTTTATTTTTTCTTTCGAACCTTCTCCAAATTTCGAATCTATATTGTTTATAGACCAGTTATAGTCATAGTAAGAAGGAGTAGTGTAAAAAGCTTCAACCTTGTTAAGATCAACTTTGTTTTCTTTTACAGCATTTTCCCAAACAGCTTCGTTCAAAGCTCCAGCATGAAAAGCACCAGATTCTACAAGTTTATATGTTTTATCATGAGATCCTGAAAAATTAGGCTTTCCGTCAAAATCAGTCATAGGATCAATATTTTCTTCCATTATAAAATAACGAGGCATAAGGTGACCAGAAGTTGAACTTTCACTTCCAAATGTGAAACTGTGATCTTTTAAGTCAGTAAGAGACTTTATTCCAAGTCCTTTTTGAGCTATAAATACAGAGTGAAACTGCTCGTCCCTAGGTCTTTGAGCTATAGCTTCTGCATCTTGAACTAGTTCTCTTGCTTGAACACCTGTAAGTCCACCAAACCAAGCAAGATCAATATCTCCTCTTTCAAAACCAGTTACAACCGCTGAATAATCGACAGATGGAACGTATTCAACTTTAAGACCTGTTTTTTCGCTTAAGTAAGATGCAAGATCATTGAATCCCTTTTCCATATCAGAAGCATTTTGGTCTGGTATTCCAGCAATTTTTAAAACTTGAGTTTCAGATGAAGCATTTTCTTCTTCCGTGTTCTCTTTTTGAGAACAAGCAGTAAGTGAAAAAATCATTAAAAGTGATAAAAGTAAAACGACAATTTTTTTCATAATAAACCTCCTAATAGTAAGTTTTATGTAAGTACAATAATTGAAATATATTTTCAATTGAACGGCTAAATGATAAGCCTTAAGATTAATTATAAAGTAAGAAAATAGAAAAAGTAAAATAGAAAAAAAAAATAAATAGACAGGAAAGTATAAAAAAAGACTATAACAAACAAATTTTTACAAAAAAATCTTGAATAACCATATTTATTAATATAATCTTAAAAAGATATAAAACACTATAAACATATAAAAATGCTATAAGGAATCAATAGATATAATTACTAAAGCAAAAAGTATAGTTTGGAGGAATCAATTTATGGAAAAGTTAAGCACGTTAGAGCATGCTAATATCATAGAAACGAGAATGTTTTTATACAATATATTAAAATATGCTTTTTATGTCGAGCCGAATATTGAGCTTATAAAGCTTTTTTCAGAAGATGATTTTTTGATGAATCTGCCGTTTAAAGAGGAAGATTGTCTTATAAGTGAAGGGATATATGATTTGATTGAATATTTTAAAAAAAATGATGTATTAGAAACAAATAATTTCAAGTGTTTGCATTGGGACTACACAAAAATGTTTGTAGGTCCAGGAAGCCTTCCTGCACCACCTTGGGGATCAGCTTATATAACTGAGGACAGATTACTATTTCAAGAATCTACGTTAGATGCTAGAAAATCTTATTTGAAATACAATCTTATAGTAAAAAATTATCTTCAGGAGCCTGACGATCATATAGGGAGCGAACTTGATTTTATGTATAGGTTATGTGAATTTGCAGTTAAAAATATAGATAAACCTAATAAATTGATTGAAATATTAGAAGATCAGAGGAGTTTCTTAAATGAACATATTGGGAAATGGGTTTTCGAATTTTCAGATGATATTATAGAATATTCAGATACTCTTTTCTATAAAGGAATAGCTAAAATATTAAAAGGGTTTATAAGAATAGACAAAGTGATTGTAAGTGATTTAATTAAAACTCTAAATTAGACTTAAACAAATGCCATAAATATAAGGAGGCAGTGAAAAATGAAAAATCTTATTCAAAAGATAAGTAAGCATACTATTAGTAGGCGATCTTTCTTAAAATGGAGCGCAGCAATTGCTGCTACTACTGCAGTAACTGGGTATGAATCGGGTCTTATGCAAATATCTGACAAAGATGTTGAAGCAATAAAAAAAGATAGTGGCAAATGGATATCAGCAGCGTGTTGGCACAATTGCGGAGGTAGATGTCTTCTAAAAGCATATGTAGAAGATGGAGTAGTTACTAAATTAAAAACAGATGATACAAAAATAGATAGTGAAGATAATCCTCAGCAAAGAGCATGCGCAAGAGGAAGAGCTCAAAGAAAGCAAGTCTTTGGAGCTGATAGATTGAAATATCCTATGAAACGCAGTAATTGGGATGTTGGTGGTGGAAATAAAGAGTTAAGAGGTAAAGACACATGGAAAAGAATTTCATGGGATGAAGCTATATCAATCGTATCTGAAGAAATTAAGAGAACTAAAGAAAATTTTGGAAATGAGTCTATATATCTTGTGCATGGAGGAGATATGAAAAGAACATTATCTCTTTTTGGAGGATATGTTGAAAAATATGGGAGTAGATCCCGTGGAGCATGGCATAAAGCAATGAAGCCAATACTAGGTGTTAATCAAAAAAATCATATAATAAATGATAGAATGGATATTCTTAATTCAAAGCTTATAGTTCTATGGGGGAACAATCCTGCATGGAGTTCTGCGGGAAATCCTATAAATAATTTTTTAAGAGCTAAGAAAAAAGGAATAAAATTTATATGTATAGATCCATATTATTCTTCAACAGCATCTGTACTTGCTGATGAATTTATTCCGATAAGGCCAGCCACAGATACAACAATGCTTCTTGCAATATCATATGTTCTTATAACTGAAGATTCTCCACAAACGCCATTAATAGACTGGGATTTTTTGAATAGGTGTACAGTTGGTTTTGACAGTAATCATATGCCTAAAGGTGCTGATCCAAAGGAAAATTTTAAGGATTATGTTCTTGGAACATATGATAATCAGCCTAAAACTCCTGAATGGGCTTCGCAAATATGTGGAGTTCCAGCAAATAAGATATATTCATTTGCATTAGAACTTGGAATGGCAAAGCCTGCTACTGTACTTTTTGGATGGAATTCTGCAAGAATAGAAAAGGGGCAGCATGTATGTCTTGCACAAACATGTGTAGGAGCTATGACTGGGAATATGGGAATAAAGGGAGGAGCGTTTGGTATAAGTTGTCAGGAACCTGCTTCAAATGGAGGTCCCCCTCTCGTTAAGCCTGGAAAAGATGGACTTGATGAGATAAAAAATCCTTTAAAATCACCAAAACTTTGCACAAATGAACATTGGAATGCAATACTTACAAATAAGTATACAGCAGGAAAAAATGATATAAGAGATATTGATATAAGACTTATATATCACAGCCACAGTTCTACACTAAATCAAACAAATAACATTAATAAAGGTATAAAGGCACATAGAAAAGTTGATTTTGTAGTTACTCATCAATATGTACTCAATCCTAATGCTGCATATTCAGATGTAGTACTTCCAGTTACTACTGAATGGGAACGATATGGTACAGTGCTTACTGGAAATAGAGAAATATTAATATGGGCAAGTCAAGTTATAAATCCTCTCTTTGAAGCAAAAGATGATATGTGGATAGCGAAAGAGATAGGGAAAAAGCTAGGTATAGATGAATCAAAAATAGAGCCATTACCCCTTAAACAAAGGGTATTCAATCAAATTGCAGGAGCTACAGTAGTAAATCAGGACACTTCTGAGTACGAACCACTTGTTGAAATAACTCAACAAGACATTGAAGAACTTGATGTGATAGGAAGTCCTCAGAATGGAAGAATATCTATTATGGAATTTAGAGAAAAGGGGATATATCAGATTCAAAGAAAACTGGATGACAAATTTGTATATATACATAATAAAGAATTTAGAGAAGATCCAGAAAATAATCCACTAGAAACAGAAACAGGAAAAATACAGCTTCACTGTAGAGAATTAGCTGATATCGTTACTAATGCAGGGTGGAATGAAGGATGTCCAATAGCAAAATACGATCCACCTACAGAAGGATATGAGGCTACTTTTTACAATTGGGATAAAAAAATAAAGGGCAAGTACCCATTGCAGTTATGCAGTTATCATGGAAGAAGACAAACACATTCCATTATGGGAAATGTTCCTTGGCTAAGAGAGGCTTTTGAAAATGAAGTAATCATGAATCCTATCGATGCAAAAGAAAGAGGTTTGAAAGAAAAAGATACAATAAGGGTATTTAATGACCATGGTTCTTTATTAAGAAGAGTACATATAACAGAGCGTGTAATGCCTGGAGTAGTTATGCTTGCGCAAGGGGCCTGGGTTGATATTGATGAGGAAGGAAACTGTAGAAGTGGAGCTGCGAATATACTAACGGGAGACTATCCTTCTGGACCGAATATAGAATCATGGCAGGCTTGTGTAGTCCAGGTTGAAAGACACTATACTCATCTTAAACCAGATTATAAATGGCCTCAAAAAATAGTAGAAATATAAGAAATGAGAAAAATTCAAGTCATAATTAAGGAGGATAAAAATGTCTCAAAATGGGTTTTATTACGATATGACAAGTTGTGTCCAATGTAAGGCTTGCCAAATTGCATGTAAAGATAAGAATAATTTGGACGCAGGAATATGCTATAGAGAAGTTAATGAATTCGAAATTGGAAAGCTTCCGAATATATGCGTATATTTTATATCTATGAGCTGTAATCATTGCAAAGATCCTATTTGCGTGAAAAATTGTCCTACAGGTGCTATGAAAAAAAGGAGAAAAGATGGAATAGTAAGTGTAGATAGAGAAAAGTGCATAGGTTGTAGGACATGTGAAAGAAAATGTTTATATGGAGCGCCTAAATATCTGGGAGATAAGATCAGAAAGATGTCAAAATGTGATGGGTGTATAGACCTTATAAATCAGGGTGAAAAGCCAGTTTGTGTAACGGCGTGTATGACAAGGTCTCTTGATTTTGGAAATCTGGAGGAAATGAAAAAAAGAGGTATGTATAATGTCGATATACTGGGACTTCCAAACCCTAAAAAAACAAAACCCTCAATAGTTGTAAAGCCGAAAAAACGAGCTTTAAAAAAATAATATGTTAAAAAGCAAATTAGGAGGGCTTTACTGTGCTGTTAAACCTAATTATGAAAAAAATTTCATTGGACAATAATTTAGAAATAGAAAATCTAAAATGTATAAATAATAAAAATAAATTTTTAGACTGTAGAAAATGTATAGACTCATGTACTCAAGGTGCAATTGAGATCAAAAATAAAAAAATATCAATAAAGAAAAGCTTATGCAAAGGATGTGGGGTGTGCAGTACTGTATGTCCAACTAAGGCATTATATATTGAAATGAAAGAAAATGAGAAAAAATATGTTTTTTTAAAAGAAAAAAAGAAAAATATTATTACAATAGGCTGCAGATATTCTAATTTTTATACTGATTTAAGATACCAATGTTTAAATGGTATTCGAAAGGAATATCTAGCTGCGCTTATTTTATATTTTAGAGAATCTATTATAAATATCTATAGAGGAAAATGCAGTGAATGCTCAAATGGATGCTTTAAGGAAGAAGATTTAATTTTAATAGTGGACGATATTTTGAATTTTTTTGGTAGTATGAATATTCATATAAATGTAGTTTATGATGAAAAGAATAAGAAAAAAAATATAAAGAAATATTCGAGAAGAGATTTTTTGAAAATTGTAAAAAAAAGTTCATCAAAAGCTGTTATTAATGTAAGAAACCAAGGTATTCAGTATATAAATTCTCGAGAAATCAAATTTGAACCAAAAAAAATCATATCAAAAGCTATAAAAGATTCTAAAGGATATATTATAAAAACAGATATGTTCACTAATTTTGAAGTAAGCGATAAGTGTACAATGTGCGGAGTTTGTGTAGCTATGTGCAGTTGTAAGGCTTGGAAAAAAGAAGACAGTGAAAATAAGATATTTCTTCTACATAGTACGTTAAGGTGTACTGGGTGTGGACTTTGTATTAAAAGTTGTCCTTATAATTCAATAATGAAAAATGATTTTATAAATAACGTGCTTATAAAAAATGAATATAATTGTAAAAAAGAATTCAACATTGGAATATGCCAGATTTGCTGTGATAAATTCACAAAGTTTAAAAGTGAAGATAAACTTTGTGAAATTTGTAAACGCAAGCTTAATAGAAAGAATGATTAGCATAAATAAATATTTTTAGAGGAGGATGAAGCTATGTTTGGAAGAATGGGTATGCCAGAACTTATAGTAATAATGGCTATAGCTCTTATAATTTTTGGACCTTCAAAATTACCGGAAATAGGAAGAACTTTTGGAAAGGCAATTGGAGAATTTAAAAGTCATGCTAGTAAAATATCTGAAGATGTTGAAGTGGAAGTTGAAGAAATTAAAAGTAGTTTAGAAAAATAAAGATAATTTAGTAAGATACTACATATGTAGTATCTTATTTAAATGGGTTAATATGATGTATAAGGAGGAATCAGCTTGGAAGATTCAAAATTTACTATAATAGAACATTTAGATGAACTAAGAAAGAGAATAATAATTATTGTAATTTCAATACTTATTGGCACTGGATCAAGCTATATTTTTATAGAAGAGCTTGTAGATATAATACTAAAGCCTGCAGTAGATTTAGATTTTATATATATAAGTCCTCCCGAATTATTCTTAGAATATATAAAAATAGCTTTTGTATTTGGAGTTGGAGTTTCTATACCTATAATTATGCTACAAACTTGGCTTTTTATCAAACCTGGATTGAAAAAAAAGGAAAAGTTTTTTATTCTTTTTTCAATGATAATGGGACTTATATTTTTTGTTTCTGGTATATCCTTTGCCTATTTTATAATAACACCTTTAACTCTTAAGTTTTTTGCCAATATGTCTCTTAATCAAATTTCTCCACTTTTTTCATTTTCAAATTATATAAAGTTTATTAGCTCACTTTTAGTATCATTTGGATTGGTATTTGAATTACCAATGATAGTTATTCTTCTTACTCAGTTAAATCTCGTAACACCTTTTGTATTCAAAAAGTACAGAAAAATTGTAATACTAATAGTATTTATATTGGCATCATTGCTTACTCCGCCAGATGTAATATCTCAAATCTTACTGGGGGTTCCTATGGCTTTATTATATGAATTGAGCATATTATTTTCAGTTATCCTATATAATAGGAAGCAAAAAAGTTAATAGAGCAAAGAGTAATTAAAAATAGGAAAGTACAACTATTTTATATAATTTGTGTTATAAATTTAAAAAAAAGACATTAAAAACTACAAAAAAATGGTAAAAATTTAACGAACATAATCGTGATTAAATAATTCGAAATATTAAGTGATAAGTTATTGCAATGAAAACATTTGCAATAAATAAATGTAGCATAAATGCAACTTTTATTTAAAATACGCGGATATAACTAAGGCTTTGTCTTATTAATAATTCTAAAATTTACGAACTCCCTATGCTCAGACACGCAAATTTCTAAACGAATTATTAAACGTAAAAACCTAAGTTAGATTAGTCAAAATATTTAAAAGCATTCGATAACATTTTAATAGAAAGTTTTTAAGACTATTTTTTTTATATGAACTAATAAATAAAAACCATGATGCAGAGTAGATTGATAAATTTATTGCACATGGTTTTTTAAAATTATGCTAAGCATTAATATTATTCTCTTTAACTATCTAAAGGGTTAGTGAATATATTAAAATAACAATAAAAATAACTATTAACAGATATATTTATAGAATCAGGTAATTTAAATACTTTAAATAATTTTGAGGTGGTGTTATGTATGACTAATCAAATTTGAGATTGGCGCAATAACTATAATGGTGAATTACATGATAGTACTTTTAGGACGAATGTGAATATACCAAAGGATTCTACTGGTTTTCTAAATAGAGTTATAGCTATATCTGCTGGTAATCATCATAGTTTAGCCCTTAAGGTTGATGGATCAGTTTGGGCTTGGGTGAGTAACTCTAATGGTCAGTTATGAGATGGAACTTGTGAAACGAATAAGAACACCCCAGTACAGGTTATAGATTTTAATGATTCGACGGGATTTTTGAATAATGTTATAGCTATTTTTACTAGTTGGAGACACAGTTTAGCTCTTAAGACTGATGGAACAGTTTGGGTTTGGGGAAATAACTACGATGATCAATTGGGGGATGGAACTTCTGGAATGAATAAGAACATACTAGTACAGATTAAGGATACCACTGATCCGACTGGATTTCTGACTAATAGTATAGCTATATATGCTGCGAATCGCCATTATAGACTTTAAATAAAAGATGATTCTTTGAATCATCTTTCTGTATTTTATATGAAGCTTTATACTGTCTAGTTTGTATCAAAAACCTCAATAATATAAGGATTTGACTCGATATCAAAACCACCAAAATATGCAAACCTTTTTAAATATAGAACTATTGTACATAATGTCTATTACTTGTTAGTACTAATCTGTATCAGAAGACAAGAATGTGTAGAGGTAGAGGAAAATAAGAACATGACATTAATTTTCAAAAAAATATATATATTTACAAAATATTCAATCAAAATATAATTAATTACAAAATTCTGCAAATTATGGAGCGTTTTAGATTGAAAAAAGTTTTCCTTTTGCATATAATGAGAACTATAAAGTAAATAAACATCTTAAAGGGGAGATATACAAATGATTGACAACATATTAACAAAATTCACGTTTAAATGGAAAGTTATAAGTATTGTATTAACTTTATTTCTTATCTCTATTTCAATTCTTATGGGTGCATCTATTAGAACAGTTAATAATAAATTAGAAGATGAAATAACAAAGAATGGTATGAATTTAGCTGAACAGATAGTGAATCAAATACAGGGCAGTAAAGAAATTGAAAATATATTAGAGAATATAATAGATGACAAAATTATAACTGCTTCTTCTATGATAAAGTATATGGATATGAATACGATTTCTAATGAAAAAATAGTTCAACTAGTTTCTGATTTAGGGATTTCGGAAATAAGTATTGTAGGTCCAGATAGGATTATAGATTATTCTAATGTTCCTGCTAATATAGGTTGGGCGTATCCTGAAGGACATGCTATGGATGCTGTATTTAATGGCAGCTCAGATACTTATTTAGAGGATGCAAGAGAAAACCCATTAGATGGAAAGCTTTATAAATTTGGAGGTATTAGTTTAGGTAATGGTTATTTTGTACAGGCTGGTGTTTCTGTAGGTATAATAGAGGAGTTTAAGAAAAATGTTAATATCCAAAATACACTTACAAAAGTAACAGAAGATGAAAGTGTATTATATGCAATACAGATTGATAAAACAGGTTTAGGTGTTGCAGGTACTAAGGAAATGATTGGTAGAACATATGATGATGATGTAACAAAATCAGCAGCTATAAACGGAAAATCTGCTGCGAATAAATGGTTTGATGAAAAATTAAATATTTGGGCATATGATGTACAAATACCATTTTATGAAGATGGAAAGCATGTTGGTTCTATTGATGTAGGATTATCATTAGATTCTTTAACAAATGCTAAAAATGATATTATGAAAACTTCAATTATATTATCCTTAATTATAATTTTATTAGTTGCTCTAATTCTATATTTTGTAATAGGGTATTCTATGAAACCATTAAAAACAACTTCTAGGCATATTCAAAGAATTGCAGAAGGAGATTTTGCTGAATGTATAGATTCAAAAATATTAAAATACAATGATGAAATAGGATACATAGCTAATTCAGTTCAAAAAATGCAGGAAGAATTAAAAAATCTTGTAAGCAATATTAAAAATAGCGCATATACAATGTCGAACCATTCAGATAGTTTAGCTGAAATTACTGATCAATCTAATCAAGCTATGAGCGTTATTGCTCAGTCAGTTGAACAGATATCATTAAGTGCATCTGAACAAGCAAATGATGCTCAATCAGTTGCTATTAGTACAGAAAAATTGGGTGAAAAAATAAATATTTCTACTGAGGTTATTAATGAAGCTGTTTGCTTGACAAATGAAACGGACAAGATATGTAAAGAAGGTAGTATTATTATATCTGATTTATATGAGAAAACAGAAAACAGTAAAAAGAAGAACAGAGATGTTCATAGCATTATTGAAGAAGTAAACATTGCAACCGTAAATGCAGAGGGCATCACAAATCTTATAACTCAGATTTCAGAACAAACCAATTTATTAGCTCTTAATGCAAGCATAGAAGCGGCTCGAGCAGGGGAAGCTGGTAAAGGATTTGCTGTAGTTGCAGATGAAATTAGAAAACTAGCAGAAAATACAGGAAATGCAACAAAGGATATAAATGAGATAATAAACAACATACAAATGAAAGCAGTTAATGCTGTAAGTATAATGAATGAAGTAAATCATATGACAGAAATTAATGATCAGACTATTGATAATACAGGTAATGCATTTAGAAAAATTGAACAAAAGTTAGAAGAACTTGTATCAAAAATAGTAGAAGTAAAACAAGTTAGTAATGATATTTCAGATAATAAAGAAATTATTATCGAGTCTATACAAAATATATCAGCAATAACAGAAGAAACTTCAGCAGGAACAGAAGAAGTTTCAGCTTCAGCAGAAGAACAATTAGCTTCTATACAAGAAATAATGTCCTTAGCTAAAACATCAAATGAATTGGCTAAAGAACTTCAAAGTAATGTAGAAAGATTTAAAGTTGAATAGTTAATAAGACTATATGATTTTTAATAAAAATCCTGCATTTTTAATCCTTAAATAGGGTTTTAAATGCAGGATTTTATTTTGTATATGAATGAAAGTTATTGGCATTTGACAATAATTAAAAATGAGAGTATACTTAAAGTGGCATATGCTAATAAAAAAATTACATATGATAAATAGGAGGGTTAAAAATGGAAATTCAAAAAGAAAAAACAAATGATCTCACAAGTATAAAAAAAGTAATAGCTGTTATGAGTGGTAAAGGAGGAGTTGGAAAGTCTTCTGTAACTTCTTTAATGGCAGTATCTTTAAAAAATAAAGGATATAATGTAGGTATTTTAGATGCTGATATTACAGGACCGAGTATTCCAAAAGTATTCGGAGTCAATTCTAAAAGAGCTGATAGTGATGGTACTCATATATATCCTGTATCTACAACTACAGGTATTAAGGTGATGTCTATAAATTTACTTATAGAGAAGGAAGAGTCACCAGTTATATGGAGAGGGCCTGTAATAGCTAATAGTGTGAAACAATTTTATACAGATACAGCATGGGGAGAACTTGATTATTTATTAATTGATCTTCCTCCAGGAACAGGAGATGTACCTCTTACTATAATGCAATCTCTACCGGTAGATGGAATAGTTGTAGTTACATCACCTCAAGACTTAGTAAGCTTAATTGTAACAAAATCTATAAATATGGCTAAAATGATGAATACTCCAATACTTGGAATAGTAGAGAATATGAGTTATTTTGAGTGTCCGGATTGTAATAAAAAAATCAATATATTTGGGAAAAGTAATATAGAAGAAATAGCACAAAATCTAGATATTGACGTAATTGCCAAACTTCCGATAGATCCACAGTTTGTAGAACTTTGTGATGAAGGAAAAGTAGAACTTTATGAAAAAATCAATTTAACTTTTGAAGATATTTTTTCTAAAAAAATAGAAGAAAAAATAGGAGGAACAATATAATGAAATTATGTATATCAAGCATAACAAATAAAGAAAATTCTCAAGCTGATTCTAGATTTGGAAGATGCCCTTACTTTGCAATATACAATACAGAAAATAATACTTTTGAATTTATAGAAAATAGTGGAATAACATCACCACAAGGAGCAGGAATTGCTGCTGCTCAACAAATTGCTGATCAAAAAGTTGAAGCCGTTATTACAGGAAACATGGGACCTAATGCTATGAAAATAATAGATGCCGCAGGAATAAAAACATATAAGATTAATAATGAAACAATAAAAGATGCTGTTAAACTTTATATTGATAATAAATTACCTACAATAGATAAAGCAGGTCCATCTCATTTAGGGATGCAAAAATAGAAAGGATTGACAAAATGCAAATAACTATTCTAAGTGGTAAAGGAGGAACTGGTAAAACTACTATATCTACTAATCTTGCTAAAGTGATGAAAGCAAGATATATAGATTGTGATGTTGAAGAGCCTAATGGCTTTATATTTTTAAAACCTGACATTGAAGAAAGTAGTGATGTTTTTATACCTGTTCCAAAGGTAGATAAAGATAAATGTATATCTTGCAAAAAGTGCGTTGATAGATGTCAATTCAATGCTTTAGCTTTTGTAAATAAAGAAATAGTTTTATTTGAAAAACTTTGTCATGGTTGTGGGGCTTGTTCACTTATATGTCCAACAGATGCAATTTCAGAAGAACAAAGAATTATAGGAAAAACTCACAAAGGAAAAAGTGATGATTTAGAGTGTTTAATGGGAATTTTAAATATAGGAGAGCCAATGGCAGGACCTATAATAAGTAAGTTGAAAAAGGCAATTGATGAAAAAACTACAATAATAGATAGTGCACCAGGAAGTTCCTGTAATGTAGTTAAAGCTTTGATTGACTCTGATTATGCTATTTTGGTAACTGAGCCTACAGCTTTTGGTCTTCATGATTTAAAAATAGCAGTAGAACTTGTTAGAAATATGAATATTCCATTTGGGGTAATTATAAACAGAGCTGATGATTATGAAAATATAATTGTTGATTATTGTATGGATGAAAATATAAAAATTATTGGAATAATTCCATTTTCAAAACAAATAGCACAACTATACTCTCAAGGGAAATTATTAATTGAAAATAATGAATATAGAAATATATTTAAAAAAATAATAAAAGAACTTGAGGGGGAAATCATATGGAGTTAATTGTCATAAGCGGAAAAGGAGGAACGGGTAAAACTACAGTTGTAGGTTCTTTTGCATATCTAAGTGAGGAGAGTCTTAAAGTAGATTGTGATGTAGATGCATCAAATTTACACATACTATTAGGTGTAAATGATATAGAAAAAGAAGCATTTATAGGTGCTAAAGTTGCTCATATAGATAGGGAAAAGTGTGTGAAATGTGGAAAATGTGAAAACACGTGTAGATTCAATGCTATAAGTAATTTTGCTATAGACCCTTTGAAGTGCGAAGGTTGTGGTGTCTGTAATATTGTCTGCAAGTATGAGGCAATTAAATTAGAGGATGAAGTAACGGGTGAAACATTCATAACGGATACAGATAAGGGGATTTTATCAAGAGCAGAGATGATTGCAGGTGCAGAAGGATCTGGAAAATTAGTTACTACTGTTAGAAAAAATATATCAAAGTATAAAAAAGACGAGAATCTTATAATATTAGATGGTTCTCCTGGTGTAGGATGTGCCGTTATGGCATCAGTAACAGGGTGTGATGCAGCACTTATAGTAGTAGAGCCTACTCAGTCAGGGCTTGAGGATTTTTTAAGAGTACTTTCTGTAACTATACTTTTTGGATTAACTTCATTCGTATGTATAAATAAATACGATATTAATGAAGATATGTCAAATGAAATAGAAAAAGTTTGTGAAAAAGAGAATGTAGAGGTAATTGGAAAAATTCCTTTTGATGAAATGGTTAAGAAGTCAATAAATGAATTAAGACCTATTGTAACTTATGAGAATAGTAATTCTGGAAAAGAAATAAGAAATATATGGAAAACATTGAATGAAAAATTAAAGGAGGTAAATTAAATGAAAGTAGCAATTGCAAAAGAAGGAAATATGGTATCAGGTCATTTTGGACATTGTGAAGGCTTTGAAGTTTTTGATATAGAAAACAATAGTATAGCAGGAAGAAATTTTATAGAAAATCCAGGACACAGACCAGGATTTCTTCCTGGATTTGTAGCTGAAAAAGGAATAAAGCTTATTATTGCAGGTGGAATGGGAGAAACAGCACAAGAACTATTTAAAGAAAATGGAGTAGATGTAGTAGTTGGAGCACAAGGAAATTTAGATGATATAATTAATAAATATATAAGCGGTGAACTCAAATCAACAGGAAGTGTATGTAAAGAACATCAACATGAAGGACATTGTAACGATTAATTTGGTAAGAAAATCCCTGGATATACATTTTAAATAAATGATATAATTAAACATATACAGTACAGGGAGGTATAACTATGGCAAGACCTACAAAGGCTAGGACAGTAGAATTTTTTCCGGAAAATAATTATTTCGTTCCAGTTGGAAAACAAAAATGTGATATAGAAGAAGTTGAGGTAAAGATAGAAGAACTTGAAGCTATGAGACTTAAGGATATTGAAGGATTGAACCAAGAAGAATGTGCAAAGAAAATGCAAGTGTCTAGACAGACATTTCAAAACATAATAGACAGTGCCCGTAAAAAAGTAGCCTTATCATTAACAGAGGGAAAGGCTATAAGAATAAGTGGAGGACATTACACTACTAAGCACTGTAAGTTTAAATGTATGGACTGTGGAAATGAGTATAACATACAATATAGTCAAGATAAGATATCTTGTCCTTCCTGTGGATTAAGCAAAGTTGCTTGCACAAAGAAGGTTGGATTATGTAAGAATTTATGCAAAGATAAATAATATATTTGCAAAATAATAGATTTGATGTATAATTAAACCAGACTTTGAGAAAAGTTTAAAACAATTTAATAAAAAGCTAGGGGTGCCTTTTGGCTGAGAAATAGACATTGTCTATTAACTCTTTAAACCTGATTTGGTTAGTACCAACGTAGGGAAGTTATGATTAAATGATTTTAGTATATGCATATTAATTGTATTCGTTATGAATACAATTTTTTTTTGCAAAATCACTTATTTATATATAAAGAATTCCCCCTAGACTTTTTGAGAATAGGGGGAATTTTTCATGAATATTAAAAAGAATTACAGAGTACCAGTACTTACAATAGCAGGATCTGATTCATCTGGAGGAGCCGGTATTCAAGCTGATTTAAAGACTTTCAGTGCTCTTAAGACTTTTGGTATGAGTGTTATAACAGCAATTACAGCTCAAAATACTAAAGGAGTATTTGCTGTAGAGGAGATTAGTCAAGAGATAATAAAAAAACAGATAGAAGTAATATTTGAAGATATTCCTCCTAAGGCTTTGAAAATAGGTATGGTTTCAAGTGCTCAAATAATAAAAGAAATAGCAGATACATTAAGCAGATATGAGGTTAATAATCTTGTGATAGATCCTGTTATGATTTCAAAGAGTGGATACTCTCTATTAAAAACAGAAGCGAAGAAAAGCCTCATCCATCATCTGATACCAATGGCTCATATCATAACTCCTAATACAATGGAAGCTGAGGAAATAACAGGTATACATATTCAAAACTTAGAAGATATGAAAGAAGCTGCTAAAAAATTACTAGAGATTGGGCCTAAGTATGTATTAGTTAAAGGTGGTCACTTAGAGGGTGATGCTGTTGATTTATTAATGGGTGATGGTATATGTGAATTATTCGAATCTAAAAGGCTTGATAGAAAAAATACTCATGGAACAGGGTGCACACTATCATCAGCTATAGTTACTCAATTAGCTCATGGATATGATATAAAACAAGCAGTCAAAAATAGCAAGGAATATATAACAAATGCGATAGAAAATAGCTTTGATATAGGTCATGGCATAGGTCCTGTTCATCACTTTTATGAATATGATAAGGGAGGAAATCAATAGTGTACGAATTAATAGAAAAAGTAAAAAAAGTATCTCCATTAGTAGTTCATTACACTAATGAAGTTACTATAAATGATTGCGCAAATATGACTTTGGCAATAGGAGCAAGTCCTTTGATGAGCTATTCATATGAAGAATTAGAAGATGTAATAAATATTGCAAGTTCAGTTGTTATAAATATAGGAACTATGAATACTGCTTACTTAGATTTATTTATAAAAGCAGCTAAATATGCAAATAAGATTAACAAAAAACTTGTATTAGATCCTGTCGGAGTATTTGCATCAAATAAAAGACAAGAAATAGTAAAAAGACTTCTAGAAGAAGCAAAATTTGATGTTATCAAAGGTAATATGGCAGAAATAAAATTCATAGGAGGACAACAGGTAAATGGTCAAGGTGTTGATTCTCATGAGGAATGTGATGATATTGAATATCCAAAAAAAATAAGCAAACAATTCAGTGCCACACTAGCTATAACAGGCAAAACAGATATTATAGTAGATGGTGATAGTGTTGTAAAAATACACAATGGAACATCTAAGTTAAAGAGCGTAACAGGAACAGGATGTATGATAAATAGTTTGATAGGAAGTTTTTTAGGAGTTAGTGATAATAATATGGATGCTGCAATTATGGGAACATTGTGCATGTCATTAGCAGGTGAGTTAGCAGATGAAGGTGGGATTGCAATCGGATCATTTAAGGTAAATTTATTTGATAATATATATACACTTACTGAAGATAAAATACGAAGTTTTGGAAAGGTTGAGACTATATATTAAAAAGAGGGGATATAAATATGAAGGATTATGGTCTTTATATAGTAACAGATAGTAAAATATTAGATGGAAGAGATTTTCATGAGTGCATAGAAGATGCATTAAAAGGTGGAGCTAAGACTGTTCAACTTAGAGAAAAATATGCAACTGGAGCTGAGTTTTTGCAAAAAGCAATTAAGCTAAGAACATTGACTAAAAAGTATAATGCTATGTTTATTATAAACGATAGGGTTGATATTGCTATGATATCAAATGCTGATGGAGTTCATATAGGGCAAAGTGATATACCCGTTTCTTATGTGAAATCTATAGTAGGTAAGGAGAGGATAGTAGGAGTATCAGTATCTAACATTGAAGAAGCAAAAATAGCTAAATTAAATGGAGCAGATTATATAGGTGTAGGAGCTATGTTTAATACCTCTACAAAACTGGACGCTAAAAGTGTTAGTATAGAAACACTTAAGAACATAAGAAAAGAGATTGATATTCCGATAGTTGCTATTGGAGGACTTCAATTAGATAATATAGATTTATTAAAAAAGTGTGATATTCAAGGGTATGCAGTTGTATCTGCAATACTAGGAAACGATGATATAGAAAGTGAATGTGATAAATGGTTATGTAAAATAAAATAGCTCCATCAACAGGGGGGAGGTAGTTGATGGAGCTAATCTAGGAATTAATTAAAAGTTATTAATTCCTCAGTAGATTATTTATATTATTTACAGTTATAAATTTTATATACATTTTTTATTTAAAAAAATATATATAAAAGATATAAATTATTGTAACAAAACTGTGACAAAACTTCTTTAGAATAAAGAGTAAGAAATAAAATATCTGAATTCGAAAGGAGAAATAAAAATGAAAACAAATTCAAGAGTAAGAAAATTACTTAGTGGAGTTTTAATAGGAGGAACAGTATTATCATCTATTGCAGGTGTTGCTTTTGCAAATGAATTGGACAATTTAAATACTACAGAAAAAGCATCTATTAATAGTCAAATGAATAAAGGAATCGGTTCTAAAGATTGTAACTTTAAACAAAATAGAAATGGCGTTAATAAAGACATGGATACTTTAGTTGAAAAAGGTATTATAACTCAAGAAGAAGCCGATAAGTGGAATGACTTCCGTGAACAAAAAAGAAATCAAATGCAAGAAGCTACTAAGGATATGACAAGACAAGAAAGAATGGAATATATGAAAGAAAATCATGTTAAAGGTGAAGGACTTTCGCAATTAGTTGAAGAAGGAGTATTAAATCAAGAAAGAGCAGATGAAATACAAGATAAGATGCATCAAATGAAGGTAGATTTAAATAAACAAAAGCATGAAGAAAGAGTAAATAAATTAGTTGAAGATGGTATAATAACTCAAGATGAAGCTGACAAGTGGATAAAGTTTAGTGCTGAAAAAATGGAAGAAAGAAAAGCAGAAATGGAAAAAATTAAAGATATGACAGCGGAAGAAAGAAAAGCATATTTTACTGAGAATCGTAAAGAAAAAGGAGAAGGATTAGCAGAGCTTGTAGAGGCTGGAGTAATATCTCAAGATACAGCAGATAAAATAAAAGAAATCCATCAAGATAATCAAAGAGGAAATAGACAAAGAAAAATGATGAAAAACTTTTAATAAAAAAGACTCTCGAAATCTGAGAGTCTTTTTTTAGTATTATATATAATACTGAGACTGAATTAAAAAGCCGAAGTAAAAATCTTAGATAATTATAAAAGTTGTTGGAATTGACAAAAATTTATTAATCATGTATAATAAATGAAACGATTGTATACAAAAACTTATAATAAGAGGGTGTTTAATCAAGAAAATATAGAAAAATTAATTTAAAAAACTAATAGAATAAGGTTAATTAAATTTAAAAGTCTCATTTATTTCATAATATGTAAATGAGCAAAAAAACAAAGATTAATAAACAAAATATTATGCGAAAAAATTAGGGGGTTATTATGAGTGAAAAAAAACGTATAACGTTAGGAGTATCACTTATACCGATAATTTCATTGGTATTATTTTTAGCAATAGCAGTATTTAAATTTGAGTCATCTCCACATATACCATTAATAGCAGCATCTGCTATTGCTGGTCTTGTTGCAACTTATATAGGTTACACTTGGAAAGAGATAGAAACTGGAATGTTAAAAAGTATAAATATGGGAATGCAAGCCATATTAATACTTATGATAATAGGAACTATTATAGGTACTTGGATATTAAGTGGAGTTGTTCCAACGATGATATATTATGGACTTCAAATATTATCACCATCTATATTCTTGGTTGCAACTGCTATAATATGTGCAGTGGTAGCGCTTTCAACTGGATCATCTTGGACAACTGTTGGTACTGTTGGTATAGCACTTGTTGGTGTTGGTAAAGGACTTGGAATGTCAGAACCTATGATAGCAGGAGCTATAATATCTGGGTCTTATTTTGGAGATAAAATGTCTCCTTTATCGGATACAACTAATTTAGCGCCTGCGATGTCAGGAGCTACGTTGTTTGATCATGTAAGACATATGATATATACAACTGGACCTTCGTTTTTAATAGCACTTGTGATTTATGGAATACTTGGGATGAAGTATTCTGGAGGAGAGGTTGATTCTGAAAGTATTAATTTAATACTTAACACTTTAAATAATCAGTTTAATATAAACTTTATGTTATTGATACCACCGCTTTTAGTTATAGCTCTTGTTGTATTCAAGGTTCCAGCTATACCTGGGCTTGTATGTGGAACTATAATAGGAGGTATATTTGCTGTAGTATTCCAAGGCGCAGGTCTTGAAAGTATTTTAGCATCAGCTCAAAGTGGATTTGTATCTAATACTGGAGTTGATGTGGTTGACCAACTATTAAGTAGGGGTGGACTTGATAGTATGATGGGAACAGTATCGCTAATACTATGTGCCCTTAGTTTTGGTGGTATATTAGAAAGTACAGGTATGCTTGAGTGTATGGCAGCTAATATATTAAAGTTAGCAAAAGGGACAGGATCATTAATACTTGTTACTGTATTATCTTGTATATTCACTAACCTAGTTACTGGAGATCAATATTTATCTATAGTTGTGCCGGGTAGAATGTATAAGGATGCATATAGAAAGAGAGGATTACATCCTAAGAATCTATCTAGAACGCTTGAGGATTCAGGAACTCTAACTTCTGCATTGATTCCGTGGAATACGTGTGGAGCTTATATGTCAACGACACTTGGAGTTCATCCGTTTGCTTATATGCAATATGCATTTTTAAACCTAATTAATCCTGTAGTGGCTATAGTATATGGATACTTAGGAATTACAATAGAATATGTAGATGAGGAATTCTTCGAAGAAGAAACAGCTTAAACATAAAAAAGGCTACTTTAAAATAATTTTAAAGTAGTCTTTTTTATGTTTAAGTAGATTATATAATTTTCAATTTGTGGTAATACTTATGAAAGAACTACGATATTAACTATTTTTTAGAAACGTAGTTAGTATCACTAGTTGGGTACATATAGGTATGTGATAGAATAAAACGAATTTTTTTATACATATCAACACTATTATATGAAAACAATATTAAATATAAGTTAAACAATGCTGATTTTAACTTTTATTTAACTTATATTTAACTTAAACTTAACAATACTAACATTCTATTTTGTTAAGATGAATTAGAAGGTAGAATTACATTTATGAGGACTATCGAGGAGGAATAATATGTTTTTAGAAATAGCATTAGGAGTAATTGGCGGTCTTGGATTATTTTTATATGGGATGAATCTAATGGCAGCAGGACTTCAAAAGGCAGCAGGAGAAAAATTAAAAAAGATAATAGCGATGTTAACAAGTAATAGATTTATGGCTGTTTTAGTTGGAACTTTTGTTACTGCTGTGATACAGAGTAGTAGTGCAACGACTGTTATGGTGGTTGGATTTGTTAATGCAGGTATAATGCAATTGACTCAAGCTATAGGTGTTATAATGGGAGCAAATATCGGTACGACAGTTACAGCTCAGCTTGTATCTTTTGAATTAACTGAAATAGCACCAGTTGCTGTTGGAATTGGTATGATAATATATTTATTTTCGTCTAATGAGAGAAATAAAAAATTTGCAGAGATACTAATAGGTTTTGGTATATTATTTATAGGTATGGATTTTATGAAGGATGCCGTTAAGCCATTAAGAGAGGTTAAGGCTTTTACTGATGCATTAGTAAGTTTTGGGCATAATCCTTTCTTAGGTATATTAATGGGATTTGGACTTACTGTAATAGTTCAAAGTAGTAGTGCTTCTATGGGGATACTTTTAGCTCTTGCATCTGAAGGGTTGATGCCTTTATCATCAGCACTTCCTATATTATATGGAGAGAACATAGGAACGTGTATTACTGCGCTGTTATCTAGTATAGGAGCTAGTAAAAATGCAAAAAGAGCAGCTATTATGCACTTAACATTCAATATAATAGGTACTACTATATTTGCTTTTGTTTTAAGGGCACCTATAACTATGCTTGTAACTAAACTTAACCCTATTGATGTGACGAGACAAATAGCTAATGCCCATACTTTATTCAACATTATAAATGTTATAATACAGTTTCCTTTTGCAATGTTTATAGTGAAAATTGCTATGACTATAATACCTGAAAAAGAAGATGAAAAAGAATACAAGCTTACTAAGTATATAGATGATAGAATTCTTGAAACACCATCTATAGCTCTTTCGAACTCTATAAGAGAGGCTTTAAGAATGGGTAAGACTGCTAGAAAGTCGTTTGAATCATCTATGAATGCAGTTTTAAATAGATCGAGAAAAGATGTAGATGAAACGTTTGCAAAAGAAAGAAAAATAAATGAATTACAAAAACTGCTTACAGAATACTTAATGAAATTATCAAATAAAGATTTATCTGTAAATCATAGAGAAATAGTAGATGGGTTATTCCATACTATCGGTGATATAGAAAGAGTTGGAGATCATGCTGATAATATAGCTGAACTTGCTATAGAAGTTATAGAAAAAGAGATAGTTTTCTCTGAAAGTGCTATACAAGACTTAAAAGTTATGTTTGAAAAAGTTATGTTAGCATATAAGACATCTATTGATTCTATGAAGAATGCAGATATAGATTTAGCTTTAAGTGTATTAAAGATAGAAGAACAAATAGATGAGATGGAGAAATCATATAGAAAGAATCATATATATAGATTGAATAATAATAAATGTAGTATAGAATCGGGAATAATATTTTTAGAATTAATAAGTAATATGGAAAGAATAGGCGACCATGCTTCTAATATAGCCAAGTATGTAATAGATGCAAATCCTAATAGTTAAAATTAAAAAGTATTCTTTATAAAAAACCAGCTTCGAATTTTCGGAGCTGGTTCTTTTATTTAAAAAAATACAAAAAAAGAAAAAACCTAGATTATACTAGGTTTTCCTTGAAATAAATATATATTAAAATATATAATTATTTATTATACTCTACTTACGTTAGCAGCTTGAGGTCCTTTAGGTCCATCAGTTACTTCGAATTCAACTTTTTGTCCTTCTTCTAAAGTTTTGAATCCATCAGTTTGGATTGCTGAGAAATGTACGAATACGTCTTCTCCACCATCTACTGTTATGAAACCAAATCCTTTTTCACTATTGAACCACTTAACTATTCCTGTTTTCATTTAAAAATCCTCCAAAAAAATTATTCTGTAACTACGTTACTCATATTCTGTAACTATATTACTTATATAGAGTAACACGTATACTTAGTATTGTCAAACTTTATATTTCATATACATCTATTTATTTTTTTTATTTATCATAATCATATGCTCTTGATAAACATCTTTTATTAAATCTTTTAAAAACCACGATTTATTAGTTTTAGTTAGTAGTGCTACCAGTGGTTTGGCGAAATTATTCTCTTTTATAAAATTAAAGAAATCTATAACTTCTTTATTAGAAAAACCACTTAAAAGTATAAAAGGTATATCTGGAAAATCTTGATTTGAATTATTATTTTGATTAATATTATTCGAAGTAACTATATCATACACTTTTTGATTTAAATATGACTTATTTAAAAATACAAAATTATTTTCACCAATATCTTTGAAGGATGTCTCAAACTTAATAATATCTTGGTCAGAATATCCATATATTAAAATTTTATGTGGATCATTAGGTTTTTCATTATTTCTATCATCTATTTTATTAAAACTCATTTTTAACACTCCTTTATATATATCATATTATATTTATATCCCAAAAAAAGATATTTAAAAGCTTGTTTTTGATTTTTACACATACAATTATAATATAAGTTTTAATTTATATGATAAGGGAGGGCAATTAGTTGGATTTTGAAGTTATAGTTAAATATCATGGTGATTTATTAAAACTAGAAGAAGAACTAGATGCAGATGTTGAGCTTTTGAACGAAAGATTTGCAATAATTACTTTAAAAGAAGAAGATATACCAAAATTACTAGATTATGAAGAAATAGAATATATAGAGAGACCCTTTGTTTTGGGTCCTAGCTTAACTAGTTCTGAAGCAAGTGGAATAGATTCTTTCAAAAGTACTACTGGTCTTACAGGTGATGGAGTTATATTAGGGATTATAGATTCGGGAATAGACTATAGACACCCATATTTTATTAATGAAGATTCTAGATCAAAGATAATAAGTATATGGGATCAGACTAGAGAAGGGAATCCCCCAGATGGATTTAAACAAGGATATGTTTACACTAATGAAGATATTAACAAAGCACTTGAGGAGGGGGAGAGTATTCCTTTTATAGATCAGGTAGGTCATGGCACACATGTATCTGGGATAGCATCTTCTATAGCGCCAGATGCCGATATAATAGCCGTTAAGGTAGGTAGCAAAGGGATAGAGTCGTTTGCTAGAACAACAGAGTTTATGAGGGCTGTAAAGTATATAATAGATGAAGCAGAAAAATTAGGTAAACCAGCTGTTATAAATATAAGCTATGGTACTAATGAAGGGCCTCATGATGGAACTTCGTTGTTTGAAGAGTATTTAGATGATATGTCATTAAGGTGGAAAACTTCTATAGTTGTTGCGGCTGGCAATGAGGGAGATAAAGGGCATCATAAGTATGTAAAGCTTCAAAAGGATGTATCTAAGCCAATTGAATTCTCTGTAGGACCTGGAGAAAGGGAACTGGATATTGCTATATGGAAAAAGTTTTCTGATGATTTTACTTTTAAAGTAGTAAGTCCATCAGGTATATCTAGTCCTAATATAGGAGAATACTCAGGTGAAATAAATGCAATATTAGGAAATACTAAGATGATATCTTTTTTTGTTCCTCCAACACCATATACATTAAGAGAACAGGCTAGAATTAATCTACAAGGTAATCCATATATTCAAGAAGGTATATGGAAGATAATAATTGATGCTACAGAGGTTGTAGAAGGAGATGTTGATTTATATTTGCCTATATCGGAAAAATTAAGTGAGAATACTAAATTTTTAGATCCGAGTATAGAGCTTACGATAACAACTCCAGCTACAGCACAAAGAGTCATATCTGTTGGAAGCTATGATTATACAACAAATACAGCTTCATCTTTCTCAGGAAGAGGTGATGTATCAAGAAATGTAGTTAAGCCTGACATAGTAGCTCCTGGAGAAGATATAGTATCTAGTTTTCCTGGAGGGGGATTAGCTTCTTTGTCAGGGACTAGTATGTCTGCGCCACAAGTAGCTGGAAGCATAGCTCTTTTGATGCAATGGGGTATAGTTGATGGAAACGACCCCTTCTTATATGCAGATAGAATTAAAGCTTTAATATTGAAGAATGCTACAAGAGATAAAAGTTTTTTAGAATATCCAGATGAAATTTGGGGGTATGGTACATTGAATTTAAAAGATATTGAAAATGTAAGATCAAGAAGTTTGTATAGAAATAAAATAGAATTTAGTAGATTTAATACAAAAGAATATATAATACAATATGATGATGAAAATATAAAAGATATATTAATAGAAAATGGTATAAATGATATACAAATGATAGCAGATAGGTACGCTATTGTTTATGTCCCAGATGATTTTGATGAAAATAAATTTAATGAAATACAAGGAATTGCATATTACGAAAGAGCATATAAAATGGTACCTTTATTAGATACAAGTGTTGAAGATATAGGAGCTAAGTTTTTTCATAATAATCCATATATACCTTTAACAGGAAGAGATGTGCTTGTTGCTGTTATAGATTCAGGTATAGATTATTCTCACCCTGACTTTATATATGAAGATGATACTTCGAAAATTGTAAGTATATGGGATCAAACACTGGAAGGAGATCCTCCTGAAGGGTTCTTATTTGGAAGAGAGTATACAAGAGAAGAAATAGATGAGGCTATTCAAACAGGAGAGAAATTAGATACTGTTGATGAAACAGGGCATGGGACACTAGTATCTGGAATAATATCAGGAAGAGGAAGTGAGGATGATAAATATGTAGGGGTGGCGCCAGATAGTGAGTTGATAGTTGTAAAATTAAATAAATATGATGATAAATACTATAAATCATCTGATTTAATGCTTGGAATAAGATATGCATATGAAAAAGCGTTAGAACTTGGCAAACCATTAGTGATAAATATATCTCTTGGAACTAACGAGGGAAGTCATGATGGAAGAACTATGCTTGAAAGTTATATATATGAGCTCACAAGAGATAAGGGAGTAATAGCAGTCGCTGCCGCTGGAAATGAAGCAGATACAAAAACTCATTACAGTGGTAGAATTGAAAATAGTGGAGACTATCAAGATATAGAGCTTAGAGTAGGAGATAATCAAGGTGATTTAGAAGTTCAGATATGGGGGAAAAAGCCAGATAGGTTATCTGTTGCTCTTGTATCCCCAACAGGAGAAATTATAGATAAAATACCTGCAAAATTAAATGAGACAGAACTTGTTAAATTTACAATGGAAGATGTAGAAGTATATATAACATATAGATTTCCAGATGAATTAACAGGAGATGAATTTATATCTATCTTATTTAAAGATATAAAACCTGGCAATTGGATTATAAGAGTTTATGGTGATTATATAGTCGATGGAAAGTTTGATGTATATCTGCCTAGTAAAGAGCTTTTAGCACAGGATACGGAGTTTTTAAAGGCAGACCCATTTGGAACTATAGTAACTCCTGCAACAGCAGAAGCTACTATAACTGTTGGTGCATATAACAATGATGATAATAGTCTTTATAGAGCATCATCAAGGGGACCAACTAGAGACGACAGAATAAAACCGGATTTGGTTGCACCGGGAGTCAATATAACTTCAACATATCCAGGCGGGGGATACGCAACTATAACTGGAACCAGCGCTGCGGGAGCTCATGTAGCGGGTGCGGTTGCATTGTTATTGCAATGGGGAATAATTGAAGGAAATGACCCTAAAATGTACACTCAAAAGGTAAAAACATATCTCATAAGGGGAACTGATAGAAGAAAAGGAGAGATATATCCTAATGTATCTTGGGGGTATGGAATACTAAATCTTAGAAACACATTTGAGAATATAAGATCTGTATTCAGATGGAGATATTCACAAAGTGCTAAGAGACATAAAGAATAAGTAAAGCCTACGTCATGATGACGTAGGCTTTAACTTAGTTCAATTCTGCGATTTTAGTTACAGCTACATAAATATCAGAAATTTTAAACCAGGTTCTAAAATCTACTGTTCCTGTAACAGGTAACCTGAAAACTTCTTGAAATACTCTTACAGACTCAGCTGTTGAGTCTCCATATACACCATCTACTTTCATCTTAGGTATAGCAGGGTAGTTGTTAGATATTCTATTTAGCTGTGTTTGTATTGTTCTAACCTCACTTCCGCTTGAGCCAATTCCTAGAGTGTATCCGGGATATGATGTAGGAACTCCCGTTACAACTTGAGCTCTATCAAAACCTATATCATTTCCATAAAAATATTTTAATATCTGATCATAAGATTTACCAAGGTCTCCTTGATATTTACTACCCCATTGAGTCATCCATGTAGGGCATTGAACCTGAACACCATCACAGTATTGAGCAAGAAGAGGCTGTCTTCTATCAGATGGTCTTTTAAAATATAGATTGAATATATCATCTACAACTAAACTTATATTTTCAAATATATTTCTACCATATATCCATTTATGATCGTATGCTGTTGAAGATGTTATGGTGAAATTTTTACCTTTTCCTCTATACCATTCTGTAAAAACTCTATTTAAAGTAAATGATACTATAGCGCATACATTTGCGTATATTGTACTTATTGGCCATGTTGAGTATATTTCAGATGATGCTACATTTTTGATATAATCTTTATATCTAATCCAATAGTTAGGAGCAGAGGCATCATCTGGGGAACCATCATGCACTATAATATATTCAGGAACTTGAGGATAATCTAAAACTACAAATCCTGAAGGTGGAGGTATAATCTTATTTGGAGCTTCGGGAATCTTTGGGGGAAAGGTTCCCCATAAAGTGTGTGGACCAATAACTATAATTTCAGTTTCTTGTCTCATAAGTCTAGGATTTTCTATTTTATTAAGCTCTATCGTTTGAATGGAAAGTTCAGTTGGAAGTATTTGAATACCCTCCACTACTACATCTATATATCCATCTTTTATAACTTCTACTAAATAGTCGCTATAAGGCTTTACGTCAGATGGTTCTTGTGAATATTCAATATCAGGTGCTGGCAAATTTATAATTGCTGTTTGACCAGATATATTTGTTGGAACATTCTGTGCTAAAGTTTGTTGAGTTTCAGTTTCTGTAGAGTAAATATTAATTCTACAATCTGGTATTGGAGTTTTAGTTTTACTATCTATGACTTGAACCAATAAGCTACCATCTGCCATTATTACATCACCTTCCTAACTTCGAATAAGTTGTTTAGGATATACCACGTAGGAGCTATTTCGGTATTTAATACCCAATAACCAATACCTTCAAGGTTCATATCTCTTGCAAGTTCATGCTTATACAATTGGCTTAAAGCATCTTCAAAATGAACTTCATGAAGATCGTTATTACTATCCGTATATCTAAAGTATGGAGTCTTAGACAGGTTATTCCACATTATTTGAGCATTATTATCTATTGCTAATTTATACGCATTTTCAAGTGTTACTGTTTTTGCAGACTCTTGCTTATATTTGTAAACAAGCCAATCATATCCATATAAATTTACTCCCATATAGATTACATTTTTAGGCATTTTAGTTATAGCATAATCAAGTACTTTTTTTACATTAGGAAGAGGAGCTATGGGCTGAGGATCTCCACCTACCCATCCCCATTCATAAGTCATAATATATGCTATATCTAGGTGTTTTCCTAATTCTTCATAGTCAAAGAATCCAACCCAAGGTCTATCAGGCCAATCTTCCCATTTAGGGGCAATAGCCATACCTAAAACTTTATCATTTTGATGAAGCTTATCTGAGAGTTTTCTTACGAATTCATTGAATAGAGATCTATCATCTGGATATAGGTTTTCAAAATCTAAAATAACTCCACCGTAATTGTTATCAATAGTTAACCTAACTATGTTGTCTATTAATGTATCCATATTGTTAGTTAAAACTTCTCTTGCTAAATCTTTATTGAAATTTACTCCGTCAAAATTAGTTATAACTGGAAGCGGACTTATATTATTATCTAAAATAAACTTAGACAGACCATTTGGAATTTCATTTATTAAATTGCCAGTATTGTCAGTTCTTACATCGAATATAGCCATATAAGTCAATTCATCTGATATTTGTGTTATATAATCATAATATTTTTCATAATCTTTTCCTGGTTGAAAAAACGGTAGTGTAGAAATTGATTGTCGTGTTTTAGAGCTAGGAATTTTAATGATTTGACCAGGATAAACTACATATGGAGATTTTAAATTATTAATATTTATTATATTTTGGTAATTCACATTAAATTTTTTAGCAATTTTATATAGGAAATCACCAACTTTTACCTTATATTCGAAAAAGTTTTTATTAGATTTATTGGAATTTGAAGGTATTAGAAGATTCATTCCAACAGCTAATTTATCATAGTATGGAAGATTATTGCTTTTTACTATATCATCTATAGAAACTTTGAACTTCTTTGAGACATCGTAAAGACTGTCTCCTTTATTGACTTTATAAATTTCCATTTTACCCCTCCTAAATTAAATTATTATATAATATGAAAAAAATCATATTTTGTTAAGTGATTTTGGGAATAATAAGATTAAATAAAGAGTTTGGAGGAAGATTATGAATATTAGACTTTTGATTATAGCTATAGCGCCGTCTTTTGCACTTTTAATAGGAATCTATCTTACAGATAGGTATGATAAAGAGCCACCAGAACTTTTGATAAAGGTATTTATACTGGGGTGTTTATCAGTAATTCCGACTATTGTAGTTGAAAAAATATTAGATAGATTTAATGTATTTTCAGGCATAATGTGGCCTTTGTATACAGCCTTTATAGTGGCTGCTTGCACAGAAGAATATTTTAAGAGATTAGTAGTTTTAAATAGTGCATTTAAAAGTGCTCATTTCAATGAAAAGCTTGATGGAATAGTGTATTGTACTTTTGCATCCCTAGGATTTGCAACGGTAGAGAATATAATGTATGTTGTCTTTAAATTTAGTTCGAATCCTACTGTAGGAATAGGAAGAGGTTTATTTTCAGTTCCGTCCCATATGTTATATGGAGTAACTATGGGCTATTACTTGTCTCTTGCAAAATACTGTATTATGGATGATCGCATTTGTAAAAAATATCTGAGAAAATCTTTAACTATGCCTATAATACTTCATGGTATATTTAATTTTATATTAATGTCTAATATGCCTATACTAATGGCTTTATTTATACCTTATGTGATTTATTTGTGGAAGATAAATCTGAATAAATTAAATGAATATACAAAAGATTCAAAAGATAGATTTGGCTTTATAAATAAAACGGAAAAGGAATAAAGTTAAAAAAGAATATCTACTATTTAATTTATGATATATTATAGTAAATATATCTATTTAATTTATTACGTTTTTATAGTAAAGTGCTTTTAAAATGATATAATATATTTTATATACGGATTTAATCAAACAGAAAAAATCTAGTTAAACATATTTTGGGGGATTTTATGAAAAATAAATTCTATAAGAATTGGATTATATTGTCGATTGTTGTTTTATTTATAGATATATTAATTTTAAATAATATATCTTTTGAAGGGAATGATCAGTCGGTTATATTCGATTTTTTTATTAAAACATTAGGATATATACTATCATTGTTATGTCTTGTGATATCGATTAAGTTTAAGACAAGGCATTTAAGTTTTGGATGGATATTCTTCTCTTTATATATACTTGGAGATATTATAAATATAATGGGATACGATATAATAAATAACGAGATAATTAATGTTTTGTTTAATAGTTCATTACTATTGGCTATAATATTTATCTTTTATGGATTTTTAAGAACTATAATAGAAAGAGAAAATTTATTGAAAGAGATAAAGCATACTACATTTAACGATTCTTTAACGGAACTTCCAAATAGAAGAGATATCGAAAAAAATATTGAGAAGGCTTTATCAGAAGATAAAAAATTTGCGATATTATTTATGGATTTAGATAAGTTTAAATTGATAAATGATTCTCTAGGACATAGTCATGGAGATGACATATTGAAAAAAGTGGCTATAAGAATTAAAGAAAATATAAGAAAACAAGATTATTTAGCAAGATCTGGTGGAGATGAATTTCTTATAATACTTAATAACATTGAAGACGAAAATATAATAACTAAAATTGTTAAAAATATCGTATGTGAATTTAGAAAGCCGTTTGAATTAGATGATAACACTGTACATATAACATGTAGTATAGGTATTTGCTTATATCCTAAAAATGGAGATAATATGGAAACACTTATGAAAAATGCCGATATAGCTATGCATAAAACTAAGGAAAAGCAAGGAAATGATTATCAATTTTATAATGACAATATGCATAGTCAGATAAAAAATAAATTTGACATTGCAGAAAGCCTTATAATTGGTATACAAAAGGATGAGTTTGTTCTACATTATCAGCCTAAAGTTGATATAAAAACAAACCAAATAACTGACATTGAAGCTTTAGTTAGATGGAATCATACTAAAAAGGGAATGATTTATCCTAATGAATTTATACCGATAGCAGAAGAAACAGGTTTCATAAAAACATTGGATAAACATATATTAAAGCTTGCATGCCTTCAAATAAGAGAATGGATAAATCATGGAAAAGAACCTATAAATATTTCTGTAAATATATCACCTAAATTATTACATGAAGAAAGTTTTATTCCATACTTAGAATCTATATTTGAGTTTACAAAAATAGATCCTAAGCATATAAGTATCGAAATAATAGAAACTGCTGCCATGGAAGATAAAGAATATGTTTATAATGTTTTAAATAAATTGAGAGGCAAGGGTATAAAAATACATTTGGATGATTTTGGAAAGGGATACTCATCATTGAGTTATTTAAAAGATTTACCTATAGATAAGGTTAAGATAGATAAACTATTTGTAGATGAAATTTGTTCTAATAATGTAAATAGAACTATAATGAAGGCTATTATAGATATGTCAAAGGCTCTAAATCTTAAAGTGTTAGCTGAAGGAGTAGAGACAGTAGATCAATTGAATTTATTACAAGAATTAGATTGTCAGTCTTATCAGGGGTATTTATATAGTAAACCAGTACCTATTGATAAACTTGAAAAAATGATATATAAAGAAGAAAAAGAAGGCACTATTGTATAATGGTGCCTTTTCTTATAGTATAGAAATTATATTTTTCTTTAAATTGTGAATAAATATAATTTCCATTATGGGTTTCAAAAAAGTTTACATTTAATATTCTTTAAAGAAAAACTTTTTTATTTTGTAAGTATAGATATTATTTCATCTACATTTGATTCTGTTTTTATTTTATATGTATTTGCTTTTATAGAATTTCCAAGATTTAATTTTTCTAATTTTGTTAAAAAATCTTGTGGTGATTCAATTAATCCTAAACTTTCAAGGTTAGTAGCTACGTTAACAGCTGGTTCACCAGATTTGACTTGGAAGTATACAATATCTTGTATTTTGATTTTAGAATTATCTTCATTTGAATTATCATCAGGTAGAGTATTGATATCTTCAATAGTAGTATTTATATTCATTACTGATTCCTTATCTTTATCAAACCATCCATAAAATTGATATCCAATGGTGTAAACTATGATTAATAAAACAAAAAATCCTAGCAATAAATCACTTGTTTCATAAAAAATATTTTTAAATCGTTCTATGGGAATAACCTCCTTTGTTATTAGTTTTGTCCTAATTATATTTTAATGTATATATGTATATAGTCAACAGAAAAATTAATTGAAATATATAATTGGAAATGTTATCCTAATTATAAAGATATGATTGTGTATTTATATAGATTTTATATGAAGATAGAAATTTAAATTAGATAATAATAAAAACAAGGGGGATAAAATATGAAAAAGAGGATATCATCATTACTTATAGTTAGTATTATTTTAACTTTATTTAGTCCGTTACCATTAATAGTTAGTGCAAATGAAGATGAAACTACTATAACAATATTAGGAACAAGTGATATGCATGGAAGAATATTTCCATGGGATTATGCATTAGATACAGAGGATTCTGATGCAGGATATTTGAAGGTTGCAACTGTTGTAAAAGAAATAAAAAGCAATAATAAAAATACAATATTAGTTGATGCAGGAGATACAACTCAAGATAATTCAATAGAACTTTTCCAAGGAAACGATAAAAATCCTATAATTGAAGTTATGAATGATATAGGATATGATACATGGACTCTTGGGAATCATGAATTCAACTTTGGTCTTGATATATTAAATAAGGCAGTTAAAACTTCAAATGCAGCGGTTCTAGCTGGAAACGTATATAAAGAAGATGGGCAAAGAGCTTATGATGCTTATAAAATAGTAGAAAAAGACGGAGTTAAGGTAGCTATAATAGGAATGATTACTCCTAATATACCAAGATGGGAATCATCAACTCCCGATCATTTTAAAGGATTAGAATTTAGAAATCCTGTTGAAGAAACTACCAAGGTGATTAATGAGCTTAAGGGCAAGGTAGACGTATTTGTTGGAGTATTCCATATGGGACTTGAAGATGAATATACAGATTTTGACGGAACAAGAAGTATAATAGAAAAAAATCCAGAGCTTGATGCTGTTATAATGGGACATGCTCATAGTGATATTGGTGGAGAAAAAGTAGGAGATACGTTAGTTGTTGAGCCTATGAGCTATGGAAGTAGAATATCTAAAATAGATTTGAAATTAAAAAAAGAAGATGGAAAATGGGATGTATTTGAAAAAAGTAGTGAAAATATAGATACTAAAGGTTATGAGGTAGATGAAAATCTTGAAGTTAAATATAGCTATATTCATGAAACTTCTAGAGATGATGCAAACATGGTAATAGGAAATGTTACTGACGATTTTATAAAAAATACTCAAGTATTACCTGGAATACCTACAGCTCAAGTACAAGATACTTCGTTAATAGATTTTATAAATGAAGTTCAAATGCATTATTCTAAAGCTGACATATCATCAGCGGCAGCTTTTAAAAATGATATGAATCTTTTAAAAGGGGATTTTAAGAAAAAAGATGTTGCTAATATATACAAGTATGCAAATACTTTAATTAGTGTAAAGGTTACTGGAAAGCAATTAAAAGATTATATGGAGTGGTCTGCTAGATACTATAATATATACAATGATGGAGATGTTACAGTTAGCTTTAATCCTGAAATAAGAGGATATAACTATGATATGTTTTCGGGTGTTGATTATGATATAGATATATCAAAGCCAGAAGGTCAAAGAATAATTAATCTTAGGTTTAAGAATAAACCTGTTACTGATGACATGACATTTACTATTGCGGTTAACAACTATAGATTTGGAAATATGGTTAAAGACGGATATTTTAAAGAAGAAGATAAGGTCTTTGATTCTTCTTTGGAGTATGCAGATGGAAGTATAAGAAATCTTATTGTTAAATATGTTACTGAAAACAAAGAAATAGTTCCAAAAGTTGATTATAACTGGAAAATAGTTGGGGTGGATTTAAATAATCCTTTAAAAGATGAAGTTTACAACTTAGTTAAAGAAGGAAAGATAAGTATTCCGATGTCAGAAGATAAGAGAACTCCAAACGTTAAATCTTTAAACGTATATGAACTTCAAAAGCAAGGATTGATTAAGTCGAATGTTAAAGAGAAACCTAAAAAGAAAGAAGTTATAAAAGAAGGAATTGAGAAGGAAGAGATTGCAAAAAAAGAAAGCAAAAATGGAGTTGTTGCTAAAGAACAAAGCTACACAGTTATAAAAGGAGATTCTCTTTGGAAGATAGCTAAAAAATTCAATGTGGATTGGAAAAAGTTAGCTGAGTATAATAACTTAAATAATCCAAATTTAATATATCCAAATCAAATAATTAAAGTACCGATTATGTAACCATAGAAAGACCCTGTAGGGTCTTTTTATGGTTATAAGATAAAAATTATTTATATTATTATAAATTAATATATGAATTCTTATGTCAAAAATTTAATTGTTTTAATAAGCTAAATAAAAGGCATTATATATATAGATACTAATTTTGCTTTATAGGAGGATTATATGGGAAGCATAGATAAAAAATATGAATTTGTAATAACAAAATTTTTAGCAAGGTATAATTATGATGCGGTTATAGATATATTAGAAGAGCTTGGAATAAATAATGGAGATGTTCATATATTGATTAGTTATTGCAAGTCATCTGTTAATTTTGACTTTAAAACTGCAATAAAAAAGCTTGATATGTTAAGTCCTCAAATTAAAAATAGGAAAGATATAAAAATGCTTAGAAATAATTCTATAGACTTGATAGATGGAGATGTTGCGGCTATATTCTCTGAATTCATAGAAAATATAAAAATAAAGTTAATAAATGAAGAATATATAGATTTTTTAGGCAGGATATATAGATTAAAGGAAGCTTTATTTAAGTATGTATTTGTCCAAAGTCAATCAAATAAAACAAAGGTATCTATGATAGGTTATATGGTATCTAAAAAAAACATATTGAATATACTTAAAAAGAGGTATAATATATATACTAGCAACTTAACTTATGGAATTACTAGGTATATAAACAAAAATATGAGAAAGACAAAAAAAATAGTTGAAGTATTGGAAATACTCAATAGTGAAAAATTAGAAAACTTAATAAGACTTAGAAATGAATGTCCTGTGGGGCATGGTTTTAAAGGAGTTAGTAAAGAAGACATAGAACATATATATGGTAAGCCGTTTGAAGTTGTGGATGACTTTATAACAGCGTGTGAAAAATTAGATGTTGATATAAAGTTTGATAAATATGATGATATAAATAATATAATAATAGAACTTCTGAGTAAATATGTAAGGGATAAAGGAGACGTTTACTATGAATGAAAAATTAAAGAGTGAAATTTTAGAGTGGATAAAGACTATAGGAATAGCGTGTGTATTGGCTTTTTTTATAACCTTATTTATAAGGCCTACTCTTGTTAAGGGATATTCTATGTATCCTACACTTGAAGAAAATGATTACCTTATAATAAACAAAATACCATATACTATGAATGAACCTAAAAAAGGAGATGTAGTTATATTTAAATCACATCTTGTACAAGAAAACGGAAAAGAAAAAGACCTTGTTAAAAGGGTTATAGGACTTCCTGGAGATAAGGTTAAGGTTATGAATGGTAAAGTATATGTTAATAGTGTAGAACTTAAAGAGGATTATATAAATGGAGATTATACAGATGGAGTTATAGATTCAGTAGTTCCTAAAGGTCATATATTTGCTATGGGAGATAATAGACCTAACAGTTTAGACAGTAGAGACCCTAGAGTTGGTTTTATAGATGAAGATGAAATAATAGGTAGAGCTTTTATAAGACTTTATCCGTTTAATAAAATAGGTTTATTAAAATAATTATGAAAATTAGGACTGGATTATCTTCTATGGCATACCAGATAAAAGAAAAAATAAAAATATGCCAAAAATTAAAATTTAATCATATAGAAGTTGGGATAGACAATCTTGAAGATTGGGATTATTTATATCATAATAAGGATGAATTTACGAAAAACGATATATCAATAGGTATTCACATGCCTATGGAGCTTAATACTTGTGATCCTATAACAAGGGCAAATGAGTTTTGGCTTGATTATTTTCATGAAAACTATAAAAAAGGAAAAACATTGAATGTAAAATATTATAATTTACATTTAGGGTATGGAATTGAAAATAAGGTCAAAAAAAATAGAATTGATTACTTAAATAATACTATAAGTTTTCTTTTGAAAATTTTAAACAATGTAGATGATGTGGATATATATATTGAAAATACATACTCCAAAAATGGAGACTTGATTAATCTTGGAAATAAGGTAGCAGATTTTGAATATTTGTTTAAAAATGTGACAAAATATAATTTGGGATTTTGTTATGATACAGGACATAATCTTATAAATAAAGATAATTATTTAAGTAGATTATCTGATAATGTAAGATTAGTTCATTTAAGTGATAATGATGGAAATGATGATTTACATCTAGGTTTGAGTGAAGATGGATTGTTAACTGAAAAAGACATAATAGATATATTAGAAATCAAGAATAACAAGTATTTAGTGTTTGAAATGAACACTGAATATATAAATGAGAGTTTCGATTTATATAAAAAAATATCTGAAAAGTAGAAGAAGGGAGCAATTGCTCTCTTTTTGTACATATACTATTATACAGACTCTAAAAAAGCAAGGGAGATGATAATGTGAATAAAGTTAAAATTAATATAATGGATGATATTAGAGAGTATGAAACTGGGATTACACTTCTTGAGATAAGCAAAGAATATGAGGAAAAATACGATTCTACTATAGTTCTTGGAGTTGTAGACAATAATCTAAGAGAATTAACGTATAAAGTAGAGACAGACTGTAATGTTGAATTTATAGATCTAACAAAGCAAGATGGAATAAGAACTTATATGAGGAGCTTATCCTTTGTGTTTATAAGAGCCTGTGAGGAGATGTTATCTGGATGTAAAGTATCTGTAGAACATTCCCTAGGAAAAGGCCTTTATTGCGAAATAAACTATGATAGAGATATAAACGAAGCAGATATAGAAAAGGTAAAAGCTAGAATGAGAGAAATAATAGATGAAGATACTCTTATAGAAAAGAAAAAGTTACCTATAGAAGAGGCTATAAAAATATTTGAGACGAATGAGAAGAATGCAAAAGCTGATTTATTCAGATATAAAGAATCTGATACTGTGAGTATATATAAATGTGGATGGATAAAAGATTATTTTTATGGTTATATGGTTCCTTCTACAGGGTATTTAAAAATATTTGATTTAAAGTACCATAATCCTGGAATTATAATACTTGGACCTAAGAAGGAACATCCTGATAAAGTAGCTAAATTTATAGATCAACCAAAGCTTGCACAAGTTTATAAAGAGGCAGAGGAATGGGCTAAGATAATGGATGTTCACAAGGTTGCTATGTTAAATCATCTGATTGAAGATGGAGATTATGGAGATGTTATAAGAACTGTAGAGGCTTTACATGAGAAGAAAATAGCTCAAATAGCTGATATGATAGTCAAAAACAAGGAAAAGAGCAAGGTTATATTAATTTCGGGACCATCATCATCTGGTAAGACCAGTTTTGCTCAAAGGCTATCTATACAATTAAGAGTTAATAAGGTAAGACCTGTATCCATATCTTTAGATGATTATTTTGTAGATAGAGAAGATACACCTAAGGATGAAAATGGAGATTATAATTTTGAATCTATATATGCTATTGACTTAGAACTTTTTAATAAAGATTTACAAAAAATTATAAATGGGGAAGAAATACAGGTGCCTTATTTTAACTTTAAAACTGGTAAACGAGAATATAGAGGAAATACATTAAAGGTTAATGAGGATCAACCTTTAATAATAGAAGGTATACATGGCCTTAATGATTTGCTTACAGAATCTATTTCTGAAGATAATAAATTTAGGATATATGTTAGTGCTTTAACTCAGCTTAATTTGGATGAACATAATAGAATACACACAACAGATGTAAGGCTTATAAGAAGAATGGTAAGAGATAATAAGTTTAGAGGACATAGTGCAATAAGAACTATTCAAATGTGGTCTATGGTAAGGCGTGGTGAGAAACGCTATATTTTCCCATACCAAGAAAATGCAGATGTTATGTTTAACTCTGCTTCTGTTTATGAGTTGTCTATATTGAAAAAATATGTAGAACCTTTGTTAAAAGAAATAGATCCTAATTGTAAAGAATACAGAGAAGCTAATAGATTATTAAAATTTCTACAATATTTTGTTACAATAGAAGATGAGGGAGATATTCCTCCAACATCAATACTTAAAGAGTTTATAGGTGGAAGTAGATTGGTACATTAGATAGAAAGCGGGGGGCAGGAATTGGAAAAAATATTACAAAAGATAGTATATGACAATAAAAGGTATACTGAATATGGGAATGTAGCAACGTATATACCTGAGCTAAGAAAGGCTAATAAGAATGATTTGGGGATTTGCATAATAGATATGGATAATAATATCTATGAGGCAGGTAATTGTAATGAGAAATTTACTATTCAGAGTGTTTCAAAGCCCATAACTCTTGCTTTAGCTCTTATGGATAATGGTAAAGATAAGGTTTTTTCGAAGGTAGGAATGGAACCTAGTGGAGATCCATTTAATTCTATAATGAAACTGGAAACGTCAAAGCCTTCAATTCCTTACAATCCTATGATAAATGCTGGGGCTATAATGATAACGTCTATGATTAAAGGTAGAAACAATGGAGATAAGTTGAATAGGATGATGAACTTTTTTAAAAATCTTTCTGGAAATAAAAACTTGAGTGTAAATGAGGACGTCTATATGTCTGAAAAGCTTACTGGGGATAGAAATAGAGCTATGGCATATTTTTTAAAGAGCGAAGGTATTTTAACTGAAAATGTAGAGGATGTGCTTGACCTATATTTTAAACAGTGTTCTATTGAGGTAACGGTTAGAGATTTAGCTAGAATAGGAGTAAATCTTGCGGGTAATGGCATTGATATACTGACTAGAAAGAGATTAATAGATGAAGATGTATCTAAGGTAGTAAAAACATTTATGGTTACATGTGGTATGTACGATGCATCTGGAGAATATGCTATAAATGTTGGAATACCTTCAAAATCAGGAGTCGGAGGAGGCATTATGGGAACCGTTCCTAATAAAATGGGAATAGGAGTATTTGGGCCATCTCTTGATGAAAAAGGTAATAGTATAGCTGGTATAAAGTCCATGGAAAGTGTATCTCAAAAATTTGGTTTAAGCATATTTTAAAAACTATATATAAAAATATTTTGACAATTGCAATATTAAATAATATAATATATAAAAACCAAGTAAAGGTGATGCTTATGAAGGATATATTAGTTTTAAGAGATATTGAGCAAATAAAGGCTGTGTCTCATCCGTATAGAGTAGATATACTAGAGGCTTTTGCAGAAGAACCTTTATCAGCTAAGCAATTGTCAGAATTATTATCAGAACCGCATGCAAAGGTTAACTATCATATAAAAACATTGTTAAACGCGGGTATATTAGAGTTAGTAGAAGAAAAGGTTAAATCTGGAATTATAGAGAAATACTACTTGCCAAAGGCAAAAATGGTTATTATGGATAAAAGTATCTTAAATTCTGCTGTTTATGATGAAAATGTAGCGAGAACATTAAATCAAGTGTCGATATCTTTATTTGAAAAGATAAGTGATGATTTTTATAGAGCTGCAGAGAATGATGAAGTTAAGTCTAAGCATGTAAGACATTATAATCAGTATTATTTAACAGAAGAAGAATGTAGAGAAGTAATGGAAACTTTAGAAAAAAAGATTACTGAAATTTTACATGATAAGGATAAAAAAGATAGAGAAAGCACTAGACCATATAATATAACATTAATGGGAGTGCCGGATCTTAGAAAAGAAAAGAAGGTCAAAAAATAGACATCGACAATTTTGTTGATGTCTATTTTTTTTGGGTATATTAAAGATATGATTGAATTTTTAAATAGGAGTGATTGTATGTTAGTTATAGGACCACATATATCAATAGCAAAGGGATATTCAAAGGCGGCTAAGGCTGCTTTAAACATAGGAGCTAATACATTTCAGTTTTTTACAAGAAATCCAAGGGGAGGAAATGCAAAAGAATTTAATGAAAAAGATATAGCAGAGTTTCAAAGAATAAGAAAAGAAAATAACTTTGGAGTAATGCTTGCTCATGCACCTTATACTATGAACCTTGGTGGTAAAAAAGATGATGTGTATGAGTTTGGAAGAAGAATATTTAAAGAAGATATAAAGAGAATGGATGAACTTGAAATAGAATATATTTGTTTTCATCCAGGAAGTCATGTAGGTGGAGGTATAGAATTTGGGATAAACAGAATAGCAAATGCATTGAATGAATCTTTAACTGAGGAACAAAATGTAACTATACTTCTTGAAACTATGTCTGGAAAAGGAAGCGAAATAGGATATAATTTTGAGCAGATAAAAAGTATTATAGACAAAATTGATTATAAAGATAAAATTGGAGTATGTCTTGATACATGCCATATATTTTCAGCTGGATATGATATAGTAAATAATCTTGATGGTGTACTTGATGAGTTTGACAGGATAATAGGACTGGATAAATTAAAGGTAATACATTTTAATGATAGTATGATGCCGTTCAATAGTAATAAAGATAGACATGCAGGTATTGGGGATGGAGAAATAGGATTTAATGCATTAATGGAGTTTATGACTCATGAAAAGCTTAAGCATCTTCCTTTTTTCTTGGAGACTCCTTATGATGATGAAGGTCATAAAAAAGAAATTGAGATGATAAGGAATACTTTGAAAAAATAGTTTGGTAAGTTTAATAATTGAATTTTATGTATAAGTGAAAAATGAAGCTTATTAAAATAACGAGAACGTGTTAAATGATTTTAATAAAACTAAGCATTACGTCTTATTGAATATCTTAAAAGTTCTAAACTCCCTTTGGTCAGACAACGAACTTTCTTAACAGATATTTAAACGTCATAATACAAGTTTTATTTAAAAACATTTAAATCATTCTCTAACATTTTAATAAGCTTAATTTTTAAGTGCGCTGTTTAGAGTTTCAAAGGGATAAAATCTTATCCAAACAATAAAAACTTAAACTAAAAATATAAAATCTTCAAGAATTTATTTAAATGAAAAATCAAAATATAAACTATTTTTAAATAAATGATTCTGTTATGATTCCGTAGGAGTGTGATTTGTAAAATACCATAAAAAAAAATATATATAATATGTTCTAAAATTAACCTCCTATAAATATATATTAATGTATCACTTTTAGGACAAGAATTATTTAATAAGGGGGATAAATAGTTATGAAATTTGATTTGTCAAAAGAACATAATATGTTGAAGCAAATGTATGAAGAATTTGCTAAGAATGAGGTCAAGCCTTTAGCAAGTGAAATAGATGAACAAGAGAGGTTCCCTATTGAAACTGTAGAAAAGATGAAAAAGGCAGGGTTTATGGGCATACCTTTTAGTAGTGAGTATGAAGGTGAAGGTGGAGATAATTTAGGCTATATATTAGCTGTTGAAGAATTATCTAAATATTGTGCAACAACAGGTGTTATATTATCTGCACATACATCTCTTTGTGCATCTCCTATAAATGAGTTTGGAACAAACGAGCAAAAAGAAAAATATTTGAAGCCTTTAGCAAATGGGGAAAAATTAGGGGCATTTGGACTTACAGAACCTAACGCTGGAACGGATGCATCATCGCAACAGACAACAGCTGTTCTTGATGGTGATTATTACATATTAAATGGTTCGAAAATATTTATAACAAATGCAGGATATGCAGATATTTATATAGTTATGGCTATGACAGACAAGTCAAAAGGAACTAAGGGAATAACTGCTTTCATAGTTGAAAAAGATACTCCAGGATTTAAGGTAGGACCTAAGGAAAAAAAATTAGGTATTAAAGGGTCATCTACTTGTGAACTTATATTTGAAAATTGCAAGATACCTAAAGAAAACATGTTAGGAAGAGAAGGTAAAGGTTTTGGAATAGCAATGAAGACTCTTGATGGAGGAAGAATAGGAATAGCAGCACAGGCTCTTGGAATAGCACAGGGTGCTCTTGATACTACTGTTAATTATGTTAAAGAAAGAAAGCAGTTTTCAAGACCAATAGCCAACTTCCAAAATACTCAATTTCAACTAGCTGATATGGGAACTAAAATAGAAGCAGCTAGAATGTTAGTGTATAAGGCTGCTTGGAACAAAGATATGGGGTTATCTTATTCTAAGGAAGCTGCCATGGCAAAGTTATATGCATCTGAAGTAGCGATGGATGTTACAACTAGATGTGTTCAATTACATGGAGGTTATGGATACACAAGAGAATACGATATAGAGAGAATGATGAGAGATGCTAAAATAACTGAAATATATGAAGGAACATCAGAAGTTCAGAAAATGGTAATAGCAGCTAATTTATTAAAATAAGGGGGAGAAATTTATGAATATAATAGTTTGTATTAAGCAAGTTCCAGATACTACTGAAGTTAAAATTAACCCTAAAACTGGTACATTAATCAGAGATGGAGTAAAGAGTATAATAAATCCGGATGATAAAAGTGGGCTTGAAACTGCTCTTAGAATAAAAGAAGAAATAGGGGCTAATATAACAGTTATATCTATGGGACCAAAACAGGCAGAATTAGCATTAAGAGAAGCAATTGCCATGGGTGCTGACAGAGGTATCCTATTAAGCGATAAGAAATTTGCAGGAGCTGACACTCTAGCAACATCATGCACTCTTGCTGGAGCTATTAAAAAGCTGGATTACGATATTATAATAACTGGGAGACAGGCTATAGATGGAGATACTGCTCAAGTTGGTGTCCAAATAGCAGAGCATCTAGATATACCATCTATTAGTTATGTTGAAGACTTAGATATCCATGATGACAGTATGATACTAAAAAGAATGTTTGAAGATAGATACTACAAAGTTAAGGTTAAAACTCCATGCTTAATAACTACTTTAAAAGAGATAAATAATCCTAGATATATGAGAATTAAAAGAATATATGAATGTTTTGATGAAAGTAAACTAGAAATGTGGACTTTAGATGATATAGATGTAGATGAAAAGAATATAGGTCTTAGTGGCTCACCTACAAAGGTTAAAAAATCATTTACAAAAGGAGCTAAAATAGCTGGAGTGAAACATGAAGCAACACCTAAAGAAGCTGCAAGTATTATATTAGATAAATTAAAAGAAAAATACATTATATAAAAGGGGTGGTATTGTGAATAATGTAAAAAATGAAGGTGTACTTGTATATATAGAACAAAGAGAATCTAAAATTCAAAATGTATCACTTGAACTTTTAGGAAAGGGAAGAGATCTTTCAGATAAATTAAATGTTAAATTAACTGCTGCTTTAATAGGAAATAATATTCAAAATGCAGAAGAATTAATACATCTAGGAGCTGACAAAGTGATAGTTGTAGATGATGAAAAGTTTGAATACTACATAACAAAGACTTATGCAAAGGCACTTACATCTATTATAAATACAGAAAATCCAGAAATAGTATTAATAGGAGCAACGTCAATAGGAAGAGATATAGCCCCTAGAGTATCTGCAAGAATAAAGACTGGACTTACAGCTGATTGTACATCACTAGATATTGATGAAGAAGATAAGAATCTGTTGATGACAAGACCAGCATTTGGGGGAAATATAATGGCTACAATAACATGTAGTGAACATAGGCCTCAAATGGCTACAGTAAGACCTGGAGTTATGAAAAAATTTATGAAGGACGAATCTAGGGAAGGTATAATAAAATACCATAGTATAGATATAACTGAAAATGATATGGATATTGAGGTACTAGAAGTGGTTAAAGAAGAGAGTAAAAAAATAAATATTGAAGATGCAAAGGTACTTATATCAGGAGGTCGTGGTATAGGTAATAAGGAAAATCTATCTATTTTAAATGAACTAGCTGATATATTAAAGGCAGAAGTATCTGGGTCACGTGCTGTAATAGATGAAGGATGGTTAGAAAAAGACAGGCAAGTAGGCCAAACAGGAAAGACCGTAAGACCAGATTTATACTTTGCATGTGGAATATCTGGTGCTATTCAGCATATAGCTGGTATGGAGGATTCAAATTTTATTATAGCTATTAACAAGAATGCGGAAGCTGCTATATTTGATGTAGCAGATTTAGGAATAGTATGTGATGTTAACAAAGTTATACCTTGTTTAATTGAAGAGATAAAATCTCACAAATTTAAAGCTTAGAATTAAGCAATCAACAAAAAAATGATGCAAATTGAAATGCTGATAAATTATCTAACATTTCAATTCGCGTCATTTTTTTATTTAAATACTTAAATCTTCTTTATAATTAAGAATGTTTTATTTTAACAAAAGACTCTGTTATAATTAATTAATAAGAAATTATAAGGGGGGCATATTTATGAGAAGACTTGGAAAAACAGACTTATATATAAAAAGAGTAGGATTTGGAGGGTTACCTATTCAAAGAGTATCTCAAGAAGATTGCGATAAAATAATATACGAGCTTATAAAGTATGATATAAACTTTATAGATACAGCAAGAGCATATACTGTAAGTGAAGAATATATAGGAAATAGTATAGAGAATAAAGATTATGAATTTATAATAGCTACAAAATCTATGAATAGAGACTATGAAGGGATGAAAAAAGATATAGATATAAGCAGAGCAAATTTAAAACGTGAAAAAATAGATCTATATCAAATGCACAATGTTAAAATGGAAGAATATGATTCTATATTTGAAGATAATATGGCGTATAAGGCTTTATTAGAAGCTAAAAAAGAAGGAAAAATAAAGTATATAGGAATAACTAGTCACAGTGTAGATGTTATAAAAAAGGCTATAGAAGATGAAAAATTTGATACAATACAAATACCTTACAATATAGTTGAAACTCAAGGAGAGGAAGTATTAAAGCTTGCAAATGATAAAAAAATAGGAACAATAATAATGAAGCCGCTTGCTGGTGGAGCATTGGATAATGCAAAGCTTGCACTTAAGTACATAATGTCAAAAGAATATATAGATGTTGTAATACCTGGGATGGATAAAGTTGAGCAAATAAAAGAAAATGTATCTATATTAGGGGATAAAATTGAATTGTCGGAAAAAGAAAAATCTTGTATAGATAGAATTAAAGAAGATTTAGGAAATAGTTTTTGTAGAAGATGCGAATATTGCATGCCTTGTGTTGAAAACATAAATATACCGCTTCAATTTTTATTAGAGGGATATTATACTAGATATAATTTAAAAGAGTGGTCTGTAAAGAGGTATGAAAGTCTAGATAAAAAAGCTTCTGATTGTATAGAGTGTGGACTTTGCGAACGAAAATGTCCGTATGATTTAAATATTAGAGCGATGCTGAAAAATGCAGCTAATGTATTAGGAAAATAAAATCTGCTAACAATTGAGATCAAAAGACCGTCATCTGAATGAAGTTTCGCCTTAAAGGGAAATATATATTGGATAATAATATATATGTAGAGGTGAGATAGGTGGGTGCTTTTATTGCTAGTTTGATAACTGGACTTTGTACTGGAGTTGGAGCAGTTCCTATATTATTTATAAAAGAATTAAATGAAAAAACTGAAGATATACTTCTTGGATTTGCAGCAGGGATAATGGTATTTGCTGGTGCTTATAGTCTTATATACCCGTGCATTGAACAAGGTCATATTATACAGGCTGTGGTTGGAATACTTTTGGGAGCTTTTTTGATGTATTATTTAGAGAAAAAGATACCAGAGGACAAGGTTGAGGGAAACGTCATGTTTGTTGTAGCTAATATAATACATAACATACCAGAAGGTTTTGTTATAGGAGCTGGATATGAGGCTCAAGGAAATAATACAGGAATATTATTTGCAATAGCTATAGCTATACAGAATATACCGGAGGGATTGATTATTGGTAACATACTTAAGAATACTGTACATTCAAAGTATAAAGCTATACTATATACATTTTTGATAGGTCTTGGAGAACCTTTAGCTGCTGGAATAGGAATTCTAACACTTCAATATATAAGGGGTTTGATACCTTTTTCTATGGCTTTTGCTGGAGGGTCTATACTTTATGTTGTATCTAATGAAATGATTCCTAAGTGTCATTGTAGAGGAAATGAAAAAAAGGCTACCTTTGGATTTATATCAGGGTTTGTAGTTATGATTATTTTAAAAGGAATAATATGATTTGTGTTTAATATCAAAATGAAGGATATTATAATATCCTTCATTTTTTAAGTTTGAATATATTTGATAATACGTATAAACAAATTATAAAAAGTTTTTACAATGAAGATTTCTTGTGTATAGTATAATCAATCTCATATTCCGATGCTTTGTAAAGTTCAATTTCAACTCTTGGATTTTCTTTGTCTATGAAGTCGAACAATAATACTGGTTTTAATTGTTTATCATTTTTTATTATCCCGCTTTTTTCTATCCCATCGCAAATACTCTTAGGATAATTGTGCAGATCACCCATTTTTTTATTAGGGAAATAAAATTTCAAAACTGTAATAACATCACCTTCAAGAGGCTCTATTTGATATTGTTGATTTATATGCCCTGCTATCATATTTTCATAAGCTACATATTTTGAATGTTTTCCCTGTTTTGGCATCCAAGATTGACCATGTACATTATGAAGTTTAAAGTTGGATTTACTTATAGGTCTTCCTGGTATAACAACTTTTATCATGAAATCACCTCTTTAAGTATTTTATAATGTCATATAACATATAGTCAAATTAATTATACGAAAGGAAAATTTATATGAAGCAAAATATAAAAAAATATTGTAAAGATTTGAATATAGATTATGTAGGGATTGCTGGAATAGGTCCATATTATGAATTAGAAAAAATATTAAAAAATAAAATCGACAAAGGATACTATACCGGAATGGAAGAAAAGGATATACAAAAAAGGATAAATCCAAGGATTACAATGGAAAATGTAGAGTCTATTATTGTTTGTTTATTTCCATATTTCTCGGGAAATGTAGAAAATACAAATATATCAAAATACACACATAATGTAGATTATCATATAGTGGTAAAAGAAAAGCTTGAGAAACTTTCAAAAATGATAAAAAAAGACATTGATGAATTTGAATATAAGATATTTGTAGATAATGGACCGTTAGTAGATAGATATTTAGCTCAAATATCTGGAGTTGGATATTTTGGTATAAATAATAATATAATAAATGATAAATATGGTTCATACGTGTTTATAGGATATATAATGAATAACATTAAATTAAAAGAGGATGATAAATTAGATAAAAAATGTATACAATGTGGTGAATGTATTAAAAAATGTCCTGGTGGGGCTATTCTTGGGAATTTTGATATGAATCCAAATAAGTGTTTATCATTTATAACTCAAAAAAAAGAAGAACTAACTGATGAAGAAAAAAAATTATTAAAAAATAATCCTACTGTTTTTGGTTGTGATATATGTCAAGATGTATGTCCTCACAATAAAAAAATAAACACTACTAAAATGAATGAATTTACTGAAAATTTAATTTACAATATAGATTATGAGAAAATAAATACTATATCAAATAAAGAATTTAAAAGAAGATACAAGGATAGAGCGTTTAGTTGGAGGGGAAGAAAAATTATACTTAGAAATTTAGAAATAATAAATAAAAAATAGTAGAGTCATATAATGCTTTTTATGAATAAAGTATTATATGACTTTTTTTCATAAATAGGAAATTCATAATATTTAATTATAAATTTTTTTCTAAACAAATAACGTATTAAAACATACTATGTATTAATACGGGAGGGGGTATAGTATGAAATACAAAACAACCGCTGATATTGAACCTTTAAAGGAAATGTTGGGTCAAGAAAAGGCTATAGAAGCTATGGAATTTGGTTTGAAAATAGATGATGTAGGATATAACTTATATATAAGTGGAGAAACTGGAACTGGAAGAACTTCATATGTATTAAAAAAATTAAAAGAACATACTAAAGATAATGTTAAGCAAAAGGATTGGTGTTATGTATATAACTTTGAAGAGCCAAGAGAACCAATAGCACTTGACTTTGAAATAGGTAAAGGTAAACTTTTTAAAAAAGATATGGAAAAATTTATAGATGATTTATATATAGAGCTTCAAAGAGCATTTGAAAGTGAAGAGTTCGAAATGGAAAAAAATAGAATACTGGATGATTATGAGATAAAAAAAGAAATGTATATAAAAAAGATGAAGGAATATGGAGAGGAAAGAGGATTCAAGTTAAAAAATACTAAATATGGAATGGTATTTGTTCCAAAGGATGAAGAAATGGATACAACATCAGAAGAATTTATTAAGCTAAAAAGAGAGATGGAAAATATAACAATAAAAGTCATATCGAAAATAAAAGAATTAGAGATGACTGCAAAAGAAAATTTATTAGAATTAGAAGAAAAAGTAGGAATTTATATAATAAAGCCACATATAGAATATATGACAGAGGAATATGGTGAAAATTATAAAGTCAAAAAATATTTGGCACATTTAAGTGATGATGTATTAGAAAATATGTATATATTCTATCTTGACGAAGAAGAACTTAAAAGTATAAATGAAAAAGAATACTTAATGAAATATAAGGTTAACTTATTTATAGACAATGTAGCAAATTCGAATGTAGATAAGGCTCCGATGGTACTAGAATTAAATCCAACATATTTAAATCTATTTGGTAAGGCAGAATATGAAAGTGTAAATGGAACTATAAAAACCGATTTTACAAAGCTGGTTCCAGGGGCGTTTCATAAGGCAAATGGAGGGTATCTAGTATTGTATGTAGACCAAATTTTAAGAAATCCTTATTGCTGGGAAATGATTAAAATATGTCTTCAAACCAAAAAAATAAAAATAGAGACTGTGACAGGTTTAAAGCCAGAGGCTATACCTCTTAATGTAAAAATAATATTAATAGGAAGTCAGTATCTATATAATGTACTTTATAGGTATGATGAAGATTTTAACAAATATTTTAAAGTAATGGTAGATTTCGATAGTGAAATGAATAAAAACAGTGATAATGAAATGGGTGTTGCAAAATTCATATCATCTTATTGTATAGATAATAAATTAAAACACTTCACATATGACGCAGTTCAAGTTGTATTAAAATATAGTTCAAGACTTGTTGAAAGTAACAAAAAATTATCTACTAGATTTAATAAAATATCTGAAATACTAATAGAGTCAAATGTATTTGCAAAAATGAGGAATTCAGAATTTGTAGATGATATTGATGTTAAAAAAGCTATACATGAAAAATGGAATAGAGTAAATAGAATAGAGAAAAAAATAGATAGTATGTATGAATCAAACCAGCTTCTTATAAGTGTTGATAAGGAAAAAGTAGGAGTTATAAATGGTTTATCTGTTCTTAATATGGGAGAGTATTCATTTGGAAGACCTGTGGTAATAAGTGTTACAACTAGTCCTGGAAATAAAGGTATAATAAATATAGAAAGAGAAGCTAAGCTTAGTGGAAAGATACATGACAAAGGTGTACTAATACTTAGTGGATATCTTCTTGAAAATTTCTCTAAAGAAACGCCAGTTTCTATTACAGCTAATATATGTTTTGAGCAAAGTTACAGTGGAGTAGATGGAGATAGTGCATCAGGTGCAGAATTGTATGCATTATTATCTTCTTTGAGCAAAGTTCCTTTAAAACAAAATATAGCTGTTACAGGATCTATAAATCAAAAAGGAGATGTTCAGGTAGTAGGAGGAGTTACTGAGAAAATAGAAGGATTTTATAGTATATGTAAACAAAAAGGTTTGAACGGAAAACAAGGAGTTATAATACCTAAGAATAATTTGGAGAATTTAGTTTTAAGAGATGAAGTGCAGAACAGTATAGATAAAGGTGAATTCTATATATATCCTATAACTAGAATAGAAGAAGCTATGGAAATATTAACAAATAAGTCTTTTTCTGAAATATATGATAAAATAATAGATAGACTAAATAAATTTTATGAAATATCAAGATAGCTTTAAGCTATCTTGATATTTAAATTTATAATGAATAGAAATTTATATAGTTTTAAATCTAGGGATAACATTAATTAAATATCTAAACTTGCAACTATTTTTAAGCAACAGAGACCGTTAGGGATTGTTGTCGACATGAGTCAGTATGTAGCTAATAGAGAAATTTTTTATAGATGGAAGTGATTAATATGGTGGTTGGAATTTGCGAAATAGAATGCATAATATTTGAATGTAATTCTTTAAAAGAAAAAAGACATGTGATAAAGAGTATAATACAAAGATTACAGTCGAGATTTAATATATCAATAGCTGAGGTAGGGGAAAATGATAAGTGGCAAAGAAGTATAATTGGATTTAGTGTTGTTTCTAACTCGAATAAACAGATAGAATCTGTAATAAGTTCAGTTATAAATTTTATTGACAACGATGAAAGGATTGAAATCATTTACATAAATACCGATAATTACTAGGAGGTAAAAATGCAAGTAGATAAAATATTAGATATACTAGAAAATGATTATCCAGATGCAGAGTGTGAACTGAATTATGAAACTGCATTTGAGCTTTTGGTTGCTACAATACTTTCAGCTCAATGTACAGATATTAGAGTTAATAAGGTTACAAAAGAGCTATTTAAGAAGTATAATAAGAGTGAGGAATTTGCTTTGTTAAAAGAGGAAGAATTACAAGAATTAATAAAAAGTTGTGGACTATATAAAAGTAAGTCAAAAAAAATAATAGATTCATCAAAAATGATAGTAAATGAATATAATGGTAATGTACCTGATGATTTAGAAAAACTCATTAAATTACCAGGTGTGGGCAGAAAAACAGCTAATGTTGTTTTGAGCAATGCATTTGATATTCCTGCCATGGCGGTTGATACTCATGTATTTAGAGTTAGCAATAGAATTGGACTTGTTGATTGCAAGACTCCTGAAGCGGTAGAAGTTGAATTAATGAGAATTATACCTAAACATAGATGGACAAAAGCTCATCATCTAATTATATTTCATGGAAGAAGGACATGTAAAGCTAGAAGCCCAGAATGCAATAATTGTTCTATAAGTAAATATTGTAGGTATTATAATCAATTTAATAGTTAAAATATAATTTGATATATGGGAGGAAATTTAATTGAAAAAGAATGTGATTTTAATTGTGGTATCTATTTTACTAGTATTTTTAGCAGGTATTATTTTATGGAGTTATTCTCTTAAAAATGATGATAAGATATATGAAAATGTATATATAAATGACGTTTATGTAGGGGGATTATCTAAAGAAGAAGCTAATAGTTTATTGAATTCTAATTATAATAAAAAATCTATAAAGCTTATATATAATGATAAAGCCTTTGATTTGAATCTTGATAATATAGGATTAGATTTTAAAACTGAAGAAGCTGTTAATCTAGCGTATGAAGTTGGAAGAAACAAAAACTTTATATATAATATAAAAACTGTGATAGGTCTTAGAAATAATCACAAAATGACTATAACTCTTAAAATAGAGTATGATGATCAAAAATTAGATGATAGTTTAACTAAAATATCAAATCAAATAGATAAAGAACCACAAAATGCAAAGATAAATATAAAAAATAAGGCTATAAATATAACTCCAGAAATTAATGGGTATACAATAGAAAAGGAAAAACTAAAAGAAACGATAATTAATAATATAGAAAATAATAATTATTCAGATATAACTATGCAGGGAAAAGCAATACATGCGCATATAACTAAGGAATATTTATCTAAAATAGATACATTATTAGGAGAATTTTCAACAAAATTTAATTCTAGCAATTATAACAGAAGTTACAATGTTAAGCTTGTAACTGAAAAGGTTAACGGTATTATATTAAATCCTGGGGAAGAGTTTTCATTTAATAATACTACAGGCAAACGAGGTTTATCACAAGGTTTTAAGATGGCACCGGTTATAGTTCAAGGACAATTACAAGAAGGTGTAGCGGGCGGGGTATGTCAAGTATCGTCAACACTATATAATGCAGCACTTTATTCTGGAATAACTATAACAGATAGAAGAAATCATACGATACCATCATCTTATGTATCTAAAGGAAGAGATGCAACTTTAGCATTTGGAAGTATAGATTTTAAATTTAAGAATTATTATAAAAATCCTATATATATAGAAAACGTAGTTGTTTCAAATAATATAATTTCAAGAATTTACGGGAATGCAAGTGATAGAAATAATATAGATGTAACTACTAATATTACAGAGACAATACCAAGAGAAGTTGAAGTTAAAGAAGATCCTAATTTGGCATTAGGAAAAGAGAGAGTAGAAGATAAAGGAAGGGATGGATATAAAGTTGACACATATAGACTTTACTATGAAAATGGGAAAGTAGTTAAAAAAGAACTTATATCTAAAAGTTACTACCCTGCTAGAAAAAAAGTTGTGTATAAAGGAACAAAGAAGATAAGTCAGACTAATAATAAGCAGGATACAAAAAAGGTAGATTCTATTCCGACTAATAATACAAATAAACAGACAGATAATACAAATAAACAGACAGACAAAAAAACAGATGAAAGCCTAGATAACTTGATGTTTGAATAAAACAGGACTTTATAATTAAACATACTTTGACGATATAGACTATAGGTCATACTAAAATAGGCCTATAGTCTATTTTCAGAAGAGGTGGAATGCATTGGATAAAGAATTGTATGATAAAAAAGTGAAGTGCCCTATATGTAAAAATGAATTTACTACAAAAAAAATAAAAACTTCTGCTCTTAGAATAGATAAAAGAGACACCGATTTGTATGTTCATTATAAGACTGTGAATCCATATTTATATTCGGTATGGGTATGCCCTAAATGTGGGTATGCAGCTATGGAGGGCAAATATAATATTATAAAAAAGTACCAGCATAATATAATAACAGAAAATATAACAAATCTTTGGAATCCAAGAGATTATGGGAAAAAAAGAAATATAGATGAAGCTATACAAACTCATAAATTAGCTATATATGAAGGAAATTTACTTAATTGGGAGAAATCTTATATAGGAGGATTATCTCTTAGGTTAACTTGGTTATATAGATTAAAAGGAGACAAAGGGCTTGAAATTAAATTTCAAAAATATGCACTGACTATATTTACAGATTGTTTTTCAAAAGAAATCTTTCCTATGGCTGGCATGGATTCTGTATCTATGGCGTATTTGATAGGGGAATTGAATAGAAGGTTTCAAAACTACGAAGAGTCTATAAAGTGGTTTCAAACAGCTTTAAAAGATCCTAATATAAAAAGAAAAAGGCTTATAGAAAATATGGTTAGAAACCAATGGTTTATAGCTATAGAGGAACATAAAAAATTAAAACAACTAGCTGCTAAGAGTGAAGAAAATAATGAAGAAAGTAACGATATTGAAGAAAATGAAAAAGAACAGAAGGGGAGAATAAAGATTGAGCAAAATAGTAATGGTGACAGGGGGAGCAAGATCGGGAAAAAGCTCTTTTTCAGAGGAGCTTTGTAAAGATGTATCAGAAAAAGTAGCTTATATAGCTACTTCTACAGCTTTTGATGAGGGGATGAAAGATAGAATAAAGAAACATAGAAAGTCAAGACCACAACATTGGAAGACATATGAAGCATACAAGGATATATATAAGTTAATTGGGGATATAAAAAAGAATCATGATACTGTTTTATTGGATTGTGTAACATTACTTGTAAACAACCTGATGTTTGATTTTGATATTAACTGGGATAAAATATCAAGAGAAAAAATTGATGATATAGAATATTATATAAATGAACAAATTATAAAATTAATAGAGTCAATAAAGAATACAGATTTATATTTTGTATTTGTGACAAACGAGTTAGGTATGGGCATAGTTCCTGAGAATAGACTATCTAGAATATACAGAGATATAGCTGGAAGAATTAATCAAAAAATAGCTACATTAAGTGATGAAGTATATTTAGTGGTAAGTTCTATACCAGTAAAGATTAAGGGGTAATAATATGAATAGATTTTTAGGTATATTAACATTTTTGACTAGGATACCTGTGAATGCTAATATAGAATTTGATGAGAATTTTAATAAGGGCATGATATATTTTCCTACTGTTGGATTAATACTAGGAATATTATATTGTTTATTCACATATAGTACAGCTAATTTATTTGATGCTTATATAGGAAGCGTAATATTTGTACTTTGTGGAGTAGTGTTAACTGGGGGACTTCACTTAGATGGTGTAGGAGATACATTTGACGGGATTTATAGTTATAGAGATAAAGAAAAAATACTTGAAATTATGAAAGACTCAAGGCTTGGAACCAATGCACTTTTAGCTATATTATTTGTTGTAATTTTAAAAATAGGTTTTGTATATAAGTCTCTAAATTTAAATATATATTATATAACGATATTGATGCCTATATATGGAAGGCTTTCTATAGTATTTGCATCTTATAAGAATAAAAGTCCTAGAAAAAATGGCATGGGAAATGTATTTATAGGTAAGGTAAATAAAAAACAAATAGCTATATGCTGTACTTTTACTATATTATATATAATTTTATTGAATATATTTTTTGATTTTGGTTTAAAGCTATTGATTTATAATATAATGTTTATAATTATATTGTGGATATTAATTAGATTTTATACTAAATATATAACTAACATAATAGGTGGAATAACAGGAGATATATTGGGTTGTATTTGTGAAATTACAGAGGTGATATATTTGCTGTTTATTTGTTTGGGGGTATATATATGATAAAATTTATATTCATAAGGCATGGCTTGACGCTAGATAATGAGAGTATGAGGCTTTCTGGTTTTATAGACAGTAAGCTAAGTGATATAGGAAAAAATCAAGCTAAGCAAACTAGTATAAGGCTAAAAAATGAAAAAATAGACTTGATATATTCAAGCCCTTTGAAGAGAGCTATGAATACTGCTAGAGAAATATCTAGAATAAAGAATATAAGTATAAATGTTTGTGATGAATTTAAAGAAATGAACTTTGGAGATTTCGAAGGATTAACATTTCAAGAGATAGAGTCTAACTATAAAGAAGAATATGAAAGATTAAAAAATGAATCTTTTGAATATAGTTTTCCAAATGGAGAAAATATGATAGGATTTCACGATAGGATATCAAATAAAATTGACGATATAATCAAGAATAATGATGGTAAAACTGTACTAATAGTATCTCATGCTGGAGTTATAAGGGCTTGCTTATCTCACCTTATAAGTAAAGATCATACATATCATTGGAATTTCAAAATAGACAATTGTAGTATGACTATAGTCGAAGTTGTTGATGATTTTTCTGTCATACACAATTTAAACAATACTGAACATTTGAGGTGATAAAAATGAAATATAAATTAATAGTAACAGATATGGATGGAACTCTTTTAAGTAACCATAAAGAAATTCCTAAAGAAAATAAGGAAGCTTTAAAGAAAGCAAAGGAAATGGGAGTTAAAGTAGCAATAGCTACTGGAAGGATATATACATCTGCTAGATATTATGCGAACTTACTAGAACTAGATGCTCCTATAATAGCGTGTAATGGAGCTATTATAAGAGAGGAAAAGACTAATAACACATTATATGAAAATACTATGGATGAAGGTGATTGTAAGATAGTCGCAGATATATGTGAGAAATTCGGGATATACTATCATTTTTATAATGATAGTGGATTTTATTGTAAAGAATTAAAATATTCATCTCTTCAATATTCTAAGTGGAATGAGAGTCAAACAAAAGAAAATAAATTGAACATACAAATAATGGATGATCCTATAAAATACATACAAAATACAGATAATATATTAAAGTTTGTAATAATTGATGATGATTTAGAAAAATTGAATAAAGTAAAAAGTGAACTTGAAAAGATAGATAATGTAGAGGTTAGCAAATCATGGCATAATAATATAGAGGTTATGAATAAAGGGGTAAGCAAAGGGGAAGCCGTAAAAAAATTGGCAGAGCATTTTGGAGTAAAGCAAAATGAAATAATAACATTCGGAGATAATTTCAATGATTTAAGTATGATAGAATACGCTGGAATGGGAGTTGCTATGGGGAATTCCGAAGATAAGGTAAAAGAAAAAGCCAACTTCATAACTGATTCTAATGATCAAAGTGGAGTAGCTAAAGCATTAAATAAATTATTAAATATAGAATATTAAAAAAGGTTGTGAATGTATTGGATAAAGAAATTGTATCTATAATTGGGTGTAGAGAATATGATTACAATTTAGTAAAAAAATCAATAGAACAATCCTTTGAAAATTTGGGTGGAATAGATAAATATATAGATAAAAATGATACGGTTTTACTAAAACTAAACCTTTTAATGAAAAAAAAACCAGAAGATGCAACTACTACACATCCTATATTTGCAAAAGCATTAGCACAAACAATTATAGATTATGGTGCTAATGTTATTATAGGGGATAGTCCGGGTGGACCTTTTAATACAAATTTATTAAAAGGTGTATACAAGGCATGTGGAATAGAAGCAATAGCAAATGATACAGGAGCTAAACTGAATTATAATACAAATTCAGTAGAAATTAAAAATGACAAAGGTTTAATATTAAAAAAAATAACTGCTATTGAGGTATTAAATGAAGTAGATAAGGTTATATCAGTTTCTAAGCTAAAGACACATGGCATGATGATGTTTACAGGAGCAGTTAAAAATATGTTTGGTGTGGTTGCAGGACTTGAAAAAGCAGAATATCACGTTAGAATGCCGGAAAATATTGATTTTTCAAATGCTTTGGTAGATATATGCATGGCGTCTAAACCTGTATTATCTTTTATGGATGGGATAGTAGGTATGCAGGGAGAGGGGCCAAGTGCTGGAGAGGCAAGGGATATAGGGGTGGTTATATCTTCTTCAAGCCCATATCATTTAGATGTAGTTGCAACTAATATTATTGGATTAAAACCTATTAAAGTACCTACTATTCAAAGGTGTGTAGAAAGAAATTTATGTTCTGGAACTTTTGAAGATATAAAATTAAAAGGAGATAATATAGAAACTTTTATAATAGATGATTTTGTAATCCCTGAGATAAGAAGCCTAGACTTGTTAGATGGAAAAATACCAAAGTTTTTAAGAGAAATACTAAATGGACTTTTACAGCCAAGACCTATATTTATACACGAGAAATGTATAGGATGTAGAGATTGTGCAAACAATTGTCCACCTAAGGTTATAGATATGGTAGATAAAAGACCTGTAGTGAATTTGAATGAATGTATAAGATGTTTTTGCTGTCAAGAATTATGTCCTGTGGAAGCTATTGAAATAAAAAGACCTTTATTAATGAAACTGTTAGCAAAGCTATAAAGTTGTTTTAAAGAAAAAATTAATATATAATTATATGGAAATTTATAAATATTAATACATAAGATTGAGAATAGGAGAATGTTTATGTCGATAAATATAGTTTTAGTAGAACCTGAAATACCTCAAAATACAGGAAATATAATAAGAACATGTGCTGCAACTGGAGCTAGACTACATTTAGTAAGGCCTCTTGGCTTTTCTATGGATAATAAGTATCTAAAAAGAGCAGGACTAGATTATTGGGATTTAGCAGATGTTCAATATTATGACAATCTTGATGAACTTAAAGAAAAAAATAAAAATGCCAAGTTTTTTTATTCTACAACAAAAACAAATCAAAATCATAGTGATGTAAAGTACGAAAAAGGTTGTTTTATAGTATTTGGAAAAGAGACGAAAGGTCTTCCGGTGGGATTACTTAATGATAATAAAGAAACATGTATAAGAGTACCAATGAGAGATATAGAAAGAGCTAGATCGTTGAACTTATCTAATTCTGTTGCTATAGTTGCTTATGAAGCATTAAGACAAATTGGTTATCCAGACATGAGATAAGGGGGGGAACATGGTAAAAATAGTTACAGATAGTGTATCTGATTTACCTAAAGAATACATTGAAAAATACGATATAAAAGTTATGAATCTAAATATCATATTTGGAGAAAAAACATACAAAGATAGAGTTGATATAAGCCCTAATGAAGTATTTAAAAGAATTGAAAATAATAATGAATTTCCTAAAACTAGTCAGGTGACTCCGTTTGAATTTATAGAGACGTTTGATGATTTAACCAAGAATTCGGATGAGGTGTTAGCTATTTTAATGTCTTCTAAAATGAGTGGAACATATAATTCTGCTATTATTGCTAAAAATGAACTTGAAGATAGAAAAATAGAAGTTATAGATTCTAAAGGAATAACATTAGGATATGGTTTAATGGTAATAGAAGCTGCTAAAATGGCTGAACAAGGAAAATCAGTTGATGAAATAAAGAAAAGAATGCACTCTATGATAGATAACATGGAGTATCTAATAGTATTTGATACATTAGAATATGCATATAAGGGAGGAAGAATAAGCAAAAGCCAGTATGTAATATCTAATTTTTTAAATATAAAGTCTATAGTTACTATGCAAAATGGAGAATTGATAGTGAAAGATAAAGTTAGAGGAAGAAAGAAAGTTATAAAGTGGCTAACTGATTATATAAAAAGTAATAATATAGATATTAATGATAAGGTTATAGGACTTAATCATGTAAATGATTATGAGTACCTGGAGAAATTAAAAACTGAAATAACTAATGAATTCAATCCAAATGAAATAGTAATTTCAGATGTTGGTTGCACGGTAGCAGCGTATTCCGGTCTAAGTGCTATAGCTATTTATTTTGAAAAGGAGGCGTAATATGAGTATAAAAATAGTAACAGATAGTTTGTCAGATTTACCTAAAAATTTGATAAAAGAATTCGACATTGAAGTGCTTCCTCTTATGGTTATATTTGAAGATGCAGAATATAGAGATGGTATAGATTTGACTAGTGAGGAATTCTATAAAAAGCTTAGAGCCAGCTCATCAATTCCTAAAACAAGCCAAATTACACCTGCTAAGTTTAAAGAGGTTTTTGAAAAATACTTAAATACACATAAAGATATAATTTATATATCAGGATCTTCTAGAGCAACTGGTACATACCAATCATCTATTATAGCTAAAGATCTACTTGAGAGTGAGAATATATACATATTTGACACTATGGCTTTATCATTTGGGTGTGGTATCATAGTTTTAAAAGCAGCTCAGATGGCTAAAGATGGAAATTCTGTTGAAGAAATTTTATTAGAACTGGAGAACATGAGAAATAATGTAGATCATATATTTACAGTTGATACATTGGAATATCTTCAAAAAGGTGGAAGAATTTCCTCTACTAAGGCAGCTATAGGAACTATATTAAATATAAAGCCTATACTTACGGTTGAAGAAGGTCTTGTTTCTCAACTTGATCAAGTTAGAGGTAAGAAAAAAGTAATATCTAAAATGATTGAAATAGTTAAAAAAAGGAGCAATGATATACAAAATCAAATTATTGGTGTAAGTCATGCTGACAATGAAGAATTATTAAATGAATTTAAAAAAGTTATAAAAGAAGAACTAAACCCTAAAGATATAATAGTTACAAATATAGGATCGGCTATAGGAACACATGCAGGTCCTGGAACGATAGCCATATTTTATATGAAATAATATAATTAAGACTCTCAGATTTCTGAGAGTCTTTTTAAAATTTAAATATAATAATTGTTAAAAAAGTTTTTGTTAAACAAAAAAGAATAAATGTAGTTATAAAATGTCGAAATATTGTTAAAAAAAAATCGAAATATCTATTGATAAACTTATAAGTTTTATTTATAATGTATTTAAGAGATATAAAAAAAATAAATAGTTACTGGAAGAAGAATAGGGGAGAGAGCGAAATGCCGCCGAAGGGACAAGTTTTATTTTAACCTAAAAAATAAAATGAAATTCTCAGGCAAAAGGACCTTGTTTGGACAGGACTCTGGACTGAACAGAGAAGTGATTTCTAGGATATCACTTCTCTTTTTTTACTTTATCAATACAGAAAATTCTGAAATATACTTTGCGGAGGAGACGATATTATATGAAGATAATTACTAATAATTCATTAGTAGTGCAAAAATTTGATGGTATATATGAAGTAGAGTATATAAAAGGAGATTTTTTAAAAATACTTACCATTTGTAGGGATTATATACATAATAAATATAAATTATTGACACATCCATTAGCTGGAAGTATAAAGCCTAATGAGACACCATATAAAACGATAATGATAGATGATACAGAAAAATTAGATGCTGACTCTCTTTTACTTATTGAAAAAGCTATAGAAACTACTAAAAAATTCCAAAATAATTTCAAAACACCATTGTGGTCAGATGCAGTATTAGAAGATTTTAGGGTTATAGATTTTGATTTAATAAGAAATGTGGTAGAAACAGTAAATTATTATGTTAAGTAAAAATTAATATTTACAGAATGGACAAATTAGAATTTTTATAAAATAATGACAAAAAAATAACGAAGATATTAATTGAAATAATCTAGTTGCTTATATTAGCAAAAATTTGCTAATTAAGAAATATATATTATATGCAAAAATTTGAAAGGGAGGTAGATTAATGTTATCACTTGATAAAAACATCTTTGAAACAGAAGTTTTGGAAGCGCAAGGATATGTTTTAGTAGACTTTTGGAGTGAAGGATGCGAGCCCTGTAAAGCTTTAATGCCAGATATTGAAGAATTATCTAAGGAGTATGCTGATAAAATCAAATTTTGCAAGTTAGATACAACGAAAGCTAGAAGACTTGCTATAAAGCAAAAGGTTTTAGGTCTTCCAACGATAGCCTTATACAAAGATGGTCAAAAAATAGAAGAAGTTACAAAAGATGATGCTAATAAAGAAAATGTAGAGAATATGATTAAGAAGTACTTGTAAGGGTTTTAAAGACTAAAATTAAATAAATTTGATTTTAGTCTTTTAAATAAAAAGGGAGGTGACATTATGCGTCTAGAATTAGGAAATATCTTTATTAAGGATGTAAAATTTGACAATGAAACTAAGGTTGAAGGTGGAATATTATACGTAAATAAAGATGAGATGATTAAGGAAATTGGAGCCGACGAGCATATAAAGTCAATTGAAATTGAGATTGCTCGTCCGGGGGAAAGTGTAAGAATAACTCCAGTTAAAGACGTTATAGAACCAAGAGTTAAGGTTGAAGGTCCAGGAGGAATATTCCCTGGAGTATTGTCAAAGGTAGATACTGTAGGAAGTGGAAAAACTCATGTACTTAAAGGAGCTGCTATTGTTACTACTGGTAAGATAGTAGGTTTTCAAGAAGGTATAGTTGATATGTCTGGTCCAGGAGCTGAATATACTCCTTTTTCTAAATTATTAAATATAGTAATTACAGCTGAGCCAGTAGATGGATTAAAGCAACATGAACATGAAAAAGCTGTTCGTATGGTTGGATTTAAAGCTGCAGCATACTTAGGAGAAGCTGGTAGAAATGTTGAACCAGACGAAACTAAAGTCTATGAAACTGAATCATTACTTGAATCAGTTCAAAAATATCCAGACCTTCCAAAGGTAGGATATGTATATATGCTTCAAACGCAAGGATTACTTCATGATACATATGTATATGGAGTTGATGCAAAAAAAATAGTTCCAACTATACTATATCCAACAGAAATAATGGATGGAGCAATAGTAAGTGGAAACTGTGTATCTGCTTGTGATAAGAACCCTACTTATGTACATGTTAATAACTCTATAGTAAATGATTTATATGAAAAGCATGGAAAAGAAATAAATTTTGTAGGTATTATCATAACAAATGAAAATGTTTACCTTGCTGATAAAGAGAGATCTTCAAATTGGACTGCTAAGTTATGTAAATATTTAGGCTTAGATGGTGCAATAGTTTCTCAAGAAGGATTTGGAAATCCTGATACAGATCTTATAATGAACTGTAAAAAAATTGAAGGTCAAGGGGTAAAAACTGTTATTGTAACAGATGAATACGCAGGAAGAGATGGAGCATCTCAATCACTAGCAGATGCAGATTCTAAAGCGGATGCAGTTGTTACAGGAGGAAATGCTAATGAAGTTATAGTTTTACCTCCAATGGATAAAGTTATAGGACATGTAGAATTTGTAGATACAATAGCTGGTGGATTTGATGGAAGTTTAAGAAAAGATGGAAGTATAGAAGTTGAAATTCAAGCTATAACAGGTGCTACAAATGAAACAGGATTTGGATATTTAACTACTAAAGGATACTAAGAGAGGATGAATATAATGGGATTTTATGATGATAAAAAAGTTATCATAATTGGTGATAGAGATGGTATACCAGGCCCTGCTATGGAAGAGTGTTTAAAGGGGACTGGAGCTGAGGTTGTATTTTCATCAACAGAGTGTTTTGTCTGAACTGCTGCAGGAGCGATGGATCTTGAGAATCAACAACGAGTTAAGGATTTAACTGAAAAGCATGGAGCTGAAAACGTTGTTGTTCTTTTAGGTGCCGCTGAAGCTGAAGCTGCTGGTCTAGCAGCTGAGACAGTAACTGCAGGAGATCCAACTTTTGCAGGACCACTTGCAGGTATAGAGCTTGGACTTAGAGTATATCACGCTGTAGAAAATAAATTTAAAGGTGAAGTAGATGAATCTGTATACGAGGATCAAATCGGTATGATGGAAATGGTTCTTGAAGTAGATGAGATAATAGAAGAAATGAAAAATATAAGAGAAGAATTCTGTAAGTTTAATGATTAGTAAAAAACCTGAGAGGGGTGAGAGTTAATGGAAAAAATAAAAGTAGTTCATTATATTAATCAGTTTTTTGCAGGAATCGGAGGAGAGGAAAAGGCAGATATCAAGCCTTTAATTATGGAGGAAATGCCTCCTATTAGTAAAAATCTAGATAAACTTTTAGGAGAAGAAGCGGATGTTGTAGCAACTATTGTTTGTGGAGATTCATATTTCAATGAAAATTTAGAATCTGCAAAAGCAGAAGTTATGGATATGATAAAGGGATTTAATCCTGACTTATTTATAGCTGGACCAGCTTTTAATGCAGGAAGATATGGAGTAGCAGCTGGAACTATTACTAAAGAAGTAAAAGATCAGCTTAACATTCCTGTACTTACTGGAATGTATCCTGAAAATCCAGGATCAGATATGTTTAAAAAAGAACTTTACATAGTTGAAACAAGTAACTCAGCTGCGGGCATGAGAAAGGCTCTTCCAAGTGTTGCTAAGTTCGCATTAAAGCTTGCAAAAAAAGAAAATATAGGTTCACCTAAAGATGAAGGATATATTGAAAGAGGAGTTAGAGTAAACTATTTCTCTGATGTTAGAGGGTCTTTAAGAGCTGTAGATATGATGATTAAAAAACTGAAAGGTGAGGAATATATAACTGAGTATCCTATGCCTGATTTTGATAGAGTAGATCCAAATTCAGCAGTAAAAGACTTAGCGAAGTGCAAAATTGCAGTTGTAACTTCAGGTGGAATAGTCCCAAAGGGAAATCCAGATAGAATAGAATCATCTTCAGCATCAAAATATGGTAAATATGATATATCTGAATTTGATAATTTAACTGAAGAAACTCATGAGACTGCTCATGGAGGATATGATCCAGTTTATGCAAATTTAGATGCGGATAGAGTACTACCTGTAGATGTTTTAAGAGACTTGGAAAAAGAAGGAGTTATAGGAGAACTTCACAGATACTTCTATACTACAGTTGGAAATGGTACATCTGTTGCTAATTCTAAGAAATATGCTAATGAATTTTCTAAAGAATTGGTTGCAGACGGTGTAGATGCAGTTATATTAACCTCTACATGAGGTACTTGTACTCGTTGCGGTGCAACGATGGTAAAAGAAATAGAAAGAGCAGGAATACCTGTTGTTCATATTTGTACAGTAGTACCTATCTCTTTAACGGTTGGAGCAAATAGAATAGTACCAGCTATAGCAATACCTCATCCTTTAGGAAACCCAGCTTTAGAAGCTAAGGATGAAAAATCACTTAGAAGAAAATTAGTTGAAAAATGTTTAAAAGCTTTAACTACAGAAGTTTCTGAGCAAACTGTATTTGAAGATTAAAAGCATGAAAAAACTGGGCATGTATATATGTGTCCGGTTTTTCGCATTATATAATATATTTATACTTAACAAATGTTTAAATATATTATATAATGTTTATGACTAACTTAATTAGTGAAATATTAACTAATTAACCAATATATATTAAAGAATTTTAAATTGAATAAAATTAATATTAATTGAAATAATAATTCAAATGGAACCATTAATATATCTTGAGTGAGATAGATTTAAAAAATTATATTTTTCTGAAATTTAAAGGGTTTTAAAAATAAATATAGAATAAATAATATTCATGAAATATTTACTTGATATTGCATGAAATAATATATTAAAATAATAATCAAATCAAATGAGGAGGTTTCTTTTTATGGCAATGAAAAAAAAATTAATTTCTCTTGCATTAACTGCAACATTACTTGGAACTATGGTAGTTGGTTGTTCTAAGCCTGCAGAAGAAAATGCTGGAGGAACTGAAGGTACAAAAGAAGTTAAAATAGGTATGGTAACAGATACAGGTGGAGTTAATGATCAATCGTTTAACCAATCTGCATGGGAAGGGCTTCAAAAAGCTGAAGCTGATTTTGGAATAAAAACTACTTACCAAGAATCAAAGCAAGATGCAGATTATGTACCGAATATAGAAAACTTGATAGATCAGGAAAACGATTTAATTTGGGGAATCGGATTCAAAATGGCAGATGCTATTAAGGGTGCTGCTGAAAATTACCCAGATCAAAAATTTGCTATAATAGACAATTCTTATGGAGATGAAACTCCTGAGAATGTAATCGGAGTTACTTTTAAAGAAGAGCAATGCTCTTATTTAGTTGGTTTAATAGCAGGAAAAATGACTAAGACTAACAAAGTAGGATATATAGGTGGAATCGAAGTTCCAGTTATCCAAAAATTTGAATATGGATTTAGAGCTGGAGTTAAAGAAGCTAATCCAGATGCAGAAGTATTTGTTCAATATGCGAACTCATTCAGTGATCCAGCAAAAGGTAAAGCTATAGCTAAGCAAATGTACTCAAATGGAGCTGATATATTATACCATGCAGCTGGAGATACAGGAACTGGTATGATAGAAGCAGCTAAAGAAGAAGGAAAATACGCAATTGGTGTTGATAGAGACCAAAATTCTCTAGCTCCTGATAATGTTATAACTTCAGCAATGAAGAGAGTTGACAATGCATTATACGATGTAAGTAAAAAGCTAACAGATGGAACTTTCGAAGGTGGAACAACTGTAACTTATGGTTTAGCAGAAGGTGGAGTTGATATAGCGCCAACTACTGATAAGCATGTTCCAGCAGAGATATTAACATACGTTAATGAAGAAAAGAAAAAGATAATCGATGGAGAAATAGTAGTTCCTTCAAATAAAGAAGAATTTGATGCTATGAAATAAAAATATTAATAAATATTAAAGCCCAGATATAATTCTGGGTTTTAATTTTTATTTGAGTAAATAGGAAATTAAGGAAGTTTACTTTAAAAATTTTTAAATAAAGATTTTCTTATTATAAAATAATAAGAAAATCTTTATTTAAAAATAAATTTTAAAAATAATCGAAATTTATTGTTATATTCAAATAAATTTAGTATAATTATAATGTCGAAAGCAAAAAATGATATAAGGAGGGATGAAAGTTGGATAATACAAAGAAAAATGTAGATTTTGATAAAAAAGTTGTACAGATGAAATCTATAACTAAAAAATTTGGAAGCTTTACAGCTAATGACAATATAAACTTAACTGTCCATAAAGGAGAAGTACATGCGCTTCTTGGAGAAAATGGAGCAGGTAAATCTACACTTATGAATATATTATATGGTCTGTATCAACCGACTTCAGGAGAAATATATATAAATGAAAAAAAGGTAGAGATAGATAATCCAAATATAGCAATAGAAAATGGAATAGGAATGGTACATCAACATTTTATGTTAATACCACCATTTACAGTTGCGGAAAACATTATCCTAGGAATGGAACCGACTAGTTCGTTAGGAAAAATTGATATGCAAAAAGCAATTAATGATGTGAAAAAAATATCTGAAAAATATGGTCTTTATGTTGACCCAATGTCTAAGGTAGAAGATATTACCGTGGGTATGCAGCAAAGGGTGGAGATATTAAAGGCATTATATAGAGGAGCAGAAATTCTTATATTAGATGAACCTACGGCAGTTTTAACTCCTCAAGAAATAAAAGAATTAATAAATATTATGAGAAATTTAACTGAACAAGGAAAATCTATAATTATAATAACCCATAAATTAAAAGAGATAAAAGAAGCGGCAGATTTTTGTACTATAATAAGAAGAGGTAAGTATATAGATACTGTTGATGTTGAAAAAACGACTGAAGATGATCTTGCAGCTATGATGGTTGGAAGAGAGGTAAATTTTAAAGTTGATAAAAAAGAACAGAACCTAGGGGACGTAGTTTTTAAAGTTGAAGATTTAGTAGCAAAAGACAATAGAGGGTTGGATGTTTTAAATAAACTGTCTTTAGAAGTTAGAAGAGGAGAAATATTAGGAATAGCTGGAATTGATGGAAATGGGCAATCTGAGCTTGTTGAAGTGCTTACAGGACTTAGAAAGGCTGAAAGTGGAATCGTTTTCATAAACAATAAAGATATAACTAATAAGACTCCAAGAGAAATGTTTGAAAATGGGCTTTACAATATACCTGAGGATAGACAAAAAAGAGGTTTAGTTCTTGATTTTACGATTGCAGAGAATATGGTTCTTGAAAATTATGCAAAACCTCAGTTTTCTAAAGGATTTAGATTATTAGAAGATAATATAAAAAGTTTTGCTAAAGATTTAATAGCTAAATTCGATGTAAGACCAGCAGATGAAACATTAAAAGCAAGAGGATTATCTGGAGGTAACCAACAAAAGATAATTATCGCTAGAGAAGTAACTAATGATCCGGATTTATTAATAGCAACTCAACCTACAAGAGGACTTGATGTTGGAGCGATAGAATTTGTTCATAAATCGTTAGTAGAACAAAGAGATAAAGGAAAAGGAGTACTTTTAGTATCTTTAGAATTAGATGAGGTTATGAGTGTATCCGATAGAATAGCTGTAATTTACGAAGGAAAGATAGTTGGTATCGTAGACTCTAAAGATGCTGATGAGAATACTCTGGGTCTTATGATGGCAGGAGGTACTGAAGATGAAAAATAAAAAAATAATTAATGATACACTTTTATATACTATAATATCTATATTTCTAGGATTGTTAGTTGGAGCTATTGTTCTTAGTGTATCTGGATTCAGTCCTATACAAGGATATGCCGAGATGATTAAAGGTATATTTGCAAAGCCTAAGTATTTAGCTTGGACGGTAATAAAGTCAACACCTTTAATTCTTACGGGATTATCTGTTGCATTTGCATTTAGAACAGGATTATTCAATATAGGGGCTGAAGGACAGTTTATAGTTGGAGCATTAACTGCAACTTTTGTAGGATATTTTGTACATTTACCAGCAATTATTCATGTACCATTAACACTTTTAAGTGGATGCTTAGCGGGAGCTATATGGGGAGGAATTGCAGGAATATTAAAGTCTAAATTTGGAGTTAATGAGGTTATATCTACTATAATGCTCAATTGGATAGCATTTTATTTTTCGAACTATGTTATAATGCTAGAAGGATTTAGAAAGCCAAATACAGAGGCATCTTTTGATATACAAGATACTGCAGCTATAGATATAACATGGCTTAAATCTTTAGTTGGACCGGCAACAAAGGTTAACTGGGGAATAATAGTTGCTTTAATATTAGTAGCTATAATAGCATATTTATTATATAAAACTGTATTAGGATTTGAATTAAGAGCGGTTGGATTTAACAAGTATGCAGCTGAGTATGCGGGAATAAATATAAACAGATCTATGATAATATCAATGGCTATAGCAGGACTTTTAGCAGGTGCAGCAGGAGCTATGCATGTTATGGGAGTATCTCATAAGATAACTATACTTGCAGCACAAGAAGGATACGGGTTTGACGGAATCGCAGTTGCACTAATAGGAAATAATACTCCTATAGGAGCAGTATTTGGAGGAGTTTTATTTGGAGCCCTTAAATATGGTGGAGGTAAGATGCAAAATATTGGAGCACCAACTGAGGTCATAAATATAGTTATAGGATCTATAATTTACTTTATTGCAGCAAGTAGAATGGTAAAAATAATAATAGATAAGATGAGGGGAGGAAAAGCAAATGTTTAGTAAAAATTTAGCCATGATACTTAGTACAACCCTTATGTATTCAACTCCACTTATATTTACTTCTTTAGGAGGACTTTTTTCTGAAAATGCTGGGGTTGTAAATATAGGACTTGAAGGAATGATGACTATAGGAGCCTTTGCAGGAGCAGCTGCTGCTGTAATGACAGGGAATCCATGGATTGCATTTTTAGTAGCAGGTATAGCAGGTGGTATATTTGCGCTTTTACATGCAATAGCTACAATAAAGTTTAATGCAGATCATGTAGTTTCAGGTATAGCAATAAACTTTTTAGCGCCCGGTTTTGCGCTGTTTTTATGTAGGAGATTATTCGATGGATCAACTATGACTCCGCCTATGAAGTTAACACAGAAAATGCCAAGACCTTTGAATGGGATATTTCCTAAGGAAAGTTTTATGGACATAGTATTTAACACATATGCTACTGTATATATAGCTTTTGCTTTAGTTTTACTTACTTGGTTTATACTTTACAAAACTAAGCTTGGTCTTAGAATAAGAGCTGTTGGAGAGCATCCAAAAGCTGCCGATACATTAGGAATCAATGTATATAAAATAAAATATTTAAGTGTAATACTGTCTGGTGTTCTTGCTGGATTTGGTGGAGCATCAATGAGTTTAGCTATAGTTTCAACATTTAGACCTACATTGATCTCAGGTCAAGGTTATATAGCTCTTGCAGCTGTTATATTTGGTAAGTGGAAGCCACAAGGAGCTATGCTTGCATCGTTATTATTCGGTGCATCTACAGGACTTGTTGTATTCTTGGGAAATCCAAGTGTAGGATTTAATGTATCAGAAAACTTATTATCTATGGTACCGTACCTAATAACTTTAATCGTATTAATATTATTCGTTGGACAAGGAAATGGGCCAGCAGCTAATGGACAACCATATGAAAAAGGTGAAAGATAATAATATATAAAGGTAATAAAATATAAAAAAAGGCGATTTTATCGCCTTTTTTTATATTGAAAAGAATATGAAGGGGTGAATTATGAAATTTTTAGATAAACCATTTACACCAAAAGAAAAAGTAAGTCATATAATAATAGATGCTAGAATACCTAAAAATATAGAATATGAATTAAAAAATAGAAATATAGAAATAATAAAGACATGCAGATGTGAAGAATTGTATGAGGCAGTTAGGTATCATGCAGATATGCAAGTATGTTATTTAGGTAAAGGCGATATAGTAGTAGCTCCAAACTTATATGAACAATATGAAAAAATATTGAGTGGATATGGATTTAATATAATTAAAGGAAACAAGTATATTAAAAACAAATATCCTTATAATATAAGTTATAATGTAGTCTTATTTGGAGAATATGCAATACATAATTTTCAATACACAGATGAAAATATAATTGAATATATAAATAACAACAATATAAAAAAAATAAATGTTAAACAAGGATATTGTAAATGCTGTGTATGTATTGTAGATGAAAATTCCATAATAACATCTGACGCAGGTATATATAAAGCGGTTTTAAAATATAATGAAATAGATTGCTTATTAATAGAAACAGGAAGCATAGATTTGTTTGATATGAATTATGGTTTTATTGGAGGTGTTAGTGGTATTTTATCTTGCGATGAATTAGCGTTTTTAGGCGATATAAAAAAACATCCAGATTACAATAAAATAAACGAATTTGTGAATAAACGAGGTAAAAGCATAATATCTTTGGGAATGAATAAACTTATAGATCTAGGTTCTATAATTCCTGTTATGACTAGAAAGGAGTGACTTTTATGGAACACATATATTTAGGAATAAGTAATGATTATAAAGAATTGGCAAATATGATCAAATTAAATAAGAATGTAAATCAACTAAATGGGATAATTGAAATAGATATACCTGTTTCTGAAGATAAACAACAAACAAAATTATTGATATGCTCGCAATTAACCAACTTTATTATAAATACAGTTAAAAATAAAATTTTGAAAGAAGTTGTAAATACAAGTTATAGAAATACATATCTATCGGAAATTGATAATATATATAAATGCTCTTTAAACTTGTTTAATAATAGAGAAAAAGAGATAAAACAGATTTTATTCAATAGGATGTACACTTATCTTTCGGATAATGATTATTTAAATATAAATGGATTTATAAAGTTCAGATTGAGAGATTTTATGGATTATATAATAGAACTAAAAGATAGAGGATTTGAAGAATATTTAATTGAAAAAGATTATAATGAATTTATAAATTTATTGAAATATTTTGTTGATGTACAAGAAGAGAAAATAGATGTTTTGAAGTTGTATATAGAAAAAGATGGGACATTTAAATTATATGATAAGCATGATAAAAACTTAGAGGAAAACTATATAGAAGATATATTTAATATAGCGTTAAAAGAAAACATGAATGAAGAAGACTTTTTAATAAGTTCATTAATAACACTATGCCCCAAGCAAATATATATTCAAGATAATTTAGAAAATAATGTATCAAAAGAAATTATAGAAACTATAAATGCTATATTTGAAGGAAGAGTTACAATTGGATATAGAGCTTAATGCTCTATTTTTTTTGTGTTTAATTGACATTATACGCTTATGAATATAAACTAATCTTAGAGTTTATAAGTAAGAAACTACGATAATATTAACATGAATTGTATTGATAAAAAAGTTTTGGAGATGATCTAATGAATGATATATTAAATTTTTCAAATGTGAACTGTAGGAATTGCTATAAGTGTATAAGAGAATGTCCTGTTAAAGCTATAAAAATAGAAAACGACAAGGCATATATTGTAGAGGAATTATGTATTGGCTGTGGAAAATGTTTTAAAGCATGTCCTCAAGACTCAAAAAAAATGATGTCTGATTTAGGTCAAGTTAAAGAGTACATAAAACTCGGATATAAAGTCGTAGCAACTGTAGCACCATCTACGGTATCAGATTTAGAAAGTATGAATTATAAAAAATTTGTAGGAGCTCTTAAAAAAATAGGGTTTTATAAAGTGGAAGAAACTATAGTGGGTGCAAAAATTGTGACTGAAAAATATGAAAAATACATAAAAAATAACAAGCAAAAACTATATATATCATCTTGTTGTCCAACTATAAATTATTTAATAACTAAATATCATGAATCGGTAATTAAATATTTAATACCTGTAGACTCTCCTATGATAGCTCATGGAAAATATTTAAAAAGAATATATGGAGAAGATATAAAGGTAGTTTTTATAGGACCGTGCATATCTAAAAAATATGAATCATTGGATGCTGATAGTGTTGGAGTAATAGATAAGGTTATAAGTATACAAGAATGCATAAGCTTAATAAATGATATAGATATAAAAAATGTAGAAGAAAATGAATTCGATAATAAGCCTTTAGGTGATATATCTTTGTTCCCTGTGGAAGAAGGTATGAATTTTAACATGGGGGATATAACTAAAATAAAAGTTTCAGGAATGAATAATGTTAAAAATTTGATTAAAAGTATAGAAAATAATGAACTTAACAATATGTTTATAGAACTTAATGCATGTATAGGATCATGTGTAGGTGGAGTGGGATTCAAACATGATCGGGGTATACATTATAGAAAAAACAAGGTTAAAGAATACACTAAGAGTAGACCTTTAGATAAAGAGTACTTGAATAAAATAATAAGTATATTTGAGAATTTGAATTTAGAAAAAGACTTTAAGTATTATGGTATAAAATTTGATACTCCAACTGAATATGAAATAAGAGAAATATTAGTTTCTATAGGGAAAAAGACTGTTAAAGATGAATTGAATTGTGGTGCTTGTGGATATGATACTTGTAAAGATAAGGCTATAGCTGTGTATAGAAACTTAGCTCAAAGACATATGTGTATGGGTTATATGAAGGATAGAGTGGAAGCTGTAAGTAATGTTATATTTGAAGCTACACCGAATTACATAGTAATAGTAGGTCATGATTTTAGAATAATAGATATAAATAGTGCAATGGCTAGTATTATAAAAAAAACAAGAGATGAATTAATTGGAGAATATATAGGGGACTATATAGATATTAAGAATTTTATAGATGTTTTATACAATAAGGATGATGTTATATCTAAAAAAGTAAAGTGGGAAGAGTATAATAAGGATGTTAATGCTAGTATAATTTCTTTAAATGAGCATAGAGCATTACTGGGTATATATATAGATATAACAAAAGAAGAAAATCAGAGAAAAACAATAAAAGAGGTTAAGTTGAATACTATAAATACAGCGCAAGATGTAATAAATAAGCAGATGAGGGTAGCCCAAGAAATAGCTTCTTTGATGGGAGAAACGACTGCAGAAACTAAGGTTATATTGACTAAATTAAAGGAATTGGCTATGAAGGGAGAGGAAGAAGATTAAACAATATTTTTTAGATATAGCATATCTAAGCTTAAATAAAGATAAAGAAGAGTTATGTGGAGATAAAGTTGAAATAGAAAAATTTGATGAAGGCTGTATAGCAGTATTATCAGACGGATTAGGATCTGGAGTTAAAGCAAATATATTAGCTACACTGACATCTAAAATAGCTGTTACTATGATGAAAAATGGGTTGAGCATAGAAGAAGTTGTAGATACAATAATAAATACCTTGCCCACTTGTAAGGTCAGACAGTTGGCATACTCTACTTTTACTATAATATATATATCTAATGTGGGAGAGTGCTATATAGCTAGATTTGATAATCCAGAGGTACTTATAAAGAGAAATGGGAATGTTGATATAATTGAAGGTAAAGAGGTTATAATATCAGGTAGAAGAGTCAGAGAGTCTAAGTTTAATTTAAAAAAAGATGATATAATAGTTTCTTTTAGTGATGGAGTATTGAATGCTGGAAGTGGAAAAGTTTTAAATTTAGGATGGGACTTGAAAAGTGTATCTGAATATATTAAAATGACTCCATCTAACATATCTTCTATGAGTTTGATTAAAAAAATAATAGGAATATGTGATGATCTATATCTTCAAAAACCAGGCGATGATACTACTGTACTTTCGATAAAAATAATAGAGAATAAACATGTAACCTTGTTTACAGGACCACCAATCAATGTAGGGGACGATAAAATAATAGTTCAAAGGCTTATTAAAAGTAACGGTAAAAAAATAGTTTGTGGAGGAAGTGCAGCTAAAATAGTCTCGAGAGAGTTAAATACTGATTTTGAGATGGATATGAAGAATATAAAAGGAGATATACCACCTGTTGGGTATATAAAAAATATTGATTTAGTTACTGAAGGTGTGTTAACCTTAAAAAAAGTACTCGAGGTACTTGTTGATTATAAAAAGAATAAATATCATATAGATGATATTTTTAAAGATGATAAAGATCAGAATGCAGCATATAAAATACTTAAAATATTGATTGATGAATGCACTCACATTGATTTTTTACTTGGAAGAAGTGTTAACTCAGCTTATGAAAATTTTGGTTTTCCTGAGGATTTGGCAACTAAAATTCAGATTGTAGAAAAGATAAAAGAAAAATTAATAGAACTGGGTAAAGAAGCTAATGTATTTTATTACTAAGGAGGAAACAAATGACAATTATGATGAAGATACTATTTTTAGGAGCTATAGGAGCGATTATAGGTTGGGTTACTAATATACTTGCTATAAAATTGATATTTAGACCTATAAGACCTGTGAATATACCTATTATAAACTTAAAAATAGAGGGACTTATACCAAAAAGAAGAAAAGAAATAGCAAAATCTATAGGAGATGTAGTAGAACAAGAACTTATATCTGTAGAAGATATAATAACTAATATGATAAAAGACGAAGACAAGGATAATCTTATGAAAGCTTTAAAACTTAAGGTTGATGAGATTATAGAACAAAAGCTTCCACCTTTTATACCTGTATCGTTTAAGGGTATGATAAAAGAATATTTGGATAAAATAATTCAAGAAGAAATAGGACAAGTAATAGGAGATTTAAGTGGATATTTAGTTCATAAATCAGCAAAGAGAATAAAAATAGGAAAAATGGTAGAAGATAAAATAAATGAGTTTGATTTAGAAAAATTAGAAGAGATAATAATAAATATAGCAAAGAAAGAATTAAAGCATATAGAAGTTCTTGGGCTTATATTAGGATTTTTTATAGGAATACTACAAGGTATAATTGTAATTAATTTTTAAAAAAATATTGACAATTCATTTTATGAGATATATAATCATATAAAATCAAATTAATGATAAAGCGATGAACAAGGAAAAGTAAATTATACCCAGTTTAAAGAGAAGAAGTGTCACCGGCTGAGAGCATTTCTAAATATGGATAATTGAAAACTACCTTAGAGTTGAATTGACTAGTCTTTAGATGAAAAATTCAGGATGATTACCTTATAATCTTCAAGAGGGCTTTTGCCAACTTGGGTGGAACCGCGAGATTATACTCGTCCCATATTCTATGGGACGAGTTTTTTTATTTATAAAGAAATTAAAATACTAATAAATACAGGAGGGTGAATATAATGGGTAAAGTAAAGATTACTTTAAAAGATGGATCAGTAAAAGAATTTGATAAAGGAATATCTATATTAGATATAGCAAAGTCAATAAGTGAAGGACTTGCAAGAAGCATAGTTGCAGGAGAAGTAAATGGAGACGTTGTTGGAGTTAATTATAAATTAGAGGAAGATTCAGAAATTAACTTATTAAAATTTGATGATGCTGAGGGTAAAGAAGTATTCAGACATACAAGCGCACATATACTAGCTCAAGCTATAAAAAGATTATACCCTGAAGCAAAACTTGCTATAGGACCAGCTATAGACAATGGATTCTATTATGATATAGATTTAGAAGAAAGATTAACTAATGAGCATTTAGAAAAACTACAGGCTGAAATGAAGAAAATAGTTAAAGAAGACTTAGCTATAGAAGGTTTTGAACTTTCAAAAGAAGAAGCAATAAAATTGATGAAGGAAAAAAATGAAGATTATAAAATTGAATTAATAGAAGATCTTCCAGAAGGAGAAATATTATCTTTTTATAAGCAAGGAGATTTTGTAGACTTATGTAGAGGACCTCATCTTCCTACTACTAAAAAAGTTAAATCTATAAAATTATTAAGTGTAGCCGGTGCTTACTGGCGTGGAGATGAAAAGAATAAAATGCTTCAAAGAATATATGGTACTTCATTTGAAAAAAATAAAGATTTAGATGCTTACTTAACAATGCTTGAGGAAGCTAAAAAGAGAGATCATAGAAAATTAGGTAAAGAATTAGGATTATTCGTAATTCCGGATGAAGGACCAGGATTCCCATTGTTCTTACCAAGAGGAATGGAACTTAAAAATAAATTATTAGAATACTGGAGAGAAATTCATAGAAAGGATGGATATGTTGAAATAGAAACTCCTATTATATTGAACAGAGAACTATGGGAGACTTCAGGACACTGGTACCACTATAAAGAGAATATGTATACAGTTCAAATTGATGAATCAGATTTTGCTATAAAGCCTATGAACTGCCCAGGAGGAATGCTTGCATATAAGACTCAAATGCATTCATATAAAGATTTTCCAATGCGTGTTGGAGAACTAGGAAGAGTTCATAGACATGAATTGTCTGGAGCACTACATGGACTTATGAGAGTTAGAGCGTTTACTCAAGATGATGCACATATATTTATGTTACCTGAGCAAATAAAAGATGAAATAAAGGGTGTTGCTAATCTAATAGATGGTATATATAAGACTTTTGGATTTAAATATCATGTAGAATTATCTACAAGACCAGAGGATTCTATTGGAACTAATGAAGAGTGGGAAATAGCTGAAAATGGATTAAGAGAAGCTTTAGAAGAATTAGGACTTGATTATAAATTAAATGAAGGTGATGGAGCATTTTACGGACCTAAGATAGATTTCCATTTACAAGATTGTATAGGAAGAACATGGCAATGTGGTACTATACAACTAGATATGCAGTTACCTCAAAGATTTGACTTGAATTATATAGGAAAAGATGGAGAAAAGCATAGACCTGTTATGATACACAGAGTTGCATTTGGAAGTATAGAAAGATTTATAGGAATATTAATAGAGCACTTTGCAGGTAAGTTCCCATTATGGTTAGCTCCTGTTCAAGTTAAGGTACTTCCTATATCTGATAAATATATGGACTATGCAAATCAAGTAAAAGAAATTTTATTTGATAAGGGAATTAGAATAGAGATAGACAATAGAGCAGAAAAAATAGGATACAAAATTAGAGAAGCGCAACTTGAGAAAGTGCCATACATGTTAATTGTAGGAGAAAAGGAGCAAGAAAATAATGAAATATCTGTTCGTTCAAGAGATAAAGGAGAAGTAGGATCTATATCTGTTGATGAATTTATAGAAAGTATATTGAAAGAACAAAAAGAAAGAACTATATAGTTTATAAAAAAATACCGGCTCACATGAGTCGGTATTTTTTTATGGATTTGATTGAATAAAAATAGAAATACAAGTAATAAAAATTGATAATTTACAATGTAATACAAAAATATCCATTTTTATGTTATAATTTATATAAAATTCTATATATTTGAAATGGTGGTAAAATGGGACATGTAACTTGGGTGACTATAATTTTAGCTAGTATACCAGAGGCATTTTTTATATTATTAATAGCAGTAACATCTATAGGCTATAAAGTGGATTTTAAGAAAATATTTTTAATGTCTGTTATAGAAGGTATATTTTTTTATATTTATATGAATTATTTGTTATTACCTGTGGATATACATTCATGGATAGTAACACTTATTTTGATATTATTAATACATTTTTTCTTTAAAATAGATTTTAAGAGTTGTTTTATAGGAGTTACTTTTTCTACTATGATTTCATTTTTAATTCAATATTTAAATCTAATATATATATATATATTGAATTTGAAATACAATAATTTATTAGAAAATGAAACCTTACGTATATTATTTTTTTATCCATCTTTAATTTTATTGGGAATAATAGCTTTTATAATATATAAAAAGAATATAGTATTTTATAAATTCTATATAAAAAAAGAAAATATGGATTATATTATAGATAATAAAGCTATATCTACTATGTTTCTGATATTGAATTTTATAATGATAGTAGTATTCGATATGTATGTGAAAATATTTGGAAATGATATTTTTAGTCTAAAAGAAAAAATAAATTTAATAATAGTAGCTTGTTTATTTCTAATGTTGTTTTTAGTATTAATGATGATATTTAGATTTGTAGATAAAAATATAAAAAATCAGTATGAAACTATTCTAATAGAAAAAAGTTTAGAAGATATGAAAAAAAATATAAATATTTTAAAAAAACAAAGGCATGATTATTTAAGACATATGCAGATTATATCATCTTTGTTGGATGATAGTAAATTTGAGAGTGCCAAAAATTATATAGATAATTTAACAGATTATATAAATAGCGAAGCTGTATATATAGATACAGGAAATATATTTTTGAATGCAGTTATAAGTCTTAAAGATGAGCAATCAAAGCATAAGCAGATAGAATTTAGAACTAACATAAAGGCTAGAATGGGGAAATTAAAAATTCCTAATTTTGAAATTTGTAATATAGTATCTAATGTTATAGATAATGCATTTGATGCTCTTGATGAAATTGAACAAAACAACAAATATGTGGAATTAACTGTATACGGAGATGATTTATGTTATATAGTTAAAATAAAGAATAATGGAAAGAAAATAGGATTTATAGATAGAATATTCGAAGAAGGATTTAGTACTAAGAAAGGTACGGATAGAGGTTTTGGTCTTTATATAGTAAGACAAACTCTTGAAAAATATAAGTCTAGTATATTTGTAGAAAGTGATGAGAATATAACTGAATTTAGTATTGTTATACCTAAATATTAATGGAGTGATGAAATTTGGTTGGAAATATATCTAATAAAATATCTTTTTATTTTCAAAATCAATTAAATCTTGATGAAGAAGATAGGGAAGTAATAGAATATGGATCATTTGTAGTTATAGGTGGTTTTTTTAAAGTGATGATGTTAATAATTTTAGGGGTATTATTTGGGGTTTTGAAGTATGCACTCATAATAGCTACTACATTTGCTTTATTTAGAACATTTTCAGGAGGAGTTCATGCTAATACATATAAGGGATGTATGATTCTAACGATGACTTTATTTATAGGATCATCTATGTTTATTAAAATATTTGAAAATAATATTAATTATAGTGTGTTAATGTTATTTATCGCTTTTATAATAATATATAGTATTTATTCTATTGTTAGATTTGTACCTAAAGATACACCAAATAGAGTTATAAGTGATTCAAATGAAAAGAAAAAGTTTAAAAAAATAACGTCATATTTATTTATAATATATACATGCTCGATGTTAGCTTGCTTATATTATAAGGTAGAATATACTTTTGTTCTAGCTGGATTCATAGGGATTTTCATGCAAATGGTATTATTACATCCTATATCATATAGGGTTGTTAATAGATTTGATAACATTATAAAAAGGGGGATTTTGAAATGAAAAATTTAAAGAGAATGGCGTTGGTTTCAACAAAAAAATATTTAGATAAGGTTGCTCAAAACACATGCAATGCAGCTAGCACACGTGCTTTATACCAACCAAAAACACCAAAAAAATTACAAAAATAATATAAAACCTGTACATTTTAAATGTACAGGTTTTATATTCTAAAAATGAAATGGAGATGTTAATGTGGGAATTAATGTTCTTGTATGTGATGATGATAAAATAGTAAGAAATCATATTGTGAAAGTTGCAAGTAAACTTAAAAATATAGAGTTTATAAAAACAGCTGAAAATGGATTGCAAGCTATTCAAGGTATAAAAAAAAGTGGATTTGATATTCTTATAATTGATATAGATATGCCATATAAAAATGGAATAGAAGCAGCCAAAGATATATTTAAGATAAATCCGGATGTATATATAATATTTGTTACAGGATTTAGAGAATATGCACTTGATGCATTTGATGTTTATTCTTTCGATTATATACTTAAGCCATTTAATGAAAAAAGACTTACAGCGACTTTGGAAAAGGCTGTAAGTGAAATAAATCTAAAGAAAAATGCTAGGGAAAGTTATAACAATGAAGAGAAATTTATATTTAAAAAGGACAGAGATAGATATATTGTTAATTTAAACGATATATATATGTTTGAAAAAAATGGAAGATTAACAAGGATATATACTTCTGAAATACAAGAAGATTTTTATGAATCTTTTTATGATATTGAAAAAAGATTGTCTTCTAATTTTTTTAGATCACACAAATCATTTATAGTAAATATAGACAAAGTGAATAAAATATTACCATATAACAAAACATCATTTGAAGTTTCTTTTAAAGAATGTGAATTAAAATCATTATTAAGCAAAAAAAATGAAATAAAGTTTTTAAATGAATTATATTTACATAAAAAAAAGGTTATATAAATAAGCTATCTCAAAATAGAAAGTAATTTCTAGAGCGAGATAGCTCTTTTTCATTCTACAAGTATATAATTTATAGCATTAAGTAAGTTAAAGTCGCAACCATTTTGAGTAACGGAGCCAGTAGACATGTTGTATATATAAGCTATGCGTTAGCATAAAAAGCGAAATTTTTATTTGAAATATAAATGTGGTTAGTAAATAGATTAAAAAAAACAAATATTAAGAAAATTGCATAAAAATATATTTTTATGATATGCATGTACACTTTTTATGACTGGAAAAGAACCCTATGAGCTTATATTGGAATTTGTAAAAAAGGAATTACTGATGTAGTATATAAAAAAAACAAAGTATAAGGAGGTTATGAGTTTAACTGTGGTTATTGCATAAAAAATTATTAAAAATTTGAAATGGAGGTATTATTAATGAAAAGAAAAATAACTTCAATTGCGTTATCGACAGTGATGACTGGCTCTATGTTATTTACGCCTGTAGCTAGTGCTCAGTATACGACTCCTAATAAGATAGTTGTAAATGAAAATATCCAAATACAATCTACAGAAGAAGAAAATTTAGCTGACGAGGTTAAAGAAGAAGTAAAAATTATAAAAGAAGAAGTGAAACAAGAAGAAGCAATTAAAGAAGAAGTGAAACAAGAGGAAGTAATTAAAGAAGAAGTGAAACAAGAAGAAGCAATTAAAGAAGAAGTGAAACAAGAGGAAGTAATTAAAGAAGAAGTAAAGCAAGAAGAAGCAATTAAAGAAGAAGTGAAACAGGAGGAAACAGTTAAAGAAGAAGAAGTAAAGCAAGAAGAAGTAATTAAAGAAGAAATACAAATAAAAGCTAAATTAAAAGAAAAAAGTGGATTAGAATTTATTGAAGTCAAAAACTCTGGTAAAAAAACTAAAAATATTGATGGAGTTGTAGAGTTCTTTGAAGAAAATAAAGAAACTTTTAAAATAGATAATCCTAAAGATGAATTTGAGTTGATAAATAAAAATACTGATAAATTAGGAAATACTCATATCAAATTACAGCAGTTATATAAAGGGAATCCTATTTATGGAAAAGAATACATAGTACATTTTAATAAAGAAGGCTCTATATATGCTATTAATGGAAAGATAGATAATGAGATATATAATAAGGTTCCAAGAAGAACTAAAAGATCTTTAGGAATAGATAAATCCATGGCTATAGAGGCTGCTAAAGCAGAAGTTGAGGCAAAAAAATTAATAAATGAAGCAGAAGTTAGCGAGTATCTATATGATTTAGACGGAAGATATATTCCTGTTTATGAGGTTAGATTAATAGTTGCAGAACCAGAACTTGCAGATTGGAAAGTTTTTGTTAATAAAGCAACTGGAGAAGTTGTAGAAAAAAATAACAGATTAGCTACAGCTGCTGTAAAAGGAACGGGTATAGGAGTACTAGGAGATGTAAAAGACATAAATCTTAACTATAGTCAAGGTAATTATGAAATGAAAGATGCTGTGAGTTCAGGCACAAATATAGTAACTTATGATGCAACGAAAGTTCCTACTCAATGGGGAGATTACTGGGCATCACGATATTTACCAGGTGATTTAATGATAGATAGAGATAACAAATTTGATGCAGAAAATCAAAAGGCAGCTGTAGATGCACATAAATATGCAAGTGACGTGTATCACTATTATAAAGATAATTTTAATAGAAACAGTATAGATAACAATGGAATGGATATAATATCTTCAGTTCATTATGGTAAAAAATACTCTAATGCAGCTTGGGTTGGAACTCAAATGATTTACGGAGATGGAGATGGAGTGCAGGCAGCAGCGTTATCAGGATCTTTAGATGTAGTAGGACATGAAATAACTCATGGTGTTACAGAACGTACAGCTAATCTAGAATATAAGGATCAATCAGGTGCTTTAAATGAATCATTCTCAGATGTATTTGGAGCTTTAATAGAATTTGAATATCAGCCAGAAAAAGCAGATTATTTATTAGGCGAAGATATATGGACACCTAATAATCCTAATGATGCATTAAGAGATATGGCTGATCCAGGAGGGGATAAAGCTTATAGACCACAACCGGCGCATATGAATGACTACTTAAATACTACTCAAGATCATGGTGGAGTTCATACTAACTCAGGTATACCTAATAAGGCAGCATATAATGTTATGCAAAGTATAGGACATGATAAGACTGGACAAATATATTATCATGCACTTACTAACTATTTAGTAAAAACATCTAATTTCCATGATGCAAAACTTGCATTGGTGCAATCAGCAAAAGACTTATATGGAGATGAAAGTAGTGAATCAAGATCTGTATCAGATGCATTTGATTCTGTAGGAATATATTAAGATATAATTTCCCATTAATTATAAAAAGAGTCTATACATTATGTATAGACTCTTTTTATAATATCTTTTAGTTCGTCATGCGTTAAAGTCTCATTTTCGTAAAGGTGGTTAGATACTAGGTGAAGTTCATCTAAATGTTTTTTTAATATGTCAAGTGTTTGATCATAACATTCTTTAATTATAGAATTCGATTCATTTTGAATTTTATTTATCATTAAATTTTTGTAATTTCCTTCTATTGTAATAGAACCTAATGAACTCATTCCATACTCACAAATCATTTGATCTGTAATAGAACTTACCTTCTTCAAATCATCTTTAGCCCCTGTTGATGTGTGATTAAATATCAATTGTTCAGAAGCTTTTCCTGCAAGGAGAATTTTAATTTTGTTTAGAAGTTCCTCTTTTGTGTGTATGAACCTATCTTCATCTGGAAGTTGAAGTACATAACCTAAAGCTTGACCTCTAGGAACAATAGATACCTTTTGAATAGGATTTTTCCCAATTAGGTTGCTTATAAGAGCATGTCCAGCTTCATGATAAGATACTATTTTCTTTTCTCTTTCTACTAATTTACTATTCTTACTTTCCAGTCCAGCAAGAATTCTTTCGATTGCATTATCAAAATGTTGCTTATTTATAGTGGATTTATTTTCTCTTACAGCCATTATAGCAGCTTCATTTGCTATATTGGATAAATGAGCCCCACTAAGGCCATGCGTTTTTTTTGCGAGTTCTTCAAGATTTACTGATTCATCTAATGGTTTATTTTTTGTATGAACTTTTAGAATTTGATGTCGTGTATGGCAATTTGGGTTTCCTATATATATATGTCTGTCAAATCTTCCTGGTCTTAGTAAAGCTTCATCTAATAGATCTAACCTGTTTGTTGCACCTATGATTATCACATTTGAGTCTTTGTTAAATCCATCCATTTCAACTAGAAGTTGATTTAAAGTTTGATCTTTTTCGTTATTACTTTCTAGATGTCTTTTTGCTCCTATCGCATCTATTTCATCTATAAATATGATGCTTGGAGATTCTTTTCTAGCTTTTTCAAAAAGAGTTCTTACTCTTTTTGCACCAACACCTACATATTTTTCTACGAATTCTGAGCCTGTTGTATTAAAAAAAGCTGAATTAGTTTCACCAGCAACAGAGGCTGCGAGTAATGTTTTACCTGTTCCTGGAGGTCCGTTGAATAAAACACCTTTTGGAATAGTAGCACCCATTTGCTTATATTTTTCTGGGTTTTTTATAAAATCTACTAATTCAAATAGCTCTTCTTTTACTTCCTCAAGACCAGCGACATCTTTAAACGTAGTTTTTGGTTTTGAAAAACTTCCATCATCTTTGCCAGTATCTTTTTCCATTTTGCTGTGATTAAAAGCGAATACCGGCATGTTAAATTTTTTAAATATTTCTTTAATCATGCTCATAATGCAACACCTCTAAATGTTAGGTTATTTTGTAGTTATTTTTAGTTTCTCCTAAAAGTGTAAGATTATTATTTGTTATTTTTACCATTACTAATAAGAAGAATTTAATTATAGAACTTTAAGATAATTCATTTTAATATTTATAATGTAGAGAAAATTATCTTTCATAATATATTATTGATATTTATCATTCATAGTATACAATAAAAAAATCAAAAAAAATGTTGACATATTAAACCTGAAATGATAATATAGTTTATGTTAAATAAAGAAGAAGTTATCCACTTCTCACCTTGCTCTTATGTTGTAGGGTTAATAACTAGATTTTAAATCTTGGTTATATTGAGTATAAACGGATAGCTTGTGCTATGCGTTTTTTTTATTTTAATATAATATAGATAAAATTTTATTTGATATAAATTTTATGATTTTAATATTATTTGGAGGTGTCTAACTATTAAAGAACTACCAATTAATGAAGAGATAAGAGATAAAGAAGTAAGACTTCTTTCTCAAACAGGCGAGCAATTAGGAATTGTTTCAGCTAGAGAAGCACAAATAATGGCTAATGAAGCAAATGTGGATTTGGTTAAAATATCACCAAACGCAAATCCACCAGTGTGCAAGATCATGGATTATGGTAAGTTTAAATACGAGCAGTCTAGAAAAGAAAAAGAATCAAAGAAAAAGCAAAAAACAGTAAGTTTAAAAGAAGTCAGATTAAGACCGTCTATAGAAGAGAATGACTTGAATACTAAAGCTAAGCAAGCTATTAAGTTCTTATCAAAAGGTGATAAGGTTAAAGTAGAACTTAGATTTAGGGGAAGAGAACTTGGGCATAAGGATGCTGGATTAGCGGTTGTTAACAAATTTATAGATATTGTTAAAGAGGTTGGAACTCCAATGAATCGCCCTAAATTTGAAGGGAATAGATTGGTTGTAACATTAGATCCTAAAAAATAATTATACTTTGAGAGGAGGAAATTAGCATGCCAAAAATGAAAACTCACAGAGGAGCAGCTAAGAGATTCAAAGCTACAGGAAAAGGTAAATTAAAGAGAGCTAAAGCTTACAAGAGCCACATATTAACTAAGAAAAGTGCTAAAACTAAGATGAATCTTAGAAAAGCAGGATTAGTAAGTGATGGGGATCAAAAGAGAATAGCAAGATTATTACCGTACTTATAAAATAAATACTTAAACAAAGGAGGTCGTAAAAATGGCAAGAGTAAAAAAAGCAGTTAACGCGCGTAAAAAACATAAGAAAATATTAAAGCTTGCAAAAGGATACAGAGGATCTAGAAGTAGATTATTTAGACCGGCTAATGCATTTGTAATGAAAGCATTAAAGCATGCTTATGTAGGAAGAAAGCTTAAGAAAAGAGATTTCAGAAAGCTTTGGATTCAAAGAATAAATGCAGGAACTAGAATGCATGGATTATCTTACTCTAAATTCATAAATGGATTAAAAGTAGCTAATATTAACATAAACAGAAAAATGTTATCTGAAATGGCTATAAATGATGCAGAAGGTTTCAAGCAATTAGTTGAAACTGCTAAGCAAAACTTAAAATAATAAAACAAAAACCTTAGATTTTATCTAAGGTTTTTTTATAATTGAGTAGGAAGTTATATTTATATCTAAATTATGGTAAGTATGATTTTCGTTATGGGTTTCAAAAAAGTCTACCTTTAGAATTGATAAAGGTAGACTTTTTTATTGCTTTTAGTTATTGTTTTAAATTATTAATAGTATTATAAATATTATCAGATTTCATTATCAAAGACATTACCGCAGCTCCATTTGAGCCACATTCATATAGATTTTTTATATTATTTTTGTTGATTCCACCTATACAGATTATAGGAATTTGAATATTTTGTTTTAATTTCTTTATAAACTCTACACCTTTGGGCTTAAGCCCCTTTTTACAATCTGTAGGGAATATATGTCCTGCTATTATGTAATCAGCTCCTAGATGTTGAGCTTGAATTGCCTCTTCTACACTATGTATAGAGACTCCTATTATTCCATTGAATTTAGGTAGATTGTTTTTAATACAGTTGAAACCTATATGAAAGCCATAGCAATTTAAATGTCTAGCGACATCTAAATTACCATTGATTATAAGTGGAACGTTCTTCTTATCTGTTATTATTTTGATTTTTTTAGCCATTATATATAGTGAGTCATAATCTAAATCTTTTTCTCTAAGTATTACAGAATCAACTCCTGCATTTACAGATTCTTCAACTACTCTGTATATATCACCATCAGGTATTAATTTTCTATTGGTTACAAGATGTAACATGCTCATTATCATCCCTTAATATATTTATATCTTTTCCTTCTAGTATCTTGTTCATATTTCTCATTGAACACATTTTTCCACACATTGTACAGCTATCTTCGTGTTTTGGCATTGATTCTGCTCTAAATTTTCTTGCTTTATCTTCATCTATGCAAAGTTCAAACATTTTTTCCCAATCCAAGCTTTGTCTAGCTTTACTCATTTGGTAATCCCAATCTTTTGCTCCTTTAATACCTTTTGCGATATCTGCTGAATGAGCTGCAATTCTTGTTGCTATTATACCTTCCTTCATATCATCTAGAGTAGGTAGTCTTAAGTGTTCTGCTGGTGTTACATAACATAAAAAGTCAGCACCACAACTTGCAGCGATAGCTCCTCCTATAGCACTTGTTATATGATCATATCCAGGTGCTATATCAGTTACAATAGGACCTAGAACATAAAAAGGAGCGCCGTGACATAGTTTTTTCTGAAGAATCATATTAGCTTTTATATCATTAATAGGCATATGGCCAGGTCCTTCGATTATAACTTGAACATTTCTTGCCCATGCTCTTTTTGTAAGCTCTCCTAAAACAATAAGCTCTTCAATTTGAGACGCATCAGTAGAATCGTTTATAGAACCAGGACGACAAGCATCACCAAGACTTAAAGTGACATCATATTCTTCACAAATATCTAAAAGTCTATCATAATGTTCATAGAATGGATTTTCTTTATTATTGAGCTCCATCCATGCAAATAACAAAGAGCCACCTCTTGAAACTATATTAGTAAGACGTTCGTTTTTTTTGAAAGTATCGCAAGTTACCTTGGTAAGACCAGCATGAATAGTTACAAAATCTACACCGTCTTTTGCATGTTTTTCAACAACATCTAAAAACTCTTCAGCTTTTATATCCTTAAGCTCTCTATCATAAAAGCCAACAGCATCATACATTGGAACCGTTCCTATCATTGCAGGTGATATCTCAACAACTTTTTTTCTGAATTCTTCTGTTTTACCAAAAGAACTAAGATCCATTATAGCTTCGGCTTTAAGTTCAATTGCTTTTTTTACTTTCTCTATTTCAGGCTCTATATTTGGACAGTCTTTTGAAATACCTAAATTTACATTGATTTTAGTTCTAAGACCTTCGCCTACACCTTCTGGACTTAAAGATTTATGATTTTTATTGGCAGGAATAGCAACTTTACCATTAGCTACTAAATCTCTAAGTAGATTAACATCCATATTTTCCTTTTGTGAAACTATTTCCATTTCTTTAGTTATAATTCCTTTTCTTGCAGCATCCATTTGAGTTGTATAATTCATATTAAAAACCTCCCGTTATATTGTTTTGCTATATATGTACCCAATCTTTAAAAATTGGCTGGTATCCTTTTCTTACAAGAGACTTTGCAATCTCTGAAACGGTTCTTGTGTCTGATATTTCGAATTGACTAGAACTTTTATTAGATTGAGAATGTCCACCAACCTCAGTACAAACTCCTGCTGACATCTTAGTAATACCAAGAGGAATAAGATTTTCTCTGAAATCTTTATTTTCTCTAGTTGAAATATTTATACCAGAATATGGCATAAATAATTTGAGAGCTAACATTATTTGAACTAAGTTTTTGTCACTTACATCATGTATATCTATAGGGCTTCCTATATATGGTCTTATTCTAGGAAGAGAGAAACTAATTTCTACATCTAAATATTTACTTTGAAGATAATATCCGTGAAGACCTGTTAAGAAAGCTTCTATTCTAAAATCATAAAGGCCAAGCAAAGCACCTATATTTACAGATCTCATTTTAGATATACATCCTCTCTCTGGAGCATCAAGTCTGAATTTATAGTTTTTTTTAGGACCAGATATATGAACCTTGTCATAAATATCTTCATTATATACTTCTTGATATATAGTAAGAGAATCTACACCTACAGATATAAGTTCTTTATATTCATCTTCTTCAAGAGGATAAATCTCAATGCATATAGAATCAAAGTAATTCTTAAGTACTTGAACACAGTCTTTAATATATGAAATAGGAGTTTTTGATTTAGACTCTCCAGTTAAAATCAATATATGCTTAAGTCCTGTTTTAGAAATGTTTTTAGCCTCTATTTCAACTTCCTCAAGAGTTAATTGTTTTCTACTTATATTATTTTCAACATTAAAGCTGCAATAAGCACATTTATTAGAACAATGATTAGCTAAATACATAGGTGTATATAAAACTATAGATTTTCCGAAATATTGAAGTGATAACTGATTGGATTTAGCTGCCATTTGTTCTATGTGTTTTTCAGCAATAGGAGATAATAATGTTAAAAAATCAAACTCATCTAGCCTGTCTTTATTTATTGTATTTAGTATGTCTTCATCAGTTATACTGCAAAAGAAATTATTAAAATCAAAGTTTTTGTACTTTAAGTATTCATCATAAAAACTCATTATTACTCATCTCCTTGTAAAAATCCTGTAAGGGGAGAAGAGGCACTAGCTATTTTTTTGACTGCTCCTAATTTTGCAAGGTATGCTTTTCTTCCAGCTATTACAGCATTACGAAAAGCATCCCCCATCATAATAGGATTGTTTGATGATGCTATAGCGGTGTTTACAAGAATTGCATCTGCACCCATTTCCATTGCATATGCTGCTTGAGAAGGTTTTCCAATGCCTGCATCAACAACTATAGGTATATCAATTTCATCTATTAAAATCTGTATCATTTCTTCAGTTCTAATACCTCTGTTAGTTCCTATAGGAGAACCAAGTGGCATTATAGCACTAGCACCGGCATCAACCATTCTCTTAGCATCCATTAAATCAGGATTCATATAAGGAAGAACTACAAATCCTTCTTTTGCTAATATATCTATAGTTTTAATAGTTTCATAATTATCTGGAAGGAGATATTTATTATCAGAAATAGCTTCGATTTTTATCCAATTACCACATCCAGTAGCTCTTGCAAGTCTTGCTATTCTAACTGCTTCTTCAGCATTTCTAGCACCAGAAGTATTGGGAAGCAAAATGCAATTTTTATTTATGTAATTTAATATATTTTCTTTTGGGGAATCTAAATTGACTCTTCTTAAAGCCATTGTTACAACTTGAGACTTAGAAGAATCTATAACCTTAGGTAATATATCATTTGAAGAATATTTACCTGTACCTATAAATAATCTACTATCTAACTGGGTTTCACCTATTTTTAATTTATCCATAATAAACCTCCCTTAAGTTTCTTCTTCATCTAGAATAAGTCTTAAAACCATATTAGCTTGGTGATTAGCTGCAATCCCAACTCTTGGAGCCATAAGCCCGCATCCTGGTTTTGATTCTGACTTATTATCGCCAACAATATATAAATTATTTTTTATCTTTTGAGTGGTTATTGAATTTGATGAAAAATATCCTGCTAATCCAGAAGCTGCTACTATCTTTTTATTTGGCATTTTGGAAAGAATAGTATTTACTAATGTGGCTTTTGACTCTGGATTATCAAATGCTTCAACTATTATTGGGGCACCTTCAAATAAATCCTTTATATTGTCTTTATCTATAAATAAATTCTTAGTATAAACATCTACAAATGGATTACACTGATAAATTATATCTTTTATAGCATCTGTTTTGTTCATTCCTATATGTTTTACAAAATACTGCTGTCTGTTTAAATTACTAGGTTCTACTACATCAAAATCGAATAAAAGTAATTTTCCAATACCTATTCTAGCGAGAGATACAGCTACATTTGATCCAAGACCACCAAGACCTGCTATTGCAACAGTAGATTTTTTAATTTTTTTATGAATATTAGGAGTATGCCTTGATACTAGAAGGTGTTCTAGTTCCTCTTCAGATGGTTGTTCTCCCTTTTTTATAAGTGTTATAGTGTCTGATTCATTAAGCTTTATATCTTTATTTATAATAAATCCATTTAATATAATTACATCAGCATTTTTTTTTATTGAATCTCTTACTTTATAAGCTGTTGTATTAGGTTTTATATTAAATTCTTTTTGATTCACATATATTTTCAATATTAACCACCTCCAACAAAATTGATTATTTCAACTTTATCGTTTTCATGAAGATTTGTACTATCATACTTATCTTTTGGTATTATATTTAAATTTACTTCAACTACAATGGTTTGTGGATTGAGATTAAGTTTTAATATAAGGTCTTTAACTGTTGTATTTTGATTTAAAGACATTTTTTTCCCGTTAACAATCATACTTACTCCTCCTTTCCATAGAAATAAAAAAGGTGCAAATCCAGAAAAAGGATTTGCACCTATATATTTACACATAAAAATATATACACATACACTTCCCTACGCTGGCATTATCCAGATCAGGTTAAGGGTTAAAGACTTATGGGTCTTAATCTCAGCTGGCCTACCAGCACCCCTAGCGAAAATTATTTAATTTAGGTTCATAATAACACATTAATAAATATTGTTCAACAATATTTATTAAAAAATTTAGAATTGGAAATGAAAGTATGAATTTACTAGATAAGGTAAATAATATATAAAAATAGGTTGGAGGAGGGTTCGTATGAGAATTCCAAAACATATAGGGGTAATACCTGATGGCAATAGAAGATGGGCTCAAAATAATGGTATGAGCAAAGAAATGGGGTATGATGAAGGTCTGAATCCTGGTCTTGAATTATTTAAAACTTGCAAAAAAATGGGAATAAAAGAACTGACATATTATGGGTTCACAGTCGATAATACAAAAAGGCCGTCTATTCAAACTAAAGCATTTACTAAAGCTTGTATAGATGCTGTGAAAATGCTTGAAAATGAAGATGCTTCTTTGTTGGTTGTAGGAAATCATAAATCACCTATGTTTCCAGAAGAGTTAAAAGAATATACTACAAGAAAAGATTTTGGAAAAGCAGATATGAAGGTGAATTTCTTAGTTAACTATGGATGGAATTGGGATCTTGGGAACCTCAAATTTGATGAGACTACAACTAGTAGGAATAAAATAATAGAAAATATACATTCAAAAGATATATCAAGGCTAGATCTTATAATAAGATGGGGAGGTAGAAGAAGGCTTAGTGGATTCTTACCAGTTCAATCAATATATGCAGACTTTTATGTAGTAGATGAATATTGGCCTGATTTCAAAGAACAACATGTACATGAAGCTTTGAATTGGTATGAAACTCAAGATGTAACTCTTGGAGGATGATAAATAGTGCGCAATTAAATTGTGCGCTATTTTTATTTTTTATATAAAAAGTAATAATATTACAAAAAAATATTTACATATACTGGATAGATATGTTACTATACATGTGTACCAAGTGTATTAATTGAATTAATACACTAAGAAGTTGCTTAAAGAAGGTAGGTGATAAATTGATTAGTATAGACAGTAGGAGTAGTAAGCCTATATATGAGCAAATAATTGATGGAATGAAAGAAAATATAATGAAAAAAATATTAAGACCGAATGATAAGATTCCGTCTGTAAGAGAACTAGCATCAATAATTACGGCTAATCCTAATACAGTATCTCGAGCATATAAGGAACTTGAAAGTCAGGGACTTATAGTTAGTATAAAGGGAAAAGGGACTTATATTGCAGATGATTATACACAAGATGTTGACTATCGAAAGGTTAAGCAAATTAAAGGACAAATCAAAAATATCATAATAGATATGCATCATATGGGAATAGATAAATCTGAATTTATAGAAATTATAAAAGAAGTTTACTTAGAAATAGACAAGGGGTGAAAACATGATAGATATTCAAAATGTAAGCAAAAAAATAGGGAATAAAACAGTGTTAAAAGATATTGATTTGAATATTAAAAAAGGTAGTATATTCGGAATTATAGGTGAAAATGGAGCTGGAAAAACTACGTTGATTAAGTGTTTAACAGGGATTTACAAAGTAGATGATGGAAGTATAAAAATAGATGATGAAGAGGTTTTTGAAAATAATAAAATAAAGCAAAGAATAGGATATGTAGCAGATCAAAATAATTATTTTACTTATTTTAAGATAAAAGAAATGATTGAATTTTATAAGAAATCTTATGATAAATTTTCGATTGAAAAATTCGAAAAACTAAATGAAATATTTAAAATATCTAAAGAAAAGAAAATTAAAGATTTGTCTAAAGGTATGAAGATGCAGCTATCGCTTATGTTAAATCTTAGCATTAATGCAGATGTTTTAATATTAGATGAACCAACTTCTGGACTTGATGCTATAGTTAAAAAGAAGTTTGTAAAAATATTAATAGATGAGGTTGCTGATAATGATACTACTATATTTATATCTTCTCATCATCTAGGTGAAATAGAGAGAATATGTGATAGCATAGCCATAATAAATAACGGTGAAATAAAGTATGTAAATTCTATTGAAGATATGAAAAATAGTATAAAAAAGATACAAGTATTATTTGAAGAAAAAGCTCAAGATGAAATTAAAGAATGGGATGAAGTATTATGTGTGGAATCTATAGGTAGAATAACTTACATAATAGTAAAAGACTATTCAAAAGAATTACAACTAAGACTTAAAGATAAAGGAGCTAAATTTATAGAGGAAATAGATTTGAGTTTAGAGGATGTATTTATATACTCTGTGGGGGAGGAATTAGAAAATGAAAAGTGTGTTTAACAAAGCTTTATTGTACAAGGAAGTCAAAAGTTCTAAATGGATTACTTTGATTATGTTATTTTCTATATTTATATGTAAGACTATGTACTTGATAGATTATGAAGGTAGATTAAAAAGGTTTAGGTATATGATAGGCGATTCGAAGGAGTATTTGTTCAATGTAGCATTTTTAGGAAATGATGTATGTTCAATTGTGATGGTATTTTTGGTGATAATTTTATCGACTATTTTATTTAAAAGTGAGAGGCAGAGTGAAACTTATTCTTTTATAGCGTCTATGCCATTTAAAAGAAAGGATATAATAAAAACTAAATGGTTTGTTGGAAGTTTTAGTATTTTTATTGCTTTTTTTATAAATGCTATATTGATAAGCATAATTTTTTATACTAAATATAAGGGTATATCTACAGATGCTTCAGGTTACATAATATTTCAGTGGGCACTTATAAATATATTGACCTATATAAGCATATTCACTATGATATTGTTTGCTCAAACTCTTATGGGTCAAAATATTGCAGCTAGTATAGTTGGAAGTATTGTTATATATCTTCCAACGGGATTTTGGCGTATGATGTCACAAATTCTAAGAGCTCATATAAACTCATATTATGATTATCCTATTCGATTTATGTTAATAGAGTTTAATCCGTATTCTATAAATAACCCATATTATAGAGTTTTGGATTCTGTAAGCAATTCTTTGGATAATTATTATGTTCCTGAATATCAAAATTATTTTTCTAAAATAATAATATTATTAATTCTTATAGTGTTGTTTTACAATTTAGCTGTATACTTTTATAAAAAGAATAAGCTTGAAAACAGTGGGAATTTAATTATGTTTTCTTCTTTAGAACCTGTATTCAAATGGGGATTTAGTATATGTTTAGGACTTTTTGCTGGAGTAATAGCTAGTTCTACGTTTGATGGTCAAAGTTGTAAAATTATAACGGACAGTTTTCTGGTTATAGGAACTATAATGGGTTATTTAATATCTAGAAAAGTTCTACATTCTTTATCTGTTCTTTAGATTTCGATTGATATTTAGTGGCGAAATGAGATTGTGTAAATTGAAAAAACAAATAAAATCAGAATATAAAAAAAAATGAAAAAATTCCCAATAAACGTCGTTGGGTGTATTTATATGCAATTATTTGATATAATATGTAAGAGTGTTAAAATTTTATAAAACTAGACGATTAAAATTTAATAGAATACAAAATAAAACAATCTTACGGAGGTATTATAAATGAGTTTTAAATTACCGAAATACAGACAACCTAATTTTGAACAAGAATTTTTAAAGAGTTCACCAAATGTTACAACTGTAGAAGTTGTTAAAGATGGTGTTGCTCCTGATAATTATCATGGAACTACAATATATCCTGAATACTTAAAAGTGGATGGAAAATGGGTTTTAGCCAAAGAAAGCAGAATGGACTGTGTAATGACTGTAACTGAAGATAATGATGTTGCAGTAAAAGAGTTTAGAAACTTACATGCTGGAGATAAGGTTATAGTTGGAAGAACTGAAGATGCTAGCGAAGGAATTTATGTATACACTGAAGGTTTTAAGTCTGAAGAAGAAGACGAAGAAGAAGAGACTTTCGCATTTAGAGCTGGAAGATCTAGAGAAACTGCATACTCTAAGGATTATGATGATTTATATGAAGCTCTAAGATATGAAAAAGAAAATGGATACATAGTTTGGGTATTAGGGCCAGCGGCTGTATTTGATAAAGATTCAAGAGAGGCTATGCAAGCTTTAATAGAAAATGGATATGCTCATGCATTCTTAGGTGGAAATGCAGTAGCTACGCATGATTTAGAGGCAGCTACAATAGGAACTGCTCTAGGTCAAGATATATATACTCAAAAATCTATGAAGGATGGACATTACAACCACTTAGATTTATTAAATAAAGCTAGAAGAGCAGGATCCATAGAAAAGCTTATAGAAGAAGAAAATATAGATAATGGACTTATATATGCTTGTGTTAAAAACAATGTACCTATAGTACTTGGAGGATCTATAAGAGATGATGGACCTCTTCCTATAGTTATAAGTGACGTGTATGAAGCTCAAAATGAGATGAGAAAACATACTAGAAAAGCTACAACTGTTATATGTCTTGCAACTCAACTTCACTCAATAGCAACAGGAAATATGACTCCGTCTTATACAGTTGTAAATGGTGAAGTAAGACCAGTATATATATACAGTGTTGATGTTTCAGAATTTGCAGTTAACAAGTTAAGAGACAGAGGGACTCTAGAAGTTAGTACTATAGTTACTAATGTCCAAGATTTCTTAGTTAATTTGAAAAACAACTTAACTAAATAATAAATAAAACAAAAAAGATAACTTAAATTTTAATTTAAGTTATCTTTTTTTAAAAAATTAGGTGTATTCACAACAAGCATTTTTACGTTTTTATTTGAGTTGTTTATCCAATTGTGATTTAAAGAAGAATTAAAATGAACGCAATCTTCCGGATAAAGTATATACTCTCTATTGTTAACATAAAGAGTCAATATACCCTCTAATACATATATAAATTCTTCTCCTTCATGCGAGTATTCCGTTACTATTTCTTCATTGCCTTCATATGGAAGAACGGTCACTAATTTTGGCAGCATAACTTTATCTTCTAAGTTTTGAGATAGATGGTAATAAACGACCTTGGAATTAACTATCTGAGATACTTCTTGTTCGTAACTTTTCATAATTAAAGAATCATTATTTTTTTGTCTTGCAAAAAAATAAGTTAAATCTACATCTAAAACAGAAGCAATATTATTTAGGCAATCTATAGCAACACTTGTTAATCCTCTTTCGAGTTGAGACAAGAAACCTATAGATAATCCAGATTTTTCGCTCAAAATTTTTAAAGTCATAGACTTACTTTGTCTTAATGTTTTTATTTTTTTTCCTATATCTTTATTCATAAGTTTACCTCTTTTCATTCGATTGAAATTATTATTTTGTATGTGTAATATTATAGCATTGGTTTAAATATTTTAAAATGTATATTACATAGTATGTTAATCATTATTACAAGGTTCAACGTGTATTATAACTTCTTTTACCCCGTTAAATTCAGATATAACTTTATCTTCTATATAATGAGATAAAATATGGGTTTTTTCAAGGGTAAGATGCTTATCCACTAGGATAGTAAGATCTACTCTTATGCGATTTTCTTTCCCGTGTGTGCGTATATTACTACAATGTAAGACTTCATCAATTTCTGTTACAAAATCATGTATCTGTATAGGATCAATCATAGCACCATCACATAATACTTTCATTGCAGGAATTAATATCTCCAATGATGCTTTTATAATTAGTATAGATATTATAAAGGATATTACTATATCTAGTACTATAAATCCTATTTTTATAGTAAATAAGCTTATTAAAACCGATATAGACACATATATATCACTTTTGGTGTGAATAGAGTCGGATATTAGTATTTCACTTTGAAGTTCTTTTCCTTTTTTAAACTCATAATTTGAAATCCATAAGTTAATTATTAATGTTAGTATCATTATTATAAAATTATATATATTAATATTAGGTAGAATGGGATTCAATAATTTATTATATGAACTTGTGATTATTTTAAGAGACATTGAAAATAATAATAAAGATATAAAAATAGATCCTAATGTTTCAAATTTTTCATGGCCATAAGGGTGTGTATCATCAGGTGGTTTAGAAGAAATATATATAGCAAATATTCCTACTATATTAGATGAACTGTCTCCTAAAGAATGAATACCATCTGCAATCATACTTGATACGTTAGTATAACATCCATAAAATATTTTTGAAAAAGCAACAATTAAATTTAATATTAATATAAATATCAATACTTTTTTTACGTGAATATAGTAATTTTCATAAGTCAGATTAATCACTCCTTTAACAAAGTATTATAAAAATCAATTATATTGATTGAAAATAGTTACTTAATATAATAAAATAGTAGTTATTATATGAAAAAGGCTGGATATCACGATATATATATTAATTAAAAATCTATAAATCATAATATAAATGAGGTATAGTTTATTGTTATGTATTAAAAATAAGATTGAATATTGAATTGAATAGTATATAATTTACATTGTTGTATTAATATGAAATTATTACAGTATATTCTTATTACATAAAAGAGGTGAAAAAATGTTAGGTAAATATATTCGAAAGAAGAATAGACTATCTCCTGCTCAAATAATGGTTATAGGATTTGCAATGATAATATTAATAGGAGCTGTACTTTTAAACACTCCTATGGCAACCAATAGTGGTGAGCAAATAGGATTTGTAAATGCTTTATTTACTTCAACGTCAGCTGTTTGTGTTACTGGCCTTGTTGTTGTAGATACGGGAACCTATTGGACTTTATTTGGAAAAGTAGTTATTATAACTTTAATACAGGTTGGAGGACTTGGATTTATGAGTATGGCTACCTTATTTGCTATACTAGTTAGAAAAAAAATATATCTTCATCAAAGACTTTTGATACAAGAAGCATTGAATCAATATGATTTATCTGGTCTTGTAAGACTTACAAGACATATATTAATAGGAACTTTTATAATAGAGGGTATAGGTGCTATTATACTATCTAGTGTATTCGTTCCTCAGATGGGGTTTGCAAAAGGGATAGGTTATGGAATTTTTCATGCGATATCAGCTTTTTGTAATGCTGGGTTCGATTTGATGGGGAATTTTTCATCTCTTACATCATATGTAGATAATATTACTATTAATATAGTAATAATGATACTTATAATACTAGGTGGATTAGGCTTTCCTGTTATATTTGATGTTATGAAGAAGCGAAAATTTTCAAAAATTAATCTTCATTCTAAAATAGTTATATATATAAGTTCTTTCTTAATATTGATTGGGTTTATATTATTTTTTGTAATTGAGTATAGTAACCCTGATACTTTAGGAGGTCTTTCTTTTAAAGGTAAGGTTCTAGGGGCTCTTTTTCAATCTGTAACAACAAGAACTGCTGGATTTAATACTATAGACCTTGGAGCCATGAAAGATAGTTCTAAATTTTTAACTATTATACTTATGTTTATTGGAGGATCTCCGGGATCGACTGCTGGAGGTATAAAAACTACTACTATAGGAGTATTGTTTCTTGCTGTAATAACTTTTGTAAAAGGAAAAGAAGATGTTGAAGCATTTGGAAGAAGAATATCTTATATTACTGTAAATAAGGCTTTGGGAGTTGTTGCTATAGGGTTTAGTGTTGTTATATTTGTAACCATGACTTTAAGTTTGACTGATACAAATTTTAAATTTATTCATATATTATTTGAAGCTGTATCTGCTTATGGAACTGTAGGACTTAGTATTTTTGGTAGTCCGAATTTAACTACTATGGGTAAAATATTAATAGCTCTGACTATGTTTGCAGGAAGAGTAGGAGCTTTAACTATATTGTTTGCTATTTCAAATAGAAAGAAAAAAAATGTTATAAGATATCCAGAAGAAAAAGTAATTGTGGGATAGAGAGGAGTTTTGATTATGAAGCAGTATGTAGTAATAGGATGTGGAAGATTTGGTAGTTCTGTAGCTACGACATTGTATCTTTTAGGACACGAGGTTATGGCTGTAGATAAAAACTATGATATTGTACAAGATATAGCTGATAAGGTAACTCATTCAGTTCAGGCAGATGCTATTGATGAGAATACTATGAGATCTTTGGGTATTAGAAATTTTGATATTGCAGTTATAAGTATAGGTTCGGATGTTCAAGCATCTACAATGGCTACATTAATAGCTAAAGAATTAGGCGTTAAATATGTACTTTGTAAGGCTCAAAATGAACTTCAAGCAAAAGTACTTTATAAAATAGGAGCAGATAGAGTAGTGTTTCCTGAGAGAGATATGGGAGTAAGAGTAGCTCATAATTTAGTATCTGAGAATGTTTTAGATCATATAGAACTTGACCCTAACTATTCTATAGTTGAGGTAGTAACTCCTAGTGATTGGATAGGCAAAAGTCTTATGGAGTTAGATTTGAGAGCTAAATATGGGATAAATGTTATGGCTGTAAAGCATAATAAAGATATAGATATATCTCCAGCTCCTGATGCTAAATTGCAACAGGGGGATATACTAGTAGTTATAGGTGAGAATACTAAAATAAACAAAATAAGTAAAGAGGACAGATAATAATGGTTGCACAAATAACTAGTAAAGATAATGAAAGAATAAAATATACAAAATCTTTGCTTAAATCAAAAAAGAGAAGTCAAGAAAAAAAATTTATAATAGAAGGATATAGGATAGTAAAACAGGCTGTAGAGTGTAGCGCTGTTATTGATTATATTGTATATAATGATGAGTTTTTAAATAAAGAGGAGCATAAAAAATTTATAGAAGAATTAGAGTTTGATAATTATAAACTCTATAAAACAACTAATAAGCTATTTAAAGAAGTATCTGATACGGAAAAACCACAAGGTATAATTGCAGTGGTTGAATATAAAGAGCATTCTTTAAATGAATCATTAAAAAAAGAAACTGATTTTATAGTTGTACTTGATAGAATACAAGATCCTGGCAACATGGGAACTATAATAAGAACAGCAGATGCAGCTGGAGCTGAGTCTATAATTTTATTAAAAGGCTGTGTAGATGTATATAATCCAAAGGTTATAAGATCTACTATGGGTTCAATATTTGATATGAATATTATAAATTGTATTGATGAAGATTTGAACATTATAAAGAATAAAGGATTTAACATAGTTTCTAGTTATTTAAATACTGACAATTACTATAATAATGTTAATTATGGAAATAAGGTAGCCTTGGTAATAGGTAATGAAGGTAATGGTATAAAGGATGAAATAATAGACAAGTCTGATATATTGGTTAAGATACCTATATACGGTAAGGCTGAGTCGTTGAATGCTGCCATGGCTTCTGGAATACTAATGTATGAGATAAAAAACAAATTATCTTCAAAATAAAGGCAGGGGAATAAATATGGACGAGATTAAAAGCGGCAAGATAAGTTTTTTGGAAAGATTTAAAAGAAGTATAGTTGATATACCATCTTATAATTTTTTTGTTAAAGAATCTTTAGGAAAAGGTATATTCTACTTGTTTTTATTATCTTTAATGGTTGGGGTTATAACTTCATCAGTAATGTCATATCAGTTTAAAAATTCTTTTGAGAGTGAAGCAAGAAGCTTTATAATACAGACTCCAGAGTTTGAATTTAAGAATGGAAAGTTAAATGTACAAGCTGATATGCCGTTTAAAATTGATGATTATATTATAGTAGATACTACAGGAGTTACAGATGAAAGTGTACTAGATTCTTATAATGAAGGTGTGCTGATTCTTAAAGATAAAGTTGTAGTGAAAAAGAACCTTGTTGAAAAAAGAGAATTTGATTTTAGTGCTATGAAGGACATTGAGTTTAACAAACAAGATGCTATGAAATATATTCCTGAGATTAATAAGTGGATAAGTATATTTATAATTATATTTGGAATAATTTTCGTAACCTTATGGATAATGTTATCTACTATGGTCAATGCGTTGATTTTAGGGATAGCTGGAATTGTAATAAGTAAGGTTCAGAAAATGAATATTGAGTTTGGGAATATATACAAGATATGTATATATTCATTTACACTTCCTATAGTGGTTGATAAGCTTATACTTGGATATTTGCCTATTTATATACCTTATGTTACTCTTGTGTATTATATTGTGGCGGGAATCTATATGTATAATGCAATGGATAGTTATAAAAGAGAGATTCAAGAGTAAAAATTATGTAGTGCTTAAGCTAAAAAAAAAGCTTATTGAAATAACGATACTTAGTCAATGTTTTAATAAAACTAAGACTTAGGCTTATAAAATATCCTAAAACTTCTTAAACTCCCTTACGGTCAGACAAAAGAAGTTTCTTAACGGGTATTTTAACGTCTAAATCTAAGTTTCATAGTAAAACATTAAGCAAAAAGTATCTAACATTTCAATAAGCTTTATTTTTTAATATTGTTATGAACGCGATTGAAAGAACGTAAATAAATAATGAAATTCATAAGAATTATAAGTGTAATTGAATATGATATAATTGAAATATAGTATTTCTATAAATTAAGAATAACTAATCAGTATGATCTAAAATGATGAGGAGATGATATGTATGTTAATGAAATTAATACTTTTGTTTACTGTAGTTCCATTAGTTGAATTAGCTATATTGTTTAAATTGAATGCTTATATAGGATTTTTTAGTACAATAGGGATTGTTGTTTTTACAGGTGTTTTAGGAGCTTATTTGGCAAAATCTCAGGGAAGAGAGATTTTATTTAGAATAAGATATGAAATGCAGGACGGAAGACTTCCTGGAGAACAATTAATCAATGGGTTATGTGTATTAGTAGGAGGAGCAATGCTCTTAACTCCTGGAATCTTAACAGACATATCTGGTTTTATTCTCGTTATCCCTATAACTAGAGAGGTCGTAAAGGTTTTTGTTAAAAAGAAACTACAAAAGATGGTTGATGAGGGAAATGTGAATTTTTATTTTAGGTGGTAGATAAGAAGTTATATCTTTAGGGTTAATAAGCTTAGAGATGTAACTTTTTTACTTTGGTAATTGATTAGAAAATAAAGGTTATTTAAATACCGCTATTTAGTCAATGTTTTAATATAACTACAGATTTTGCTTTATAAAATATCCTAAAAGTTCTAAACTCCCTTACGGTCAGACAACGAACTTTCTTAACGTACATTTTAACAGCACAATCTAAGTTATATAGTAAAATATTAACAAAAAAATAGCTAACATTTAAATAACCTTTATTTTGAGTGTTTGTGGGTAAACTGAAAATATTCTTTTTGTAGTAGAAAATAAAAGTATATGATATAATTTCGTATGTAAAAAATTACCTAAAATAGGAGGTTAAAAATGAATAATATTAAATATGAAATTATAGAATGGATAAAAACTATAAGTATATCAATAGTTTTAGCTTTTGTTATAACTATATTTATAAAACCCACTATTGTAGATGGTCAATCGATGAATCCCACACTTGAAGATAAAGATTACTTAATGATAGATAAGATTTCTTATAGATTAAATGAACCATCTAGAGGAGATGTTGTAGTTTTCAATTCAGAACTTACTACTGAAAAAGGGAATAAAAAACATTTAGTAAAGAGAGTTGTAGCTATTGGTGGAGATAGTGTAAAAATATGTAATGGTAAAGTATATGTAAATGGAAAAATTATAAAAGAAAACTATATAAATGGAAATAATACTGATGGCAATTTAGAAGTTACAGTACCCGTTGGGTATGTATTTGTATTGGGAGATAATAGATTACCTTATAAAAGTCTCGATAGCAGAAGTGAATCAGTAGGCTTTGTAGATGAAAATCAAATAAATGGGAAAATATTTATAAGGCTATATCCTTTTAATAAAATTAAATTATTTTAAAATTTATAGAACGACGAAAAAATTTTTAGAAAATAAAGCCTAATGTTATAATAATTTTAAATTATGGCAATGATTATATTAATAGAGAAATGGGAATTTTTATCACATCAAAACAGTTATTGAAAAGAAAGTATGAAAAAGAGTTAGATGCTAAATAAATTAGTATTTGACTCTTTTTTAATTATGCTAATAAATGGAATAGAGTATGATAAAATTATTATAATAAAAAATAATCAAACAGGGGGACTTAAATGAAATTTTGGAAAAAGATATTTACATATCATTTTATTTTGTTCGTAATTATCTTTAATTTAGGGGGAGTTTTTTTAATAGAGAATATGCATAGTTTAAGTTTAGATAGAGAAATTGAAAGAGGTTTAAGCGAACATTTAAGTATATACTCTGGAGTACAATTAATTGGTAAATATAGATTGAATTATGATGAAAAATTTAATAAGGGCATGCTTAGTTTAACTATGGGTGATTATTTAGAAAGCTTTCATGATAAAAGAATTTATATTGAAATTTTAGATAGATATGACAATATAGTTTTTAGTAATTTAGATTTTAATGTTTTCAAACAAAGAGAAGAATTAAAAAACCCTTATATAGATAAAAGAAAATATGTAATAAGGGATATAGGAGATAAAACATTTTTATTTATAACAAATCTATTAGATGTTAGTGGAGAACAGTTGAAATTCACATGTGTAAGAGATGTAACACATATTTATGAAGATAGAACAAAAGTATATTATTTTTTCATTAAGTTAGATATTATTATATCTATTATACTTGCATTTGGAAGCTATATTTTAAGTAAACATATAACAAGACCTATAGATAAACTTGTAAATTCTATCCAAATTATTGAAAATGGTAATTTTTCAGAACGAGTAGATATAAAGTCTAATGATGAAATAGGTATTTTATCTAATCATTTTAATAATATGGCATCTGTTATAGAAGAAAAAATGAATCAATTAAAGAAAAATATAGATGAAAAGCAAAGGTTTATAGATAATTTAACACATGAGATAAAAACGCCCTTAACTTCTATTATTGGATATGCTGATTTTTTAAGAAATACAAAATATAATGAATATGCATTCTCAAAGGGATTAAATAGTATATTCAAACAAGGGAAAAGGCTTGAAACTCTTTCTTCTAAAATGATGGATTTAATAGTATTTAAAAGAGAAAATTTTGTGATGAAAAAAGGAAATATTAAAAATATACTAATGGAAATAAAAGAAGTTCTAAAACCAAAACTTAAAAATAAAAATATAGAATTAGTTATTTCTGGACAAGACATGGAAATTGTAATGGAAAAAGACTTAATTGAAAATTTAATAATTAATTTAATAGATAATGCATTAAAAGCTTCTTGTGAAAATAGTAAAATAAATTTAAAATTATATAAAAATGAAAATTCAAAACCTATTATTGAAGTAAATGATGAAGGCATAGGAATAAAAGAAGGTGATTTAGCAAAGATATTTGAACCTTTTTATATGGTTGATAAATCGAGAAAAAAAACTAATGGTAGTGCAGGACTTGGACTTTCCATTTGTAATCAGATTGCAAAAATTCATAAAGCTAAATTATCAATAGAAAGTAAATTGAATATAGGTACTTCTGTAAAAATAATATTTGATTAAAATTTACAAATTATTTACAATTTGGATACATTTACTATAAGTTGTATTATTAAAATTTAGTTGTAAGAAAAATACAATTAAAGGAGATTTGCTATATGAAATTTAAAAGAGTAGTACCTATTATGTTTAGTATATTAATACTATTAGGAGGATGTAGTAGCTTTTCCTCTGTTCCAAAAGATAAGGTTATGGTAGAAAATACAAATGAAAATGATGCAAAGATAAGTAAAGAAGAAGCAAAAGAAATAGCAGTTGATTGTATTAAAAAAAGTTATAATATAAAAGAAGATAAGAAAGAATTAAAGAGTTTAATAAATGAAGTTAAGTTTATAAAAAGTGCAGAAGAAACTTTATATCTATGGAATGGAAAACCAAAAACAAACGCAGCTTGGAAAGTAATATGGGATAAAGAAGAAAATAAAGATTATTCATATAATGTGCTAGTAGATGCCACAAATGGGAAAATGATTGAAATACAAAATTATGTTGGAGTAGACACAAAGAATATAAAAAAGAGAAAATCTATAATTACTTTAAAACAAGCAAAAGAAAAGGCATTTGACTTTTTAGGAAATACAGAATTGGTTAGTGATATAAGTAAATTAAAATTATTACATATTTATGGAGAAAAAATTAATACTTTTATATTTTTATATAATGAAAAAGAATTGATGTATGTAGATGTAGATACGACTTTAGATAAGGTTTCTAAAATTACTCATTATAGAACACCTTTTATTTATATGTATGATGATATAGATATGAAAATAAAAAAAGAAAAGGCTGTAGAAATTGCTCTTGATGGAATTGAAAAGTACTTTAATGTGAAAGTAGATAGAGAAAAATTAGCAGAGGATATTCATTATTATCCACAATTTGATGATGAGTCTAATGAAATAATAACACCTGCGAGATGGGATATAAATTGGAATGATTTAAAATTAAGAGAAGAAAATAAAGAGATTGGTTACAGTGCTACTATAGATGCAAATACAGGTGAACTTAGATATGTAAATAGTTTAAATATAGATTTGAATAAAGAAAGTTTAAAAATTAGCGATGAAGAAATGAAAAAAATAGCACTTGATTTTATAGAAAAAAGTAAATATATAAGTGATATAAATGAATTGAAAGAGCCTAAAATAAAGAGATGGAGGGTTTATGGAAAAGAAAGAGCTTCATTAGAGTATAAATACAAAGATGAAATATTATGGGTTTGTATTGACTTTACAAATAAAGAAGTATTTAGTATAGGATATAGATAAGAAGAATAGAGGTGAATATGTGTATTGGAAAAAATTTTAATTGTTGAAGATGATACGGATATTTCAGATTTAATACAAATGAATTTAAGTATGGTGGGTTATGATACTAAGCAGGTTTATGATGGTAAAGATGCATTAGAATATATAGAAAAAGAAAATTTTGATTTAATAATTTTAGATGTTATGCTTCCTGAAATGGATGGTTTTAGTGTAATGGAAAAAATTAGACATACTAATTTGCCAGTAATCTTTCTAACTGCTAAAAATTCAATTTCTGATAAAGTAAAAGGACTAAAAATAGGAGCAGATGATTATATCGTAAAACCTTTTGAATGTATAGAACTTTTAGCTAGAATTGAATCTGTGTTAAGACGTTATGGTAGAAAGAATGATCATGTATTATTGAAGGATTTAGAGATTTCTCTAGATGAAAGAGTAGTAAAAAGAAGTGGTAAGGTTATTGATTTAGCTTGCAAAGAGTTTGAACTGTTAAAGCTTTTAATTACAAATAAAGGAATGTCTTTAACTAGAGAAATAATTTTGGAAAGAGTATGGGGATTTGACTACCTAGGAGAAACAAGAACGGTTGATATGCATATTCAAAAGATAAGAAAAAAACTAGATTTATTTGATGAAATAAAAACTATATATAAAATTGGATATAGATTAGAAAATATAGACTAAATTTCATAAAAAATTATGTTGAAAACAATTTAAATATATGATATAATGCAACATAAAGTTTAATACATAAAAGCTGTGAAAGAGAGAGTATTTTGAGTAATCTTAGACCAGAGAGGAATATAAAGCTGAAATTATTCCCTAAGATATCAAGAGAAGTTCACTCTGGAGCTTTAAAACTGAAATTATAGTAGGTTTTAACGTTGGACGCGTTAAGTCTTTCGAGTGGTCTATTTAATAGACTATTAGGGTGGTACCGCGGAATATAAGTCTTTCGTCCCTTTCAGGGATTGAAGGGCTTTTTTTAATATTAAAAACTTACAGTTTTAGATATTAAGATTTATATTAATTTTTCACTAAACTTATATAGCAGTCTTGTATCTGTAAGAAAATTATGAGGTTTTTATTTTGAAAATAACATTGCTTAAAGAAGTAAAATTGCAACTATTTTTGAGCAACGGAGCCCGTAGGACTCGTTGGCGACATGAGCCATGCGTTAGCATGAAGCGAATTTTTTTATTAAAAACATACAAGGTAAAAACTACTATATAAAAGTCGTTCAAAATTAATATAAATTCCAATGTCTTGGATTTATTATGAGTTTTAAATATCTAAAACAATATGATAGGAAAGGGTGAATTAAGTGAAAGATCAATTAATTAACATAAAAGACAGTGCCCTAGCACAGATCAATGAATGTGTTAAAATGGACGAAATCGAAGGCTTAAGAGTTAAGTACTTAGGTAAAAAAGGTGAGATAACTGACATACTAAAAGGAATGGGTAAGTTATCAGCAGAGGAAAGACCTGTTATAGGTAAGGTTGCAAATGAGGTAAGAGCTGAAATTGAAGATGCTGTAGTTTCTAAAAAAGAAGAGATAAAGAATATAGAAAAAAATGCAAGCCTTCAAGCAGAGGTTTTAGATGTTACTATGCCTGGTAAAGAGTTTAAAGTAGGAAAGAAACATCCTATAACTCAAATAATAGATGAGGTTAAATACATATTTACAGGTATGGGATTTAAGGTTGCTCAAGGTCCTGAAATTGAGACTGTATTTAATAACTTTGATGCGTTAAATGCTCCTAAGAACCATCCATCAAGAGATACTAGTGATACTTTCTATATAAATGACAATTTGCTTCTTAGAACTCAAACATCTCCAGTTCAAATAAGAACTATGAAATCAACTGAACCACCTATTAAGATAATAGCACCTGGAAGATGTTTCAGATTTGATGCACCAGATGCTACTCACTCTCCTATGTTCCATCAGATAGAGGGACTTGTAATAGGCGAGAATGTTACAATGGCAGAACTTAAAGGTGCTCTTAATGAATTCGTTAAACAATTATTTGGAGATAGCACTAAGACTAAGTTTAGGCCTCATAACTTCCCATTTACAGAGCCAAGTGCAGAGGTTGATGTAACTTGCTTTAAGTGTAAAGGTGAAGGATGTTCAGTATGTAAAGGTGAAGGTTGGATAGAAATACTTGGAGCTGGAATGGTTCATCCAAACGTGCTTAGAAACTGTGGAATAGATCCTGAAAAGTACAGCGGATTTGCTTTTGGTATGGGTGTAGATAGAATAGCTATGCTTAAGTATGAGATAGATGATATAAGATTATTATTTGAAAACGATATGAGATTTTTAAATCAATTTTAAGGGAGTGTTGATATGTTAGTACCTGTTAAGTGGCTTAGAGACTATGTTGATATAGATATGAATACACAAGAATTTGCTGATAAAATGACTATGACTGGATCAAAGGTTGAAAAGGTTGAGTATTTTGGAGCAGATATAGAAAAGGTTGCAGTTGGTAAAATATTAGAAATAACTCAGCATCCAAATGCTGATAAGTTAATAGTTACAAAGGTTGATATTGGATCAGAAATTATTCAAATAGTAACTGGAGCAAAGAATGTAAAAGAGGGAGATATAATTCCAGTTGCATTAGTTGGGGCAAAGCTTCCGGGTGGAATAAAAATCAAAAAAGGAAAACTAAGAGGAGAATTATCTCAAGGTATGATGTGTTCAAGTGAAGAACTTGGAATTCCTTTTAGTATGATTGAAGAAAGCAAAAGAGATGGAATATATGTATTAGATGAAGAGTATGAATTAGGAGCAGATGTTAAAGAAATACTTGGAATAAATGATGCTTTAATAGAATTCGAGATAACTTCAAATAGACCTGACTGCTTATCTATTTTAGGTATTGCAAGAGAAGCTGCTGTTACAATAAAAAAAGAACTTAAATATCCTAATATAGAGATTAATGAGTCAGACGAAAAAGCTGAATTTAACATAAAGATAGAGGAAGAAGCTTTATGTAGAAGATATGCAGCTAGAATGATAAAAGACGTTAAAATAGAGGCGTCTCCATACTGGATGCAAAGAAGACTTATAGAGGCAGGTGTTAGACCTATCAATAACATAGTAGATATTACTAATTATGTTATGTTAGAGCTTGGACAACCACTTCATGCTTTTGATTTAGATAAATTAGAAAGCGATACTATAGTTGTAAGACGTGCTGAAGACGAAGAAAAATTCACGACTTTAGACGACGTTGAAAGAACTTTAGATAGCAATATGCTTTTAATAACTAATGGAGAAAAATCTGTTGCAATAGCTGGAGTTATGGGTGGTGCAAATTCAGAAGTAAGTAATAATACTAAGAATATACTTCTTGAGAGTGCTAACTTTGATTCTGATAATGTAAGAAGAACTTCTAAGAAGCTTAACTTAAGAACTGAAGCATCTGCTAAGTTTGAAAAAGGAATAGATGTTAACTTAGTTGAAACTGCTATTAATAGAGCTGCACAATTAATAGAGCAGTTGAATGCAGGAACTGTATTAAAAGGAATAATAGATAACTACAGTACTCCTGTAAAAGAGCAAAAGATAACTGTTAGACCTCAAAGAATAAACAAATTATTAGGAGAGAATATTCCTCTTAATCAATTTATAGAGATACTTGAAAGCCTAGAGTTTAAGTGTCAGTTAGTTGAAGATAAGGTTGAACTTACAGTTCCAAGCTTTAGACTTGATATGGTAGAGGAAGCTGATGTATTAGAAGAAGTAGCTAGAATATATGGATATGAAAATATACCATCTAAGATGTTATATGGAAATAATACTATGGGACTTCAAACTGTAGAACAATTGTTTGAAGAAAGTATAAAGAATAGTTTAGTTTCTATGGGTCTTAATGAAATATTAACTTATTCATTTGTAAGCCCAAAAGGTGTAGATAAAATAAATCTTTCAAAGGATTCTATAAAGAGAAACTTCATAAAGATTAAAAATCCTCTAGGCGAAGAAACAAGTGTTATGAGAACTACACTTTTACCTAATATGCTAGACGTTGCAGCTAGAAATAATTCTAGAAAAGTTGAAGCATTTGCAGCATTTGAGATAGGAAATATTTTTATGCCTATGGATAATATAATGCCTGTTGAGAGAAAAACTATATGTATATCTATGTACAAAGATTCTATAGACTTCTTTGATATGAAGGGTGTAGTTGAAGAATTATTCAATAATATAGGATTTGAAAACTATGAGGTTCTACCTGAAAAAAATCATACTACATTCCATCCAGGAAGATGTGCTAACATAGTATATAATGATAATATAGTTGGAGTATTTGGAGAATTACATCCTGATGTATTAGAGAACTATGATATAAATAAGAGAGTATATGTTGCTGAGTTTGATTTTGAATTATTATTAACTTATGCAAGAGATGAAAAATTGTATAGACCACTTCCTAAGTATCCTGCTATGACGAGAGATATAGCACTTCTTATTAAAGATGAAGTATATGTTAAGGAAATAGAGGATATAATTACTAATAATTCCCAAGGATTAGTAGAGAGCTTTAAGTTATTCGATGTATATAAGGGAGAGCAAATTGAAGAAGGTCATAAATCTGTTGCATATTCTTTAGTGTATAGAAGCAAAGATAAAACTCTTACAGATGAAGAAGTAAATAAAGTTCACGAAAACATACTAAAAGAACTTAGCGAACAAATAAATGCTAATTTAAGATTGTAAAATCCTTAAAAAAAACTTACAATAAAGTAAAGAGAAAACTCTAAGGGGCTGAGTTAAAGTGAACAAAGTTACCGTAAGAATAAATGGGCAAGAATACAACATGGTTGGAAAAGAGCCAAAGGAATATTTGTTAAAGGTTGCTAGTTATGTAGATGATAAAATGCAGGAAGTAGTTGAGGCTAGTCCTGGATTGAGCACAGCCATGGCAGCAGTTTTAACAACATTGAATATAGCGGATGAACTTTTTAAATGCTCATACGAGTTAGATGAAGTTAACACTAAGTACAAAAAACCTCTTCAAGATTTAGAAAATGCAAATACAACTTTGATAGAGCTTCAAAGTAATATAAGTAAAAGGGATAAAAAAATAGAAGAATTAGAAAAAGAATTAGAAAAATATAAAGACGAATTAACTTCAATTAAACAAGAGTATGAGCAAAGAAAAAATAGCTTCAAAGAACAAGAACAAAGAATTGCAGAAGCTGAAGAAATAGCAAATGATTTTCAAAATAGGCTATATGATATGCAAATGAAAATTGTTGAATTAGAAGAAAAAGAATAAAGAATAATACCTCCAGGGAAAATAAGCCTGGAGGTTTTATTCTTTAGAATAAATTAAATAATAATGTAGGAGTTGATAACTTGAGTAATATAGAACTATTGGCACCGGTTGGAAGTTTTGATGCTTTAAGAGCTGCTGTATCAAATGGTGCAGATGCTGTATATCTTGGAGGTAAGAATTTTGGAGCAAGAGCATCGGCTAATAATTTTGACACAGAAGAAATGAAGCAAGCTGTTGAATACGCACATATAAGAGATGTTAAGGTGTATGTAACTGTAAATACACTTGTAAAGGAAAGTGAAATAAATTACTTTTTAAAATATATAAACTTTTTATATAATATAGATGTAGATGCACTTATACTCCAAGATATAGGAATGACAAAATTAGTTAAAGAGCATTTTCCTGATTTTGAAATACATGCTAGCACTCAGATGGTTGCTCATTCACTTGAAGATGTAAAATATTTGGAAAAATTAGGATTTAAAAGGGTTGTGCTTGCAAGAGAACTTGAAATAGGTGAGATAGAATATATTTCTAAGAATACTTCTGTTGATATAGAAGTATTTGTACATGGTGCTTTATGCGTATGTTACTCAGGACAATGCTTGATGAGTAGTATGATAGGTGGAAGATCTGGAAATAGAGGAAGATGTGCTCAGCCTTGTAGAAAAGTATACGACTTAATAGACAAGAGTAATAGTTATAAAGTGAAATTAGATGATCAATATTTGTTGAGTCCTAGAGATTTAAATACAATAGAGGAATTAGATAAAATAATAGATACAGGAGTTTTATCTTTAAAAATAGAAGGAAGAATGAAAAGAGCTGAGTATGTAGCCACAGTAGTTGGGGCTTATAGAGAAACATTAGATCATTACATAAATAATAAAAAATTACAAGTTAAAAAAGATACATTGGACGACTTATACAGTATCTTCAATAGAAGATTTACTAAAGGATATATACTTGAAAAAAGCGGAAAAGAAATAATGAACCCAGAAAAACCAAATAATACAGGTCTTTATATAGGTAAGGTTGTCGATGTAGATAAAAGAAGAAATAAGATAACATTAAAACTTGAAAACACGCTTAAAAAAGGTGATGGACTAAGCATAGGTGGAGGAAATGTAGGTAGAATACTTAAAAATGATGATATATTAACTGAGGCTTATGAAGGAGATACGATACAGCTTGATTTTAATATACCTATACAAGTAGGACAAGAAGTATATAAGACTTTAGATAGCGAACTTTTAGATAAAGCTAGAAGAACTTATGAAAATGAAGTTGAGATTAAAAAGATTCATATAAAAGGAAAGATAATATTAAAACTTGGTGAATATCCAACTCTTTTATTAAAAGATAATAATGATAATAAGGTTAAAGTTTTGGGAACTAAAAAAGTAGAAGAAGCTATAAAGGTAGCTCTATCAGATGAAAAAATAGAGACTCAACTATCGAAACTTGGAAATACACCTTATGAATTAAAATCTATAATAATAGAAAAAGATGAAAATATAAGTATACCTGTTAGCCTTCTTAATGAAATAAGAAGAGATGCTGTTGAAAAATTAAATCTTAAAAGAAAGAATGTAAACAAGAGAAAATTATTAAAAATAGAAATAACAGATAAAGAAAAACTAGATAAAGATGTAAAAGATACTAAGATTAATGTAAAGATAAGAAAAATGTCTCAGCTTAGAAAAATAGCAGATTTAGATATAGACACTATATACTATGAAGATATAGATACATTAAAAGATGCTATGAATTTATGTAAAGAACACAATAAAAATATAGTGTACTGCCCTCCAAGAATACTTAGGAACAATCAATACAATATATTAAATGAAGCAATTGATATGGGTATTAATGGATTTTTAGTATCTAACATAGGTATGATAAATAAATTATCTGACTACAATATATATGCAGACTATTACTTAAACGTATTCAATAGTGAAACCATAGAACAACTTCAAAATGATAATATAAAATCAGTATGTTTATCTGCTGAGCTGAATATACACGAGATAAAGCAGGTTTTAAACTACGTTAATATAGAAGCTGAATCGATAGTTTATTCTAGAATACCTTTAATGATAAGTGAATACTGTCCTATGGGAGTTTTAACTAGAGATTGTAATAAAGATAAAAGATGTGGAACTTGCAATCAATCTAAGTATTTATTAAAAGATGAAAAAGGACAAGAGTTCCCTGTATATCAAGATAAGTTCTGTAGATCTATAATATACAATTCTAAAATTTTATGTATGATTGATCATTTAGAAGAAATATATAATTCAGGAATTAATACTTTTAGACTAGAGTTTACATTCGAAGAAGAGAACTTCATAAGAGAAATAGTCAAAGCTTATATAGATATAATAGACAATGATTTTGAAGTTCAAGATAGTGAAATGCATGAAAAATTAATAAATGAGGGAATTACAAAAGGACATTACCTAAGGGGTGTCGAATAAAGTATAAAAATATACTAAAGGGGATGTTGGATAAATGATATCAAGAGAAAAAGCAGTTGAAATACTGAATAAATATTTGAGTACAGAACATTTAGTTAAGCACTCTTATGCCGTTGAGGTGGTTATGAGAGAACTTGCTAAGAAGATAGATCCAGAAAATGAAGAAAAATGGGCTATTGCTGGACTTTTACATGATCTTGATGCCGACTTATTAGATTACAAAAATGGAGAGGGAAATCTTCATGGACCAAAAGCTGTAGAATTATTAAAAGAAGAAGGCTTTGGAGATGAGCAAATGTATCATGCTATATGTGCACATAACAAAGGTTGTGGAGTGAAAATAGAGAATAAAATGGATCAAGCAATATATGCAGCGGATCCTATAACTGGATTTATAACTGCTATAACACTTGTGTATCCTGATAAAAAAATAAATAGTGTAAAAGTAAAATCTATAACAAAGAGAATGAAAGAAACAAGATTTGCAGCAGGAGCTGATAGAGAGGCTATGAAATCTATAGAGAAGCTTGGAATACCATTTGCAGAGTTTGCAGAGTTATCTCTTAATGCTATGAAGGAAATATCAGACGATTTAGGACTATAATTAAAGAATAATTATATAAGTATATTAGTGGGTTGGCGAAAAATTACGCACATTAAAATACCGCTACTTAATTGATATTTTTATACAACTACAGATTAGTACTACTTAATATCCTAAAACTTTTAAACTCCCTATGGTCAGACAAAAAAGTTTCTTAACGCATATTTAGTAGTACTAATCTAAGTTGTATGGAAAAATATCAATCCAAAAGTAGCTAACATTTCAATGTTCGTAATTTTTAATGTGTATATTTAAATAATTATGTAGATTTAAGAAAAAATACTTATAAAGAAATAAAGATTTTTAGTCTATGCATAGCATTTATGAGAGAACTTAAGTAGTAACTATTTTAATAACAGAATCCATTAGAACTAATTAAGGTATATGAGTGATGCGATAGCATGAAGAGAATTTTATTTTACAATAAAAACTAAAACTAAAAATATGTCTATGAAAATGTTAGTGAATGCTTTTAGATATTTTGACTAATACGACTTAGTTTTTGTTGTTGAATAATCCGTTAATAAATTTATGTGTCTGACCATAGGGAGTTCGGAAATTTTAGGATTATTCATAAGACAAAAGCTTAGTTGTATTCAAAATATCGTTGCATGAGCGGTATTTTTATAGACATATTTTTGATAACGTACATAATAATCAATGAAAGCGCAGTTATATAAATACAATAAAGGAAGGTATAATTATGAAAAATTCTACTGTGTGTTATATAAAAAAAGACAATAAAACACTTATGCTTCATAGAACTAAAAAGAAAAATGATATACATGAGGGTAAGTGGGTAGGTCTTGGAGGTAAAATGGAACAAGGAGAAACTCCTGAAGAATGTATAATAAGAGAGGTTAAAGAGGAAAGTGGACTGGATATATCAAATCCTAAGTTGAAGGGAATACTTACTTTTCCAAAATTTAAAGATGATGAAGATTGGTATGTATTCTTATTTACGGCTTCTGATTTTAGTGGAGAAATAGGAGATTGTAACGAAGGAGATTTAAAGTGGATAGATGATGATAAAATAGAAGACCTTAATCTTTGGGATGGAGATAGACTGTTTTTAAAATGGATGGAAGAATATGAATTTTTCTCAGGAAAAATAATATATGAAAATAAAGAATTGATAGATTATAGTGTAATAAACTATTAAAAAAATCTACTGAAATAATAGCTTATAAATTTCAAAAGGAGATAATAATGAAATCAAAAACTTCATTAATAATATGGAATATTCTTTGTTGTGGGTTTGTTATAAACATGATAATTGCATTTTGGGGGAGACCTTCTAACCATCTTGATATAATATTGAAATATTTATCATTATCTATGAGATTTTCTATAATGGCAATGATTGCTATTATATGTGTGGGTATTATAACTGACATATCTCGCAAGGGGTTACTGAGTTTATTTTTTTTATATTTAGCTTGGTTAATATTTGTTGCATTTACTTTTCTTTCGTATTGCGCATAACTTAACATAACGAAAATATAATAAATTTTCATAAATAATGAAACTTTTTCTAAAAAAAATCGTCTAATAGATAGAAACTATAAAAGGAGATGATTTGAATTGAAAAAAGGAATAGCTGTGATTTTGTCTTTAGTAATGATGGTACTTTCATTTTTACCATCTATAAGTATAGCTCAAGAAAATGATGGTTTGCAAAAAGCTATATTAGATGCGAAGAACAAATTCAATATAGGTGATGAGTTTAAAAACTTTGAATACTACAAGAGTAACAATGGGAAAACGATTTGGAATTTAAATTGGACTACGGATGAAAAACTTAGTAGAAGAATCGCAGTTTCAATAGATAAAGATGGAAATGTTACAAGATATAGTAAGCATGATTCAAAACTAAATTATGAAACTAACATAAATGTTATAGGAAAAGACGAAGCTAAAAAAGTATCAGACGACTTTATAAAAAATGTAGCTCCAAACTTTGTGGGTGATTTAAAATATATGGATGAAGATAATAGTACTATACAAAGTGATTCTTATTACTTTAACTACGTTAGACTAGTTAATGAAGTTCCTTTTTACGATAATGGAGTTAGGGTTGTTGTAAATAAGAATACTAAAGAAGTAATAGATTACAATTTGAATTATGATTATAATGTTAAGTTTAAAGATGCTAATAAAGTAATTGGGTTAGATAAAGCTAAACAAAAATATACTGAGGAATTAGGATTGAAATTAGTTTATAGAAGAGAATATGATAAAGATTCAAAGCCATATCTTGTTTATACTGCAAAGTATGGAAATTCTTATGCAATAGATGCATTAACGGGTAAGAAAGAAAAAATAGATTCAAATATTATTTATTATAAGAATGCAAAGAATGATAAAATAGAAACTACAAATAAAGAAGAGGTAGCTTTATCTGAACAAGAGATAAAGGCTATAAATGAAGCTTCTAATTTAATAAGCAAAGAAAATGCAGATAAAATATCTAGAGAATCTAAATTTATAGATATATCTTCTGATTATGAACTTAACAATTATAGCTTAAATAAGAACTATCTAGATAGTTCTAAGTTCACGTGGTATTTAAATTATATTTCAAATGATAAAAAATTAGGAAGCATTCATGTATCAATAGACGCAGTTACAGGAGATATAAAAGGATTTAATAAATATTTACCATATGAAGCAGAACTTGAAGCAAAATATAATAAAGATTATGCTAAAAAAGAAGCTGAAAAATTTCTAATTGAATTTTATAATGATAAAAAAGATAATTTGAAATATGATGATAGCTATGATGAGTTTTATGATATTCAAGAAAATACTAAACCAAAATACTATAACTTCAAATTCAATAGAATAGTAAATGGTATAGAATATGAGAATAACTATATAACAATTGGATACGATGCTGTACAGGGAAGCTTGAATTCACTTGATATAGTATGGGATGATATTGAATTTAAAAAACCAAATGTTATAGATATGAATAAGGCTTACAATATTTTATTTAATAAAATAGGTTTAAATCTTGAGTACAAAAAAAATTATAATTATCAAAATAATAAAGATGAAGAGTATGCTAAATTAATTTATACATTAGACAATAGTGTACCTCATAATATAAATGCTACTAATGGAGATATAATATACAATGATAAAAGGAAGTATAAAAAAGTTGAGAATGTAGAATACAAGGATATAAATGGACATTACGCACAAAGTCAAATACAAAAACTTAGAGAGTTTGGAATAAAGTTTGATAGTGAATTTTTTAAACCTGATGAAAAAATAACTCAAAGTGACTTTTTAAAATTATATATGAAAACTATAAACGCTTACTATGGTGAAGTTGAATCTATGGATAATATGTATGCATACCTTATAAGAGAAGGCATAATAAGCGAAAAGGATGTAAAACCAGATAAAATCATGACTAAAAAAGATGCACTAAAAATTATTATAAATGGTTTGAAATATGAATCTGTAGCTAATATAAAAGGAATATTTAATTGCCCGTTTGAAGATGTAGATAGCGATTTTAAAGGATATGCATCTATTGGATATGGTTTTAAAATAGTGTCAGGGTATAACGGAAAGCTAAATCCTAATGAAGAACTTACAAGAGCTAATGCAGCTATTATGATATACAACTATTTGAATAAATAGAAAACTATGCAGTGGTTAAATGAAAAATGAAGGTTATTAAAAAACATTTAAATAACCTTCATTTTTGAGTTTTATCCCTTCGAGACTAACAGATTTAAGAGAAAAGCTTTATTTCAAAATCTTCATATAAAGACTTTCTTATTTTCTAAGATGTTTTTTAGATGGGGTAAGATGTTGTTTAGTAAATAAAAAGTAAAACTAAAAATATATTTTGATAACCCACATAAAAAAATATATACATGAAAAAAGAGCTAAAATTTAGCTCCTTTTTAAATTATTTTATATTTTTTAATATATCTAATAAATATTCGTAAGTTCTTTCAGTTGAAGCTATGTCTAAATGCTCTTCTGGAGTATGAACATCAAACATATCAGGACCTAATGATATAGCATCAACGTGAGGCATTTTTTCAAGTAAAAGACCGCACTCAAGACCTGCATGAATAGCTATAACCTTAGCTTCTTTGTTGCATCTATTTCTGTGAACCCCTTGGCATATTTCTCTAAGCTTAGAATCAGCTTTATAAGACCATTCTGGATAATCAGAGTCAGCTAAAAATTCACAACCTATTAAATTAGCAACACACTTCATTTCGTTAAGTATATTGTACTTTAAGCTCTTAACAGAACTTCTAACAGCACTTTCAAATGTAATTTCCTTATCGTGAGTTATAACTACACCAAGATTTGTAGAACTTTCTACCAGATCTTCAATATCCATACTCATAGTTTTGATTCCATTTGGAATTAAAACTAAAGATGATATTAATTTATTCATAGTATCTTTTGAAAATACTTTTTCTACTTTGTCTTCATATTTTTTAATTTCAACGTTTACACCTGGATCTGAAGTTGCAAATTCTCTTTTGAACGTATCGTTTAAATTTTTCATTGTTTCACAAAGTAGTTCTTCGTTTTTAGAGTCTGTAAGTATTATAGCCTCGCATTCACGAGGTATAGCATTCATTTTTGCTCCTCCGTGGATATTTGCTATAGAGTATATTATTTCATCTTTTAAGTTAGAAAGAATTCTTCCCATTATTTTATTAGAGTTTCCTCTTTGCTTTATAATGTCCATTCCAGAATGTCCACCTTTTAAGCCTGTTATGTCGATTTTGTAAACAGTTAAGTTAGAATCAGCTTCTTCCCATATTATAGGAAGAACTTGTCTTGTTCTAACTCCACCAGCACAGCTAACTAAAAGATATCCTTCTTCCTCAGAATCAAGATTTATAAGATATTCTCCTTTAAGATGAGATGGATTTAGGTTTATAGCTCCACCCATTCCTGTTTCTTCTTCTGAAGTTATTAATACTTCAAGTGCAGGGTGATTTAAATCATTTGCCTCAAGTATAGCTAAAGCATACGCTACAGCTATTCCATTGTCAGCTCCAAGAGTTGTATTATCTGCGTATATATAATTATCAACTATTTTTAATTTTAAAGGATCTTTTTCAAAATCATGATCTGTTCCTTTGTTTTTTTCACAAACCATATCCATGTGTCCTTGAAGGATTACGCAAGGAGCATCTTCATATCCTTTAGTGGCAGTTTTTTTTATTATAACATTTAAAACTTCATCTTGGATTACTTCAAGGTTATGCTTTTTTGCAAAATTCACTAAGTAGTCGCTTATAGCTTTTTCGTTTCCTGAGCCTCTAGGGATTTGAGACATTTCCTCGAAATATCTAAAAACTGCTTCAGGCTTTAGGTTTTTTAAAACATTACTCATAAAATCAACTCCTAATTAAAATCTTTTTTAATATGTGTCAATAATCTTAATGTATGTAAAAAACAAATAAAAAACATATGTAAATCAATTTATATACACATATAAATTTGATTTTATTATAACATATAAAAAATGGTATTCACTTAATAAGTAATATAAAAAGTAAATTTATTAATAGAGAAATATGTTAATAATATAATAGAATTAAAAATTTCTTTAAAACCTTACATATAATAGATTTTATTGATAAAATATAAGTTAGGATTAAATTTAAGGGGTGATAATTATGATGATGGGTAGTTTTTTTATGGTTATATATATGATATTTATGTTGGGATTATTTGGACTTAGTGTTTACTGTTTAATTCTATTTATAAAACTTGCTATAAGAGGGATAAGAGCTTTAGATATATATATAGATAAAGATAAAAATAAAAATGATATTTAGTTAATTTTAAGGAGGACTTATGAATCAAAAATCATTAAGAGTTTTAGAATATTTTAAAATAATAGATATGTTAAAAGAAAGGATATCTTCTTCTCTTGGAAAAAGATATGTGGATGAATTAACACCGTCTACTAATCATGAGGAAGTTATCCAGATGCAAAAGGAAACTAGCGAAGCTCAATCTATAATAATTAAAAGAGGATCTGTTCCTCTTGGTGGTATACATGATGTAGAGATGCTTGCAAAAAAAACAAAGATAGGTTCATCTCTTGATATGGGACAGCTTTTAATGGTTGCAGATACTTTAAGAGGTGCTAGAGTTTTAAAAAACAGTATAGGAAAGTCGGATGATGTATCGTATCCTATAATACAGGCTTTAACAGATAGTCTTCATACTTTTAAAGATATAGAGGATAGGATATTTAATTCTATAATAAGTGAAATAGAGATGTCTGATAACGCAAGTCATACTCTTAAGGGTTTAAGACGTGGGATTGTTCAAAAGAATCAATCTATAAGATCAAAGCTTAATTCTATAATATCCTCAACTTCTTATCAGAAATATTTACAGGATGCAATAATTACTGTAAGAGGGGATAGATTCGTAGTGCCTGTAAAGCAGGAGTATAGGTCTAATGTGGCTGGAATTATACATGATCAGTCTTCGTCTGGAGCTACTTTATTTATAGAGCCTATGTCTATAGTTAATATGAATAATGAACTAAGAGAGCTTAAGCTGAAAGAAAGAGAAGAGATAGAGAGAATACTTAGTGAGCTTTCAAGTTTTATTGGAGAAGTTGCAGATGAAGTTATATCTAATGGAAAGGTACTTGGAAAGGTAGACTTTATATTCGCTAAGGGTAAGTTGTCTTTTTCAATGAAGGCTATAGAGCCTACTATAACTAATGATAAGAATCTTAATATAAAAAACGGTAGACACCCTCTACTTGATCCAAAGGATGTTGTACCGAGTAACATATGGATTGGAAAAGAATTTAGTACATTAGTTGTAACTGGTCCAAATACTGGAGGTAAGACGGTAACGCTTAAAACTGTCGGATTATTTTCTTTGATGACTCAAAGTGGTCTTCATATACCAGCAGATTACGGAAGTCATATGTGTATATTTGATAACATATTTGCAGATATAGGGGATGAACAAAGTATTGAGCAGAGTTTATCAACATTTTCATCTCATATGACTAATATTGTTGATATATTAAAGGATGTAACTACTAATTCGCTTGTATTGTTTGATGAACTTGGAGCTGGTACAGATCCGGTTGAGGGGGCTGCACTTGCCATGGCGATACTTAACGACTTATATGATCTTAAAGCTCTTACAATAGCTACAACTCACTATAGTGAACTTAAGCATTATGCACTTACTAAAGAAGGAGTTGAAAATGCTGCTGTAGAATTTAATGTTCAAACTTTAAGTCCTACGTATAAACTGTTAATAGGAGTTCCTGGTAAATCAAACGCATTTGAAATATCTAAAAGACTTGGACTTGGTGAATATATAATACAAAAGGCTAAAAACTTTATAAACAGTGAAAATATAGAATTTGAAGATTTACTTCAAAATATAGAACAAAATAGAATTGATACATTAAAAGAAAAAGAAGAAGCAAATAGACTTAAAGAAGAAGTTAGGAAGCTAAAAGAAGAGCTTCTTGTAAAAACGGAGAGAGTATCTGTTCAAAGAGATAAGATAATCAACGAAGCAAAAAGAGATGCTTTAAAGATTATGAGAGATTCTAAAGAAGAAGCAGATATGATAATTAAAGAAATTAGAAAGCTTCAAAAGCAAGGTATAGACAAAGATAAAAATAGAGAAATAGAGAATTTAAGAAGAGAAATGAATGAGTCTATGAAAGGCCTTCATTCTAATGTGAAGGATATGATAGTACCTAAGGTTGCGAAAAAAGCTATCAAAAACTTAAAGGCTGGGGATGATGTGAAAGTAGTAACACTTAATCAACAGGGAAGTGTATTATCTGTTGATAATGATAAAAAAGAAGCTTTAGTTCAAATAGGTATTATGAAGATGGCCTTGCCTTTTGCATCTTTAGAGCAAATAAAGTCTAATAATAAGGATGTTCTAAAATCAGGTGCAGGTAAGATACTTAAGAAAAAAACATTTAATATAAAGCAGGAGATTGACTTAAGAGGTATGAATCTTGAGGAAGCCATGGTAGAGGTTGATAAATATTTAGATGACGCTTATCTAGCTGGGATACCAAAGGCTACTATAATACACGGGATAGGAACAGGGGTATTAAAAGCTGGAATGAAGGAGATGTTAAAAAAACATAGACATATAAAGAGCTATAGAGATGGAGTATATGGAGAAGGTGGAGCTGGAGTTACTATAGTTGAATTTAAATAGGAGATGGTAGGATGATCTTGGTTTCTGCTTGTTTGATTGGTGTTGATTGCAGGTATAATGGAGGAAACAACAAAAATGATAAGATGATGGATTACTTAAAGGATAAAAATATAATTCCTGTATGTCCAGAACAACTAGGGGGCCTTTGTACCCCTAGGATTCCAGCTGAAATAGTTGGAGGAAGTGCTGATGATGTAATAGATGGTGAGGCTAAGGTTATTAATAAAGAAGGTCAAGATGTAACTAAAGAATTTTTAAAGGGTGCATATGAAACTTTAAAAATATGTAGAACATTAGAGATAAAAAAAGCTATATTAAAGGAAAAAAGTCCTTCTTGTGGAAGCAATCAAGTATACGATGGAAGTTTTAAATCAAAGATTATAGATGGATATGGTATAACTGCCGCCCTTTTAATAAAGGACGGTATAGATTTAAAATCAGAAACATACTTTGAAGGGGGAGAATAATAGTATGGAATTGAATGAAGTTAAAAAACTTGCAAGAGAGAGAATGAAAGGCTACTGTGGTCTTTGTAGAGAATGTGATGGAACTTCATGTTCAGGAAAGGTTCCTGGGATGGGAGGAACTAAAACTGGAAGTACATTTAAGAGAAACTATGAGACTTTAAGCAATGTAAAAATAAACTTAAGAACAATACATAATGTAAAAGACCCAAATATGAGTACTGAAATATTTGGCAAAAAAATAGAAATACCTTTAATAACAGCACCTGTTACAGGCAGTTCTATTAATATGGGAGGATTTTTAACTGAAGATCAATATAGTGACGATGTAGTTATTGGAAGTGTTAATTCTGGAACTTTTGCTATGACTGGTGATAGTGGCAATCCTCAATTCTTTATAGATGGTTTGAATTCTATAAAAAAGGTTGATGGAGTTGGAATAGCTATAATAAAACCTAGAGACAACGAAAAAATAATAGAAAACATAAGAAAAGCTGAAGAGGCGGGTGCTTTAGCGGTAGGAGTGGACATAGATGGTGCAGGACTTGTAACTATGGCACTTCATGGGCAACCAGTTGGACCAAAAACAGTAGAAGAATTAAAAGAGCTAGTATCATCTACTGAGTTGCCTTTTATATTGAAAGGTATAATGACTGCTGATGAAGCTGAGTTAGCAGTTGAAGTAGGGGCTGCTGCTATAGTTGTTTCTAATCACGGAGGAAGAGTATTAGATCATACTCTAGGAGTTGCAGAGGTACTTCCTGAAATAGTTAAAAAAGTAAAAGGTAAAATAACTATACTAGCAGATGGTTCTGTAAGACAAGGTGTTGATATATTAAAATATATAGCTCTTGGAGCAGATGCAGTACTTGCAGCTAGACCTATTATATGGGGTTCTTATGGAGGCAGACAAGAAGGGGTAGAATTAGTTATAAGTAATTTCAAAAATGAATTAAAGCAAGCCATGATACTTACAGGATGTAACGATATAAAATCTATAGATGAAACTAAAATAGTGAATTTAAATAAATAAAATCACTTGACTTTATTTAAAAATTCTGTTAATATACATTGTAAAACTGAAATTATAAATTCTATGATAGGAAAAGTAGATATGATGATTGTTTTAGCGAGCTAGTGGTTGGTGAAAGTCTAGCAACATAGTCTTATCGAAACGCATCCTTGAGAATATTTTCTGAAATTAGTAGGAAAATACGGGTCGTTTACGTTAAAAACATATGAGTGGATATATAATTTATATATCAATAAGAGTGGTAACACGGGATATAACTCTCGTCTCTTTTTTAGAGATGGGAGTTTTTTGTATTGTATGAATATTCAAATGAAGAGTATGTACTCTATAAGAAATTATATGCTTTTCAAGCTGGGTATAATATAGCTGAAAGTACTAAAGTATCAACTATTTTTGAGCAACGAAGCCCGTAGGGATCGTTGGCGATATGAGTCAGTGCGTAGCGACTAGACGAATTTTTTTTATAGGAGGAATATAAAATGAAGGATTTTAAATTAGAGGTAGCTGATATTATATCGGCACAAGTTTCAGATTTAACTTTAGAAGAAATTATTTCTTTAATAGAAATACCACCAAATAAAGATATGGGGGACTATGCTTTTCCATGTTTTAAACTAGCTAAAGCTTTTAAAAAAGCACCTAATATGATTGCAAATGAACTTTGCGAAAAGATAGAAAAAACTGATTTAATACAAAGAATGGAAACAGCTGGAGCCTATATAAACTTTTTCGTAGACAAATCTTCTTTAGCTAAGTCAGTAGTTACAGAAGTTTTAAAGAAAAAAGATGATTATGGTAAGAGTGATTTAGGAAAAGGTAAAAAGGTTATAGTTGAGTTCTCGTCTCCTAATATAGCAAAGCCTTTTCATATAGGACATATTAGAAGTACTGTAATAGGTAATTCTTTATACAATGTATATAAGACACTAGGATTTGATACTGTAAGAATAAATCACTTAGGAGATTATGGAACTCAATTTGGTAAGCTTATAGTTGCGTTTAAAAAATGGGGAGATGAGGAAGAAGTAAAACAAGCTCCTATTAAAACTTTACTTAAGTTATATGTTCAATTCCATGATGAAGCTGAAAAAGATGCATCATTAGACGAAGAAGCTAGAATGTGGTTCAAAAAGCTTGAAGATGAGGAAGAAGAAGCGGTTAAATTATGGAAGTGGTTTAGAGAAGTAAGCTTAGAAGAATTTAACAGAGTTTACGATATGTTAGGGGTAGAGTTTGATTCATACGCAGGAGAAAGTTTCTACTCTGACAAAATGCCTAGAATGATAGATATAATGAATGAAAAAGGGCTATTAAAAGAATCTAAAGGAGCTAATATAGTAGATCTTGAGGATTATAACATGCCTCCAGCGCTTATAACTAAGAGTGATGGATCAACGTTATATTTAACAAGAGATATAGCAGCTGCAACTTATAGAAAAGAAACATATGATTTCTATAAAAACATATATGTTGTTGGATCTCAACAAATACTTCATTTTAACCAATGGATGAAGGTTGTGGAGCTTATGGGATTTGATTGGGCTAAGGATTGTGTTCATGTTCCATTTGGAATGGTAAGTCTTGAAGAAGGAACTATGTCTACAAGAAAAGGAAGAGTAGTTTTCTTAGAAGACGTTTTAAAGAAAGCTGTAGATGCAACTAAGGAAATAATCAAAAATCAAAAGAAAAATATAGATATTGAGAATATAGATACGGTAGCTAAGGAAATAGGAGTAGGAGCTGTGGTATTCCAAGAACTATCAAACAATAGAATAAAGGATTATACATTCTCTTGGGATAGAACTTTAGATTTTCAGGGAGAAACAGGACCATATGTTCAATATACTCATACTAGAGCTTGTTCTGTTCTTAGAAAAGCAAATGAAGAAGTAACTATGGATGTTGATTTTTCTGTATTATCAGATGATGATAGTGTTAATGTTATAAAAGAAATAGGAAACTTCCCTAAAGCGATACAAGATGTAATCAAAAATAACGAGCCTCATATAATAGCTAGATATGTAGTTGATTTAGCACAAGCATTTAATAAATTTTATCATGATAATGCGATAATAGTAGAAGATGAGAAAGTTAGAAAAGCAAGACTTGCTCTTGTTTTAGCTACAAAGCAAACTATAAAGAATGCATTATCATTACTTGGGGTAGAAGCACCTGAAAGAATGTAATTTGTCGAAAAATAAAGCTTTACATCTAAAAATATATTATTATATAATAAATATATAAAAAATATAGAATAGTGGCATAATGACTCACATCAATGCTACTACCCCCCTATGTAGCAGCTTAACAGCTGCTATTTTTTTTGGAATTTGGGAAAACTATTAAGATATTCGACTTAATCAAGATTTAGGAGTGTTTGTATGGAAAATAGGATAATGAATTCTTATATATATTCGTTTTGTAGTGGTAACAATTATTTAAACGATCTAATTAAAATTATTACGAAGTCTTTGATAGATCACAAAACTACAAAGACTGTCTATGTAGACTATAACAGGTTAAGAGAAGAACTTGTGTTTTACAAGTACTACGGGCTTAAAAATGAAGACTATTTATATGATATAACCTATGTACTTCCTATAATACTTTCAAATAAAAATTTAGAAAAATCACAAGCAGAAGTAATAAAGAATATATCTTATTATTGCAAATTGAATAAAGAAGATATAAAAAAGTATGAATACATGATTATAGGTATATCTTATAATTTTTTAATTCATACTCTTATCTTAGATAAGGATATTGAATTTAATAAATTACTTCAAAATATTAAGGAACAGATAATAGGATTTACATTTGATGAAAATGAAGAAAAAAAAGATATTATAAAATTTGAAAGAAGCAGGATAAAATTTATTCAAAAAATAGATAAATGCATAGATGAAAAAATAGAAGAATTAAGAGAAGAAAGTATTGTGGATGGATTTTTTAGAGTTATATATCAATTATATGTAAAAGACTCACATGAAAATAATCAAAGTCTTTTAAGCCTTAAAAATTCTATACTCGGTATTCTAGGATTTCAATTTGATGATTTAAATATATCTGATTTAAACTTTGTTAAATCTTTAGGAAATTATATTATAAAGCTTAGAAAATATGAGATAAATAAAAAAGAATATAATCAAAGTACACATCCAACAGAATTTATAAATTTAAGTGTTGGAGATTCTATATATAACCCTATATTGAATAATGTAACTGTTATAGATAAAAGCATTAAAGAAGATATTCTTCATATAAAAATAAGATCAAAATCTGGTGAATATGAGTTTAAGTTTAAGAAGACTAATTAAAGTTTAAGAGAAAAATGAAGTTCATTGAAATATAGTTAATATTTCAATGAACTTCATTTTTGAATTCTATTTTTCTAAAAACTTTAAAAAATCATCTTCACTTGTCTCTGCTAAAAAGCAAAGCTCTTTAACCATATTGTTTCTTAAATTAATAAAATCATCTATTTTAGTATTTTCGTATGTATATTCTAAAGATTTAACAATTAAAAGTAAATCTCTCTTTGAAATTTGATCTATAGATATTTTATCGAATGATTCCATAATAATGAGCTCCTTTCACAACTAAAAGTAATATTATTACTTAATTTTCTATAAAATAGTTTAAAAACCTTCAAAAAATGCAAAAATAATGATGAATAGTGAAATGTAAGAAGAAAGAATACAGAATTACATAAAGTCCTATACTATTATACATAAGGTGAAAGCATAATAATATAGGACTTGTTAAATTAAACTGTGATTTTATTAAATGATTCTATTAACGAATTTTCAGTTATTATTATACCAATCGCACTTGATATGTTTATAGAACTTATAACGTCGTTTTCGAATCCCATTTCATTTTCAGTATAGGAATGGTGAAGTTCTTCTATAAGATTTTTAATATTCTCCTTGTCTATGTTTTCTATATAAGGGGATTTGACTTTGTTAAGACCTTCAAAATTAACGAAATATTTATGTAGGTCTTTTTCATATTTTAAATGTTCAAATAGCTTGTCATGATAGTAATCTCTATTATGATGTGGAAGACAAAAAAAATCAGATAAAAAATGACTTATAACCCCTAAATTTGTAGAAAATCTGTTTATAGATATAGGGTTTTCTCTAAGTCCATTATCTATCAAATTTAATATTTCATTTAAAACAAAATCAAAACTTTGATCTTTATAGTGTTTTTTTACAGCAAGTCTAGGGGCTATGTCTGGCTTCATAGCTCCGTATGATAGTAGTTTGAGGTTCAAATCTATATTTAAGTGATTCTTTATATTGTAATGTATATGGTTTGCTATAATATTGTGACTTTGAACTAACAAAAGTATCACCTTCTTTCAATTGTGTCTTAACTCTATTTTAAACCAGATGATAATAAATTTCAAATATAAATGATATATTTACTTTATTTAACAAATAGAATTTTTTTTTTTTTTATGATAATATATAATGATGTATTATTAAGAAAGGGCGGATTATATTGAAAATACTTTTAACTACTCTTAATTCAAAATTTATTCATACTAATTTAGCTATTAGATATTTAAATAGCTTTTGTAAAGATTTGGCTTATATTACTGTTGCTGAGTATACTATAAACAATAGTGTGGATTATATATTAAAAGAAATTTACAATCAAAAGTCTGATATAGTAGTATTTTCTACATATATATGGAATGTAGATGATACTATAAAAATCTGCAAGAACTTAAAAAAAGTGAGCCCTCATATTAAGATATTACTTGGAGGACCAGAAGTTTCTTATGATTATGAAGAATTCATGAAAAAACATGATTGCATAGATTACATAATATATGGAGAAGGGGAATTGACTTTTAGAGAATTTATAGAATATTCCCTGGGAAAAAAAGATATTGAATGTATAGATGGTCTTATTTATAGAAAAAAGGATTTTATAATGGTTAATAAAACAAGACAGTTAATAAATGATCTTAATGTAATACCTAGCCCTTATGAAAATATAGATAAAAAGGAATATGAAAATAGAATCGTATATTACGAAACATCAAGGGGATGTCCTTTTAATTGTCAATATTGCTTATCTTCTACTATAAAAGGCCTTAGATTTTTTGATATAGATAGGGTCAAAATAGAACTTAAAAACTTGATAGATGCTAATGTTAAGCAAGTTAAATTTGTAGATAGAACATTTAATGCAAGAAAAGAATATGCACTTGATATAATGAAATTTATTATGGAAAATGATAATGGCTTTACAAACTTTCACTTTGAGGTGACGGCTCATTTAATAGATGATGATATGTTGGAGTTTTTATCAAAGTGTAGTCCTGGTCTTTTTCAATTTGAAATAGGAGTTCAATCTACGAATGAAAAGACGTTAAAAGAAGTAGGAAGAACACAGAATTTTGAAAGATTATCTTATGTTGTCAATAAAGTTTCAAGTTTTAAAAATATTCATCAGCATTTAGACTTAATAGCAGGTCTTCCGTATGAAAATTATGAAAGTTTTAGAAATTCATTTAATACAGTATTTAATCTGGATATAGAACAATTGCAGCTTGGATTTTTGAAGATGTTAAAGGGGTCTGGTATTAGAAATAATTCTAAAAAACATGATTATATATTTAAAGACTATACGCCTTATGAAGTGTTAGGTAATAAGTATATGAGCTATGATGAAATATTAAAAATAAAGGATGTAGAAGCGATTCTTGAAATTTACTATAATTCGAATAATTTTAAGCTTTCTATGGATTATATAATAAAGAAGCATTATAGTGAAGATGCTTTTAAATTATTTGAAGATTTATCTTCTTATTGGGAAGATAATAATTATTTCAAAATGTCACAGGGAAAGAATCAATTATACAATATACTACTTGATTTCTATATTAATGTTATAAAAGAAGATGTTGATATATTTAAGGATGTACTTAAATACGACTATATTTCTCTTGGCAGGGTATCATCTTTACCTAATATGTTTGATAAAATAGAGTTAGATGATTTTAAGAATAGGTGCCATATATTTTTAAAGAATGAAGGAAATATTATAAAATATATTCCAAAGTTTGAAAATACTCCGGCTAAGAATATAATTAAATATGTTCAATTTGAACCTTTTAGTTATGATGTATTAAAACTAAAAGAAAATATAAATGAAAATTTGGATAAAGAATTAAATACCATATTGTTTGTTTATGATTTAGATAAAAAGGTGTTTGAGAAAAGTAATTCATATAAGGTTGTTATTTAGGAGGGATATTTATGAAGTTTAAGATAGAAAAACATTTATTAATTAAAACTGAAAATTTGGCTTTTTTAAGTATAAAAGAGGATGCGAAGCTTCCTCTAAAGGGATATGCTATTCCAAGTGGAGGAGTAGATGTTCCTATACTTAATGAGGAATTAGTTAAAGGGATAAAAGATAAAAGTGCAGAAGAAGCATTAACATTGTCATCTTTAGCAAATGGCATGGTATACATAATAGGAGTTGATTCAAACTTTAAATACAACGAAGAGTATAAAAGATTTTTATATGCATTTGATGATAGAATAGAAGAATATATAGGTTATATGGGAGTTAAAAAAGCTAATGAAAAAGAGCTTACAGATGCATTGATTTATTTTAAGTCTCTTATAACTTTAAATAAGGATAATATAAATGGTATTTATAATTATGCCTTAGTGTGTCAAGATGTAGCAAAAATTCATGAAAAGAACAAAGAAGAAAAATTGATGAATGATTTTCTTCTTGAAGCTTTAGATAAATTAGAAACTATAGTAGATATAGAGCCTGATTTTGGTCTTGCTTATTATCATCTTGGATATCATTACTACAATCAAAAACAGTATATAAAAACTAAGATTACTTGGGAACAAGCATTGGAATGCGAATTAGATGAAAATACAGTAATGGAGATAAAAAATGAATTAAAAAAGATTGAAGATAAGGTTGATTATGAAGAAGGATACAATTTGGTATTACAGGGAAATGCACAGGAAGGTATTGAAAAGTTACTTCCATTAAAAGATGAATATCCTGATTGGTGGAATTTATTGTTTTTTATAGGGCTTGGTTATAGGCAATTAGGAAATATAAATGAGTCTATACAATACTTCGAAAAAATACTAATTCTTAATCCTACGCAAATAGATACTATAGTTGAGATAGGGCTTTGTTATGCTGCTACTGGAAACTTAGAAAAATCAATAGAAGAGTTTAAAAAGGCTTTAGAAATAAAAGAAGATCCTGAAGTTATGTGTAACCTAGGAATGGCCTATCTTGAAACTGGAAATCTAGATGAAGCTAGATTTTATATAGAAAAGGCGTTTACTTTAAATCCAGATGATGAAGTTACGCTAGTTTGTCTTAATGAATTAAAAAAATTCGTCTAGTTGCTACGCACTGACTCATGTCGCCAACGATCCCTACGGGCTCCGTTGCTTAAAATAGTTGCAAGTTTATTTTTTATAACAAGTTATTCATAAAGCGAAAATCATATAATTCTTATATAATAAGAAATACGAGAAGTAATTACTTCTCGTATTTTTTCATTATATATTCATCTATAGCCATTGCAACTTTCTTCGATACATTAACAGCTTCAACAACAGTTTTAGCTCCTGTAACAACGTCTCCTGATGCAAAGACACCATCTCTAGTAGTTCTGCCTAAGGAATCTGTAATTACAAGCCCGTACTTGTTAAGGTTTATACCTTTTGAAGTAGATACTATATTAGATTTTGGACCTTGGCTTACAGCAACTATAATAGAATCTGCCCTGAAAATATCTTCAGATTCTTCCATTGTAACGAAGGTTATGTTACCTGACTCATCCTCTATTTTCTTAGTTCTTATGTACTTAACACCCTCATCTACAAACTCTATAGGAGTTTTAAAAGTTTCAAATTTTACTCCATCTATCTTAGCGTATTCTATTTCATAATTAGTAGCAGACATATCGCATATATCTTTTCTATACATTATGTATACATCTTTACAACCGCGTCTTATAGCAGTTCTAGCAACATCCATAGCAACATTGCCGGCCCCTATGACACATACTTTTTCACCTAAATCATAAACACTAGGGTTTTTTAAGTAATCAATAGCATAATGAACATGACCAAGACTTTCCCCCTTTATATTTAAAGTGTTAGGGTTCCATACACCTGTACCTATGAAAATAGCTTCATATCCATCTCTGTTAAGAGTATCTATGTTTATAACAGGACCTATTAGTGTATTTGGACGTATTTTAACTCCGAGTTCAATTAACTTATCCTTAAGTTTGTCCAGAATTATTTTAGGAAGTCTAAACTCTGGAATACCATATCTTAATACCCCTCCTATCTTATCATGAGCTTCAAATATAGTAACATCATAACCCTTTAAAGACAGCATAAATGCTATAGTAATACCGGCAGGTCCTGAACCAATTATAGCCACTTTTTTATTTAATCTTTTGTTTTTGTCAATAGAAGAACTATTTAAATAATAATTAGAAATATAATGTTCTATAGAACTTATTTGAACAGGACTTCCTTTGATACCAAGAATACAATTACCTTCACATTGATTTTCATGTGGACATACTAGAGAACAAATAACAGAAAGAGGATTGTTGTTAAATAATATTTCTCCAGCTTGTTTAATTTCGCTATCTAAAAGTAATTGTATGACCTCTGGAATAGACGTATTTACAGGACAACCTTGCTTACATTTTGGATTTTTACACTGCATACATCTTTTGGCTTCTTCTACAATATGATTTCCCATAAATATCAACTCCTATTAAAATTTACTTTATTACTAAAAATATATTATACCATATAGCAAGATTAAGTTGAATTTAATATTTGGAACATACTTTTATTTAAAATTTCATAGATAAAAAATTGCTTTTACCATAGATAAAAAAGGGAAAACGATTGAAGTATAGAACTTAAATAGTATATAGAAAAAAGACATTAGTAAGGAGGTATTAAGTTATAATGATAAAAAAATTAGATCAAGTAATAAGCAAAGTTAAAAGTATACAAACTATGAAATTAGCAGTTGCATCTGCTCAAGACGAAGAAGTTTTAAAAGCTGTATTTGATGCTAGAAAAAAAGGGATTATAGAACCTATATTAGTTGGTGACACTGAAAAAATAAAAGAAATAGTTAAAGAGTTAAATGAAAATATAGAAGGGATAGAACTAATAGAAGCTAAAGAGTTAAAAGAAAGTGCTGAAATTGCTGTAAAGCTTGTGTCTAGCAAAAAAGCAGACTTTGTCATGAAGGGACTAATAGACACATCTATACTTTTAAAAGAAGTTTTAAATAAAGAATACGGACTTAGAACAGAAAGTCTTTTAAGTCATGTAATGGTATATGAACTTCCGAGTTACCATAAGCTGCTGATTCTTACTGATGGAGGAATGAACATTAGTCCAAATCTAGACCAAAAATATAAGATAATGAATAATGCTATACAAGTTGGAAAATCATTAGAACTTGAAACGGTAAAAGGAGCTTGTATTGCTGCAAAAGAAAAAGTAAGTGATAAAATGGTAGCTACGGTTGATGCAGATCAACTTTCTAAGATGGAATATGGAGAGGGTGTTATAGTTGAGGGGCCTCTTGCGTTTGATTTAGCTATATCAAAAGAAGCTGCTAAGATAAAGAACTTTAATAGTGAAGTAGCTGGAGATGCGGATATAATGCTAGTTCCTACAATAGAGGTTGGTAACGGAATCGGTAAGGCCTTGACTTATATGGCTGATGGTAAATCTGCAGGCATAATAATGGGAGCTAAAGCACCGGTTGTATTAGTATCAAGAGCAGATACACATGAATCAAAATTATATTCAATAGCAATAGGCGCTTTAATTGCAAATAATAAATAATATACATATTATACAATGATAATGTATATATATAATTTGTAATAAGAATTATATATATACATTATCTATATAAAAAAAGTATGATTTTTTCATAGATACAAAATAATCATTATGTGAAATTTTAGTGAAGTATAAAAAATACTCAAATTATTCGACAAAAAAATAACATTAAATTTATCGTTAAAATAGATTAGAAAATTAAAATTATAAACGAAAATATACATTGAAGAAATAAATAAAATAATGTTTTTATATTTATTAAAAATATACAATAAAAAATGTAAAAATATACAACAAAGACAGTGAAATATGTTATAATTGAGTTAATAAATGGAAGTCAATGTAATGAAAAAATATATTTTTTGAGTGTAATTGTTTTTAAATTAACAAATTAAAGAGATTTATTAATTCCATTAAATAAAATCCGTTATTTGTTTTGGGACTTAGAAATAGTATTTTAGTACTCGTGAAATTTGAATAATAATGAATACTTATCTGAAGATAACAAAAAAAAGTCATGAAGACTCTTTTTGTTGTTATATAAATTTGAAATTTCAAGAGGTTACCAGTAAAAGGGGGAAGAAATATGGATGAAAAATTATTGTCAATTGATAATGCCACTAATGAGCTAATTAAAAAAGCTCAGACAGATGGAGTAGAGACTCTTTGGGATAGAAAAGAAAATATGAAACCATGTCCTATGGGGGAAAAGGGAATATGCTGTAGAATTTGTACAATGGGACCATGTAGAATAACTCCAAAAACACCTAGAGGTCTTTGTGGAGCAGATGCAGATGTTATTGTATCAAGAAACTTTGCAAGAATGGTAGCAGCAGGGGCAGCAGCACATTCAGATCATGGTAGAGATATAGCTCATGTACTTCATATGTCAAGTAAAGATGGTAATTATAAGGTTAGAGATGAAGCTAAGTTAATGAAATTAGCTAAAAGATGGGATATAGAAACAGACGAAAGAGATATATATGATATAGCTCATGAAGTTGCAGGATTTGCACTTAATGAGTTTGGAAAGCCTTTTGGAACATTAGAATTACCTCCATCATTGCCACAACAAAGAAGAAAGGTTTGGGAAGATTTAAATATAGTACCAAGAGCTATAGATAGAGAAGTTGTAACTGTTATGCATTCAACTCATATGGGTTGTACTGCTGATGCAGATAGTATGTTAAATATTTCAATGAGAACAGCTCTTGCTGATGGATGGGGAGGTTCTTACATAGCAACAGAACTTAGTGATATATTATTTGGAACTCCAGTACCGAGAGAAACAGAAGCAAATCTTGGTGTTTTAGAAGAAAATTATGTAAATATAGTACTTCATGGGCATGAGCCTTCATTATCAGAAATGATAGTACTTGCAGCAGAAGATCCAGAACTTGTATCTTTAGCTAAAGAAGTTGGAGCGGAAGGAATAAATCTTGCTGGTATGTGCTGTACAGCAAATGAGGTTACAATGAGACATGGAGTTAAAATAGCTGGAAACTTTGCTCAACAAGAGCTTGCAGTATTAACTGGAGCAGTAGAAGCAGTAATAGTTGATGTTCAATGTATATTCCCAGCGTTAGCATCTCTTACAGATTGTTATCATACAAAATTCATAACTACATCTCCAAAAGCTAGAATTAAGGGTGCTACTCATCTAGAATTTGATGAAGAAAAAGCATTCGAATCAGCAAAATCAATAGTTAAAGAAGCTATACTAAATTTCGCAAATAGAGACAATAAAAAAGTATTTATACCTAAAACTAAAAATCATGCAACTGTGGGATATAGTGTTGAAGCTATAATCAATCAATTAGATAAAGTTGTAAACTCTCACATAGATCCAGCTGGAACTGTTAAGCCTCTTGCTGATTGTATAACATCAGGGGTTATAAGAGGAGCTGCTGGAGTAGTTGGATGTAATAATCCTAAGGTTAAGCATGATTACGGACATGTTGGTCTTATAAAAGAACTTATTAAAAACGATGTAATAGTTGTTGTTACAGGATGTGCAGCACAAGCTTGTGCAAAGGCAGGACTTTTAAGCAAAGATGCTAGAAAGTTAGCTGGTCAAGGTCTTGCAACTGTTTGTGAACTTGTAGATATACCACCTGTACTTCATATGGGTTCTTGTGTTGATATAAGTCGTATACTAGAACTTGTAGGAGAAGTTGCTAAATTCTTAAATGTTGATATTTCCCAATTACCAGTTGTTGGAGCAGCACCTGAGTGGATGTCAGAAAAGGCAGTAGCTATAGGAACTTATGTTGTTTCATCAGGAATAGATACATGGCTTGGAGTAGCACCACCTGTAACAGGAGGACCAAGAGTGTTAGAAGTACTTACAAATGAACTCGAAAATATGGTTGGAGCTAAATTCTTTGTAGAGCCAGACCCTGTAAAAGCTGCAGGACAAATAATAGAAAGAATAGAACAAAAACGTAAGGTTTTAGAAGAAATGTTCGAGAATAAGGAAGAATTAGCTAAAGCTTAAAAATAAACTGAAAAAAGGTGATAAAACATGAAAATAGCTGTAACAGGAAAAGGTGGAGTAGGAAAAACAACATTTTCAGCAATGCTCTCTAGAATATATGCAGACGAAGGTTATCGAGTTTTATCAGTTGATGCAGATCCTGATGCCAATTTAGCTTTGGCATTAGGATTTCCACAAAAACTAATAGATGAAATAGTACCCATATCAGAAATGAAAAATTTAGTAGAAGAAAGAACTAGTGCACAAGCTGGATCGTTTGCTAAAATGTTTAAAATGAATCCAAAAGTAGATGACATACCTGATAGATACTGTAAGGAGTATAATGGAGTAGGCGTTCTTAGCATGGGAACTGTTGATACTGGTGGCTCTGGGTGTGTTTGCCCAGAACATGTATTACTAAAAAGACTTACTTCTCATTTGATTCTTCAAAATAAAGATGTAGTTGTAATGGATATGGAAGCTGGAATTGAACATTTAGCAAGAGGAACAGCTCAAGGAGTAGATGCTTTTATAGTAGTAGTTGAACCAGGAGAAAGAAGTCTTCAGACTTATAGAAAGGTAAGGAAGTTAGCTGAGGATTTAGGAGTTCGCAAAGTTTGGGTAGTTGCAAATAAGATAAGAAATCAAAAAGACGAATGTTTTATAATAGACAATGTTAAAAAAGAAGAATTTTTAGGTTTTATATATTATAATGAAGATGTAATAAATTCAGACAGGTCAAATTTATCTCCTTATGATAATAGCAAAAAAACTAGAGAGGAGATAAAGTACATAAAACAAAAAATACAAGGGGGAATTTAAAATGAGTTTTAAATCTGATATTGAAATAGCTCAAGAAGCTAAGCCTCAAGATATAAGGGAAATTGCTAAAAAGCTTAATTTGACGGAAGAAGATATTGAGTTGTATGGAAAATATAAAGCTAAAGTCGATTATAACTTATTAAAGAGAGAAACTGGCAAAAAATCTAAATTAATATTAACTACAGCTATAAATCCAACACCAGCTGGAGAAGGAAAAACAACTACAACTATAGGTGTTGCAGATGGACTTGCTAAGCTTGACAAAAATGTTTTGGTTGCCCTAAGAGAGCCATCTCTTGGACCTGTATTTGGAGTTAAAGGTGGAGCAGCTGGTGGAGGGTATGCACAAGTTGTTCCAATGGAAGATATAAACTTACATTTTACTGGAGACTTCCATGCTATAGGTGCTGCAAACAACTTACTTGCAGCTATGATAGATAACCATATATATCAAGGAAATAAACTTGATATTGATCCAAGAAGAGTAACTTGGAGAAGATGTGTTGATATGAATGATAGACAGTTAAGATTTGTAGTTGATGGACTTGGTGGAAAGGCTAATGGAATGCCAAGAGAAGATGGATTTGATATAACTGTTGCATCTGAAATCATGGCAGCGTTTTGTCTTGCAAATAATATATCAGATTTAAAAGAAAGGCTGTCTAAAATAATAATTGGTTATAGTAGAGCTGGAGAGCCTGTTACTGCTGGAGATATAAATGCACACGGCGCTATGGCAGCACTTTTAAAAGATGCTCTAAAACCAAACCTTGTACAAACGCTTGAAGGAACACCAGCATTCGTTCACGGAGGACCATTTGCAAATATAGCCCATGGTTGTAACTCTGTAATAGCTACTAAGATGGCTATGCACTTTGCAGACTATGTGATAACAGAAGCAGGATTTGGAGCTGACCTTGGAGCTGAAAAATTCTTAGATATTAAATGTAGAATGGCTGATTTAAAGCCTGATGCAGTTATAATAGTTGCGACTGTTAGAGCTCTTAAATACAATGGTGGAGTAGCTAAGAATGATTTAAATGAAGAAAACTTAGAAGCATTAGAAAATGGACTTCCAAACTTATTAAAACATGTTGAAAATATTACTAAGGTATATAAATTACCTGCAGTAGTCGCTATAAATAGATTCCCACTTGATACAGAAGCTGAACTTAATTTAGTTAAACAAAAATGTGAAGAACTAGGTGTTAATGTTGCTCTATCAGAAGTATGGGCAAAAGGTGGAGAAGGTGGAGTTGAAGTAGCTAAAGAAGTTCTTAGATTAATAGAAGAAGAAGATAACGACTTTACTTTTGCATACGAATCTGATATGCCGATTAAAGATAAAATAAGAGCTATAGCTCAAAAAATATATGGAGCGGATGATGTTGACTTCACTCCAGCTGCAACTAAGGAAATAGAAAATCTTGAAAAACTTGGTTTTAAAGAAATGCCTATATGTATGGCAAAAACTCAGTATTCATTAACTGATGATCAAACAAAACTTGGAAGACCTACAGGGTTTAATATAACTGTAAGACAAGTAACAGTTTCAGCCGGAGCTGGATTTATAGTAGCTTTAACTGGCGAAATAATGAAGATGCCAGGACTTCCAAAGGTTCCAGCAGCAGAGAAAATAGATGTAGATGCAAATGGAACAATAGCAGGATTATTCTAAGAATAATAGGAGGAACTAATATGAAATTAATAGAGAAAAACTCTATGGAGTTCGTTGAAGTTCTTGCTTCTAAAGCAGCTGTCCCTGGAGGTGGAGGGGCAGCAGCTTTGGTAGGAGCTATAGGAATGGCTCTTGGAAGCATGGTTTGCAACTTGACGATAGGAAAGAAAAAATACGCTGAATATGAAGATGTAGTTAAAGAAGCATTAGAAAAAGCTACTAAAATTCAAGAAGAGTTACTAAAGATGGTAGATGAAGATGCTGAAAATTTCCTACCTTTATCAAAGGCATATGGAATAAAAGCTAACACAGAAGAAGAGAAAAAAGAAAAAGATAAAGTAATGGAAGAAGCTTTGAAAACAGCATGTTCGGTTCCTATAGAAATAGTAAGAACTTGCTATGATGCTATAAAACTCCATGAAGAGTTGGTTGGTAAGACTTCAATGCTTGCTATAAGTGATATAGGAGTAGGGGTACAGTGTTTAAGAGCTGCCATTATAAGTGGAAAATTAAATGTAGCTATAAATATAAACTCTATAAAAGATCAAGAGTATGTAAATAAAGTTAAAGAAGAGACAGATAGATTAGTTTGCGAAGGAATTAAGATAGCTGATGAGGTTTACAAAAAAGTTGAGCAAGAACTTTGTAAATAGAAAGGGGAATTTTAAATGGCAGATGCAGTAGTTATGGATAGTATTATAAAAGGAAAACCAGTTGCTGATAAAATATCAGCTGAGTTAACAAAAGAAGTAGAAGAGTTAAAGTCTAAAGGAATCAATCCTAAGCTTACAATAGTTAGAGTAGGTGCGAGAGGAGACGACTTAGCATATGAGCGTGGGGCACTTAAAAGATGTGAAACAGTAGGTATATTGACAGAAGTTAAGGAACTTTCTGAGGATATAACTCAAGAAGATTACATAAATGAATTAAAAAAGGCAAATGAAGACAATTCGACTCACGGTATATTATGCTTTAGACCTCTTCCAAAACATTTAAATGAAGAACAAATAAAATATGTTATATCTCCTGAAAAAGATATAGATTGTTTTAGCCCTGTAAATGCGGCAAAGGTTATGGAGGGAGACAAATCAGGATATCCACCATGTACACCTACTGCAGTAGTAGAAATATTAAAGCACTATGGTGTAGAACTTTCTGGAAAGAAAGTAGCTGTACTTGGAAGATCTATGGTTGTTGGAAAACCAGCTGCAATGCTTTTATTAAACGAGAATGCAACAGTTACTATATGTCATTCAAGAACTAAAGATTTAGAAAAAGTTACAAGTGAAGCGGATGTATTAGTAGCTGCTGTTGGAAGAGCTAAAATGGTTAAAGCAAACTTTGTAAAAGAAGGCGCAGTAGTTATAGATGTTGGAATAAATGTTGATGAAAATGGAAAATTATGTGGAGATGTTGATACAGAGGATGTTAAGGGTAAAGCATCTATGATAACACCAGTTCCTGCTGGAGTTGGATCTGTTACAACTTCTGTACTTGCTAAACATATAGTTAAAGCTTGTAAAATGCAAAATAACGCATAAAACAAGGGGGGGAATAGAGATGATAATTTCAGAAAAAAAACCTTTAGAGGAAGTTCTAGATTATATAAAGGATGCTCAAAAGGTGATAGTTACAGGATGTTCATTATGTGCATCAACATGTAAGGTCGGTGGAGAAGAAGAAATTGAAGAAATGAAAAATATATTACAAGAAAATGGTAAAGAAGTTTTAGGGGTAAAGCTTTTAGATCCATCATGTAATTTATTAAAAGTAAAAAAAGATTTAAAATCATTAAAAGCAGAATTAAAAGAATCGGATGCTATAATTTCTTTAGCTTGTGGAGATGGAACTCAAACTATAGCTAAGAATGTTAAAATTCCAGTATATCCAGGAAATAACACTATGTTTATTGGAGAAATTGAAAGAGTTGGTCAATTCTCTGAATCTTGCAAGGCTTGTGGTGAATGTGAACTTGGGTGGACGGGAGGTATATGTCCTGTTACTATGTGTGCTAAAGGATTACTAAATGGAGCATGTGGTGGAGCCAAAGATGGAAAATGTGAGGTTGATTCACAAAATGATTGCGCATGGATAAAAATCTATGAGAGATTAAAAGAATTAGATCAGCTTGATAATTTAACAGCTATAAAACCAGCTAAAGACTATAAAAAATGTGCAAATCCAAGACATATAAACTTAAAGAAAAAAGAAGAATTAGCGGAAGCTTAGAAGGTTTAAAAGGGGGATTTGAGATGAGCTTATTAAGAAAGGCTTTAGAAAGTGGGGAATTCGGTGTTACAGCTGAAATGGCTCCTCCTAAAGGGATTGATTTTAAACATTTAATAGAGTGTGCAAGGATGATAAAGGGAAGAGTACAGGGAGTAAATGTAACGGATTTTCAATCAGCTGTTATGAGAACAACATCTCTTGCTACATGTAAGGTTTTAAAGGATGAGGGTCTTGAGCCTGTTCTTCAAATGACAGGAAGAGATAGAAATAGAATAGCTATACAAGGAGAATTATTATCAGCTGGATTATTTGAAATTAAGAACATGCTAGCTTTAACAGGAGATCATACAGTAGTAGGAGATCATCCTGGAGCAAAGCCTGTTTATGATTTAGATTCAGTAGGAATACTTCAAACAGCTGAAACTCTAATGGGTGGAGCTGATATGGTTGGGAATGAATTGAAAGGTAGTCCGGAATTTTATCTAGGAGCTTGTGTAACTCCAAGATATGCTCCTTTAGAAGTACAAATACTTAAGATGGAGAAAAAGATAAAAGCAGGAGCTAAATTCTTCCAAACTCAAGCTGTATTTGATATAGATACGATGAGAGAATTTAGAGAAAAAACTAAGCATTTAGATTGCAAAGTATTAGCTGGAATAATACCTTTGAAAAATGTTGGAATGGCTAGATTTATGAATGCCAATGTTCCTGGAATATATGTGCCGGAAGAGGTTATAGAAAGAATAAAGAATTCTGCAAATAATGTAGAAATACCAGATGGAGCAACAGAGAAAGAAGTAAAAAAATTAAAGTCAGATGCTAGAGTTCAAGAAGGAATTAATGTTGCTGGCGAATTTATAAGACAATTAAGAGAAGAAAACTTATGTGATGGGGTACACATAATGGCAATTGGAGCAGAAGAAAATGTACCAGCGATACTAGATGCTGCTGGATTATAGAATTACTCAATAAAAATCATTAGACAGTCATATGTTGTTTTAATGCAAAAACAGTAGGATGGCTTTATTTATACATACAGATGCATATAAATGCACGTAAAATGCATAAAAATAGAGAAAAATTGGGGGATTTTAGATGAAAATAGCAGTAATAGGGGGAGGACCAGGAGGATACGTAGCGGCTATTAAAGCATCTATGATGGGTGCTGATGTTACATTAATAGAAAAAAGAAGAGTAGGTGGAACTTGCTTAAACGTTGGATGTATACCTACTAAGGCATTGCTTGCATGTTCAGAGATGTTGATGAATGTTAGAGAGTCTAAAAGCTATGGCATTAATATAGACGGTACTATTAATGCAGATTTTGAATCTATGATGAATAGAAAAGATAAAATCGTAGAGCAACTTGTAAAAGGAATAGAATTTTTATTTGAAAAAAAAGGTGTAAAGCTTGTAAATGGATTTGGAAAATTAATAAGCAAGAATGAAATAGAGGTTTCTAAAGAGGATGGATCAAAGGAAGTAATAAAAGCGGATAAGATAATACTTGCAACAGGATCTGTACCTATAGTACCTCCTATGTTCCCATATGATGGTGAAAAAGTTATAACTAGCGATGAGGCTTTGAATTTGAAAGAACTTCCAAAGTCTATGTTAATAGTTGGAGGTGGAGTAATCGGATGTGAGTTTGGTCAATTTTTTAGAACTCTAGGAACTGAAGTTTCTATAGTTGAGATGAATGACCAAGTTCTTCCTTTTGAAGATAAAGATGTAGCTAAACAGTTGCAAAGAAGCTTTAAAAAGGATAAAATTAAACTATTAACAGACAAAAAAATACAAAACTGTAATATTGAGGATGGGAAAGTCGTAGCGAATCTTGATAATGGAAAATCAGTAGAAGCGGATATTATGTTAGTTTCTGTTGGTAGAAAACCTTACCTTGAAAACTTAGGAATACAAGAGCTTGGGATTGAAATAGAAAGAGGAAAAATAGTAGTAGATGAAAAAATGCAAACAAATATAGATGGAATATATGCAATAGGGGATATCGTAGATAGCCCTTTCCTTGCACATGTAGCTTCTAAGGAAGGTATGATAGCAGTTCAGAATGCTCTTGGAAAAGATAAGAAAATAGATTATACAGCTATTCCAAGATGTGTATATACAGAGCCTGAGGTTGCAGGTGTTGGGCTTACTGAAAAGCAGTTAGAGGAAAAAGGTATACAGTATAAAACAGGTAAATTTGAGTTTAGGGGACTTGGAAAAGCTCAAGCAATAGGAAAATTCCAAGGGTTTATAAAGGTATTAGCAGATAGTGAAGATAAGATAGTAGGAGCTTCTATTATAGGTCCTCATGCGACAGACTTATTAACAGAGCTTACTTTGGCTGTTAGCTTAGGGCTTACTGTAGAACAAGTAGGAGATGCTATTCATCCTCATCCAACTTTATCAGAAGGATTGATGGAAGCTTTACATGATGTACATGGAGAATGTGTACATTCAGTTACAAAAGCAAAAGCTGACGCTTAATAAAGATAGAGCTTTATTAAAAGCTCTGTCTGTTATACAAGTTAGGGGGTATAGTAATGGGATATACAATAGCTGTAGCAGGAAAAGGTGGAACTGGAAAAACTAGCTTGACAGGGCTTTTAATAGACAATTTGGTTAAAAAAGGAGAAAATCCAATACTTGTTGTTGATGCAGATGCAAATGCAAACATAAATGAGGTATTAGGTGTAGATGTAGAATGCACTATAGGAGAAATAAGAGAAGAAGTAAGTCAGAGAGAGATATCTGGAAATGGATTTCCTGGAGGTATGACTAAAGCTCAGTATTTAAAGTATAGACTAAATACCGCTGTAACAGAGGGAAATGGGTACGATCTTTTGGTTATGGGAAGATCAGAAGGACAAGGTTGTTACTGTTATGTAAATGGAGTTTTAAGGGAACAAACAGATTCATTATCTGATAGTTATAAATACTTAGTTATAGATAATGAAGCTGGGATGGAACATCTAAGTAGAAAAACTACTAAACATATAGATACTTTATTTCTTGTAAGTGATTGTTCAAGAAGAAGCATTCAAGCAGTTGGAAGAATCAAAGAACTTGTAAAAGAACTTAATTTAAAAGTTAGTAATATACATCTAATAGTTAATAAAGCAATGGATGGACAGTTACACGAAGGGGTAAAAGAAGAAATTGCAATTCAAGGTTTGAATCTAATAGGCATAGTCCCGATGGATGAAATGATATATGAATACGATTCAAGCGGAATACCATTAGTTAAGTTACCAGAAGACAATAAATCTAAACTAGCTATTAAAGAGATATTATCTGAAATAGAAATTTAAAAAAGTAGTTATTAAGGGGGCGATTTTTGTGGCATTTAAAATGTCTGTTCAAAAATATGCAGGAAAAATTTCTGAAGTTGAAATTGGAACTGGAGAAAAAGCTTTAAAATTAGGTGGAGAAAATGTAATGCCATTTTACAGTTTTGATGGAGATTGTGGAAATACACCTAAGATGGGAGTAGAAATATTAGATGTATTCCCAGAAAATTGGATAGAGCCATTAAAAGATTTATATAAGGATGTAGCTGAAAATCCAGTTGAATGGGCTAAGTTTGTAGAAAAAGAAATGGAACCTGATTTTATATGCTTAAAGTTTGAAGGCGCTGATCCTAATGGATTAGATAGATCTGCTGAGGAATGTGCACAAGTTGCAAAGGATGTAGTAGAAAGTGTCGAGGTACCTGTAGTTATTTCTGGATGCAATAACTTTGAAAAAGATGCAAAGGTATTTGAAAAGGTAGCAGCAGCAGTTGATGGTAAAAATTGTTTATTTTTAGCAGCCGTTGAAGAAAACTATAAAGCAGTAGGAGCGGCAGCTGGTATGGCTTATCCTCATAAAGTAGTAGCAGAGTCTTCTGTTGATATAAACTTAGCTAAGCAATTAAATATATTGTTAAGCCAACTTGGAGTTAAAGAGGAAAATATAGTTATGAACATAGGTTGCTCGGCTGTGGGATATGGATATGAGTATGTTGCTTCAACTATGGATAGAATCAGACTTGCAGCATTTGGTCAAAATGATAAAACACTTCAAATGCCTATAATGGCACCTGTTTCTTTTGAAGTTTGGTCGGTTAAAGAGTCTGTTGCTGATGTTGAAGATGTTCCAGAGTGGGGAAGTAAAGAAGAAAGAGGAATAACTATGGAAATATCAACTGCATCTAGTATGCTAGTGGGGGGAGCGAATGCGGTTATACTTCGTCATCCGAAATCTTTAGAAACTATGAAAAAATTTGTATGTGAATTAGCATAATAAATAGAGGTTAAGGGGGAAAGAAAAATGGCTTTAAAAGGATTAGATATATTTAAGTTATCTCCAAAGAAAAACTGTAAGGATTGTGGATTTCCAACATGTATGGCATTTTCTATGAAGGTTGCAGCAGGAGCAACTGAAATATCAAAATGTCCTCATATGAGTGAAGAAGCATTAGCTAAACTTTCAGATGCTACTGCACCACCTATGAAATCTTTAACTATAGGTAAGGGTGAAAATGAGTATAAACTAGGTGGAGAAACAGTACTTTTCAGACACGAAAAAAGTTTTGTTAATAGAAATAGATTTGCAGTATTATTATCTGACTCTATGGATGATGAAACTATAAATACAAAGATAGAGAACATTAAAAAAGTTGACTACATAAGAATCGGGGAACAAATGAAGGTTGAAATAGCTGCCTTAAAATATAGTGGAAATAAAGAAAATTACATTAAATTAATAAACAAAGTCAAGGATAGTGAAATAAAAGTAGCTTATATGTTAATTTGTGAAGATATAGATGTATTAAAAGAATGTCTTGAAATAGTTAAGGGAGAAAATCCTATAGTTTACGGAGCTAACAAAGAAAACTATAAAGAAATGGTAGATATTGTTAAAAATGACAAATTAGCATTAGGTGTCAAAGCAGATAATCTTGAAGAGTTATATAGTTTAGTAGAAAATATTCATAAATTAGGATATAAAGAGTTAATATTAGACCCTACTGGTGACAATGTTAAGGAATCCTTTACTAATGCAGTTCAAATAAGAAGAATTGCTTTAAAAGAGGGAGATAGAGCATTTGGATATCCTTCAGTTGTATTTGCTAATGAGATTGCAAAAGGTGACAAGAATATGGAGGTTGCGATATCTTCTTTATTTACAATTAAGTATGGATCTATAATAGTTCTTGATGATATAGATTATTCTAGAGCACTTCCATTATTTGCTCTAAGACAAAATATATATACAGATCCTCAAAAACCTATGAGAGTTGAACCTAAGATTTATCCTATAAATAATCCAGATGAGAATTCTCCGGTTCTTGTTACTGTTGACTTTGCTCTTACTTACTTTATAATAGCTGGAGAAATAGAAAGATCTAAGGTCCCAATGTGGCTTGCAATACCAGATGCTGGAGGATATTCTGTTTTAACAGCTTGGGCTGCTGGGAAATTCGGAGGAAGTAGTATTTCAAACTTCATCAAAGAGAGTGGAGTATCAGAAAAAACTAAGTGCAGAAAGCTTATAATACCTGGAAAGGTAGCAGTTTTAAAAGGTGACATTGAAGATAATTTACCTGGATGGGATGTTGTTATAGGAACTAACGAATCTATGGAACTTCCTAAATTTTTGAGAGATTTTAATGAAGAATTAATAACTGCTAAAGCTTAATAAAAAAATTCGTCTAGTGCTACGCACTGACTAATGTACCCAACGATCCCTACGGGCTCCGTTGAGCAAAATAGTTGCAAGTTTAGCTCTTTCAATAGGTTATCTAGAAAACGGAAATTTTACAATTTCTTAGTAAGAAAAAGTAGGAAGGGTTTACCCTTCCTTCATATAAAAAAGGGGGTAATTATTAATGGGAAAATTCATGATAATAGGAGAAAGAATTCACTGCATTTCACCAAGTATAAGAAAAGCGCTAGAAGAAAAAAATCCTGAGCCAATTTTAAAAAGAGCTAAAGAGCAGATAGATGCAGGAGCTCATTATATAGATTTTAACATAGGACCAGCTGAAAGAAATGGAGAAGAATTAATGACTTGGGGAGTTAAATTAATTCAAGAAAATTTCAACAATATACCAATAGCATTAGATACAGCTAATAAAAAAGCTATAGAAGCAGGTCTTAAGGTTTATAATAGAGAAAATGGAAAACCACTTGTAAACTCTGCTGATGCAGGACCTAGAATTGATCTTTTAGATTTAGCAGCAGAATATGATGCAATGTGTATTGCCTTATGTGCTAAAGAAGGTATCCCAAGAGATAATGATGAACGTATGGGTTATTGTACAGAATTACTTGAAAAAGGTATGATGCTTGGAATGGATCCTGAAGATATATTATTTGATCCATTATGTCTTGTGATAAAAGGTATGCAAGATAAGCAAATGGAAGTTTTAGAAGCAATAAGAATGATGACTGAAATGGGACTTAAAACTACTGGAGGACTTTCTAATGTATCGAATGGTGCACCAAAACATATAAGACCTATACTTGATTCAGCTTTCTTAGCAATGGCTATGGCAAATGGATTTACTTCAGCTATAATAAATCCGTGTGATAAAGAACTTACAAATACAATAAAATCATGTGATGTAATAAAAGAGAATATATTATACGCTGATTCTTATTTAGAGTTATAAGAGATTTAAAATAAATTATTTAGGGGGATAGAAACATGAGTTTATTTAAAACTATATTTACAGGATCTAATCAAGCTTTAGAAGCAGCTACTGATTTCTTAAATAAAAGTATAGAAGAAAAAGGAATCGATCATAAAGTTGCTTTTCCTGATACTGCATACTCACTTCCAGTTATATATGCAGCTACTGGACTTAAAATGCAAAGTTTAGCTGATCTTAAAAAGGCATTGGAAGTTGTTAAAAGTTTAATAGGAGAAGAAAAAGAAAACTTAGAAAATGGACTTAATGCAGGTCTTGGAACTGCTGTTGCAGCTGAAGTTATAGAAGCTATAAAATACTCTACTATAGAGACTCCTTATGAAGCACCATGTGCGGGACATATAAGTGACCCTATAATCCGTTCCCTAGGAGTTCCTCTAGTTACAGGAGATATACCTGGCGTCGCAGTTGTATTAGGAGAGTGTCCTGATGCTGAAACGGCAGCAAAGGTTATAAAAGATTATCAATCTAAGGGGCTTTTAACATTCTTGGTTGGTAAGGTTATAGATCAAGCTATAGAAGCAGATGTTAAGATGGGTCTTGATTTAAGGGTAATACCTTTAGGATACGATGTTACATCTGTAATACACGTTGTATCTGTAGCGGTTAGAGCAGCGCTTATATTCGGTGCATTAGAGCCAGGAAACCTACCAGCATTATTAGACTATACATTAAATAGAGTTCCGGCATTTGTAAATGCATTTGGACCGTTAAGTGAGCTTGTTGTATCTTGTGGAGCAGGAGCTATAGCTTTAGGATTCCCTGTCATAACAGATCAAGATGTATTTGAAGTTCCAACTAGATTATTAACTCAAAAAGATTATGATAAATTTGTAGCTACATCACTTGAAGCTAGAGGAATAAAGATAAAAATAACTGAAATTCCTATACCTGTATCTTTTGCAGCCGCATTTGAAGGAGAAAGAATCAGAAAAGGCGATATGTTTGCAGAATTTGGTGGAGGAAAAACTGAGTCTTGGGAATTAGTTTTAAAAAGAGAGCTTTCTGAAATTGAAGACCATAAAATTGAAATAATAGGAGCTGATACAGATACAATACAACAGGCTCCAGGAAGATTACCTCTTGCTGTATTAGTAGAAGTTGCTGGTAAAAATATGCAAGATGATTTCGAACCTGTACTTGAAAGACGTATTCATTACTTTATGAACTATATTGAAGGTGTAATGCATGTAGGTCAAAGAGATATAACTTGGATAAGAATAGGTAAAGATGCTCATGATAAAGGATTTAGATTAAATCATATAGGAGAAGTTTTGTATGCTAAAATGATGGATGAATTTGCATCTGTTGTTGATAAGTGTCAAGTAACTATAATAACTGATCCAGAAAAAGTATCAGAACTTAAAGGAAAGTATGCTACAGCAAAATATGAAGCAAGAGATGCAAGACTTGCATCATTAACGGATGAGAGTGTAAATGATTTCTATTCTTGTAACCTATGTCAGTCATTTGCGCCAGCTCATGTATGTATAGTAACTCCAGAAAGACTAGGTCTTTGCGGAGCTGTAAGTTGGCTAGATGCTAAGGCTACTAAGGAATTAGATCCTACAGGACCTTGTCAGCCAGTACCAAAAGATGGAGTTGAAGATGAAAGAACTGGAGTTTGGAGTGCTGTTAATGAAACAGTATCTCAAATTTCTCAAGGCGCAGTAGACAGAGTTACTCTTTATAGTATAATGGAAGATCCTATGACTTCTTGTGGATGTTTCGAATGTATCTGTGGAATAATGCCAGAAGCTAATGGACTTGTAATAGTTAATAGAGAGCATGGAGGAATAACACCTCTTGGAATGACATTTGGAGAACTTGCATCTATGACAGGAGGGGGAGTTCAAACTCCAGGATTCATGGGTCATGGTAGACAGTTTATTTCATCTAAGAAGTTCGTAGCAGCTGAAGAAGGAACAAGAAGAATAGTATGGATGCCAAAAGAATTAAAAGATTATGTAAGAGAAAAATTAGATGCTACTGCTAAAGAATTATATGGAGTAGAAAATTTCACAGATATGATATGTGATGAAACTATAGCTACTGAGTCTGAAGATGTATTAGCATTCTTAGAAGAAAAAGGTCATCCTGCATTACAAATGGAAGAAGTTATGTAAGGGGGTATATGAATGAATTATCCATCTGCTTTAAAATATACTAAGAATCATACTTGGGTAAAAATAGAAGGAGACGAAGCTTATATAGGAATTACTGATTATGCTCAAGATCAATTGGGTGAAATCCTATTTGTTGAGATGCCAGAAATAGAAGATGAAATAGAAAAAGGAGAAGAATTTGGAGTAGTTGAATCTTCAAAGGTAGCATCTGATTTATTAGCTCCTATATCAGGTGAAGTCTTAGAAGTTAATGAAAAATTAGATGATGAGCCAGAATATATGAATGAGAATGCATATGATGCATGGATTGTAAAAATTAAAATAAAAGATATGTCTGAGTTGGATGAATTATTAGATTCTAATGATTATGAGACGGCTTTAGCATAAATAAAAAAATAAACTTCCCTAGGGCTTTCCTGGGGAAGTGTTTTTTGGAGGGATATAAAGTGATAAAGGTAAAATTTATGCCAAAAAATATAGAAGTTATCTGTGAATATAAAGATAATTTACTTGAAGTAGCTAGAAAAGCAAATGTTTTTATAGATGCACCTTGTAACGGAAATGTATCCTGCGGAAAATGTAAAGTAAAGATTATAAATGGAAGAGTAGATACTAAAAAAACTACTCATATAACGGATGAAGAGTGTAATAATGGATATGTATTAGCGTGTAATAGTAAGGTTATAGAAGATATACAAGTAGAAGTACCTAGTAAATTATCATCTTCTATGAATAAAATGAAAATAGAAGATTCTTCTAGTGACGCATACAAGAAACTACTTAAAAATTGTAAAGAATTAATATCTAATAATAACATGGAGTTTAAATCATATGTTAGAAAAGACTATGTAAATATAGAATTACCAAATCTTGATGATAATATATCTGATTTTGATAGAATAAAAAGGCATTTAAGACATAATTTTGGATATGAAAAAATAACCTGTAAGTTAGAAACTATAAGAAAGGTTCCTAGTACGTTGAGAAAAGGGAACTTTAAAGTTACAATAACTCATATACCAAAAGAAAATAATGTTACTAATATAGTGAATATAGAAGAAGGTGATACAACCGATAAGTTTTATGGAATTGCACTAGATATAGGAACGACATCTGTAGCAGCATGTATAGTTGATTTGTGTAAAGGGAAAATAGTTGCTAAAGCTTCTTCTGGAAATGCTCAAATAAAGTATGGTGCAGATGTTATAAATAGGATTATATATTCAACTAAAAATGATGGTCTTAAAAAATTAAATAAAGCCATAATACATGAAACTATAAATCCTATTTTGAAAAATATGTACAATGAGTTGGGCATTGATAAAAATGATATTGTAGCACTTGTAGCTGGTGGAAATACAACGATGACGCATTTACTTTTGAATGTATATCCGGATTATTTGAGAATGGAACCTTATATACCAGCATTTTCAAAATCTCCTTATATGCAAGCTAAAGAACTTGAAATCGAAATTAATAGTGATGCATATATATATATAACTCCTTGTGTTGCAAGTTATGTAGGTGGTGACATTACAGCAGGTGTATTATCATCAGGAATTTGGTCATCTGATGATAATGTTTTATTCATAGATTTGGGAACGAATGGAGAAATAGTATTTGGAAATAAAGATTATTTAATGACATGTGCTTGCTCTGCTGGACCGGCGTTTGAAGGTGGAGAGATAAGTTGTGGAATGAGAGCATCAAGTGGTGCTATTGAGAAAATCAAAATAGATAAAAATACATTGAAGCCAAACCTAAGCATAATAGCAAATGATAATCCACAGGGAATATGTGGTTCTGGAATAATAGATTTAATAGCAGAAATGCTTATAAATAATATTATAGATAGAAGAGGAAAAATAAACAAAAATATAAATTCTAATAGAATAAGATTTAATGAACATGGAATAGGAGAATATGTACTTGCATTTAAAGAAGATTACGATATAGAATCTGATATAACTATAACAGAAGTAGATATAGATAGTTTTATAAGGGCAAAGGGAGCTGTGTATTCGGGAATAATTACACTAGTTGAAAGTTTAGGAATGGATTTTGACATGATAGACAAAGTATTAATAGCTGGAGGGATAGGAAGTAGCTTGAATATAGAAAAATCTATATTAATAGGTATGCTTCCGGACATAGATAAAACGAAATATTCATATATAGGAAACAGTTCTTTAATGGGATGTTATCTTGCTTTAACTAGTGAGGATGCAAGATATAAGCTTGAGGAATGTTCAGATTCTATGACTTACGTAGAGCTTAGTGTTTATCCAAGTTACATGGATGAGTTTATATCAGCTTGTTTTTTACCACATACTAATATAGAAAAATTTCCTAGTGTAAAACAATTATTGGGGTGCTAGTATGAAACTTGAAGAGAAAATGATTGAAGCTCTTAAAATTAAAGAAAATAACTTTGGAAAAGATATTATATTTTCATATCCAAATAAGACATTAGCTGTTACGACTACAGGAAATCAGTGCAGTCTAAAATGTGCTCACTGCAATGGGCATTATCTTAAAAATATGACAGATATAAATGAGATAGACGAAAAGATGAAGAATAGGAATATTGATAGCTTTTTGATTAGTGGAGGATGCTCTTTTGATGGGGATGTACCGATTATAAATCATTTAAAAAATATTAAGATGCTAAAAAATAAGGGATATAAAATTAATGCTCATTTAGGGCTTATGGATGAATTAGATGTGGGAAAAATAGCTGAGTATATAGATGTAGCATCATTCGATATTATATTGAACGACGAAACTATAAGAAATGTATATAAAATAGATAAGAAAAAAGAAGATTATATAAAATCATATGAAATATTAAAAAAATATACTAGAGTAGTTCCTCATATATGTATAGGCATAGACTCAGGTAAAATAAAAGGAGAGTACGATGCTTTAGAATATTTAGAAACTCAAAAACCAGATAGTATAACATTTATAGTTTTAATTCCAACTAAGGGAACGTACTTTGAAAAAATTCAACCACCTAAAATAGAAGAGGTAATAGATATTATATGTGAAGCTAGAATGAAATTCCCAGATATAAACATAAACTTAGGGTGTATGAGACCAAGAGGTAAGTATAGAAAGCAATTAGATAAAATGGCTGTACTGAGTGGAATAAACAATATAGTAATGCCATCTAAAGAAGCTGTAGAAGAAGCTGTGAATATAAAATGTAATATACAAAAGCTAGAAAGGTGTTGTGTATTATGATAAATCTATCTTATGGAAGTGCTATTGAACTTGGGTTGGTTAATGCTACTATGGAGATAAAACCTACTACTGCTTATATAATGATTGGAAATGGATGTGGCAATAAATGTGCGTTTTGTTCTCAATCAGTAGAGAGTAAATCTAGAAAGGATAAACTTTCTAGGGTGCTTTGGCCGAAGTTTAGTAAGGATGATATACTAACATCCTTATTAGATTATAAGATGGGAAATATAAAACGAATTTGTATTCAATCTATGGGGACAAATGAAGCACTAAAAGACTCAAAAGAGTTTATCAAATATATAAAATCAGGTATTGAATTTCCTATATCTTTATCAGCAAAGGTTGAAACTGAACATGATATTAAAGAGTTATTTGATATTGGGGTAGATAAGATAGGTCTTGCAATAGATGCCGCAAATAAAGAGCTATACGAAAATATAAAGGGGAATAATTTTGATAGAAAAGTTGAATTTATAAAAAAAATGGCAAATAAATATAAAGGGAAAATAAGTACTCATATAATAGCAGGGCTTGGAGAAAGTCATGAAGATATATTTTATTTATATTATGATTTAATGAATAATAACGTGACTATAAGTTTATTTGCATTTACTCCTATAAAAGGAACTAAGCTTGAAAATGCAAAACAGCCCAATATACAAGATTATAGAAAGGTTCAACTTATGACATACTTAATCAAGTGCGGACATAAAAAAGAAGATTTTAAGTTCTTAAATCGAGAACTAAAAGAGATAAAAAATATAAAAAGTAAAGAAAATGATATGATTAGAAGAGGTATACCTTTTTTAATATCTGGATGTAAAGACTGCAACAGACCATACTATAATGAAAGGCCTGGAGGAACTATATATAATTATTCTAGACAGCTAACAGATAAAGAATGCTTAAAAGCCATATCAGAGCTTGGAATGAATATAGAGGTGATATAAGTGCAAAAGTGGAGAGTAATAAGAAATTCGACATATGATGGATGTATGAACATGGCTATAGACGAAGCTATTATGAAAGCGTACAAAGAAGAAAAGATAGATCCTACTATAAGATTTTATACTTGGAAGCCGGCTTGTATTAGTATAGGTTACTTTCAGAAAATGGAAGAAGAAATAGATATAAACGTGTGCAAGGAATTGGGAGTTGATTTTGTCAGAAGAACAACAGGAGGAAGGGCAGTTTTACATGATAATGAGCTTACATATAGTATTGTTGTAGGTGAAAAGAATCCATTGATGTATGGAGGAATAATGCAAACGTACAGATATATAAGTGAAGGGCTTGCAAATGGACTCAAAATGAGCGGTATTGATGTGGACCCATTAACACGAGCTGATAAAGATATAAACAATGGTAAAAGCTCTGTGTGTTTTAACTCTAAGTCTCATTATGAAATAAGTATAAATAATAAAAAGGTAGTTGGAAGTGCACAAACTAGAAAGGAAGGAATAATTCTTCAACATGGATCTATAGTATTAGATTTTAATGTAGATAAACTAATTTCTATAATGAAAATAGATGAGTCAAAGAAAGAAAAGTTAAAGAAAATAACAGTAAAAAAAGCTACAGGAATAGAAAATGAATTAGGAAAAAAAGTAGATATAAATACTTTAGAGAAAAATATAATTAAAGGATTAGAGCAACATTTTAATATAGAAATATATGAAGATGAGCTATCTGATTATGAAATAGAAATTGCAAAACAGTTGTATGAGAAATATTCAAATGATAATTGGAATAAAAAGAGATAATATTGATAAAATAAAATCAACATGTTATACTTTAATAAGAAGATAATAGAATGTAAAATAGAAATCATGAAGATTTCTTTAAGGCTTTTTGAAGAAAGCTTTGGGGAAATCTTTTTGTCTATTAATAGGGAGGATTATAAAATGTGTGAATCAACAGCTTATTTATGTAAAGAAGATGGTCTTGAAAAAATAATGGAAAATGTAGTGTATATGAAACCGGAAAATGGAAAAGTATACTTGGCAGATTTGCTGGGGGATCAAAAAATTGTAGATGGTGAAGTTAAAGAGATTAGACTTATAGATCATAAAATAATTATAGAAGAGAAGTAAATAATAAACTTGGGGGATAAAATATGATTATAGCTGTAGTTGATGGAATGGGTGGGGGGATAGGATCTCAAATTGTAAGTAATTTAAGAGATGAACTACCTTCTTATATAGAAATATATGCACTTGGAACTAACTCTATAGCAACTTCATCTATGATGAAAAGCCATGCTAACAAAGGGGCTACAGGTGAGAATGCTATATGTGTATCTTCTAAAAAAGCAAATGTTATAATAGGGCCAATGTCTATTGTAATTCCAAATTCTATGATGGGTGAGGTTACCTGTAGAATGAGTGAAGCTATATCAGATTCAGAAGCATTAAAAATATTATTACCTTTAATACCAGAAGATTTTGAACTTATAGGACTTGAGAACAAACCTTTAATTCTTTTAATAAAGGATGCTGTAAAGCTTATAAAAAAAGAATTTAATATAAAATAGGGGGGATACATATGAATAAATTTGAAAAGAGATACCATCATAGCCATGAACATGACCACGATAATTGTGTTTCTCATCATAGTCTTCATTCTCATGATAATGAAAATAAGGAAGAAAAAACTTTAAGGGTTCTTTTGGCACATTGGGTTAAGCATAACAAATCCCATGAGGAAAGTTTTAAAGAATGGGCTGATAAATCAAAAAAAATGGGTAAAGATGATGTGGCTAATAATATAGAAAAAGCTATAGCATATATGGAAAAAGCTAATGAAATGTTAGTAGAAGCTAAAAAAAATATATAATTTAAGTATCATATTAACCGTTGACAAGCAATGGTTAATATGATATTATTATTTTAGTCAAGTAAACAATATGCGGGTGTAGCTCAGTGGTAGAGTTCCGGCCTTCCAAGCCGGCTGCGAGGGTTCGACTCCCTTCACCCGCTCCATATGGAGAAGTACTCAAGTGGCTGAAGAGGCTCCCCTGCTAAGGGAGTAGGTCTTTTACGGGGCGCGAGGGTTCAAATCCCTCCTTCTCCGCCAGTGGAAAACAACTTATATTAATATAAGTTGTTTTTTTATTAATATAATAAGAAGTATCTTTGATTTAAAGGTGAATTAATTAGTCTTAAATTGGAGGACGAAATGTTAAATATAAATAGACTGAGAAATGATATAGAGTATGAAAAAATTAAGATTTTGAATGATAAATTGAGAATAGAAAATGTTAATTTGAATAAAGAACTTCAAGAGTCTAAGGCTACAAATTGGATATTAAGCCAAGTTATAAAAGCATCTGGAACTATTGATTCTTTTGAAGGATTGATGAAAAATATTACAGATATACTTATGGGGGTACTGGGTGTAGATACATGCAGTATTTGGATGAAGGACGAAAAAATTAATAGATATACATCTTATTCGAGAAGTATATATAACAGTAATGAATATGAAATTGATATGTGTACTTATTTTCCGAATGATATTTTAATGATAAAAGAAACTAAAATTCTAGATAGGAACAATAAAAACTTTAGTTTTTGCAAAGGTGAAGATGTTAATTCTATATTAATATCTCCGTTAGATGATTTTAGAACCAATAAAAGAATGGGTGTTATAATACTAGAGCATAGGAATAAAAATTTTTTTAATAAAAATACTAAGCATTTTTTCGATATACTTTCTATACAGCTAAGTATTGCAGCTGTTAATTCTAAGTTATTTGAAAGAGTAAATGAAATAACAAATAAAGATACTCTTACAAGATGTTATAACAGAAAATATTTTGAAAAAATCATTTCAGAAGATTTAGGTGAACGAGACTATACACTTGCTGTATTTGATTTGGATAATTTTAAGATAATAAATGATTTGTTTGGTCATAAAAAAGGTGATGACGTATTAGTACAGATGAGTGAATTAGCAAGACAAATAGTTAGAGAAAACGATGGTTATTTAATACGTATAGGCGGAGATGAATTTGTTATTATACTATATAAGTCAATGGAGGAATCGATTGACATATTAGAAAATATAAAAAAAAGTGTACCAAATCTGGATATAGCAAGAGAAACAGGTTTAGATGTAACTATGACTATAGGTGTTGCATCTTCACAAATGGTAGATGGAGTTGATAAAATATTCAATCTTGCTGATATGGCTCTTATAGAGGGAAAGAAAAATAACTATAAAAATAGAATACATATAGCTTCAATTTAAAAAAAATGTATCTCGGAAATATAGAGATACATTTTTTTATGCTAATTTTTGAACAACAGAGCTAGTAGGACTTGTTGGCGGTATTAGTTAATGTGCAGCATTAGATGGATTTTAAAAAATATTTTCGAATAAGTAAGATGCTAGGGAGAGTATATTATCTTCCAAAATAGTTGAATCTATTTTTAGTGGAATTATTTTATCTTGTTTAAAATATATGACTTGATTGTTATTTTTGGTTGTTGCATATGATAAATTTAATTCTACTTTTATTGTTTGGTTAAAACTTATTATAGAATATTCGTCTTCGTATACATGTATATTAATTGGAATCATATCTTTAGATAAATATTCTATATATATATAATTACCTTTAAATTTATATTTTGATAGTCTTAATTTTAAATGTACATTTAGATAATTTACAGTTATATAAGTTTCAAACGAATTTATTATATCTTGTACTTTAAATAATTTAGCTAAGTAATATATATCTTCGTAATTGTGAAGAAGTATTTTTTTCTTTAGTGATTCATTTTTAGTGGATACAAACTCTTTGTACATATCAACACTTTCTTTTCCGGAAATGGTGTCCTCTCTTTGTATATACAATAAACTTTCTACTGTTTTCAATTTACAATTCTCGAGATTTAATTTTTTTTGATATGGTTTTACTATTTTAAGTATATCGGTGTCATTATCTTTATCTATAAAGAAGTCTAAATCATTTTTTTTAAACCTTTTATTCAAAAAAGGAATATCAAATCTATGGCCGTTAAATGTTATGTGTTTATCAAATGTTTTAAATACTTCTTTGAAATAAAATAATAATTCTTTTTCATCATCTGTATTGTGCGCGAAAAATTGTTTTATTATGGTTTGATTATTTTTTATATATAATATACCTATTAATATTACGCTGTTGTACTTAGAACTAAGACCTGTTGTTTCTATGTCGAATACACAAGCGTTTTTAGGTATATCTATTATTTCATCTATTTTATGTGTTATAACTTCCATTTGAATCACCTCTTATAGTTTTGCTTTTTTTAAATATGACTATAATAATAATATCATATAGATTTTGGTGCTTGAATGAGAATTTTAAAAGTTATATTATATTAATTAGGTGATGAATATGAATTGTGAGAGTTTAAATAAAAATCAAAGTATAGCTGTTAATCACTTTAAAGGTCCGTGTATGGTAATAGCTGGACCTGGTTCTGGTAAAACAAGGGTTATAAGCTATAGAATAAATAATTTAGTTCAAAATTTAAAGGTTAGGCCTGAAAATATACTAGCTATTAGTTTTACTAAGGCTTCTTCTGTTGAAATGAAGGAAAGAAGTATGAAATTATTTTCTAATAGTTTGATAAATAGGGTCAATTTTGGAACTTTTCACTCTGTTTTTTTTAGAATACTTAGGGGATTTAAAAATTATCAGCTTGATAGCATATTAGATGAAAATAAAAAAATATACACGATAAAGAATATATTAAAGAGTATGGATGTTGAGAATTATCAGGAGGAGGATGTTATAAAGGGTATTGTAAATGAGATATCGTTTCTTAAGAATGAATTATTGAATCCTAATGACTTTGATTCTTGCGTGGTATCTAATGATGAATTTCTAAAAATTTATTCTATGTATGAAAATTATAAAAGTGATATGAAAAAGATAGACTTTGATGATATGTTAATACACACGTATAGTCTTTTAAAAGAGGATGAGTATATACTTAATTTAGTGAGAAAAAAATATGAATATATATTGGTAGATGAGTTTCAAGATATAAATAAGGTTCAGTTTGAAGTTTTGAAGATGATATCAACTCCTAGTAATAATATATTTGTTGTTGGAGATGAAGACCAAAGCATTTATGGATTTAGAGGTGCGCGACCTGATTTTTTATTAGAATTTAAAAGTTATTTTGCAAACTCTAAGTATATAGTTTTAGATTTGAATTATAGATCTACTGATGCGATAATTAAAACTTCTAATAAGCTTATTAGAAATAACAATAATAGGTATAATAAGGTTATAAAATCTGTTAAGGGAAATGGTGATGGTATACTGTTTTTATCACCAGAGGATTCTGAGGATGAGGCTAGAAAAGTTGGAAGCTTAATTATTGAAAATGTTAATAAAAATAACATGAGTTATAGTGATTTTAGTGTTATATATAGAACTAATATACAGTCGCGTGCCATTGTAGATGTATTTATGGATATGAATATACCGTTTGCAATAAGGGATACTGTTGTTAGTATATACGATCACTGGGTGAGTAAGGATATTATAAGCTATTTGAATGTAGCTTTATATAGAGGTCTAAACGATGAATTATCTAGAATTATAAATAAGCCTTTTAGATATATATCTAAAGAAAGCATAAAAATAGCCATGGCAGATGGCGACTTCCTAACTAATATAAAAACTAAAGCAAATCTAAACAAATGGCAGATAAAAACTATAGAAGATCTAGAATTAGATCTTGATTATATAAGCAGAATATCTCCAAAAGATGCTATATCTTATATAAGAACAAGTCTTGAATACGATAGATACTTAATAGAGTATTGTCAAAAAAGAAAGATAAAGACTACTGGGTTGTTCGAAATACTAAATGAGTTAGAAGGTGGAGCGTCAAATTATAAGACTGTAGATAATTACTTAGATCATATAAGTAAGGTTAAAGAAGAAATATTAAATCAGAAAAAAGATGACGATAAGAATAAGGTAATCTTAACTACTATTCACTCAGCTAAAGGACTTGAGTTTAAGAACATATTTGTAATAGGGGTCATTGAAGGCGTTATACCTCACGAGAAATCTATTGAAGGCAAGGATGATATTGAGGAAGAGAGAAGACTGCTTTATGTGGCTATGACAAGGGCTATGGATAAGCTTCATGTATCAAGTCCTCAATATAAATATGGGAAAAAAGCTTTTGTATCGAGATTTATGGAAGAAATCAATGAACCATCTGATGAGGAATTAGAATCTATAAAAAAAGGAGATACAATCAACCATAAAAGATTCAAAACAGGAAAAGTAATAAATAAAAGTGATAATATGATAGAAATAGAATTTAAAGATGATATAAAAATATTGAATTATAAGGTCTGTCTTAGAAATAAATTAATAGAGAAAATATAAAAAAATCGCAAAGTTTGCGATTTTTTTACTTTATAGTAACATTAGGTACGGAAAAGTATACTAAAATCATATAGTATGTACATATTAAAGAAATTAATAAAATTTAAATAGATGAGAGGAGTAGATTAAATGTTTAACTTATTTGGAAAAAAAGAAGAAGTAAAAAATACTAAAGAGGCAAGTCCAATGTTTTGCTATCAATGTGAGCAAACGCCAGAGAATGGATGTACTAAGTTTGGGGTATGTGGAAAAAATCCTGATATAGCAAGTCTTCAAGATACAATAATATTTGGATTAAAAGGAGTAGCAGCTTACGCAACTCATGCAAGAGAGCTTGGAATGATAGACCCAGAGGTAGATGGAATTGTTCATGAAGCTTTATATGCAACTCTAACAAATTCAAACTTTAATCTACAAGAGCATATAAATATGGCTATGAAGGTTGGAGAAGCTACAGTTAAGGTTATGGACTTACTTGATAGAGCTCATACACAAAGACTAGGTGTTCCAACTCCGGTTAAAGTATCTCAAGATAAAATAGAAGGACATCCAATACTTGTAACTGGACATAACTTATATGCACTTGAAGAATTATTAAAGCAAACTGAAGGAAAAGGAATAAATATATATACTCATTCAGAAATGCTTCCAGCTCACGGATATCCAGAGCTTAAGAAATACTCTCACTTAAAAGGTAATGTAGGTAAAGCTTGGTATGATCAAAGAACTTTATTTGAATCATTTCCTGGCGTTATACTTGGAACTACTAACTGCCTAATGCCATTAAAATCTAATGCATCATACGGTGATAGATTCTGGACTTATGGAACTTGTGGACTTGAAAGTATAAATAAGATAGTTAACGATGATTTTTCTCCGATAATTGAGAAGGTATTATCTATGCCTAAAGCTAATGTTGAATCAAATAAGACTTTAACTACAGGATTTCATCACAATACTGTACTTTCAATAGCTCCAGAAATAATAGATGCAGTTAAATCTGGAAAGATAAAAAGATTTTTTGTAATAGCAGGTTGTGATGCACCTACTAAAGGAAGAGATTATTATAGAGATCTTTCAAACTCATTACCAAAAGAAGCTGTAATACTTACAACTTCATGTGGAAAATTTAGATTCAATGATATAGACTTTGGAACAGTTCCTGGAACTGAAATACCAAGATATATAGATTTAGGACAATGTAATAATTCAGGATCAGCTGCAAAAATTGCAATAGCACTTGCTGAAGCTTTTGATTGTGGAGTTAATGATCTTCCCCTTACAATAGTTCTTTCTTGGTTTGAGCAAAAAGCAGTAGCTATATTATTGGGACTATTCAGCTTAGGAGTTAAAAATATTTATATAGGACCATCAGCTCCAAAATTTGTATCACCAGGAGTACTTGGAGTATTACAAGGTGCATTCAACTTACAATTAACAAGTGGAGATGCTAAAGCAGATTTAGAAAAAATGTTAGGATAAAAAAAGAGGCGTATGCCTCTCAGACTGTTGACAAAGAGATGTTAATTTTAAGTAATTAACATCTCTTTTTTTGTCCATAATCATAAATGATAAGTTGATTTATTGTACTAGTTAGGGCTTGATTTCTTAAAAAAGGTGTTTAAGCGAAAATGAAGATAATTGAAATACCGCTACTTAATTAATCTTTTAATAAAACTAGAGATTGTATCTTATTAAATATCCTAAAACTTCTTAAACTCCCTTACGGTCAAACAACGAAGTTTCTTAACGGATATTTAAACGATACAACCTAAGTTTCATAGTAAAAGATTAATCAAAAGTAGCTAACATTT
>NZ_BDQY01000003.1 GCF_002724055.1 Tepidibacter mesophilus | reverse complement strand
CATTCCTTTCTTGGTCGTTGTTTGTCGTGATTCAATTATACCAAATGAAGGAATGTTTTTCTATTTTTTATGATGGAAACACTGAAAATCCAGGCCAACGCCTTAAAATACAAGTGCGAAAGTTGAGTATATAAGATAAAACATATTTTTCGCCAATTATATGATGAAAAAGAAAACATTATAACATAAATCCATATATTTCCTGAGAAATAATTATTATATAAAAAACTTATACAAAATAATTTATTATAAAAACTCATTTTTTTAGTTTTAAAGTATTTTTTAAGACTTTATGGAAAAATAATTCAATAGAAATATCTTATACAAAGCATATATCTAGTCTGAGGAGTATGTTATTTTAGACCCCAAAGGAAAGACGATGGCGACCTTAGCGTTTGACCTAATAGCTGCCATGGTCTTCTGACCCTATTTTTTTCAAAATAAAATACTAAGTACTCGTTAGAGCTCTTAGTATTCTCCTTCTAATATTATGTTTTTTTAACATTTTTCAAGTACTTTTAAAAGCCATCTATGCTCATGTTTATTAATCTTATTCTATATTATATATATTTTTTCTTACAAATGAAATTATCATTTTTATATAGAATTATTATCATTAAGCTCTTTTATTATTTAATTTTACCTTCCATAAAAAATCACCTTTAGCAAATATAATCCCTTTATCAACTTCAGTAATATATTCATTATCTTGAGTATCTATTAGTATCAATTTAAATACAAATCGTTCAGCAGTAGCTCCAAATTCATCTAATTTTAGTCTTAAACAATCTGTTGAAGTAAATCCTAAATATAAATCACATAACTTTTCTGTTTTGGGAGACATTGATAATTGAAAATCTGCTCCTACTATATCTTCATCTATCCCATATAACCTATGTCTAGATAATTCATTATCAAATTTGTCATTTACTATTAAAATTCCATACTGAATAGTTATAGGCATATTTGTTAAATTCCTAATAGTTACTCTTAATCTACCACACCCTTTTTTATCATAAACTGCTGCAAAAAAGGATCCATAATTTTCACTTCAAATTTTTCTTTTGCTAAATAAAATTCATCAAAATCTTTACGTACTGCTATAGATTGTTGACTTCCTTTTCTAACTAAACAAAGCCCTTCATTTAATTTATTATATTTCTTTTTCAACATATATGGTCTATCTTGATTCCCATAAATTTTAAATACACCTAAAAGCTTCTCTTTATATTCAAATGGAAAATAATCAAAACTTACTTCTGGTTCAATATTATTTAATACTACTTGTTGGTAGTTAGATGAATCTATAAAATCTTCACTATTTATACCAATAATATCTCTTTCCCCACTTGGCTTGTCCTTAATACCAACAATAATATACTTATCACCCTCATATTTTGAATTTGCCATGGCCATTATATCTTTTAATAGACTTTCATACTTTTCTTTAGAATATTGCTTTGCTTTAAAATCTAAATAATCACATTCATATCCATTCTCAATTAAATTTATAATAAAATCTTTATCCTTCATTTTTTCCCCCTAAATTATAAGCTATCTATTTAGTCTAATTATTAATTCATTTCATAAGACTTTATAATATATCTTTGTATTTCTTCTAACTGCTGTATATCTGTAAATCTTATTTCTAAATTTCCAGTTCCATAGTGTCCTATATTTGTTACATCTCTTGTAAATGAATCCTTTAGATTACATTCACCTAAATTAGATTTTACATATATCAGTATTGTATCTGTTTTAGGATGTATCTCAACACATGCAAAGTTTCTTATTCTTTTAAAAGCAATATAGTGTTTTAATATTTTTTCTTGAACATCATCTCCTAAATTTATTATAAAATCTCTAAGTGCATAGTATCTATCTTGCAATTTAGAAGGAGCTTCCTTTAAATACTCATTTACTGTTTTTGTTTTGTTATAATTATTTAAGATGTTATTAGTACTTTCTGTTATCCTATTCTCTGTGTTGGTATGAACCATTTCAAGTAATAATAATTCATCTTTATAATTTTTGTATTTTATTAAATCTATATTTCTATTTATCTGCTTTACTGCATGAATATCAAATTTAGTAAAATCATTTGCAATGCAAATCAGTCTTGGGCTGCTCCATTCTATTTCATCTGCTGTTTCTTTTCCTAACTTATCCATGACAAGTAGTTTAAAATCAGCTTTATGATCAAGAAGCCAATCTAAATAATATAAACCTTGGTTTATTACATTTTCATTTAATGCTCTTTTATATTCAATAATTACAGGACAGTTATTTTCATCTATTCCTAAAGAATCTATTCTTCCGCCATGGACTTTTCCAGTTGAGTGCTCTGAAGATAAAAATTTTACTCCTAAAAATGTTTCCATGTTCTTTTCAATTATATTTTGTAATGATTTTTCTAATTGCATAGAACTACCTTCAATTTCTTCTACTCCTTATAATTTTTTATAGGAAATTAATGTAATTTAATTTTAACATAAATATATATTAAAAAAGTATGTATGTAGTTAATTTTCTACATATTCCATATAAAACAAAAACCTCACACCTTACAAAGTATGAGCTTCTATTTTATGCTGACTTTAAGTATAAATAAGATAGTCTATTTATATTATGTGTAATTTTTTTTACAATTTATATAGAATAAAATTAAAAATAATATTACTCATAAACAAAAGTTTACTATCATATTTATCTAGTTATATTAACCGTCATTTTAGGATATAATATTTATGTAATTTAATATAATTTAAATAAAAGGAAGTTACTTAAATGAAGAAATGGAGATTTTTCAAACTAGATATCTCTATCCGTCTTTTGTTTAAATTTAGTTTAACTATAGCTAAATAAAAGGCATGGGAGTTTTCCTCCCTCTTCATTTAAGATGAAAATTAAAAATATTTTTTAAGAAAAGGAACGAATTTTTATAATCCGTTCCTTTTCTTTATGCCATGACTTTTATTTTTTCTAAATCAAGAAAGTATTTTTAATTTTTATATGAGTTTCTATGTTTTTCATTAAGTAATGCTTTTTATTATTATTAAAAAAATTAAACTTGGACACAATTAGATACTAAAAAAATTTCAAGGAGGAAATATTTATGCTTAAAAATAAACAATTAGAAACTATATTAGAATCATTAAATTTATATATATTAGAAAATACTTTAAAAGAATATGAAGATATTTGCCATTAGATGAAAAGAAAACTTTATTAGATAAAATTTAATAATACAAAAATATGTCTTTTAAAATTAAATGGATAATAGAAAATAAAGAAGCTTTAAAAGTGATAGATTAATTGGAGTACCGCGATAGCGGTCAGTTAACTAGAAATACTTTGATTACATAAAAATTTTGATATTAGAGATCATTAAGCAAGTCTTGGATTAATATTGCTTGAGGGACGAAGGAAATATTAATCTAAGTCTTGCAGGGTTATTTGCTTAAAATGAATAGGAATAGGGTGCGTTGGGTTTGCACTCTATTCCTTTCCTTTATGCGCGAGCTGTTGCCATGGCAAATTGTATAATACAATTTAAGGTATGATTTTATTAATAGAAGTAATAAAAAAGGAGATAAAATTATCTCCTTTTTTATTGTGTGCTAAGATTATTTTGATTAATAATTGAGTAGATCATGGTATCAAGTATAGTATTGATATCCAATAGTATATCTCTAAGACTTTTTTTATTTTGACAAGTATTTTTTTTATGTGATTTACATTTTTGAGAAAATGCACTTATTTGATATTCCATAATGAATTCTAAATTTGTAATATAATCAAAAAATCTTTTTTTATATAATAGCTTTATAAGTTTTCTTGAAGTCATATTTTTTTTAAATACTTTATTACAACGTGAAATAAAATCTTTTCTTGTACATTGAACTATTACAAATAAATTAAACCCTATAGTAAGTATAGGCGAATATAAAGCTATTTTTAATGAATCTAAAATACCTATCCTATTATTTCTTGCAATTAGAACCTTCATCAACATACATATATAAAAGATAATTAAAAAAGTTAATATATTTATTTTTATTATTAATAATTTATTCATAAAGAACCCTCCTTTTTATCCAATATTAGCAGTTTCATTAGGTTTTATGCAAAAATCCAAGTCCCTTGCGAGGATGCCTGTATATTCAAGAAGATAAAAACATATTGTAGCAAATATTATAATAAATATAGAACCTTCTTTTGGAATGCATTTAAATGAAAATAAAACTGTTTTATCCGTCTTTAAAAATCTAATCATATCAATATTAGAACTATCAGTAACAAAGTCTATCACTCCAAGAGATCCGAATCCGAATAATATGGTTACTAATAATACTATAGAAAATATTGCTATACTTACACGCCATTGAAACATAGATTTTTTATTTGTAAGCAGTATTATTATATAGTCACAACAAATAGGTATCATAAAAACTACTGCTGTTAGAAATAGATTTTGTATATCAGAATATGTAAACATAATGGATAAATATCCTATAAGTAATCCTATTATTCTAATAACTAAAAAGATATGTTTCTTTTTTGTTTTTTCATCTATTACATTATTATAATTAGGAATTTCAAAAGTATTATTGTTATTATTATTACTAGATTTTTTACTCATACCTTGCTCCTTTAATAAGATTTTTATACCCTCTATACCATAGTAACATAATTTATTCTATTTTGTAAATTTAACCATTAATTTCATGTATTTCTCTTAATATAGTATTCATTTTGTTTATTTTTTCAAGTAACATATGAATATATCCTCTTTTTATTTAACTTATTAGTATTACCTCTTTGTATTATTATTATTTGTAGTTTTTACTTATATTATGTGTTGTAATTACTTCCAAGTGTTGATATATCTTAATTTGATAACAGTTTATTTTCCATAAATTACATAAATAAAAAGTTGAAATTAAAAACCTGTTTTAGAAGATTTTAATAAATTAAATTTTTTAAAATTCATAATAGAAATTATATTTATACACAATTCAAAACAATTATAATTTACTTTTTAATATAAAAAAATAACCCTTATTTAATTAAGGTTAGAAATGCATATGAGATATTAAACTTTTATATAATAAAAGTAGCATTCGAATATGTTTTTAAATAAACCCTCGTATTAGCTGATCTTGTTAGTCTCAAAAAATCTCTGCCAAAAGTTTTTGGTTTTTAAAATTTTTCGAATGGATTTTTGTGACTAATGAAGAATAAGTTTCTAGAGTTTGTTGTTTTTTGACCCTAAAATTAAAAAGATGATGGCAACCCCATGGCTTGACCTTGAGAGGATAGCCATGGTCTTTTAGACCCTAGTTCTTATTTTAATAAAAATCAAAAAGACTAAGTATGCTGGTTTTGCATTCTTAGTCTTATCCTGTTTTTGAGTTGGTTTCTAGTGAAAAGTGCTCTATGACATTCTCAAAATAAAAGAAGTTTTGTGCTACAGCTTTTTTTTTTTATAAAAAATAAACTTGCTAAATAATCATGCAATACTTTGTTTTCTTTATTAAAAAGAATTGCCAATATCTATTGGAATAAAATCAAAGGTCTACTATTTATAGCCATAAAGTATATGACATCCCCATATGTAATTCTATATAAAATAAAACACATTTTTTTGCAATTATATGATAAAAAAGAAAATATCATAACATAAAACCATATATTTATTCTGATTAATATATCGCTTAATATTTTTAATTCTTCTTTGCTTAAAAGTAATTCCTTTTCCGATTTTTTCATGTTTTTGAATCCAGTTTCTCAAATCATATTTTAAAAAATAAATACTACTAAGTCTAGTCTAATAGACTAGACTTAGTTATGAGCAAAATCAAAATTCTTACCTATGGTTATAAATTAGTTGGCGTTTTATTCTCAGTTAATAAATTATAGATCTTGGCCATGGCTACCAATGGTAAGAAAAAATTTATTTTTATAATTCCATATTTTTAGCCCTAATCCATAGACTAGGGCTAAATTAATTTTCTAATACTCATAAATACTATTTATGAAATAGTATTTTTTACAAATGCCTAAAACATACTCAATTAATTGCAATTGCTAAATAGTTATCACACATCTTATTGCCATATCATATAAGATATTTTTATTTTATTAAACAAACATCTGTTGAAGTACCCCTTTTTTATATTGTTTTAATAAATCTAGTTTTTCTTGTTCTTTTTCAATTTTTTGGTCTAGTTTACTTATACAATTCGCTATTTTTTCTTGTTCTTCCATCGTTGGTGTTTGTATTTCCATGTTTGTTAATGTTGGTAATCTTAAAGAGTCAACAGTCGCCTTAACTGAATTTTTTAATGCCTCTTTTAAAAAGAATTGTTTCATAAAATAATAAATATATTTACCATCCATATTATTATTAAAGTCGCTTATTTTATAAACTCGTTGATGATAAGCAAATTTACCATTTATATAATGATATATTCGGCCAACATTACCATCCCCTGGTATCAAAATAGCTTCTCCATCAAATGTATATTTATCTATTCTTTCTATATTCTTTGAACGAACAAAAAATGGATACTTCCCATTATCCTTCTTATCTTGTAAATCATTACTACCAGTACCTATGCTACTAATACTTCCTAATTTTTTAATCTCCCATTCAGGATAAGCCTCTCCATTCTCTTTCTTAAATCTTATCTCCTGAGAAAAAATCTTCTGCATCATACCTTTTTTATAGTCTTGAAGAGCTTTAATCTTCTCTTGTTGCTTCTCGATTTTTTTATCAATTAGAGAACAGAATGTAGCTATCTTTTTTTGTTCATTCTTAAAAGGCATATAAAACTTAAATTTTTCAATAGCCTTTTTACTAATTTCTAAAAAAGTTGACCCTGATGCATTTTTATAACAATACTTTTTTAATTTTGGTTGTAAATAATATATAAATTCATTATTTATATTCTTACCTGCTACAATTGATTGAAATCCCTGATTCGTAGTTACTTCATTATTTGCAATAGCCATATCTCCTAAACTTGCTCTAGTTGTCAATAAAACAGTTCCTTTTGGAAGGATTTTAGCAGAACTTTTCTTTAGTCCCTCATTTGTTATTGTTCTTTCACTTATTGATACAAATTTTTGTTCTTTTATTTCAGTTGGTGTAAACCATTGGATCTTACCATTCCAATATTCACTTTCTGTAGTTGAAGGAGTTCCACCACCAATAATTTCAGATACTTCTCCTAATTTCTTTTCTTCCCAATCTCCACTAAACTCTGGAAATCTAAGTTTTGGTGTCTTACTCATATTCTCCACCTCCCTTATATTCCAAGTTCTTTTGAAAATACTTCTAATTCTTTATCTATTTCTAAAATTTCATCATCTAGTTTTTGAATTTTTCCTTTAACATCTTCAATATCAATAGGTTCTTCTTCTTCAAAAGTATCTACATATCTAGGTATATTTAAGTTATAATCATTTTCTTCAACTTCTTTCATAGTAGCCACATATGAATACTTATCAATTGTTTTTCTCTCTATATAAGTATCTATTATCTTATTTACGTCACACTCTCTAAGTACGTTTTGGTTTTTACCTTTTTCAAAGTCATTAGATGAATCTATAAATAATACATCTGAATTATTTTCACGACACTTCTTAAATACTAAAATAACTGTTGGTATAGTTGTCCCAAAAAATATATTACCTGGAAGTCCTATTACTGCATCTAAATAGTTCTTTTCTTTTATTAAATACTTTCTTATAACTCCTTCTGCTGCTCCTCTGAATAACACTCCATGAGGTAATACAACTGCCATTGTTCCTTTATCATCTAAGTGATAAATCATGTGTTGTATAAATGTAAAATCTGCTTTTGATTTTGGTGCTAGTTTACCATAAGCACTAAATCTTTCATCGTCTAAAAACTTATCATCCGAACTCCATTTTGCAGAATATGGAGGGTTTGCTACTATTGCATCAAACTTCAGTTCTAAATGTTTTGGATCTTCTATGGTGTCATCATTTCTAATGTCAAAGTTTTGGTATGACACATCATGTAGTAACATATTCATACGAGCTAAGTTATAAGTTGTTGAAGTTAATTCTTGTCCATAGAATTTACGTACATTAGCTTCTTTTGAAACTCTAAGAAGCAGTGAGCCTGAACCACAAGTTGGGTCATATACATCTTTTAAATCTTTTTTTCCTACCGTTACAATCTTTGCAAGTATTTTTGAAACTTGTTGAGGGGTATAAAATTCGCCTGCTTTCTTTCCTGCATTTGCTGCAAATTGAGATATTAAATATTCATACGCATCTCCAAGTATATCAATTTCACTATCTTCGTGATCAAATTGTATCTCTGCTATATTTGCTATAACTTTGGCTATAAGTTTTGAACGACTATTAACATCACGACCAAGTCTTGTAGATCTTAGGTCCATATCATCAAATAAATGATCAAAATCATCCTGGCTCTCATGCCCTATAGTTGATTCTGTAATATCATTTATAGCGCCTTGTAACATTTCTATATCAAAATTTGCATCTTCTATAGATTTTAATAAAGAAGAGAATAAATCTTTTGGCTCAACAAAGTATCCTATTTCACCTAATAATTCCTCTTGTAAAGCTTCTCTATACTCTTCATTTTCCCAAGCTTCTTCATATGATATTTCATCTTCAGCTAGTAATCTTGCTGCTCTTTTTTCTACTTTTTCTGAAAGATAACGATAAAATATAAGTCCTAATATATAATTTTTAAATTCATTAGCTTCCATATTACCTCTTAAATCATTTGCTATAGCCCATAGTTTTGTATGTAACTGCGATTGTTGTTCTTTTTGTTTTTCAATTACTGTCATCTTTATTCCTCCTTCAATTTCTTAATCATTAAATATTTATATAACTTCTTTTCTAAAACATTTTTTTCAAACAATGCCTTTTCTTTTCTCTTTCTTAACTCATATATTTTCCCTATTTTTTGTTGTTCCTCTAATGATGGTAACCAAAGTTCTAACGCTCTAAGCATTTGAACAGATAAAGCACGTATAATCGATCCCTGTATTGCAATTTGAAGTTGCTTTTGAATCTTCGGATGTTCATTAAAGTACCAAGTAAAATACATCGGATCTATCTTTTTATTATCTAATTGTATATAAGCAAAATTTGATGGAATTATTTTTCCAATATGCTTTTCACCTACTACCATAGCTTTATGAGATGTAAGTCCAATTATAATCATGTCTTTCTTTGACAATAAATCAATATTAAATTTATTCTTACTTACCAAAATGTATTGCTTTTCCTCTTTTAAACTATAGTTGTCTATTTCTCTACTCAAATCTTGCATTGTAAATAATTCAAATTCGTCATAGTCTTCACCTGATTTAGCTTCAATCCTAGAAATTGTTACTCCATGAGTTACTTTTCCTAGCTTTTCTACTTTCAATCCCCAGTCCCCCTTTATGCTATTTATAAAAATAGCATAACAAAAATAGCAGAAATCGTCAACAGATTTCTGCTATTTTTAAAAATAACACTAAAAATTAAATTTTCTAACATGGTCATATATAAAGTCTTTAACTTTTTTAATCAATTTTCTTTTTTTAAGTAGAGGTGCTTTTATATTATCACTTATTTCTTTTTGGTCTATCAATCCTGAGTACTCATACTCTGAAATATAAGTTTTTATATGATTTTTATCTAATCCTACTTCATTTGAAAAGTTTTCAACTTCTTCTTCTCTTTTTTTATCTTCAAATTCATCATATGCATTATCGATAGAATCCTCTGGTGTAAGTTCTGGTACAACTTTATTTAGGAATGATTTTAATAAATCTACCTTTAATCTTAATTCTTCATTATCTGCTCTATCCAATTCAGATAGAATATGCTTCATATCAATTGCTTTTTGTTTATTATCTGAAAGATCTATACTTCTTATTAAATTCATTATATAACTAACGTTAATTTTATCTGTATGCATAAGCTCAATACCAAAGTCAATATCATTAAGAACGGATGTTTTCTCACCTTCACCACGTTTTACTGATTCATACATTAAAAAATACTTACTTTTAAAATCTTGATATCCTTGTTCGCTTATTCCTAAATCATCTTCTTTAAATTCAAAATCTGTAAAGGTCTGTAGTTTAACAAGTGCCTTTGATAATTCCCTAAAGCTAACTATAAATTTCTTCTTATCGTCTTCACTTTGAAGTGAATCTACATCCTCTGGAGTTTGAGCTAGTTTATATAATCTACTTAATTCATCTTTAAATAAATCTAAATAATACTCATAACTTTCCATAAGTACGGTATCGGTACTATGAGTTTGTGAGAAAAGACAAATAGCTTCATCAGTCTTTTGCTTTAAATTTCTATAACAAACTATATTTCCATAAGGTTTAGTTGCCTTTTGTACTCTATTTGTTCTAGAAAATGCTTGTAATAAATCATGATATTTTAAGTTTTTGTCTACATAAAGTGTATTCAATGTTTTACTATCAAACCCTGTTAAAAACATGTTTACGACTAATAGAATATCAATTTGTGCATTCTTTACCTTTCTTGATACATCTGCAAAATAACTTGAAAAAGTATCAGTTGAATAGTTTGTGTCATAGATGCCATTATAATCCTTTATCATTCTTTCTAGACTATCCCTAGAATGTTCATCACGACCTTCACTATCCTCATTTGCTCCAAATGTGAATATACCTGCTATTTTTAAATTATGATTAATTTTTTTAAACTTATCATAATACTTTATAAGCATAGGAATACTTTGAACTGTAAATATTGCTGTGTATTCCTTGTTTCGCGTCTTTGATGAATGATTTTGAACAATGTGCTCAGCTACTAAAGAAATACGTTCGTCACTCATAATAACCTCATCTGTATCAATAGCTTTTACTTTTGTATCATCACATTCATCAAAATCTCCTTTAAATGTAGTACTGTACTCAACTGAAAATCCTAGTACATTCCCATCACTTATAGCATCTTTAATCAGATATGTATGTAAACATTTTTCAAATAAATCTGCAGTAACTCTACCATCTTGACTTTTATTTTCCTTAAAACGTGGTGTTCCTGTAAATCCAAAATATTGTGCGTTAGAAAAATGCTTATTTATAGCTTTATGCATATCTCCAAACTGTGATCTATGACATTCATCTATTATAAATACTACCTTTTCATCTTTGTATTTTTCCATTGTCTTTGTATAATGTGGTGATTTAATTGCATTAGCCATCTTTTGAATAGTTGTAACAATTAAGGGCTTATTTATATCCTTAATCTGATTAACTAAAGTACTTGTTCTGTCTGTTGTATCCACTGAATCTTTTTCAAACTTATTAAATTCTTTTAAAGTCTGACTATCTAAATCCCTACGGTCAACTAAGAAAAATACTTTTTTTATATTAGGTTCACTTGCTAAAATCTGACTAGCCTTAAAAGATGTAAGGGTTTTTCCACTACCTGTTGTATGCCATATATAACCATTATTATTAGTCTCAAAAGCACGATTCACAAGAGCTTCAACTGCAAAAATTTGATATGGTCTCATAACCATTAATGCTTTATCTGTATCATTAATTACCATAAAACGTGCTATAACCTTTGAAATATGACATTTTTCTAAGAATGTAGATGTAAAATCATTTAAATTACTTATTCTTTTATTATCAACATCCGTCCAAAAGAAAGTATGACTATATAAAAGTTCTTTATCTGTATTAGCAAAATATTTAGTATCTACTCCATTGCTAACTACAAAAACTTGAATATATCTATATAACCCCTGATAAGAATGCTTTCTATATCTCTCAATTTGATTAAAAGCCTCTTTTAAATCCAAACCTCTACGTTTTAATTCTATTTGAACAAGAGGTAATCCGTTTATTAATAAAGTAACATCATAACGATTAGTGTACTTTCCTACAACCGTTGTCTGAGTAGTTACTTGAAATCTATTTTTGCACCAATTTTTTATATCAAAAAATTCAATATAAACCTCTGTTTGATCTTCTCTTTCTAAAATAAATTTATCACGTAATATTTTTGCACTTTGAAATACACTTTTTCCTTCAACATATCTTAAAATACGTTCAAATTCCTTATCTGTAAAAGGAACATCATTTAATTTAATTTTATTATGTAAATAAAGCTGTTCTCTAAAATTTCTTTTCAAATCTTCTTCATTACTTATAGTAACTTTTCCATATCCCTGATTAATCAATTGCTCTACTAATAGTTTTTCAAGCTGTGCTTCACTTTGATATCCCATAATTTATCTCCCTATTATTACAATTTTTTCATTTTATATAAATTAATTATATCACTTTATCTGCTTTTTTAGTATTTATATCCAAATTATTCAGATTTACTTAACTCTTACTTTAATTTGCTAATGTTTACTTTTAATATTTAAAACAGAAACATACTAGAAAATCTAATCTTGCCTAATATATTTTCATAATCAATTTATCCTCTAATATTAGCTTCTGGTATCCAATTTTTTATCCAACTAAATACCATGGAATAATTTATAATGTATATTAACTATGAAAATGTAAAAAATCCATACTATAAGTCACAAGCATAAGAAAGGTGGATTTAGTATGATACATACAATTAAAAGAAACCTCACGGAACTTAATAAAAGTATTTATACTCTATTCTTATTAAACTTATTTGACTTAACTTCTACAGTTTATGGACTTGAAAAAGGATATATTGAAGAAGCAAATCCAATTATGAATTACTTTTATACTATAAACGTTAGCCTATTTATTCTTATCAAAATTTTTATTGTTTTAACTTGTCTATACATATTTCATTACAACTATGAAAAAGTTAATTGGGTTAAAAAAGCTATCTGGATTCCTATATCTGCATATATAGGTGTTACTTTTCTCCATTTTTATATTTTCTATATGTTAATTACTAACAATATATAGCTTATAAACCAAGATATACTCAGTAGGTTTTTTTTGACCCTGAATCTAAAAAGACGATGGCGACCTTATAGTTTGACATTTGAGGTTTGCCATGGTCTTTAGCGACCCTATTGGGTTTTACTCCAATAAAAAAAGTAAGGTCTCGTTAGAGTTCTTACTTTTCTCTTATCTAAATATAGATTCGTATAATATTAAACATTTCACCTTATTAATTATTAACTTTACTTATAATAAAATTTCAATTATTCTTCTTTTTTTATTTTATTAAATTTTTCAAATTCATTTTCTTGATGCCATTCTATATACTTTTTATGATTTTCCTCAATTTCTATTTTTATATTATGGTGTATATTCATAAGGTTTTTAGTCTTCTGATCTAATAAACTGGATATTATTATTTTTCCATATTTATCAAATGTAATATATCCTTTATCAAACAATGCATCATGATGTGGACATAATAAAAATCCATTATAAATATCTAATCGTTCTTCATTATTTGAATATTGCCATGGCTTTATATGACTTGCTATAAGAAATTTTTCATACTCTAATCCACAAATTTTACATCTATAATCCTTTTGTATGAGTTTTTTCCTAAAATCATTTTGACCTATTCTCATTTTCATAATTTGTTCTTTTTCTGTTTCTAATTGTAGATTTTTTTCATTTTCAAATTCTGATGCTATTTTATTTTGCTGTAATCTTTCTGAAGCATAATCTTCATCAATATTTACCACTAATCTATCTCTATTATCCTTGCTATACATTTCACCGAATAAACGCATAGCATCATCCACATTTTTTCTTAGATCTCTGTAACAAACTATATTTCCATATGGTTTATTAAACTTTTGAATTCTATTAGTTCTATAAAATGCTTGTATTAACTTATGATGCTTTAATTCTCTATCTACATAGAGAGTATTTACTTTTATGCTATCAAGATCATATAAAAATTTATCTACTACTAATACAATATCTATTTCTCCAGTTAACATTCTTCTTGATATATCCATAGAATAGTTTAAAATATTATCTATTGAATAATTTGTATTATACATATTATTATAATCTTTAATCATGTCTTCAAAGTCGTTATCATATAATCTATTAGTGAATATACCTGCTATTTTTAGATTATGATTAATTTTTTTAAATTCATCATAATATTTTATTAGCATAGCAATATTTTGAACTGTAAATATCGCTGTATATTCCATATTTCTTGTTTTTAATGAGTGATTTTCAATAATATGATTAGCTATTGAAGAAATTCTTTCTTCTTTTTTATCATCTACTTCACAACAAGACTCTTTAAATGCTTGAACATATTCAATAGACATTCCCAATACATTTCCGTTTGATACCATATCTTGCCCAAAATATTTATGCAAACATACTTTAAATAAATCTGCTGTGCGCCTACCATCTTGACTTTTATTCTCATCAAAACGTGGTGTTCCTGTAAATCCAAAATACTGTGCATTAAAAAAATATTCATTTATTGATGCATGCATCTTTCCAAATTGAGATCTATGACATTCATCTATTATAAATACTACCTTTTCATCTTTGTATTTTTCATTTATATCATTATTATTTAATGATTTTACTGCATTATACATCATTTGAATAGTTGTAACTACTAAAGATTTACTTGTACTTTTAATTTTCCTAATCAAATGATTTGTTGTATCTACTCTATCCACCAATATAGGTCCAAAATTATTAAACTCCATTAGTGTTTGACATAATAAATCCTTTCTATCCACAAAAAAAAATATCTTTTTAATTTTATCCTCCATCAATAAATTTTGACTGGCTTTAAAAGCTGTAAGCCTTTTTCCACTTCCTCTTCCATGCCATACATATCCATTTTCATTAGTTTTAAAAGCATGATTTACAAGAGCTTCAACTGCGAAAATTTGGTATGGTCTCATAACTATTAACGATTCGTCTCTGTTATTTATAATAATATATCTTGTTATAATTTTATAAATATTACTCTTTTCTAAAAATGTAGATGCAAAATCATTTAAGTTGCTTATTCTTTTATTATTAACATCTGTCCAAAAGAAAGTATGATTATACAAAATTTCTTTATCTGAATTAGGAAAATACTTAGTATCTACTCCATTACTAATCACAAAAACTTGAATATATTTATATAATCCTTGATGAGAATATTTTCTATATCTTTGTATTTGATTAAATGCTTCTTTTAAATCTAATCCTCTACTTTTTAATTCTATTTGAACAAGAGGTAGTCCATTTATTAATAAGGTAACATCATAACGATTAGTGTATTTTCCTACAACAGTTGTCTGAGTTGTTACCTGAAATCTATTTTTAGAGAAATCTTTAGTATCCAAAAATTCTATATTAACTCTAGATTTATCGTCTCTTTCTAAAGTAAATTTGTCACGTAATATCTTCGCACTATCAAATACCTTTTTATTATTTACATATCTTAAAATTAGCTCAAATTCCTTATCTGTAAAAGGAGTTTCATTTAATTTGCTCTTATTGTGTAAATATAACTGCTTTCTAAAGTTTAGTTCTAAAGCTTCTTCATCTTTTATAATAACTTTTTCATAACCTTGATTAATCAATTGTTCTACTAATAGTTTCTCAAGTATTGATTCATTTTTATATTCCAACCTATTCCCTCCTATATAGCTATATCTAATCTTTATTTTAATAGACTTAAAAATATCCACTTTATATTAATTATATCATTATTTCTATATATGGAATTATAATCCAAGTTATCAATTTACAAATAAACTTTAGAAATATATATCTTAATTACTAGATGTATATAGATAAAAATTAAGATATCGCAGGTTATGTTTGACCCCAACGCCAAAAAAAGACGATGGCGACCCTGTAGCTTGACCTTTGAGGTGTGCCATGGTCTTTGGTGACCCTCGTGGGTTTAACTCCAATAAAAAAACTAAGGACTCATTTTTTAGAATTCTTAGTTTTCTCTTTTTCTTGATATTTAACTGTAGCCATGGCATAGAGCACATAACTTAATTTATTTTTTTCTTATTTTTTTCCATAAGTATATAAAAAATTTTCCAAACCCTAATTGTTCACCTATATAGCCTGCTATTCTCATATAAATTCTTGTAATTGCTATAAATATAAATAAAACCATTAATAAATTTAAGGCATAATAAATATAATCCATAAATCCTCCTTACTAGCGATCAAATCATCAATATATTGCTGTACATAATTATGTTATTACGAAATTAATACTATCTAGAGTTTAGTATAATATGGAATATTTTTCAACTTTATCACAAATGAAATCAATAAATCTCAAAGTATTTTTCTTCAATCTCCCTCAACAAAATACTCGTCACTATTTCATTTATTTTTTTATCTTCATTGGCTGCTTTACGTTTTAAAGCTTGTTTTATTTTCTTAGGTATTTCATATGTAACTTTTACAATACTATCATCTACAGACTTTTTATTTAATTTAGACTTTGTTTTATTTTCAATCATACATTCATCTGCTTCATCATCTTGCATAATTTCAATTACTGATCCAAACTCTCCAGTTTTTTTTCTTTCTTCAAATTCTTCTGATGATATTTTTTCAAGAATCATTTAATCACCTCTTTTAAAATTTATTTTTTTTAAACAAAAAAATTATTGCTTCTTATTTTAAAGTAAACAAGAAAACAAGTTTTAAAGTTAAAAATTTAAAAAGTATTATTTCTTATTGAGTAACTTATACAATCTATAAATCATCACCCATATTTCTTCCCTTGTTGCAAGATTTTTTGCTCTTGATCCATCAGAGATGTGATTTTTGGTTACGAACTCATAAGCTTTGGTTGCAAAATCAGAAACTTCATTATCGTATTCATAAAGCTTGTATTGTTCTATAATTTTTATTAATTTATCTGGATACTTTGGGTCCGTTGCATAACCACACTTTTGTAGTGCCATGGCTGCCTCTTTATAATCTTTAGAATTTCTAACTCTTTCATATCTTTTAGCTTCTCCTAAAAGGATATTATGGTCAGAAATAGAATCTATAAAAGTATCATATGATTTGAATTTTGCAGTTACGTTTAACTTCTTTCCGTTTATATACTCAGTTGTTTTCATATTAGCTGCTTTTCTAGTGTTTGACCTTGCTTTTATTCCGAATAGGTTATTGAACTTCATAGAAAGGGATGATTTTCCCCAGTTACTCTCAAGTATGGCCTGAGCTATTGTAATGCTTGGTAGAATATTATATTTTTTTAAGCCTTCTAAGGCTTTGGGAAGTATTTTATTTATAAATTCTTGTTTTTGCATAATGTTCTCCTTTCGATTTTTATTTTGGAGGTGTTAGGATGAAGGATGGTTTAAGTATCAAGGATATTCCAAATTCATATAGGGATATAGCTTCAACTATCGGGGTGGATTCTTTCGTAAAACTTTGTGGGCTTTTAGGTGGTACGAGTATGTATGTTCCAACGCCTAGAACTATTTTAAAACCTGTAAGGGATACAAATATCAAAAGAGAATTTAATGGCTCAAATTATAAAGAGCTCTCTCTTAAATATGGTATTTGTGAAACCCAAGTTAGAAAGATTCTTAGTAAATAAAATTAGCCTAGATCCTCTTTCAAAGTCACTAGGCTAATGATGTGTTCATTTTAAAGTTATTATTGCTTTAGATAGTTCATTTATAGAACCTGTTAAAACATCAAGCTTTCCTTCGATTCTAACCAATAGATATACCGACATAGCTATTGGAAAACCTAAGTTTGCAATATTTGTGCAAAGTTCTTCCATAACAACCTCCTTATTTAATTTCAAAGGGCTAAGAAACTTAGCCCTTTGATGTATTATGCATTAGTAAGATGAATCTCTTGAACTTGTTCAACTGCAAGTTTAGCCTCAAGTATTTCTTTTATATCTTCTCCATTATGATTGAATATATTTTTGTCTACGATAGTTTTCATAGCTGCCTCTACTGCTGAATCATCAACATCTGGATCTGCATCATCAACTCTTAAAGTTACTTTATCCCCTGCACCATCTTTGAATATCATATATAATCTGTTTATAGTACCTGTTTTCATAGCCTATTCCTCCCTTCTTCTTATTTAACCTCTAGCATTATTCAGATAAGTTAGTAACATTCTCTCTGTCAATGCTTGCAACACTTAATGTTTGTAGACCATTTAATGCTTTAGCTACATCAAAAACGTCTTGATCTATTGCATCAGTTTTCACATTTCCAAATGATTTTCTTTTGAACTTTTCATTTCCTTTTTCATCAAGTCCTAAAGAATATTTCACTTTGATTGCGGATGCAGTTGGTATCGCTGTTACTGCCATACTATCCCTCCTTCTCAGATTTAATATAAAATCCAAAATCTTCGCTTTATGAATAACTTACTATAATAAGCAAATTTGCAATTACTTTAAGCAACGGAGCCCGTAGGACTCGTTGGCGACATAAGCTATGCGATAGCATAAAGCGAATTTTTATTTGGTAGTTTTATAATATAGAATTTGAAGGAATAGTTATATATAAAGAAGTTGAGAAAATTAGTTAGACAAATAAGTTGTTATATTATCAGCTACTTATCATCTTTATTTTTCAAACTCATATTTCCACCTATTTCTGAGCACAATTTTATAACCTCTATTAATTTTTCATTTTCCTTTATTTTAGCAAGTATTCCTGAAATATTGTTGTGGTTGTCATACAGTATATATTGAAGTTTGCTTTCTTCTATTCTCATTCTCTTACCCCCTACATTCTTATACTTTGTTCTGGAATCCAGTTTTTCACAAACCCTAATGCTAGTTCATAATCTTTTTTAAGAATATCCCTATAACTTGGAACTGCTAATCTTTTCTTTATGTCTCTATACAGTGCTTGAAAATATTTGTTTTTATACAGCTTATAATCTTCACTTTCCTTACCTTTAAGTAAATATATAACCCTACCGTTTACAGCAAACTGAATGTCTTTAGCTTGTGTATTAGTAAGAGTTATTTGGGTTTCTACCTTATTATCTACATCATTAATCTTTACAACCAATTCTTCTTGTGACTCTATTAAAAGGCCTAATTGATTATTCATCATTCTAAGTGCATTTAGATTTTTTTCTTTATTAATAAGTTCTGCATCCCCTTTTCTTAAACTTTTTAGTATATTCCTAACCCAAGTTCTAAAAGCCATGGCCTTATCAGTTTTAGCCAGAAATGTAATTTCATATATTCCATCTTCGGTAAAAACTCTAGTTTCTTGTATTCCCCCGGGTGACATTAAATTGATGACACCTGAAAACTCTTCTTTTTTAAGATATTCATTTCTCAGCACTATATTATTTATTGATTTTCTAGGTTGTAAATAACCTAAAGCCCTACCTAATTGTTCTGATGTCATAAGAATATCCCCATTTCCATTTCTTAAAAAATCACATGTAACACTTCCAAAGTTTTCACTTTTAATTATTTGTAAGTTATCCATTTTATATCCCCCCAATACCATATAGCTTCATATTAAACTTGCTAAAATATCGTACTTCCTATTCCCTTCTTCCAATCTTCTTGATACTCCATCTATTTTCACAATAGGACAAACCCCTGTTAATCTGTCATATGTTCTGTCTATTTTATCTTCACTTGCAAGTTTTCTTCTTAACATGTTTTCATCTAAGTTAGTGGTTATAATCATAGGCTTGTTATTTCTAATTCTAGAATCTATTACTGAATATATAATCTGCTTAGTTTTTTCTTTTCCATACTCGGCTCCTAGATCATCAAGTACAAGTAAATCTGCATTTTTGAGTGAATTTATTATATGTACTTCACCTTCTTGTCCATGTTTTGAATAGCTTTCAAATATTTTATTTATAATTCCTATACTTGAAATTGCAATTACAGGAATACATTTATCAAGCAATTCATTCGCTATACAAAAGCTTAAATAGCTTTTTCCTACTCCTGGTGGTCCCATTAAAATCATACCTACATTTTCTTTTTCCATTGTTTTAAAGTTTTTGCAGTAGTTAATCCCCATTTTATAAATTTGCTTATTGTATTTATCTATCTTAAAATTTTCGAAGGTATAGTTTCTAAAATTAGAGTCCATAAGAGAATAATCAATAAGCCTTTTAAGTCTTTGCTGCTGGTTATTTTTTCTATCTAGTTCTTTTTGTTTTTCATACTTCTCAATTTCGCATTTACAAGCTACTGGTACTCTTTTTTTAACTCCTAAGAACTGAACTATCATAGATGTTCTTTTACCGCAGCTGCTGCAATAATCATCTTCCCCCAAGTCTAAGTTTTTTAACTCCTCTATATTGATTATTTTCTTCGCACTTGTCCCCATAATCTCCATTTTTATCCACCTCATTTCTTTTGTTTTTCTCATACAGGTTAAGCTGATTTATTGATTTAATCCCCTTTTCATCCCAATTAATAAGAATTTTTTCAACATATTGAATCCTATTTGCTTTGTTTTTTCTTGCTCTTTTAAAGGCTTCATCAACTAAATCTAGTGGATAACTTTCACTTATGTTTATAAGTATTTGAGCAATACTAGCATTTACAGTTCCCATTCCACTATTTTCAAATATATATTTAATTTCCTTGATAGGATCATATATCTCTTTTTTTAGTTTAGTTTCGTTTAGTTTATATAATGTGGAAGTATCCTCGGAAATACCCTCGGAAAGTTCTTCGGCACAACCTACGGAATTTATTTCCGTACAAGATTTTTCCTCGGTAGAATCCAAGGAATTATTTTCCGTAGATTTTACCATGGCTATGTCAAAAGATATAATCTTATAAACAGGAGCCTTTCCACCTTTTCTACTTTTAAAGTCTATTCTTTCTTTTTGCTTTAGTTCATTTCTAGCATTTCTTATTGTTCTTCCTGAAAGTCTTGTTTTAATGCTAAGTGTAGATTCAGCCACCGTAAATGTTTCTACCCATCCAGCCTTGTTATTTATGTGCATAAGTGCAAACCATAAATTAACTGCTGATGCTGATAGTTCATTTGTTTCGAGCCAATCATAAAAAGCATTAATTTCTTTTAAGTAGTTCATCTTTTCACCTACTAAGTGTATAAATTTTATTAAATTTTTAGCTTAAACTTTCATCAGGATTAAAGTCTTTAATATTATCAAGATCCGAAAAATCTTTTCCATTTGCTTCTTTTATAAATCTTAAAAGCTCAAATCTTGTGATTTTTAAATCCCCCAATTTTAATGCTGTAATATGGCCTGTTTTTATAAGTTCATAAACTTTGTTTGGATTAACTCTTAAAATTTTAGCAACTTCTCTTACTTTTAAAAGTTTTAATGGTTCATTAACTTCTATATCTAATTCATTTAATGCAGTGTTCACAATATCTCCCCCATCATTTACGTTTTATTTTAACAATTCGTTAAAATTATTATCAAAAAATTTTATCTCCTCAACCCTTATCCCATAGAAATCTGCTATTTTAAGAGCATCTTCTAGAGAAAGTCTTCTCTTCCCATTTTCAACCATACTATACATAGCTGTTGTTTTAGCTATTACATCAGATAAGTCTGCTTGTTTTTTATTAAACTTTTTTCTTAATTCTTTCAAGGTAAATTTTTTCATTTCATCCCCCACTTTCACATGACGTTAATCTTTGATTTTATTTTAAACTAACACCATGTTAAAGTCAATATTTTTTTAAACATATCGTTATGATTTGTTTGACTTTTTTTTAACCAAATGTTATAATATACTTAACAATTTGTTATACTAATAATAAAGGGTGTGTTTTGTAATGACATTAGGAGAGCGATTGAAAAACTTAAGAGAGGAATCTAATTTGAAGCAAGTAGAATTAGCTCAAATATTTACAGATAGAGAATTTAATATTTCAAGTGCAGCTATTTCTCAATATGAATCAAATAAAAGAGTTCCTGATAATACTGTTCTTGCTATGTATGCAGATTATTTTAATGTTTCTATTGACTATATCTTAGGTAGAACTAATCTAAGAAATTTTCAAGAAACAACTATAGCAGCTCATAGAACAGATGGGTATGATGACCTTCCACCAGAAGCTATGGAAGAATTAGAGAGATTCAAAGAGTTTCTAAGACACAAATATAAAAAATAATAACTATATTCGTTTAAAAGCCATGGGGGGATAACAAATGAATAAACATCTTCTAAGATTATTTGAACTAGCGAATAAAGAAGGAATCTCTATAGGTTATTATGATTTACCTTCAACACTTCTTGGTCTTTATATGTGCAATCCTAAAATGGAGACTGTAATCGCTATAGATAAATCTATAGAAAACAATGAAGATAAGTTGATAGAAGTATTAGCAGAAGAACTTGGCCATCACTTTACTACCACAGGTGATTTCACAGAACACTGCTGCTACTATCAGGACAGGCTTCTTTTAAATAAGATTGAAGAAAAAGCAGTTAGATGGGGAACTGACTTTTTAATTCCATTAAAAGATTTTACAAAAGTTTTAAAATCAGGAATATCATCTATAAGTGATTTATGCGAAAAATTAGAACTACCTGAGGCAATAGTAAATATGAGGCTTAAATTTCTTTCTAGACAACATGAATCTATTAAGATAGATAAAACTCATAGCTTGATATTAACTTGCTATCCTAGAATTTTTATTTATGAAGATATGCAATACTAATTTTTATCCGAAAGCTAAAAGTTCTGGATTAGCTAACTTAAAGAGCTCTCACGCAACTAAAGATTCAGTTGGAATATAAGTTTCACTTTATATGAGCAGGGATACTGCTCTTTTATTAGACTTCATTGCAGAACATACGTTTCCAAAGGAGGAATAATTATGCAAGGACATGTCAGAAAAAGAGGTTCTAAATGGTCCTATATTATAGATATCGGCCGTATTAATGGAAAAAGAAAACAGAAAGAAAAAACTGGATTTGATACCAAAAAAGAAGCTTTATCAGCTATGAGAAAAACTATAACCGAACTTGAGAAAGGTATTTTATTTCAAGAAAACAAATTAACAGTTTCAGAATACCTACAATATTATATTGAAAATTATGTTAAGGTAAATCTAAAAAATAGAAGTTATGAAAGATACTCTAGCGATATAAAAAATCATATAGATCCTGCACTCGGACACTTTTATCTCCAAAAACTCAATTCCGCAACTATTCAAAAATTTTTTACCGATGCTCACAATAAAGGTCTTGCTAAAAATACTATCAACGGATTCTATGGAGTTTTGAGTGGAGCTTTGAATATGGCTGTAAAGTGGGGCTTTATTAATCATAATCCATTAAAAATGGTTACTATCCCTAAAAAAGATAATAAAAAAGATGTGGTAGTCTTAACTACTGATGAAATAAGTGAAATACTCATTAAATTCAAAGATACAATTTACTATGTACCTATTATGATAGGACTTAATACAGGAATGAGAATATCAGAAGTTTGTGGTCTTAAATGGAATAATGTAAACTTTAAAAACAAAACTATATCAGTAACTCAAATATTAATTAATGTAAATGGTGAGTTTACATTTGGAACTCCTAAAACAAAATCAAGTACAAGAAATATTATAATGGGAAACACTTTATATAAACTTTTAAAAGATCATCAACTTAAACAAAAAGAAAATAAGTTGAAGTACGGTCCACACTATATCGATTCGGATATGATATGTACAAAAGAAAATGGTGAAATGGTTACAACTAATACAATGAAATATTTAAGCAGAGTTATAAATCATAAATTAGGAATAAGATTTAAATTTCACTATTTAAGACATACTCATGCAACTATGCTACTAGAACAAGGAATACATCCAAAAGTTGTTCAAGAACGACTTGGACACGAAAAAGTATCAACTACACTGGACACATACTCACATGTTTCTATGAACATGCAAAAAAATGCAATAGATATCTTCGATAATGCACTAAAAGAAAAATTGCCAACATAAAAATTCTTACGAAAATTTACGTTGGCAAATGGTTGGCAAATAGCTATTTGTATGATATTAAATTGCCTGAAACCCTGTTATTTTCTAACTATTCTAGCTACACACTCCACATGCATAGTATGAGGAAACATATCCACTGGCTGTATTTCTTCACACTTATAACCTCTCTCATCTAAATAAGCTAAATCCCTTGCAAGAGTTGATGGATTACAAGAAACATACACAACCTTACTCGGATTCATGCTAACTATAGTATCTAACACTCTCTCATCACAACCTTTACGAGGTGGGTCAACTACAACTACATCTGCAAGTTTTCCTTCTTCATAAAGCGATGGAGCTACTGCTTCAGCCTCTCCTGAATAAAACTCAACGTTATCTATATTGTTTATCTGAGCATTTATTCTAGCATCCTCTATAGCTTCGTCAATAATCTCTATTCCATATACCATCTTAGCCTTTTTAGCTAAGAATAAAGATATAGTTCCTATTCCACAATATATATCAAGTACATTCTCATCTCCTGAAAGATTTGCATACTCTAAAGCCTTATTATATAAAACCTCAGTTTGAACAGGATTTACTTGAAAAAATGATAAAGGTGATATATTAAACTTAAGGTCTTCTATATAATCTTGTATAATTCCATCCCCATATAAAACCTTGTTTTGTTTTCCAAGTACCACATTACCTTTCTTAGTATTAACATTTAAAACCAATGTCTTAAATCCTTCAACATTCTCTTTTAAATCATTTATAAGTTCATCTACATTAGGAATTTTTTTAGCATTGGCTACAAGAACAACCATAACCTCTTTAGTCTTAAATCCAACCTTAGTAACTAAGTGTCTTAAAATTCCCTCATGTTTTCTTTCATCGTATACACTAACATTATTTTTATCTATATAGTTCTTAACTACCTCAGCTATCTTATCGTTCATATCATGCTGTATTATACACTTATCCATAGGTATTATATCGTGGCTTTTCTTTTTATAAAAACCTAATACAGTTTCACTTCCTCTTTTTCCTATTGGAAATTGAGCTTTATTTCTGTATCTAAAAGGCTTATCCATTCCTATAGTATCATGAACCTTAACATCTTCTATCTTACCTATTCTCTTAATAGTTTCTTTAACTGAATTAGTTTTTATATCAAGTTGTTTTTGATAATCAAGATGCATAACTTGACATCCACCACAATCTATTAACTCATCAGAACACTCTCTATTGACTCTAAAAGGAGACTTTTCTATAACTTTAACAATTTCACCTTCTGCATAATTCTTCTTACTCTTTATTATCTTAACTTCTATCTTATCTTGTATAATTCCACCTTCAACAAATACCGTAAAACCTTCATATTTACCTATTCCAACTCCAGTATGTCCTATATCAACTATATCAACCGTGTACTTTTCACCTTTATTTAACATAATCTATCTCCTTCTTATTTTAAATATCGTCTATTAATATTACCAAAAAACAATATATCTATCAACACAGAATATCCTAAAAGCTCTAAACTCACTATGTTAATACAATAGACTTTATTAGCTAATATTTTTTGTCTTTTTCTATATAACCAAAATATCGTTGAATTTGCGGTATTTTTATAGAGCGTTTTCGTAACCCACAGAATCTAAAAAAACTAGATATAAAAAAAGCCTTCTATATAGAAGACTTTTGGTATAAATATTATAATTGCTATACAAATAAATCCTTACTTTTATATCCTCTATACATCTGCAGTACTGCTACTGCAAGAAGCACACACGCAAGAATTGGTGGTATACTAACTAGTGCCTTTGCAGTAGTTAGACTTCTTCCTGTGTCCGTTATAACCTTATTAACAGCATCTTGATAATTAGTCATTGCATATACACCATATCTTATCCATATAAATGAAGTCATAAGTCCGACAGGAACTAAAGACATACTCATATAAAGACCATTTATAGATCTACTCTTAACTCCCTTGATTCCCAAATACATAGGAACAAAAAACACTGCTGGAAGTACGAATCCAAAATACTGTGGTGATAATCCCAAAAACAATATAGCTGTAAATATGAATGATCTATAGTATTTATTTACATATTCAGTTCTACCTTCAAAATCTGCCTTTGCAGCCTTTAAGTATCTTATATATACCTCTATATTATCCCCATTTTTCTTATTACTTTTATTATTTTTTATTTCCTTTATTAATTCTTTTCCTTTGCTACATAAAGAATCATAAACGTCACCTAAATTTGTAGGTACTTCTAATTTTTCATATTGGCTGTATAGTGTATTTAATTGACTAATATATTTTTGTTTTCTCGACTCTTTAATAGTCTTCAGACTTTTAGTTAAATCAGTTAATTGATCTAATGTGTTCATTAATGTAAGAGCTTTCATTAGATTCACCTCCAAATTTTTATTAGAAGATTCAGAATAATATCTTGATTTATTGTACCATATTTTCACTATAATTTAAACAGCTAAGTTGATACTGTATTTTAAAACCCCACCTTATCGGTGGGGTTTTATATTTATTTTTTTCTTTATTTCTTTAATAGAGGTTTTAGTGTAACTGCTATACAAACAATTATAACGGTCCATATTGTAATCATAAAACCAAGTGCTGTACTAGTCATAATTAATCCCTCCTAATTATATACGAATAGAAACTTTATTTTCAGAAAGTTCTTTACCGTATTTACTCTTAATAGATCTATACGATTGCATAAATCCTACTATCAATGTTGCAAATATAACTACTCTTGCTCCATTAACCCAAGGTACTAAAACTGGTGTATTCTCAACAAAAGATGGAACTAATCTAAAATACCCAGCTTTTATATAATCAAGTGTAGAGAATATTAATATTATAAATGTAGTTATAGGAGTTAATGTTTGATGGAATATTTTAAAGAACCATCTAGGAATCTTCCAAATTCCACCCTTGTTCATTTCAACTAAAGCTTTGTCTCCCATTAACCATGCACAAGCTACAACCTCAACTGCTGCAAGAACAATTAATAAATAAGAACCTATCCAGTTATCTATTTCTGTTAAGTATGCAAGATCTGCAGTCTTTGTCATTATACTTTCAAGTCCTACTGGAAGACCTAATATAATATATGCTACGAATATATACCATGCACCTTTAGCTCTAGCTATACCCATATCTTCTTCAAGAAGAGCAACTAGGTAGTTATACATAGCTATTGCTGAAGTAAATCCAGCGAAAAATAATAAGAAGAACCATAAAGCTCCTACAAATTGTCCTCCACCCATAGTTCTAAATACATTAGGAAGAGCTATAAATGCAAGACCAACACCTTGCCCTAATCCATCAGGTCCCATAAATGCATAAGCTATAGGAATAACTGCTGTTCCTCCAAGTATAACTTCTGCAAACTCGTTAAGTGAAACTGTTGCAAGTGAGGAAACTATAATATCATCGTCAGGCTTTAGATAAGATGCATAGTTGGCTATTATACCCATACCAACTGATAATGTAAAGAATACTTGACCTGCTGCTGCTACTACTGATTTCCATGTGAATGTTGAAAAATCAGGATTCCATATAAAGTTAAGACCCTTCATAGATGACCAATCAGGGTTAACTGGACTTCCCATAGTTAAAGATCTTATAGCAAGAACAATACCAAAAGTATAAAGAACTGGCATCATAAGCTTAGCCCAAGTTTCTATACCTTTTTGAACCCCACGCATAACTGCAAATGCAAGTCCCGCTAAAGCTATTACCCAGAATGTAAATACCATAGATGGATTTTGAATGTAGTTTACAAACACTTCTCCTGTAGATACACTCATATCCGTATATCCTCCAGTAAGAGATAATACTCCATAACCTAGTGACCAACCTATTATATGGTTATAATATGAGTTAACAAGAAGCGTTACAGCAAAAGCGAATGATCCTGCTACGGCTCCCATTATAGCTGCATTTCTAGGCTTTGTTCCCTCTCTAGCTTGTAGATAAACCATAGGTCCAAGTGTACCATGACCATATTTACCACCATAACGTCCAAGATTCCATTCTAAAAGCATAACAGGTATACCAAGTACAATAAGTGCAATAAAATACGGAATCATGAATGCTCCACCGCCATTACTAGCAGCTTGATATGGGAATCTCCAGAAGTTTCCTAATCCAATAGCATTACCTGCCATCGCTAGTATAAGACCTATCTTGGACCCCCAATTTTCTCTTGAATTTGACATTTAGCTGTTCCCTCCTTTAATCATTTTAGTTATTTCTAATATAATATGCATATTGTAGATACTTTATACATATCCTAAGTGTATTTAATAATTATTATACTATTTTGAAAAATATAAATCAATTGATTTTTCAAACTTTTCTGAATTTATTTTTTAACAAAGAAAACCCTAGATTGTATACAATCTAGGGCATATATTCAATAATTATGGATTTTGTATTCTAAATTTACTTATCTCTTTGTTTAATTTTGATGATAATTCTTGTAAATAATCTGATGAATTTGCAACCTTATGTATATCGTGTGCTTGTTGATTAATAGACACACTTATCTCTTGAGCTCCAGCCGATGCCTCTTCTGATATATCAGATATTCTTTGTATAGTATCAACTATATTTAATCTATCCTCATTTAATCGTTCAACAGATTCCCCTATAAATCTTATCTTTTCTATTATTTCATCTGTAGATTCTTTTACTAAATCAAACGAAGTATTTACATATGCAACAGTGCTTGATTGTTTTAAATTGCTTTGTTCAAGCATATTTATTATATCAACAGTGTTATTGCTATCTATCTGTATATAATCTAATATATTCTTTATATCATCAGCTGCATTATTGGAGTTCTCTGCAAGCTTTCTTATTTCATCCGCAACTACTGCAAATCCTCTTCCTGCTTCACCTGCACGTGCTGCTTCAATAGATGCATTAAGAGCTAACAAATTAGTTTGATCAGCTATAGCTGTTATAGTCCCTAATATATTAGATATGTTTTTAGCATTTTTATTAAGTTCAAGTACAGCTTGTTGAGCCTTCGCTGTATTTTTATTGTTTTGATCAGTGCTACTACTTAGCTCACATATGACTTTTGAGCTGTTTAAATTAGCCTTTTCTACATTTTCTATACTCTTTAACATATCCTGTGTGTTGTTTGAAAGTTCTTTAAGCTTATCGGATAAATTATTAGCTAAATTTGATCCTTTTTCTGCTTCATTGGCTTGTCTTATTGATCCACTGGCTATCTCATTAACAGTAAGAGATATAGATTCTGCTGATAAATTAGTTTCATTTGATATTTGCGATAAATTTTGAGATGCGATATTTACTTTTTCGCATACATTTTGTGTATTTTTTATCAATCCTGAAACATTATTCAACATATTATTTAATCCTTCTCCAATTTTAGAGATTTCATCATTGTTTTTTATATCACATCTAATACTAAAGTCCCCATTTTTTACGTTATCAATTGTATATAAAAAATCATTTATAGGTTTTGTAATTTTTTTTGAAAAAATATACGATATGAATACAGCAACTAATATAGATATAATTCCAACTATTAATATATTTTTAATCAATACTTTATTATCATCCTTTATCTCATCTTTATACATTGTAAGTATAATGGTCCAATCAAGCCCTCTTATAGGTCTGTACATAATTATTTTATTATCTAAATCAAGAGTATTTTCTTTTTTATTTTTAATACTATTAATCAAAACATTATCTTTTAGTTTAGTTCCTCTTATAGACTGATTCTTATCCGTTATAATATTTAAATCTTTATCTATCAATGTAGCCTTGCCTTTTCTTCCTACTTTTAATACGTTTATTTTATTAGATAGTGTATCTATAGAAATATCAACTCCTAGGATACCCACAAACTCATTTTTATTCATAAGATTATATACAGGTATACTCATACTCATTATCATATTTCCTGTGTTTTTATCTTTATATGGATTACTCCAATGTATATCATCTTTATTAACTGTATTTTTATACCACGAATCTTCAGTAGCATCATGTTCTTTATCAAACTTATTTCGAGGATATGAAACCGTTTTCTTATTTTCCATAGTTATATATATACTCTCTACACTTACATGAGCATTTTTAAAACTTTCAAACGTCTTCTCAACTATTGATTCCAAAAAACTATTTTCTGCTAATCTCTGTATATTAGGATCCCTAGACATTTGAACTAAATTAGATTGATTTTCCTGTATTATAGTTGAAATATTTTCTTCTATCTGCTTTGATAATTGTTTAGATGTATCCTTTAATTTATCCTGTAGTATAAAATTAGCTTTATAATATGTAGTTATACCTAAAATACAAAGAGATATACTTATAAGCAAAATAAATACTACTGTTAATTTAGACATTATATTGTTTTTTATCTTGAGCACTAATAATACCTCCTTAACTTAACAGTCTTTTTCTATTAACATTTTATCACATATTATATAAAAAAACCTTTCCCATTTTTATAATGAAAAAGGTTTTAACTTATTTCTTTTTTTATTCCACTACAATAAACTGCACATATACGTTCTATTTTATCTATAGTAAAGTTATCATCATATATAATCATAGTAAGAATTCCTCTTAATATTAATTCATATGAATATATTATATTTTCCATTTTTTCTTTATCAAATTTTTCGCTATTTATTTTTTCTTTAATACTAGTATACATAAATTTATTAATTTTATTTTTAATTATATCAAATTCCAGTTTGAAATTTTGTTCTAAATTATTAGGTGGAAAATACATTATTATATTCCAAAATTTAGCTAACACTATATTGTTATCAAAATACTTAACAAATTTACATATAAACTGATATAACATTTCTTCTAAATCTAATTTTTTTATATCATCAAATATAGATTCTATGTACATATTTAAATTTTTAGTCTCATCTTCTAGTATAGAAAAAAATATATCCTCTTTACTTTGAAAATGACTATATATAGAAGGTTTTTTTATTCCCACTCTTTTTGCTATCAACGATAAAGTTGTCTCAGAATACCCTCTTTGGGATATAAGTTCCAAAGTTGATTGTTTTATTTTTTTTGATGTCATCATGTAATCCTCCATTAATAATTCAATATAAAGCAGAACTTAATTCCTATAGAGTTTTAGTAATTTTAACTTTCACTTGTATTAGTTGATATATTTATCGTCATAATTCTATTATATTTTATATATTTTTTATAAAGTTATCACTTCTTGTAATGGTAATTTATGAAATAAAAAAGCCACTTTTTCAGTGGCTTATCATAGACTTACTTTTTATTTTTATAAAACTCTTGTATTTCCTTTATATATTATTCCACTAGCAGTATCTACAGTAATTATTTCTCCATTTTTTACACGACTCATTATATCTTTTGCTGAAACTACTACAGCTTTTTCTAGATTAAGCCCCACTATAGCTGCATGACTTGTAATTCCGCCCTCTTGTGTTATTATTGCAGAAGATTTTTCGATATAATCATTCATATCTACATCAGTTAAATTAGTAACTATTATATCTCCTTGATCAAAATTATCCTTTATCTCAGAAGCATTATTCACTAGACAAACTTTTCCGCTTACAACTTTTCTACCTATACCTATACCTTTAGTTATTATTTCACTTACAACATGAACCTTTATTAAGTTAGTTGTTCCAGTTACCCCAACAGGTACTCCTGCAGTTATCACCACTAATTCCCCATTGTTAATGTATCCTGCTTCAAGGGCAGTTTCAATAGAATTATCTATAACTTCATCAGTTGAAGTTGCAGCTGAAGTTAATACAGGATATACTCCCCAGCTAAGAGCAAGTCTTCTCATAGCTTTTTCACAGTTAGTAGCTGCAACTATAGGAGCTTGTGGTCTAAATTTAGATACCATTCTAGCCGTATGCCCTGAAGATGTTGATGTTACTATTGCAGAAGCTTTTAAATCAATAGCTGTTGTGCAAGTTGCATGACTTATTGCATTAGTAACATTCACTTGATTTAATTTCTTAGACTTTAATATATTGTTGTACTCAAGAGAATCTTCTGTCCTTTTAGCTATTAATGCCATTGTTCTAACAGCTTCAACTGGATATCTTCCAGCGGCAGTTTCTCCTGAAAGCATTATAGCATCTGTCCCATCATAAATAGCATTTGCAACGTCTGTAACTTCTGCTCTTGTAGGTCTTGGGTTTCTTATCATAGAATCAAGCATTTGAGTTGCAGTTATAACAGGCTTTCCAAGCTCATTACATTTTCTAATCATCATCTTTTGAGCTATAGGTATCTCTTGAGTTGGTATTTCAACTCCTAAGTCCCCTCTAGCTACCATTATTCCATCAGAAATCTCAAGAATTTCATCTATATTGTCTACCCCTTCTTGGTTCTCGATTTTTGATATTATTTGAATATCTCCTGCATTATTAGCCTCAAGTATCTCTCTTATAGCAATCACATCAGATGCTTTTCTAACGAAAGATGCTGCAATAAAATCTATTCCTTGCTTTATACCAAATTCTATATCACTTCTATCTTTTTCAGTTATAGCTGGAAGATTAATTTTAACTCCTGGTACATTTACACCTTTATTGTTTTTTACAATACCTGCATTTTCAACTAAACAAACTATTTCTTCACCTTTTATTTCTTGTACCTTAAGTCCTACAAGACCATCATCTATTAATATAGTGTCTCCTACTACTACATCATTTACAAGTTCTTTATAGCTTACTGTACACATTTCTTTCGTTCCAAGTATATCCTTCATAGTTATAGTGAAAGTTTGCCCTTCTTCAAGTGAAACTTCAGGATCTTCAAACTTACCAGTTCTTATTTCAGGTCCTTTTGTATCAAGAAGTATTGCTATTGGTTTATTTAATTCTTCTCTCAATTCTTTAATCGTATCCATTCTTTTTCCGTGTTCTTCATGATCTCCGTGAGAAAAGTTAAGTCTACATACATTTAATCCGTTATTTACAAGTTCTTTTAGCACCTCTTTTTTTTCACTTGCAGGTCCTATTGTACAAACAATTTTGGTCTTTTTTTCTAACATTATTAATCCTCCTTAAATAGTTTTAACTTTATATATCAAAATAAAATTATAATATTTATATAGATAATACATCTACTAGCTTGTAGATATCCTTATTAAGTTTTCTTTCTATAGCTAAAGCTTCATGTATATCCATATCTATTATAGAGTTATTCTTTATACCTACAACCCTTGAAGATTTCCCACCTATTAATAATTCCACAGCTTTTGCCCCCATTTGGCTAGCTATTATTCTATCAAACGCACTAGGACTTCCACCTCTTTGAATATGTCCAAGTATTGTAGCTCTCGATTCTATACCAGTCTTATCCTTTATTCTTTCAGCTAAATCTTGAGACCCACCTATACCCTCTGCAAGCATGATTATACTGTGAGCTTTTCCTCTATTTTTACTTTGTATTAATTTTTTACATATATCATCTTCATTGTATTCAGCCTCTGGGATTATTATAATCTCAGCTCCACCTGCAAGCCCTGCATAAAGTGCTATATCTCCACAATGTCTTCCCATAACTTCTATTATACTCAATCTTTCATGAGAGTATGATGTATCTCTTATTTTAGTTATTGCATCTATAACTGTATTAAGAGCAGTATCAAATCCTATAGTGTAGTCTGTGTAAGCTAAATCATTATCTATTGTTCCTGGAATACCTACCGCTGGGAATCCCATTTCACTTAGTTTCTGAGCTCCTTGAAAAGATCCATCTCCTCCTATTACAACAAGCCCATCTATCCCAAATACTTTTAATACATTCAGTGCCTTTTGTCTTCCTTCTTCTTCTATAAACTCTAAACATCTAGCAGATTTTAATATAGTTCCTCCTCTATGTATTATATCTCCAACAGAAGATAAATCCATTTCAAATAAATCTCCATCTATTAGACCTCTGTATCCTCTGTTAACTCCATAAACTTTGCATCCATTGTATATAGCAGAACGTGCAACAGCTCTTACAGCAGCATTCATTCCTGGAGCATCACCTCCGCTTGTTAATACAGCTATTTTTTTCATTTTTATACCTCCTATTATAAAGGGACATTCGTGGTCCCTATGTATTCTTTTTCATCCCACCACGTTTAAAAAAATATTATTTATATTTTAGTTAGCTTTTAAATGTTATCCCTAAATCGAAAATATTATGATTTACTTTAGAGATAAAATATAAAGACTATATTTTATCTCTAATATCATATATTATAACATAATTTTAAATATTTTTTGAACTTATATTTTTGATTTTAATATTCTGAACACCACAAAATTCTTGTAATTCATTAATTAACTCTTCATTTAAGCCAACCATGCAATTTTTTTCTGCTTTAAATGCTTTTTTTGACTTTTGACAATATAAGCAAACTAATGAATTTCCTTTGTGTTTATTTAGTATTTGTTTCAGAGTATATAATTGTTCATTGTCTTTTATATCATTTAATTTAATCCATAATTCTTTATCATCAATTTTTATTATTTCTTCAATTTCATTAGCTATAATTTTTGCATTTTCTCCTTCTTTTATACTCAAACTTCCTTTTATATATATAATTTTATCTTCCAGTATAATATCTGAGTATTTTTGAAGAATTCTTGGAAACACTATTACTTCTATACTCCCATCTAAATCTTCTACTTCTATAAATGCCATTATATCGTTTCTCTTAGTAGTTTTTATAGTTTTGCTTATTATTATACCACCTATAACAACCTCTTTATTATCCATTTTCAAGAATTTTTGATAATCCTCTTCCTGAGTTTTAGAAATAATAAGATTATTTATATTAGTATTAACTTTAAGCTCTCTTTCATATTGTGATAATGGATGCCCACTTATATACATACCTAAAACTTCCTTTTCTAATAAAAGTTTCTCTTTTTCTTTAAATTCAGATACATCAGGAAGTGTATATATATTATTTTCTTCTTTTTTGTCGCCTATTTCAAATAAAGATATCTGTCCTTGAATATTTTTTTTCTTATCGCTTATTATACTTTCTATTATTTTTTCATAACCAGCCATAAGTTGCGCTCTATTCGGACTTATACTGTCAAACGCTCCACATTTTATAAGAGATTCTATAACTCGTTTATTTAAATCCTTGGAATTAATAGTTTTACAAAATTCAACAAAGTCATCAAATTCGCCACTTATTTCTCTTTGTTGTACTATATCTCTTATAGCATTTGCACCTACATTTTTTACAGCTTCAAGTCCAAACCTTATATTTTTTTCTTCAACCGCAAATTTTCCAAAACTCTTCTTTATATCTGGCTTTAAAACCTGTATTCCAAGACTATTGCATTCCCTTATATACTCTACAACCTTATCTGTATTTCCCATTACACTGGTTATAAGAGCTGCCATAAATTCTACAGGATAATGTGCCTTTAAATATGCAGTTTGGTATCCTAAAACTCCATATGCAGCTGCATGTGATTTGTTAAATGCATACTTGGCAAAATCTATCATTTCATCGTATATTTGGTTTGCTATTTCTTCACTTACTCCGTTCCTAACACAACCTTCTATTTCGATTTCTCCATTGTCATCAAATTTACCATGTATAAAATATTGTCTTTCCTGCTCCATTACATCCATTTTCTTTTTCCCCATGGCACGTCTAACCAAATCACTTCGTCCATAAGAATATCCAGCTAAATCTCTAACCACCCTCATTACCTGTTCTTGATAAACAAGGCATCCATAAGTTACATCAAGTATAGATTCTAATTTTTCATGAAGATATTTTACTTGACCTGGATTATTCTTATTCTTTATATAGGTTGGTATAGAATCCATAGGTCCTGGTCTATAAAGAGATATTCCAGCCACTATATCTTCAAAATTATCAGGTTTTAGATCCTTCATAAACTGTCTCATTCCAGCACTTTCTAATTGGAATATTCCAAGCGTATTCCCTGAACTTAAAAGCTCGTATACTTTTTTATCATCGTATTCCATTTTAGAAAAATCTATTTCTACATTATGATTCTTTTGTATAAGCTCAAGAGCATCTCTTATTACTGTAAGGGTCCTAAGACCTAAAAAATCCATTTTTAAAAGTCCTAATTCTTCAAGTGTAGTCATAGTAAATTGAGTTGTAACTCCATTTTCATGCATATATAATGGAACATAACTATCTACAGAATCTTTTGATATAACAACCCCAGCTGCATGAGTTGATGCATGTCTTGGCATTCCTTCAAGATCTCTTGATGTATCTATTATTTCCTTAACCACATTATCCTCTTCATACATATGTTTAAGGTTTTTATTTACTTCAAGTGCTTTATTTATAGTCATTCCAAGAGCAAATGGAATTTCTTTTGCTATTTTATCAACCTGAGCATAACTAACATCTAAAACTCTTCCGACATCTCTTATAGCAGCCTTAGCTCCCATTGTTCCAAATGTTATTATCTGCGCTACATGATCATCTCCGTACTTTCTTTTAACATAATCTATTACTTCTTCTCTTCTTTCGTAACAAAAATCAATGTCAATATCTGGCATTGAAACCCTTTCAGGATTTAAAAATCTTTCAAATATAAGATCATACTTCATAGGGTCTATATCCGTTATCTTAAGAGTATATGCAACTATCGATCCAGCCGCACTTCCTCTTCCTGGGCCTACCATTATATTGTTCTCTTTTGAAAAATTTATGAAATCCCAAACTATCAAGAAATATTCTACATAACCCATATTATTTATTACATCTAATTCATAATTTAATCTATCTATCAATTCTTTAGATGGATTTGCAAACCTTTCATAAAGACCATCCGTACATAACTTTCTTAAATAATCACTCTTTGTAAATCCACTTGGTACATCGTATTCAGGTAAGTGAATTTGATTGAAATCAAATTCTACATTACACATATCAGCTATTTTTACTGTGTTATCAAGAGCAGTAGGTGCATATGAAAATAATTCGTACATTTCTTCCTTTGACTTTAAATAAAACTCCTGTGTTTCAAACTTCATTCTTTTTTCATCTTGAAAAGTCTTTCCAGTTTGAATACAAAGCAGTATATCATGAGTTTTTGAATCTTCTTTATTTACATAGTGTACATCATTAGTCGCAACAAGTGGTATACCTGTTTCTTTTGACAGCTTTAAAAGGCTTAAATTAACCTCTTTTTGTTCTTTTATACCATGATCTTGAATTTCAAGATAAAAGTTATCTTGTCCAAACATCTCATTTAAATTAAGCGCTATTTCCTTTGCCTTATCATAATTTCTCTTCATAAGATGTTGCTGTATATCCCCTCCAAGACAAGCAGACAAAGCTATTATTCCATCACTATGTTTTTTAAGTTCTTCATAATCAACCCTTGGCTTATAGTAAAAACCTTCAACATAAGCCTTTGAAACGAGCTTTATAAGGTTTTTGTATCCTGTCATATTCTTTGCAAGAAGAACCAAATGACCTTGATACTTATCAAAATTAGGGTCTTTATCCTTTAAAGATCTAGGCGCAGTATAAACTTCACATCCTATTATAGGTTTTATACCCTCTTTTTTAGCTCTTTTATAAAAATCTATCACACCAAACATACATCCATGATCAGTAATAGCAACGGACTTCATATTTAGTTCCTTAGCTCTTTTAATCAGCTTATCTATTCGCGCAAATCCATCAAGCAAACTATACTGTGTATGCACATGAAGATGAGCAAAATCTTTTATCATATAATCACCTCCATTTTATAATAGTACTATCATTTTATCATGAATATATTTTTTTAAAAATAAAATCCCCTAAAACTAGGGGATTTTTCTATAGATTCTTCAATTTTTCATTAAAAAACTCTTCAATAACCTTAATAGCCTCATTCTCATCAAACCCATCTATAATAATAGTAACTTTATCACCAAATGATGCTCCTAGTGTTAGCACTCCCATTATAGATTTACCATTTACTGTTCTATTATCTTTCTCAATAGATATTTGAGATTCGAATTTACTAGCAGTTTGAACGAATAAAGCTGCTGGTCTTGCATGAAGTCCTACTTTATTAAAAATTTCAAACTCTTTTCTTATCATATTCCCCTACCCTTTCCTTTTAAATCTTCTGCTATTTGTTCTAATTTTCTAAGTCTATGATTAACCCCAGACTTTCCAATTGGAGGATTTAGAATTTCACCTAATTCTTTTAAGCTCAGATCTTGATACTCTATTCTCATATAAGCTATTTCTTGTAAGTTCTTAGGCAGTGATTCAAGTCCAATTGTATTTTTTATATACTCGATATTATGTATTTGCCTTATAGCTGCATTTACAGTTTTACTCAAATTTGCTGTTTCACAATTAACAATCCTGTTTACATCATTTCTCATTTGCTTTACTATTCTAACATTTTCTAAATCAAGAAGCGCACTATGAGCTCCCATTATATTTAATAAATCGGATATCTGCTCACTTTCTTTTAAATAAATAACATAATTACTCTTTCTTATAACTATCTTGCTATTAAATCCCAATGAGTTTATTAGGTTACTAAGAGCTATACTGTACTGTTCTTTATTAGTTACAAATTCTAAATGGTACGTTTTTTCTGGATCACTAACTGATCCTCCTCCTAAAAATGCACCTCTTATATAAGATTTTTTAAGATTATTATTCTCTATTATATCACTAGGTATATTATTATTTATAATAATATTGTTACCTTCGCTTAATATACCTAGTTCCTTTAATAAAGTGCTTGCTCCCATTTCACTAGTTATACTTAATATATAGCTATTGTTTTTTTTCAGATTTCTATTTTTCTTTACCATTATTTGAGTTTGGATATTAAAGTTTGATTTCAAAAGCTTAAATACTTTTCTAGCTATAGCTGCATTTTCCGTAGCTACTTCAAGATTTAACTTTTGAAATCCCTTTAATTTAATAGTTCCACTCATTCTTATTATTCCTGAAAGTTCTGCTATATTACATTTTTGATTTGAAGAAGTAACTCTTACTAGTTCATTCTTAGTTTTACTTGAAAATGACATTTTTCTCACCTATACCATTTTAAAAAATTATTTAAATTAAATATAATTTTTTTATTTCATTCAGTGCAACCTTAATTATCTCTTTCTCATCATCATACTTTGCAAGGTCTACAACCCTATTAATGTGTATAAATTTAGCATCTACAAAACCTTCTTCTCTTTGAGGAATGGTATTCATAGTCTTTGCTTTCATAAGATACCAAAAAACAGTTTTGTGAACAGTCTTATTTTCATCCCAGTTTTCTTTAAACGTATAATGAATTTCTCCTAAATATTTAATAATTTCTCCTTTTACACCTGACTCTTCAAATACTTCTCTCAATGCTGCTTCATCTTTTTCCTCATTTTTTTCTACTTTCCCTTTTGGAAGTACCCAATCTCCGTTATATTTTCTTAAGAGAAGTATTGCATTTCCAAATAATACCACACCACCAGCACTAATCTCTTCTCTCATATTTCTCACTCCTTAAAAAAAGCATAATAATAAAAAATTCTACATAAAAACTTCAAATCCTCTATATTAGGAGTTAAATTTATTAAGAAAGTTTTTAATAAAACAACTAAAGTTGCTCTTCCTAGTCAAACCAACTATAATGCTACCTATCTTTTCAGAGTTGTGTCTTATATACTTCTTCCTAACTTCAACAAGATTTGTTTGTATAACAGAAATATTTATAGAGTTTAATTTTTTTATTTGATTTTTATCTATTAATACTTGATTTGATCCATCCTTCTCATACTTTATCAAATCAGCTTTGTTTATACTTTCATCATTAGCTATTACCAAATCTATTATGCCATTGTGAGTATGCTTAAGTATTGAATTGACATGATCACATACATCGTAATCATCTGTCTCTCCTGGTTGAGTCATTATATTGGATATATAAACTTTAAGAGCATCACTTTTTACTATTTTATCAGAAATTCCATCCACTATTAAATTCGGTATTATACTGGTATATAAGCTACCAGGACCTATTACAATTATATCTGCATCATCTATTGCATCCAAAACTCCTTGTAATGGCTTGGGACTCTCTGGCTCTAAGTATATTCTATCTATTTCGGTATTTTGAAGTCTTACTTCATCAGGTATTGTAGATTCACCTTTTACTATATTTCCATTTTTAAGTTTAGCTACAAGGTTTATATCCTCTATTGTTACAGGATATACTTTTCCTGTTAAAGCGAATATATCTGATATTTTAGACACTGCAATTTCTAAATTCCCATATATTCCATTCATAGCAGCTAAAAACAGATTTCCAAGGCTTTGTCCTTCAAGCTTACCTTCTAAAAATCTATACTGCATTATTTTTTCCATTGTAGGCTCCATATTTGCAAGAGCCAATATACAGTTTCTTATATCTCCAGGAGGTAGCATTCCAAGATCTTCTCTTAATACTCCAGATCCTCCTCCGTCGTCTGCAACAGTAACTACTGCTGTTATATTATTCGTAAACTTCTTAAGCCCTCTAAGAAATATAGATTGACCAGTTCCTCCCCCTATAACAACGACTTTAGGTCCTCTCTTAGCTTTATCTAAGAGTTTTCTTTTTTTTATTGTTTCATAGTTTAAATAAGCTGATACTAATAAAAAAATCATACCTATAAATACCAGCCATACCCCTAAATTGTACATACGCTCCTCCAATTATCTCAATGTATGATCTCTATGTTTTTTAAGCACACTATAGTTTTTTTCTTTAAGAAAATCATACAATAAATTAGATATTGTGACCGACCTGTGTCTACCACCTGTACAACCGATAGCTATAACCAGATGATTTTTACCTTCTATAATATATTGAGGTATTAAAAAATTTATCATATCCGCTAATTTTTCAAAAAACTTAATGCTTATATCTGATTTCATAACATATTGTCTAACTACTTCTTCTTCACCAGTTTTTTCCCTAAGTTCTTCTATATAGTATGGATTTGGTAAAAACCTCACATCAAATACCAAGTCTGCATCCATTGGAATTCCGTGTTTGAACCCAAATGAAGTTACGGATATTATTAAATTTGAACTTGCATCTCCACTTGTATACGACTTGTTTATTTCTTCTTTTAAATCCCTTGGTTTCATATTACTAGTATTTATTATATTATTAGATCTCTCTTTTAGTTCTTTTAAAATTTCTCTTTCTTTTTTTATACCTTCTACTATATCTGTATTCGATGATAGAGGATGATTTCTTCTTGTCATCTTATATCTTTTTACAAGGGTATTATCACTACAATCTAAAAATAGTATTTCATATTCGTATCCAAATTTTTTAAGCATTTCAAGACTTTCATTTAAATCCTTAAAAAAACTTCTACCTCTTATGTCTATACCAAGGGCTATTTTTTCAATAGCCCCCTTTGATTGATAGCATATTTCTGCAAACTTTGATATAAGAGTAGGCGGTAGATTATCTACACAGTAAAAACCTAAATCTTCTAAAGCATTCATAGCTTCACTTTTTCCTGCACCCGATAAACCTGTTACTATTATAAATTTCAATTATTTCATCTCCCGTCTATATTTATAACATTGCTTATATCTATATCAGCTTGTTTTATCCTATCTATACCATTTGTAAAATTACCAACATCTTTCGGGTCATGAGCATCAGATCCTAGTGCGAATTTGATTCCACTATTTTTTAAGAGTTTTAATTCATCAACAGTTAAATGACCATGCTTTGAGTTAACCTCAAGTGCTGTGTTTGTCTTTTTTGCCTCTTTTGCGATTTCTAAAAGATCTACACTTGCCTTTGCACCAGGGTGAGTTATTATAAATATATCATGTTTATTGATTGCATTAATAACAGCCCTTGTATTATATTTAATCGCTGATTTTTTAAATAGACCTGTATAATTAATAAGATGACTTATACTTCCCTTAATCAATGTTGTTGGAGTTGATCCAAAATGATAACCAGCCATAATATAGTCAAAGTACTGCCTTATATTATCGTCTACATCTATGTTTCCTTCATCATCTAGTATATTCGCTTCTATACCCATTAGTATATCTATATTTTTATATTTTTCGTTTAGTTCATCTATTTCTTCTCTCATCTTCTTTATATCTTTATATTTTATTCCAAATGCCATATGTTTATATCCATGATCTGATATTCCAATTGTTTTAAGTCCTTTATTTATAGCTTCTTTTACATTATCTTCTATTGTCCCTTTACCGTGGCTATATACAGTATGAGTATGATAATCAGCTACAATATTCATATTATCGTCTCCTTTTTAATTTTCTCCGACGATTTTAACTTCCTCATTTAATTCAACTTTGAACTTATCATATACAGTCTTCTTAATGAATTCTATAAGCTCTATTATATCTTGAGCCGTTGCGCCTCCTGCATTAATAACGAAACCACTGTGTTTATCAGATACTTGTGCTCCTTTTAGCCTAACTCCCTTTAGACCACTATCCTCTATAAGTTTACCGGCATAATATCCTTCTGGTCTTTTAAATGTACTTCCTGCACTAGGAACATTAAGAGGCTGTTTAGTAGTTCTTTTAACTGTTAAATCGTCAAGTATATTCTTTATTTCTTCATAATTACCCTTTTCAAGATCTAATGTAACTTCTAATACTATTAAATTTTTCTTAGTAACCAAACTAGTTCTATATCCAAATTCCATCTGTTCATTAGAAAGTTCTACTATTTCTCCTTGTTGATTTAATACTTTAACAGATTTTACTACATCCTTCATTTCTCCACCATAAGCTCCTGCATTCATTGCAATAGCTCCACCTAGTGTTCCAGGTATACCACTTGCAAATTCAAATCCTTTATAACAGTTTTTAGCTATATATTTTGCAAGAGTTGATAATAGTATTCCCGATTGAGCTTTTATAATGTTTTCATTTATTTCAAATTTATTATAATTTTGAGCTATCTTAACTACTATTCCTCTTATTCCACCATCTCTAACTAAAAGATTTGAACCATTTCCCATTAAAAAATGTGGAAGATTCTCTTCTTTTATATATTTTATAATTTCTTTCAATTGATTTTCATTAGTTGGAGTAACTAAAAAGTCAGCAGGACCTCCTATTTTAAATGAAGTATGATTCTTCATAGGCTCATCTACTAATATATTTTCTTTTTCAATAATTTCACATAATTTATCATATATATTTTGTTTATTCATAATATACATATACCTCCATAAAATTCGCTACATGCTATTGCATGGCTCATATAGCCAACAAGTCCTAACGGACTCTGTTGCTTAAATACAAATATAATTTGCTACCCGTTATAAAAAATAATACTATCTTTAAGTATATAACTAAATCAATCTAAGGTCAAAATAAAATTCGCTACATGCTAACGCATGGCTCATGTCGCCAACGAGTCCTCCGGGCTCCGTTGCTCAAAAATAGTTGCCACTTTACTTTTTTATCAATTATTATATTTAAGTTGAAATTAATATAATATCTTTAAATATAATAAAATTCGCTACATGCTAACGCATGGCTCATGTCGCCAACGAGTCCTCCCGTTGATTAAAACAATTGCAAGTGTAGTTCTATCATCTTAAATATTAAAAGAGATACTTTATTATATAAAGTATCTCTTAAAAATGATTTTAAATATATTAATTTTTAATCTACTTTAAAGTTATTTACAGACTTCTCTAAGTCATTTGCTAGAGTATTCAAATCTTGAGTAAGATTTGCTACACTTTCTATAGATGCAAGTTGTTCTTCAGTTGATGCTGACACTTCTTCAGTTGATGCTGAAGTCTGTTGCGATGATGCTGCAAGATTTTGTATAGCACCTACTATATCATCCTTTTTATTATTCATTGAGTTAGTAAACTCAGTTACATGTTCATTATTTTCAATAAGTAAACCAATAGAATCCGAAATTTGTGCAAATATATCTTTTGTATCTAAAACAGCTTTGTTTTGGTCTGTTATTATACCTTTTTCAGCTTCCATTCGGTCTACTGCTTCTTTTGATTTTTCTTGTATTCCTTTTATAAGTTCATCTATTTCTTTTGATGCTTGATTTGACTGTTCAGCAAGCTTCCTTACTTCTTCTGCAACCACTGCAAATCCTCTTCCATTCTCACCTGCACGAGCAGCCTCTATAGCAGCATTTAATGCCAATAAATTAGTTTGTTCTGATATATTAGTTATAGCCTGAGTTATAGTTCCTATATTTTGAGACTTTTTATCAACTTCAAAAACTATTTCACTTACAATAACAGCTGACTGCTTTGCCATTTCTGATTTTTCATCAAGTATTTTGACTACATCTATACCCTTTCCACTAAGTTCATTAGCTTTTAAAGTTATTTCCATTATACTATTTTCCAACTCAGCAACTTCAGTTATATTTTTTGCAAGTTCTTCTATTTTATTTAAACCATCTTGTGTATCTCTAGCTTGGTCACTAGATACCATTGCTATTTGTTCTATTGCTTGTCCAATTTCATTTGTTGCAACAGTAGTTTGCTCAGTAGTTTCTGTAAGAAAAGATGATGATGTTAATATAGTTTCAGTCGAATGCTTTACATCTTTAACCAAATGCCTTATATTCTCTAACATAGAATTAAAGCTCTCTCCTAAATCTTCAAATTCATCTTTAGTTTTTATATTTGATTTTACGGTTAAATTCCCATTTGAAGCCTGTAAAAATACTTCTTTTAAAGAATTTATAGGCTTCGTAACACTTTTTGCTATTAATAAAGATGCTATTATTCCTATTACTATAGCCCCTACTATGCAGTATAATATAAAGTACATTATTGCATTAGTATCATTAATTAATTCAGATTCATTCATAATTCCTAATATTTTAAGCCCTAGTCTATCTTCCGTTATAAAAGATGCAAATTTACGTTGTTCATTATATTTATAATCTACAAAACCATAATCCTTACTTTTGATGTCATTCCATATATTTAGTTTAGTTACATTATTTTTGCCTATCTCGCTTTTTTCTTTATGAGCTATAGCTACTCCCTCTGTAGTAGTTAAGCAAATATAACCTTCTTTTCCAATGTTAATTTTACTTATTTCTTCTGATAGCTTATTTAAGGAGATATCAAGAGCAACTATTCCTACGATATTACCATTGTCAACTATAGCTTCTGATGCAGTTATAGTGATTTGACCAGTGTCAGTGTCTATATACGGATCTGTCCAGGCTGTGCTTCCTTTATTTTCAACAGCTTTTATATACCAAGGTCTAGTAGTTGGATCAAAGTCATCCGGTAACTCTACATATGGGTGAATATATATTTTTTTACTGTTATCTACTATATAACTATGTTCTATATTTATATTTTTTTCTTTATTAAGTCTTAAGTATTCTTCAATCTTATTTTGTGCTACCTCCTTATTTATATCTTCTCTTTGAAGCTCATTTATTCTTCTAAGATTAGTGTTGTCTGCAAGCATATCTAGTTGTATTTCTATAGTACTGAAATATCCATCTATTATTTGTTCTGTTAATACTGTGGTATCGTGACTTGAGTCTATAAGATTGTCATTTAAAATATGATATGATTTAGAGTAACTCATATACCCCAATGTACACAAAGGTACCGTTATTACTAATAGTAATATCAGTATCATCTTATTTTTAAAACTTCTTGATGAAATATTAATACTTCGCCTTTTATTTTTCTTCATACTTTCCTCCTTGTAGTGTGTTTTCTTCTTCAAAAGATAAATTAATTTTTTGTTACACACCATAATAAATATAATATCAGATATGAATACGTTTTCAACACATAAAATAACATATTATGTTGAACCTGGTTATATAATACATATTTTATTATGTTTTTCATCATTAGTGTAATATATATCGGAAACTTATTTATGTTTTTTAATATTTTTTATGAAAATTCACAATTATTTATCTGTTTTATTTTATAAATAAAAAGGAGATATATCACTCTAGAAATTACTTTCTATAGCGATATATCTCTATATCTTTTAATATTTAAAATGAAATTTTTTCTTATATATTTTTTGCTCTTTCTTTATTCGTTTTAACATAACAAATATAATAAGCTATAGGTACTATTAACCCTCCACCTACTATATTGCCTAAGGTTACTGGTATTAAGTTAACAGTAAATATATCGACCCAACTAACTGATAATCCCAATGCCTTACCCATTGGTATGAAGAACATATTTGCTATGCTATGTTCATAACCTGATAATACGAATAACATTATAGGAAACCAACATGCAAATATTTTTGACACAACATCCTGTGCAGCTGTTGCCATCCATACAGCCAAAACCACTATTATATTACACAATATCGCTCTTAAAAATAATACTTCAAATGATAATGACATCTTTGCTTTTGCTATATTTATACTTAAAGTTGTAGCTGATTCAGAGAATAAATTTGCTTTTAATAACACAAGTACCAGAAATATTGATCCTATAAAATTTCCAATATAAACAATACCCCAGTTTTTCAATACCTGTTTCAATGTTATTTTCTTATCCATCATAGCTAAAGTCATTAAGCAATTTCCTGTAAAAAGTTCAGCTCCACACATAACTACTAACATTAGTCCAACAGGAAATACTAAAGCCCCAAAAAATTTCATTAATCCTACATCTATACTTTTTAATGTCTGCATTATTATAATGTCTCCATAAGCTCCAAAACTTATGAATATCCCAGATAAAATTCCAAGTATTAGCATGTTACTTGACTTAAGATTAGCTTTAGCTATTCCACTTTTTATAGTGGCTTGAGCTACTTCTTTAGGTGTTAAATATCTTTTTTCCATAAAACCCCTCCTGAAAATTATTATAGCTTTATATATATTTTATACCTTTTACCATTTTCTTACAACACATTTGTTTAATTTTTATCAATTTTCTGATTCATATCTTTTTTCTTACAGTTTTTTCAGGTATTGTTTTTTGTATGCAAGATGGTATAATTTATAAAGTGGTTTTTATTTTAAATATAGTTTGAAAGGAGTTTTTTATGAGTGATAAAAATTATCTAACATCTGATGAAATAGCATCTTATACTGTTGATACAGGAATAAAAAAAGTAAACAAAAAATACTGTATTCAATTTTTATTAGGTATATTAGCAGGAGTATTTATAGCATTTGCTGCTCAAGGATCTAACGCTTCAGCTTATGGACTTTGGTCAAAGCCTGAAACTTATGGGCTTGGAAAAGCCATGGCAGGTGCCTTATTCGGAACTGGTCTTATGATGGTACTTATAGCAGGGGCTGATCTTTTTACAGGTAATACACTTATAATAATGGCAGTTCTTGAAAAGAAAGTAAAATTAAAAGATATGTTCATAAATTGGACTTTAGTTTATTTAGGGAATTTTGTCGGATCGCTTTTAATTGCATATATGATAGTTAAATCAGGACAGCTTCATATGGGCGGTAATATGTTAGCTGGTACGACTATAAAAATAGCCTCTTATAAGGTGTCTTTATCTTTTACAAATGCATTATTCTTAGGAATTATGTGTAATTGGCTTGTATGTATTGCAGTTTGGCTTGCATATTCTGCTAAAGATATAACAGGTAAAATATTAGGAATATTTTTTCCTATATGGTTATTTATAACTTCAGGATTTGAACATAGTATAGCTAATATGTACTATATACCAGCTGGAATACTTGCAAAATCAAACCCTCACTATGCTGAGGCTTCTCATCTATCAGATGAAGCATTAAATGCTCTTAACTGGAAAAGTTTCATAATAAACAACCTATTTCCAGTAACTTTAGGAAACATAATTGGAGGAGCTATCTTTGTAGGATTTGTATATTGGTTTATATATGTAAGAAAAAATAATAAAACACAAAAATCCTCTATATAGGTATTTATATAAAAAATAGAGAATAAAATTTTATTCTCTATTTTTTATATCTAGAATTGATCATTCCTTAATCTTCCACTTAACCCCCTGTCTAGTATCTAAAATTTCTATATCCATTTCTAATAAGAGCTTTCTTATATTATCTGATTTTTCCCAGTCTTTATTTTTTCTAGATTCTTCTCTTTCTTTTAAAAGTTTTTCTACCAAATTTACTTTTTCTTCGTTTATATTTTTATTTTCTATATCAATTTTGATAAAATCTAATCCAAATATTTTATCAAAATCTTCTATTAAGATCTTTTTTTCTAAGTTATTTAATGCATCATCTTTTATCACATCGAATAATACAGTAAATCCATTAGCCAAGTTCAAATCATCATTTATATATTTATTAAACTCATCTTTATATTTTTTAATTTTGTATTTATCTTTTATTGTGAATTCATCTATATTTTCAATTATAAAACTTATTTTGTTTCTTAACGCTGTTAAAGATTTTTTTGATTCTTCTAATCTTTCGTAACTAAATGTTAAAGGTTTCCTATACTTAGATTGAAGTACATAATATCTATATACTAATGGATCAAAACCTTCTTCTATTAACTTATCTAAAGTTAAAAATTCGCCCTTTGATTTAGACATTTTTCCATTATCTAATATTAAAAATTCACCATGCATCCAGTAATTTACCCATTTATGACCAAGTGCAGCTTCTGATTGAGCTATTTCATTAGTATGATGCACTGGTATATGATCTACCCCACCACAATGAATATCCACATATTCTCCTAAATACTTTATAGCCATAGCTGAACATTCTATATGCCATCCTGGAAATCCTACTCCCCAAGGAGAATCCCATTGTAATATATGATTTTCATATTTAGAATTTCCAAACCACAGTACAAAATCTAGTGGATTTCTTTTAAAGCGATCTACATCTACTCTACTACCTGCTTGAAGTTCTTCGGGAGTTAAATTTGCTAGTTTATAATAATTTTCAAACATATCTATTGAAAAATATACATTTTTATTAGCTGTATAAGTATATCCCTTTTCTTCTAAAGTTTTTATTAAATTTATAATATCTTCAATATGTTCTGTCGCTCTTGGTACTGCTGTTGGAAGCTTTATATTTAGTTTTTCCAAATCCTTAATAAATGCATCTTCATAAAATCTAGCTATCTCTAATACACTTTTATGTTCTCTTTTAGCTCCCATTCTCATTTTATCCTCACCATCATCTGCATCAGACTGTAAATGTCCTACATCCGTTATATTCATTATATGTTTAACTTCATAACCTCCATATTCGAGAACTCTTTTTAATATATCTTCGAAGATATAAGTTCTTAAATTTCCAATATGAGCAAAATTATATACAGTTGGACCACAAGTATACATTTTCACTTTTCCGTTTTCTATTGGTATAAACTTTTCCTGTGATTTTGTTAATGTGTTATAAATTTTTAGGCTCATTTTATTACCCCCTTCTGTTTTTTTATACAAAAAAACTACAGAAAAGTCATAGCTTATCTTAATATAAAGAAAAACTATAAACTAACCTGTAGTTTGTTTTTAATAAAATTCAATATAAGTATCCTAAACTATAAAATATTAAAATAGACACAGGTCTGCTGTTATTTTAAATTTTGTTATCTTTTTTAAACAACAACAGCAACAATACATCATTTTAATATCCTCCTTTTATAGTTATTTATTCTATATTATGGCATTATAATAGAAAATGCAATATTTATTTTATAGTTTTAAAAAAACGCCACACTTTGTTTTCTCTTATTCTTTATAGTTTCATCTAAATCCGTTCCTTTTACTATCTTAAAAGCATCTGTCGGACATGCTTTTACACATGCTGGTCCACCTTTTGAATCTATACAAAGGTCACATTTGTTCGCTATCATACGATCCTTAAAATAACACTTATTACTATCTATACTTTTTAAATTTTCTTGCTTTACAACCGCTCCATCTTTGTATTCACTTACTAATTCAATAGCTCCAAAAGGACAAGCTACAATGCAAGTTTTACATCCTATACAAGTTGATTTATTCACGTATATTACTCCATCTTTACTTACAATAGATCCATTTGGGCATACATTAGCACAAGGAGCATCCTCGCATTGTCTACACTGTATAGGTGCACTTACTTCTAATGTTTTCACAACACTTAATTTAGGATTAAACTCTATATGATTGCTTTCTTGTGTGAATATATTTTGTTCACAGTGAGCTACAACGCATGCTATTTCACAAGTTCTACATCCTATACATTTATCTGGATCTGCTATTACAAAAGTATTCATACTTAAACCTTCTTTCTAGATACATAGCTTGTATGTAATAAATTATGAGATTTATGTCCAAGTGGCTCTTTTAAAAACTCCTTATATAATTTCTTTATAGCTGGATTTTCATGAGATTTTCTAATTTTCATATCTGAATCATGATTGTATATAGATTCTTTTCTATTTTTATATGCAGTATGTCTATACTCCTCTAATAATAATTTTGGTTGACCTCCACCACTTACACATCCTTCAGGACATGTCATAACTTCTATAAAGTGAAAATCACAGTTTCCTTGCTTTATACTTTCAATTATAGGTACTACATTTTCAAGACCAGAGACTACTGCAATATTTAAAGTTAAGTCTCCAATTTCAATAGTAGATTTTCTTAAGCCTTGTTCGCCTCTTACGAATTTCATATCTATATTAGGTACACTTTCTTTAGTTATAAGCTCATATCCAGTTCTAAGTGCTGCCTCCATAACTCCACCAGTTGATCCAAATATAGTTCCAGCTCCAGTATACTCTCCTAAAGGCTTATCAAATTCTTCATCTTTTATATTTACAAAATCAATCTCCATATCTTTTATTAAATAAGCTAGTTCCCTAGTTGTTATAACTATATCGACATCCTTATATCCACTATCAGCCATCTCTTCTCTATCACATTCAAACTGCTTACAAGTACATGGCATAACTGCAACACTTAATATATTGCTTGGATCTACATTGTCTACCTTAGCCCCATAAGTTTTGAATATAGTTCCAGCCATTTGTTGTGGGGATTTGCAGCTTGATAAGTGCTTCAAAATTTCTGGATACTCAGTCTCAGCAAATTTAACCCAAGCAGGACAACAAGAAGTAAACATAGGTAAGTTTTTTCCTTCACTAACCCTTTTTATAAGTTCACTTCCCTCTTCCATTATAGTTAAATCTGCTGCAAAATTAGTGTCATAAACTCTATCAAAATTCAATTTTTTAAGAGATGCTGCCATTTTTCCAGGAGTCAATTCTCCAAGTTCCATACAAAACTCTTCAGCCAATGCAACCCTGACCGCTGGTGCACATTGAACAATCTTAAATTTAGCATTATCAGATAAGTAAGTCTTTAACAAATCTACTTTTCCCATATTATAAGCTGCAAATAAAGGTTCCTTTGTACCTTCAAGCATTCCTCTTTCTTTTAGTTTCATATCTATAGAAGTTATTTTAGTATCAAATTGTGATGCATAAGAACTACAAATTTGGACGCATTGTCCACAAATAACACACTTGTGATTATCTATGTTTTGAACTTCTCCTTGTTTCCCCTTTATAGCTCCAACAGGACATACACTTGCACATCGTCTACATCCTGTACATAATTCTTTATCGATATTGATTATAGACATATTTTCAACCTCACTTAATGTAATTTTTTGTGGCATTTACGAGAGCTTGCGCAGCCATTTTATTTTTATATTTTTTGTCATCTAGAGGTTTTACTACCCTTAAAGCGTTATTAGGACAAGCATTTATACATGCTTTTTTGTCATTCTCTATACATAAATCACATTTATAAGCAGTAAACTTCACTACTTTTTCTAATCCATCATATGATTCTTCCTTTAAATTAAGTTGAATTACTTCTTCTCCATTATCGTACTGAGGTAACAAATCTATTGCCCCAAACGGACATGCCATAAGACAGTTTTTACATCCTATACATTTTTTCTCATCAACTATTATAGTATTATCTTTTTGACTTATAGCACCAACCGAGCAACTCTTAGCACAAGGGGCATCTTCACACTGTCTGCACTGTATAGGCATAGTAACTGAAGGTGTTTTTACAAGATATAATCTAGGAATTACAGGTGTCATAACTGTTCCAACAGTATATCCAACATTATTATTTTTATTATGAACTGCAAAACAAGCAAGCTCACATGCTTTACAACCTATGCACTTATTTAAATCTGCTACTACGAATGGGTTTAGGTTATTTTTCATTTATCTCACCTTTTTCTAATTGTTGTATTCTACATTTATTTGCATATATATTCATCTTTTTACCTCTTACAAATCCAACTAATGTAATTCCCAATTTTTTAGCAAGTTCTACAGATAAATTAGTAGGTGCTGACTTTGATATTATAATTGGTATTTGCATCTTAGCAGATTTTAAAATCATTTCAAGAGACACTCTTCCGCTCAACACTATTATTTTATCTTTTAAATATACACCCTTTAAAAAAGCTTCTCCAATCACCTTATCCATGGCGTTATGTCGTGCCACATCCTCATTTATAATAAGTACATCTTCTTTATCGCAAAGAGCTACACTATGAACTCCACCCGTTTTTTTAAATATATCTGAATATGTTAGATTTTTTTTCATAAATTCATATACTTTATTTTGTTTTAACTTAATATCACTATTTACTATTTCACAATCTATTGAATCTAGAAAACTATAAATACATTCGTTATCATTATTTTGTATATTTAATTTCTTCGATTGAAAATTTTTAATATATATATCATTTTCAAGTTGTATTTTTATGCATCCTTTGGCTTTATCAAGTTCAATAGACTGTATATCCTCTTTTTTATTTACGATTTGTTCCGTTCTTAAAAATCCCACTGCCAATTCTTCAAGTTTATCAGGAGTACAAAGAAGTGTAGCCATCTTTCTTTGATTAACATAAATATTGAGTGGGTATTCACAAACTAACTCCTCTTCACAAAGAATTTCTTTATTTTCTTCAATTTTTATAGCACTACACTTTATAGTTTTATACATAATATCAACCTCTTTTTATGATATTTTTTTCTATATAATCACATATGCCAGCCACATTATTTAAATCTAAAATATCGATATCTAAATCTAATTTCTCATCACTTGCAACTGCTAAAAATGTGCTCATATCATAAAAAGGATCATTGCACAGTAGATTATCATCTACTCCTTTTCTATGTACTTCTATCTTAGGATATTTATTATTCTTAAATCCTTCCATTATTACAATATCTTGTTCAAATAATTTGAGCATATCCTCTATCCTCGGTTCTTCATTTAAAATCTTAATCATAGCCATTTTTTCAGACGATGCTATAACTACATTATCAGCTCCAGCCTTAGAAAAACGATATGAATCTTTGCCTTTTTTATCTATATCAAATTTGTGAGCATCATGCTTTAGAGCACCTACACTATATCCTCTTTCTTTTAAAACGCTTATCAAATTTTCTATAAGTGTTGTCTTTCCTGTATTCGACTTAGTTGATACTATCGAAACAACTATAGATGATTTTTCCACTTATACCCCCCCTATTTTTATTAATTAGTTAAAACATCTCTTAATAAAAGTATTAAGTGAGTATTCGTTAGAGTTTCAGATTTTTCCTCTTTTTAACTCTTTGTCTATACCAAAAACTCTATTATCGATTAAATTCTTTTAAAATAATACAATTTTTCTACATATAAAAGGCATAATATTAGCCTTATAACAAACTAATATATGCCTTTAAATATTTATTTACACTTCTTCACATTCATTTTTCTTCTAATATTTTCATATTCATCTTTTACATATTGATTGGCGCCATCTTGATCATCTATTTTATCTACTTTAATAGCACAATATTTATACTCAGGAGTTTTTGTAATAGGATCGACATGGTCACTAGTCAATTCATTACAAGATCCTATCCACCATTGATAAGTCATAAAAGTTGACCCCTGTTTTACCCTATCCGTAACGTAAGCTTTTGTTATTACGCTTCCTCTTCTTGAAGTAACTCTCACGAATTCTTCATGTTCTATACAAAGTTTATTAGCATCTTCAACACTCATTTGTATATATCCCGGTTCATCTGCAAGTGTACTTAATGCTTTACAGTTACCAGTCATAGTTCTAACTGAATAATGACCTACCTCTCTTACAGTCGAAAGACTAAGTGGGTATTCTTCATCTGGAATTTCCATAGGAGGTCTCCAATCACATGCAAATAATTTACCTTTTTCATTAGGGGTTGAAAACTTATTTCCCTCATATAAATAAGGTGTTCCATCATGATCTTCACTAGTACATGGCCATTGTATACTTCCTAATTCTTTTATACGTTCATAACTTGCTCCTGCAAAATCAGGACATAAACTTCTCATCTCATCCCAAATTTCCTCTGTATTGTTGTATTTCATAGAATATCCCATTGCTGTAGCTATCTCGCATATGATTTTCCAGTCAGGCTCCACATCCCCCTTTGCCTCTACTGCTTTTCTCATTATTTGAAATCCCCTATCAGCTGACGAATAAACTCCTTCATGTTCTCCCCAAGAAGTAGCTGGAAGTACAACATCTGCATGAAGAGCGGTTTTATTCATAAATATATCTTGAACTATAACAAGATCTATATTATCTAGAGTTTCTCTTACCTCTGCTGCATTTGGATCACTTTGAACAGGATCTTCTCCAAATATATAATAAGCTTTTATCTTTTTTTCATGTAATGTCAGATGAGGAATTTCAGTTAATTTATAACCAGGCTCGCTTGGAAGCTTAACTCCCCATGCATTCTCAAATTTAGCCCTTATTTTATCATCTGTAACATTTTGATATCCTGGATATACATTTGGAAGTACTCCCATATCACAAGTACCTTGTACATTGTTTTGACCACGAACAGGTCCTATTCCAACTGATTCTCTTCCAAAGTTACCTGTTAAAAGAGCCAGCGATGCAAGTCCCTTAACAACATCAACAGCTTGAGAAAATTGACATACTCCCATTCCATAAAGTATCATAGCATTTTTAGCCTTTGCATATTCTCTCATAGACTTTCTTATATCATCAGCTGGTACCCCTGTAATCTTCTCCGCATATTCAGGTGTATACTTAGATACCATATTCTTATAATCTTCAAATCCCTCAGTATATTTTTGAACATAATCTTTATCATAAAGATTCTCATTGATTAATACGTTTGCAAAAGCATTAACTAATGCCATATTAGTTCCACCCTTTATAGGCAACCATAAATCCGATATCCTTCCAGTTTCTGTAAGTCTCGGGTCTGTAACTATAATTTTTGCACCCTTATCTTTTGCTTTTATTATTCTTCTTGCCACAATAGGGTGAGAATCCGCTGCATTATATCCAAATACAAATAATAAATCCGTATTTTCTATTTCAGGTATACCATTTGACATTGCTCCATTCCCTAATGAGTAGGCCAGACCGGCTACTGATGGTGCATGTCAAACCCTAGCACAGTGATCTATATTATTAGTTCCAATTACAGCTCTCATAAATTTTTGCATTATGTAATTAGCTTCATTTCCAGGTCCTCTTGCAGATCCTGTTCCCATTATAGAGTCTGGGCCGTATTTACTTTTTATCTCTTTCAGTTTAGTAGCTACAAAATCTATAGCTTCTTCCCATGATACCTCTTTTAATTCTCCACTTTTTCTTATCATAGGATGCTTAAGCCTTGACGTTAGAATCTGTGGATCATTTAAAAAATCCCATCCATAATATCCTTTAAGACATAGATTTTTTTCATTAGTTCTTCCATCGGCAGCTTCAGCTCTTACGATTTTTCCGTCTTTAACCACCAAATATAATTGACACCCTCCGCCACAGTATGGACAGACAGTTAATATCTTCTCTTCCATCAAACACTACATCTCCCTTTTAAGTCGAGTAATAACTTTGTTTTTTTAATATATATTCACATTCTAAGAAATATATATTTTCCAGTCAAACACCAAAAAGATTCAATAACCCCTTTATTTCGACGAAAAACCAAATTTGCTTTATATTGTTAGATAATCCATCTATTTACTACCGTGTATACATTATACTTATTTTCAATGTATATAAATATTAAAGCAAATACTTGGATATACTATTAATGAAATTAATAATATATTTTTACAAATACGATTAAAAGGAGTTATAACAATGAAGATTATATATAATTGCGTTGGAGGTACACATTCTTCTGCGATTGCTGCCGCTATTCACCTAAACATTCTTCCTAGTGATAGAGTGCCTAGCACAGATGAAATAATGAATATTGGATATTTTGATACTATGCAAAAAAAAGATATAGGAAATTTGTTTTTAAAAGGTATCGATGAATTTGGAAATGAAGTATATACCTTAGGTAGACAATTTAATAAAAATTTAGTTTTAAATACAGTAAAAAGCACATATTCTATATCTAATAAAAATTCAAATGATTTATTATTCATAGATACTATGCCTACAGTAAATATACCTATGAAAATAGGAGGATTCTCATCTAGAAGACTTCATTTAGTTTCATTTGGCAGACCTATTGTTTTAAAAGGTAGTCAAAAAGCATATAAAAATATGATTAAATTAGTAAAGGATACCAAAGAACAGTTTAGTTCTTAAGTATCCTTTTCTATTATTACAAAATTTAATATATATATCTTATAGATATACTAAATGCACTTTTTCACATGACTTTCATCATATTTCTTCAATATATCCTCGTTTAAATTATGTATTATTATTATACTGTAATATTTGAGTTATGTAATATAGATTTCTCTATTTCCATTGATGTGTTTTTATCTAAAGAAGATGTAGCCGAAATGATAAAGTCCAAATATTATTGATGAGAATATAATGAAAATTTTTGCATTTTTTTTGTTAATATCTATACTAAACATTTTTTTTCATTAATATAGTTAACTAACCTTGATTGTATTTTTGTTAATTGACAGTAATGAAATGGAACTTGAGTTTTATCACCTGTAAGTTCATACTTTAATGCTATACAATCTAAATTAATGCATCTATCAAGATATTCACATTTTTTGCATTTTTCACTAATATCACGTTTATAATCAATAAATTGTTTTCTCCTATCTTCGTTGAATCCTTGTTGCGTACTTCCTATTTTAAACTCTTCTTTTTGACATGCAGAACATGAATAAATACTTCCATCTGCTTTGACATACATACTCACTTTTCCTGCATAACAATAAAAATGCTTATATTTTTTGTTGAGTATGTTAAATCCATGATAAGGAATATTCCAAAATACAAATTCATCCTTACTAGCTTTTTCAATACAATAAAGAGCAATCTTCTTAAATTGAAGTTCGATTTCTTCAAGTTCATCCATATTCCATTTGCTATATGTTTCAAGGCAAGTAGCTATGTATTTAAATCCTAGCTCCGTAATATGTTTGAAATTTTCATATAAATTCTTATAAGTATTTTTATTGATTACCATACTTAACTGAACTTGTTTATTTGATTTTTCTTCATAGAATTTAAATAGGTCCAAGTTATGTTTTAAGGAATTATAAGCAGAACTACCATTTTTCATAATTCGATTTTTATCATTATCTATTATACAACCATCTAAACTTGTCCTTATACTAAAATTATGTTTTATGAAAAAACATATAGTATCTTTATCTATAAAAGTACCATTAGTTGTAATATTAAAATAGATAGAAATATTTTCTTTTTGACATATATCTTCTGCATATTCTGTGATAAATTTTATTCTAGTTTTGCAAAGTAGTGGTTCTCCACCTAAATAGCTTATTGATAAACTATCAAACTTTTGTTTTTTACATTCACTTATAGCCATACATATAGATTTTTTAGCAATTTCTATATTCATAAATTGTTCTTCATGTGGAAGATAACAATATTTACATTCCATATTACATGAGTTTGTTAACTCTAAAGACAATTTAAACATAACTTTCCCCCATTGTACCAAATTTTAAAGATATTTTACGTATAGTATCTTATCTTTTTCTTTTGCCAAATCATATAACTCTTTGTTTTTATAATAATCAAACTTAGATTTACAAAAAACATTTTTATTATAGTTTAAAGCTTCTTTAATAAGTTTTCTTTTTATAGCTAACTCTTCATCGAGTGTTGCATTTGGTATATCTCCTATAAAAAATGTATCTACATCTTTAAGCCCTTTACTAAAATCAGAATATAATTTTACAGTTTTTAAAATCCCATCTTTCTTTAAATAATATACATCTTCATAATTTGAGTTAGGACAGTAAAAACCCCCAATATTTGAATATATAGCTCTATCTTCGAGCATAGAAATTAATTCTTTACTTAATGGATAGTATAATATTTTTTTCATCCAATCAAAATTTTTTCTCTCATCTTCCCAAGTTTTTTGCTGACTTTTATTCCAACTAGACTTTAATAGCCTTTCTTTTAAATTATTCTGTATTTTACCTTCCAGTAAAATATTTGACAAAATACCCGTGAAATGTGCTGCTGCATAGCTATTTCCACGGTTATAATAATAACTATTTTTGTAACATAGGTTTTGACGAGAACCATGAGCATATATTGTATTTGTTTCAGTACTTTCATATATATATTTCGATTTATCTGGCATTTCCATCTTTTTAATTCCATAAACTTCTTTAAAATGGGCTGGATAGCTTATAGTGCCTTCCTTGTTATGATAAGCAGATACTATCAATATATTTTTTTTTATGAGTTTTTTACAAATATCTTGAAATTGTTCCTTAATTTTATCTGAAGTAGTTCCTAAACTTAAATTAATAATATCAATATCTTTTTCACATAACCAGTCTAATGCTCTTAATAGATCTTCCATATTGCACTTTAAGTCTTGATTTAATATCTTTATACTAAGTAAATCAATATTTTTATTGTGGTTATATATGATACCTGCGATACTAGTTCCATGCCCATTTGAATCTTCTATATCATTAATGTATTTATTTAAATGCTCTTCCCAGATAATATTTTGTATATTGTGTTCTTTTAAATTTGGGTGATAAATATTAACCCCTGAATCTAATAAAGCTATTTTTATGTTTTTTCTTCTCATAAAACCTCATTCCATTTCATCAAATTAAGTAACAGGCATAACCTTAGAAACTTCAATCAATTCACCATTATCAAATTTATAAACTTTATCTGCGTACTCAATATCTTCTATATAATGTGATATTACTATTATTGTTTTATCTTTTTTTATATTTTTTATTAAATCAACTATTTTTCTTCTTCGCTCTTCATCCAATGAACTCATAACCTCATCAAATACTATAACCTTTGAGTTTCGAACAAATGCACGCAATATCCCTAAACGTTTTTTTTGACCTCCTGAGAAATTATTTCCTTTACTTAAAAGTTGATGTTCATATTTTTCAGGCAAAATATCAATAGTTTTTTTAATATCTAAAATTTCAGCCATATTATCGATTATATCTAATGAAACATTTTCATTTCCTAATACAATATTTTCAAATATTGTAGTTTTTAAAAAATCTAGTTCTTGTGGAATATAAGAAATCAATCTTCTGACACAACTTGTACTTAAACCTTCACAAGGTTGTTTATCTAAAATAATTTCTCCTGAATCAGGTTTCAATTCCTTCATAAGCAATTTCATTAATGTTGATTTTCCACAACCACTCTTTCCTGAAATAAGAGTAACTTCACCAGGCTTAAATGTAGCATTTACGTTTTTTAAAATATCAAACTTACTTTCAGGATATTTGAATGATAAATTTTTTAATGTTATTTTACCTTTACATTCAAGTGGATCAATATTAAAGCCTTCTTCTTCTTCTATATCTAAGTTAAAAATTTCATTAATTCTAGTGATAGAAATTTTAAGTGCTTTAATATTATTGTTGAATTGAGAATATAAACGCATAGGTGAAAATAATCGACTTTGATAATTAGTCAAAGCTATAATAGTACCAACAGTAGTAATTCCCTTTAAAACTTTATAACCTCCAAATCCCCATAAAGCACACCAGGCAATTGTTATTAAAACCATAGACAATTGCTTATTAAAAGACCACAAATAGTTTAAAGATAGTGTTTTATCGTAATTATTATTATATTGTTTATGGCTTAATTTTTTAATCCAATTTTGGGCATTATTGTACTGAACCATTCTCAATCCATTAATTGCATCACCTATAAAACCTATCATATCAGTTTCAGCTTCTCTATGCTCCTTAGAACTTTTCTCTATTTTCTTACTCATTATATAATAGATGTAAAAATACATACCTATTATTACTAAGCTAACACAAGTTAATTGCCATTCCATAGTAAACATTATAATAATCGTTCCTATTAAACTTAGTGTTTGAAAAAATACATCTATCAATGAAAAAATACCTGATTGTTGTATTTTATTAACATCATTCTCAAGCCTAACAATAATTTCACCGACTGTCATTTTCTCAAATACATAAGCTTTCACTTTTAAACAATGCTCAAAAAGCGATAAACGAATATCTTTTACAATTCTCGACTCTACTGTTGCATATATCATGCTTTTTGCAAATGAAGCAATTGATTGAATTACTAATATTACAATTAATACTGTGATGCATGTTTTGAATCTTTGAAAATCTTTATTAGCAAGAACATCATCTAGTAAAATTTTTGTAATATAAGGCATGACCAAACTTACACTCATCTCAAAACAAAAAAATAAAATTGCTAGACTTAACAATTTCCAATATTTTAAAATGAATGTTTTATAAAATTGAATATATTCTTTCAAAAAAACAGCCTCCTTTACTCTAAACGATATTTTCTTTCTTTAAGTTCGTATAATACAAATATGCATCTTCTAAATTTGGCTGTACTATATTAATTCTTTCATTTTTAGATTCTTCTTTTATCATAACGCGTACTAAAACACCATTTTTTACTTGTTTTAGAGAAATAATATGATGATCTTTTTCGATTAATCCTATCTTAGTTCTATCTTCTATGCAAATTTCTCCTATTTTTCCATTAACCCCTTGTAACCATGTATCTGGATTTCCAACAAAATCTACTTTGCCTTTGTTTAACAAAACCATTTGATCACAAGAAGCAGATATATCCTCTACAATATGTGTTGACAAAATTACAATTTTATCTTCGCTTAAATTCACTAACATAGTCCTAAAGCGAACTCTTTCTTCTGGATCAAGTCCTGCCGTTGGTTCATCTACTATTAATACTTTTGGATCTTTTACTAGACTAAGAGCAATTCCTAGTCTTCTTTTCATTCCTCCAGAGTATCCTCCTAAACGTTCTTTGCAAGCATCTTTTAGATTTACCCTTTCTAGCATTTCATCAATTTTTATGTTACGTGACTTTTTACTTTTTATTCCATTTAATCTTGCAATATAGTCTAACATTTGAACTGCATTAAGTTCATTGTAAAGATTAAATTCTTGTGGTAAAAAACCTATTATTTCTTTAACTTTAATAGGATTTTTTGAAACATCAATATCATTAATGAATACCTTACCTTTATTAGGTTCTACTAAAGTAGTCATTATCTTCATCAAAGTTGTTTTCCCTGCTCCATTATGTCCTAATAGTCCAAACATTCCATTATGTATATTAAAGCTAACATTTTTCAAGACATTCTTTTTTCCATAAGTTTTGCTTACATTTTTAATTTCAATATAATTCACTTAAACTACCTCCATTAATATATTTTTCGTAAAGGTATCTCATATTTAAAACCACCTGAATTCATTTTAATTGTTAATTCATCAAATTTTTCATTTACTGTCTTATCTTCATTTGTATATTTTAAGAATATTTCTCGTAAATTATCTGTGTTTAAATTATTTTCACTATTGCCAACATCTTCAAAAATCTGTGCTATTACATCTTTTGAATAGTTTTGTTCAATATAATATAATATGTAAGAAGATATATATGCACTTGAATCTTGTTGTTTTATCTTTTCTATAAAATATTTATGATAGGATGGATTTAAGTAGTCTGGATAATATTTAGCTAAATATTCTTCTGAATGAATATCATAAAGATCTTTTATTGCTACTTTGTATTTCATATATTCAAGCCAGCCTTCTAAAATAGGTGATTCAACTTTATTTAATCCACATTCATTCAAAATAATTGTAGTTAATTTAGAATAATTATCCCCAAATCCAAATTTTGGCGGATTCAATTCTTTTAAATATCTATATTCTAATAAAAGAGTATCTTCATTTACTGTTTGTGTTCCTTCTTTTGCATAAACACAGGTATACTTTAATTTACTTTCATTTAAATATGGTTTATATTTTTCCTGAATAAATTCCCATTGTTTTAATGTGTCTATTGCAGTTTCTTTTGGTATTTCACGTGAATAGTATAATTTATAATTATTTGATTCAATTACTGTTAATTGATTTTGATTAAAAACAGCATAGGTTCTTTTGTTTTCATCACTAATCCAAGGTAAACTTATTACTAATACAGCTATTAAACCAATGGGAATACTTATTAATATATCTTTATATGGTTTTTCTTTTTTTCCAATATAAAAAATATTTAAAATATAAAGTATACAACTTATTAAACTCATAACGCTTAAACTTTCCCAGATAGTTTTATAGTATATTTCTGTGTTCATCGATATAGAAATAAGCCACATTTTTTCTGCTAACTTGGATCCACCTACTAGACATAACCCCCAATAAAGAATTACACTTGCATAACCTGCCATTGACTTTTTAAATAAGTTTGCCATAGTCAATCCGATAGTTGACAAAAATAAACTGTTTATAGAAGTTATAATCCATTTAGACCATCCAATTTCTAATCCTATATATATAGCTATAGCAAATAAAATAAAAATAGTTATTTGTGAAAACATAATCCCCCATTTAATTCGCTTTTTCATTTGCTTAAATATAGGTGTTGAAGATGTAAATAAAATACCTTCTCTATCATTCTCATAAACTTCTGATATGGCATGACATATGAAAAAAGCTGGTAATAATTGTAATGAATATTTAGTGAAACTCCAAGTTGTATAATCGTTTGTTATATAACTATAGAATGCAGATAATACAAATATAGACAGTATAGGAATCATATGAGGAGTTAACATTTTAAATTGATTACCAAAAATATTTGAAATCCAACAACTCAATTTAGCACTTGCTAAACTTATTATATTTTTACTATTTTTATTAACTTTTTCTAATACATATTCTCTTAAGTACAACATCAAAGCTAATGCTGCTACTCCTAAGGTAAAAAGTCTATTCATTATTAAAATTGAATAAACATCTTTATCAATAGACCAATAGATTTGATTGAAAAATTTATTTTTCATAATATAATCAAAAGTAAAAGGTACCTTCTCAGACATTAATGTAATAAAAAATGATGTGATAAATATTATTATCACACTATTAGTTTTCATATATAAATAACTAAGAACTGCTATATATAGCAACAAAATAGGTACAACTACTACTAAAGTCCATTTTATAAATAAAACCCAATCATATGGATAGCTTTTAAAATATAAAGGCATTAGTATGTATGCAATTAATGCGCAACAAATCCAAAAAAATGCTAATAAAACTATAGTTAGATATTTTCCCATTGCATAACTGATTTTAGATATTGGTTGAGTAAAAAGTAAATTTTCAAGACCCTCACTTTTATTTTCTTTTAACATAGCAGCAACTGCTATTGGTAAAAATATTATACTAATCATTCTCATGTTATTAACAAAATCTGATACAGCAAAATTGTCAGCCCATAATTGATTGTCTAGAATTGGATTACTTATAACAATTCCCATCATTATAATAAATCCCATCAAAAAAAATAATCTGTTTTTTATAAATCTTTTAATTTCAAACTTTATAACTTCACACATGATTTTGCCTCTCTTATTTTTAATATAATATTATTTAGCTGTTCTTTAAAAGATATATTTTTTTTATGCTCCCATAAAAAATAATTAACTATAATACTTCTAAATTTACACGTGCTTGGTTTAATGGAGCCACTTTCTATATCTTTATAAATTTCCCCAGCACAAACACCTAAACAAAAATTTCTTATATCGCACTCTTTACAATATTCTCTATCGTCGATATTAAATACTGAAAATGTATTTCTTTTTTTACCAAATAATTTAACACAATCTTCAAAGCTATTTTCTTTTATATTCGTCAGACTATACTCTGAGCTATTTACAGAATGACAAGGAAACACATCTCCATTTGGATAAATAGCAAACATATTTTTATAGTAACCTGAACATCCTAGCTTAGGTTTAGGTGTATACCCTATTATTGATTTTAAGCATGGAGAATTCACATAATTTTTTTCTATAATATATTCAAATACAGATTCATAAAGATCAAGAACATCTTCTTCTTGAAGAATTAAATCATCATAATCATTCCCATTATTAATTGGTGATACTATTTTCAAATCTATACCTGCATCATATAATACACAGTAATCAATATATTCATAAATATATTCTCTATTGTTTTTTGTAACTACATATGAAAAATTCATATTAATTTTATTCTTTTTTGCTACATCTATATTTTTTATGAACTGATCTCTCATTTCTTTATATTCACCATAAATACTTTCCCAACTAATATCTATACGATCAACTTTCCCTTTTATATCTTTACAAAACTGCTCTGATAATAAAAATCCATTAGTTGATACAATTACTTTGGTTCCTAATTTTTCTTTAATGTATTCTATGATTTTTATTAATTTATCATGAAGTAGAGGCTCCCCTCCTGTTAAAATTATTCTTTTAATATTAAAATCACTTAATTGGTCAATAAATTCTTTAATCTCATCAAAACTAAGATTATTTGATGAATCTATATTAGGATTAGAATTCATAGAACAAAAACTACATTCTAAATTACATTTCTTTGTGAGGAAAAAATAAATAGATATAGGTGAGTCAGCTTCTATATCTGTTTTATTGTCTAAATCAGATATAATATCATATCTTTCAAGATAATCTAATAAATATCTATCTTCCTTATTTAAAGTTTTTAAATCGCTGTTAATTAATCTCTGTAATTTATCAACATTTTTTTGTTTTGTTTTTATCCAGGAAGATTTAACCGGGTTGTATAATAATATGTTGTCTTCTTTTGTAATGCTTTTCACATTTTCATTTAAACTGTATTTCATATTAATTCTCCTTATATACGTAATTAAATTGCAAAGTCGAAAAAGATTACACAAAATAATAATTCTTAAAATTAAATATAGCATGAGAAGGAATAAAACCTCCCCATGCAAATTACTTATATTACTATTAACCTATGCTATGTACTACTCAACTTTTAGTGCTCAGTAGTATAAATAGAAGTGCTCATTCCACAATCATTTTCACAATTCTCTTGACGTGTATTACACTCATAGTAACCCTCAATTTCTACCTCTTTTACATTTTCTTTGATTTGATCTTTCATTTTCTTTTCCCCTTTCATAATTTAATTTTTTTTATGCTAGCATTTATTATAATAAACTGGGCTTTTATCCCAGAGTATTAACTCATCCATAAATTCTTTTTCATAAAATATTTTCTTTTCATTTGTTAATACACTTTCTTCATCAATTTTCTTTGCCAAACCATCTATTAAATAAAATACTCCTTGTTTCCATTCTGTAAATAATTCATTGTACAAATTTTTATCTTGTCTACTATATTCTTTAATATATCTATACTTCTCTGATTTAGACAATCTAGTAACAGCTTTTTCAATTACACTATACAAATACTCTATTTTAGAACACTTGAATTTGTATGGATAATGATCTCCTAGTACAATATCCCATTCTTTATCATAAATTTCAATTTCATTAATAAAATCTGTATAGGCTTTTGTATTTGGATAAATTGCTAATTTAGATGTTAATTTATCCAATTTAAATGAGCAATTATGCATATAAAAATCCAGATTTTCTCTAAATGTTTTTATATCAATTAAAGGCTCAAACATAATAAATCCTACACTAAACTTTATATCTAAATCTTTAAGAATTTTGATAGCTCTAATATTTTCACTAACAGTTACACCTTTTCTATAAAATTTTAATAAGCTATTTGACCCAAACTCTATACCTAAAAATACTCTATCTAGTCCAGCAAGTTTTAATTTCTTAAACAGCTCCTTATCTATACTTGTAGTTCTAGAAAATATCATAAATTTAATATCTAAATTTCTTTTTATAAGCTCATTTGCGAAATCAACAACCCTTTGTCTTTGTTTTGGTGGGCCAATAAATTCTTCATCAGCAAAATCAATATACTTAATGTCAAAGTGTTTTTTCAAATATTCAATATCATGAATAACTTTATTAACACTTTGATAGCGCCATTTTTCACCATCCAAAGAAGTATAATAAGAATTTACTGCACAAAAGCTACAATTACCAAAACATCCTCTACTCGCTAATACTTGTGCATAACCATTATTTTCAAGGACAAGTTGTGTTGTATCTCTATCTGGTAGAGGGCATTCCTCTAACTCTTCACATGTCATTAATGGTCTAGGTTGATTTTCTATTATTTTATTTCCATCTCTATAAATGAGGCCCTTTATGGAGCTGAAATCTTCCTGTTTTTCTATACACTCAATAAGTTCAAATAAAGTTTTTTCGCCTTCACCTATTATTATGGAATTTATTCTATTATTTCGTTTTAATAAATCTTCTTTTATCTCATTAGTATAATGACCTCCAACTGTTATATGGATATATTCCATTTTATCTTTTGAAAGTTTATCTATAATATTACATATATTATCTGAATATATGCTAGACATAGCTGTAAAACCTAATAACTTAAAGTGTGTATTTTCTAATCGGTTAACTATATCATCAACTTTTAAATCTTCAATATACATGTCAATAATCTTAACTTTTAACCCCTTGCCTCTTAAAAAAGATGCTAGATATCCAAATCCTAAATATTCAACTACATTATCTACATTATTTCCAAACCTCATTAATGGATTTACTAAAATAATATCAAATTCATTCATATTACAGACCTTCCTACAACATTATAAAATCCTTGTTGTTTTTTTTCATTTTTATCTACATAGTTTATTAGATTGAATATTCGTTCATCTTTTTTTTCATAAAGTTCTAAAATAACGTCTTCTATTATTTTATATATAAATTTTTCATGTTCACATAGTATGTTTGATGATTCTGTTAATTTATTTGTACAACATACATTTAAAAAACCACATTTGCGTCCATGACAGAAATAAGCTATGTTACATTCATTGCATTTTTCATTTATTCCTGCATATTTTTTATAAATATTTACGACTTCTTCTCTACTTTTTAGATTACTATAATCTCCAAGCATAAAATCATCTCTACCTACAACATAAGTACACGGGTAAGCTTTTCCATTTATATCATATACATAATGTGACCTTAAACCGGCTTTACAAAACTTGCCCCCTCTACAAAGATAATCATAAAATCTACCTTGAAAGCAAACTAAATCTACCTTATGATAATTATTCAAATACCATTCTTTCAATAAAATATAATTATTATATAGAATATTTAGCTCTTCATCTGTCCATTCTGCAGTAAAATCACAAACAGGCGCAATTATATCAAAACCATTGTTTGCAAAAAACTTAACATTATAGGCAAATTTATGTACTAAAGCTGGTGTTATAGTCATTCTTATTGAAATATGGGCGCCTTTATTTTTAAGCATTAAAGCAGCTCTAAAGCTCTTCTCAAAAGAACCTTTTCCTGACTTAGTTTTTCTATATGTATCATGACTTTCTTTATCACCATCAAGGCTTATTCCTATATTAAAATTATTAGTAATAAGAAAATCTGCTATTTCATCAGTTAATGCTAAACCATTTGTAGTCATACTAAATTTTTTCTTTCCTTGCCACATTTTTAATTTTTCGTTAATATAATTCACACTAAATACAATAATCTCATAATTAAGTAATGGCTCTCCACCAATAAAGACAACATTAAATTTCTCATCAGAACTATCATGTAAATCTTTTATTTTTGCATCTACTATCTTTTTTGCAGTTTCTTTATTCATATTATTTTGTAGGTAACGACTTTCTTGATAACAATAAGTACATTTCAAATTACATTTATTTGTTATACATAGAGTCAACTCCATAAAATATCACTTCCAATACAATCATTGATTAATGGGCTTTTTCAAGCTTATAAACATGATACATCGTTTAATTCAATTTGTGAACACCCTTTTGTAAAATTATGGATTTCATTTATATAAAACCCATTTTCATATCTTCAACATATATTTTTTGATGATTTTCATTTGATTTAAGAAAAATTTACACCACTTTACAAAAAAATCCTCTACGTTAAAGTATTGACGTAGAGGATTTTTTTTGTAAAGTGGTATTTTAATTTAATATACTATCTAATTTATTTTTGTTATAACCTATAATAATTTCTTTATCTATAAAAAAAGCTGGTACTCCACATATATTCTGTTCGATTAATTCATTTGCTGTTGTTATATTCTTATATGTATTTTTAACTTCAAAGTTAACACCTTTATCTAAGAGGTATTGTATGGCATTATTACAATGCATACAATTACTATTTATATATACAGTTATATTTTTCACTTGTATCGCATCCTTTTTTATATTTTAAGATCCAAGATAGATTAACCCATTTCCTTCTTCATTTTTACTGGATCCAATAGTTTTTGTATGCTCACAAACCAACTTAAAAATTTCTGAATGTTTAAGATTTTTGTTACATTTTTTTTCATACTTTTCGATTAATAACGCTGCTGCTCCTGCTACATGTGGTGCTGCCATTGAAGTCCCTGAAAGAGACATATAATTACCTTTTGGAAAAGTTGAAATTATATTTACTCCTGGTGCAACTATATCTAATTCGCTATTTGTGTTAGAAAAGAATGCTATTTTTTTATTCATATCAATAGCTCCAATTTGTAGTACTTCTGGATAAATTGCCGGATATTGAAGTTCATCTGTTTGACCTTTTCCATCTCCCATATTTCCGGATGAACAAATTAATAATATATTATTTTTCACTGCTTTTTTTATAACTTGATAAAAGTCTTTTACATCTCTGTTAAGTCCTAACGACATTGATATAACTCTAACTTTTTCTTTGTTTGGTCCTGTCCAATTTATAGCATATTCAATAGCTTCAACTATATCTTTATAGTTTCCACGACCTGAATTTGATAACGCCTTTAAAATTAGTAACTTTGCGTTGGGTGCCACTCCTATAATTCCTAATCTATTATCACTTGCTGCTATTGTTCCCGCAACATGTGTTCCATGTCCATTTTCATCATAAAAATTATTAACATCTTTATTATAATCACCTGTGAAATTATAACCTCCTATTATATTATTTTTTAGATTAGGATGATTATAATCACAACCTGTATCTAGTACTGCTATTGTAATTCCATCTCCTCTAAATCCCTGTTTCCAAAGTGTAGGGGCTTTAATGAGTTCTACTCCACCAGGGATATTTTTCGTGATATTGAAATTATTATGTTTTCTAAAAGAAAGCAACTTAACATCATACAATCATTTTACCCCTCCTTTTTTACAAAGTATTTATTCTTATTTCATCTATTACCTTAGACAACTGATTGAAAATATAGTCAATTTGACTATCTGTAATTTCTTCACTTAATGTTATTCTTATAGATTCAGTTGCTAGTGTTTCAGATAATCCAAGTGCCAGTAATACATGAGATGGCTTTTTAGATTTACAACTACATGCAGACCCACTTGAAACACAAATTCCTAACACATCTAAAATCAGTGTCAACATAGTACCATTTACATCTCTAAGGGAAAAATTTATATTATTAGAAAGTCTTTGTGTAGGATGACCATTTAATTTAGCACATCCTATATTTTTATGAATTTTATTTATCAATTTATCTCTAAGTATTCTAATTTTTTTATTTCTACTTTCAATATCTTTAGTTATTAAACTTATTGCTTTTCCAATTCCTACACAATTGGCCACACTTTCAGTTCCAGGTCTCATTCCATTTTCTTGAGATCCTCCATGAATTAAATTTTCTATATTGATTCCATTTTTTATATACAAAATTCCAGTTCCTTTAGGTGCATAAATTTTATGTCCTGATAAAGATAATAGATCTATATTGTATTTTTTAACATAAATAGGTACTTTTCCTAGTGCTTGAACTGCATCTGTATGAAAATATATATTATTTTTATTACATATTTCACCTATTTCCTCTATAGGTTGTATTGTCCCTATTTCATTATTAGCAAACATAACAGATATAAGAATTGTTTTATCAGTAATAGCATCTTGTAGTTGATCCAAAGATATCAATCCATACTCATCTACTGGTAGATATGTAATTTCAAACCCTTGCTTTTCTAAAAATTCACAAGTTTTAAGTACAGAAGGATGTTCAATTTTAGTAGTAATTATATGAGTACCTCTTGTTTTATTAGCAAGTGCTATTCCTTTTAATGCCCAGTTGTTAGATTCTGTTGCTCCAGAAGTAAAGTAAATTTCACTTTTTTCACAATTTAATGCTTCAGCTATCTTGATACGTGAATCTTCAATAGCCATTTTTGATTTTTTACCTAAAGTGTAAATACTAGAAGCATTTCCATAGTTATAAGTCAGATAAGGCATCATTTCATTTAATATTTCTTTCTTTAAATGCGTAGTAGCTCCTGTATCTAAATATATAGACTTCATACTCTACATCTCCTTATAATAATAGTTATCCTTTATTAAAAAACTGCAAATTCGAAAATATATTTTTTCCGAATTTACAGTTTTCAAATTTTATGTCAAATTAAGATCTACATGGAACATTTTCGAACCATGCTAACATAGCCGTAACTACAGCTTTAGCTTTCAGTGACTGAACATCACCATTTTTTATAAGTCTTCTTATCTCCGTTGTTAGAGCTTTATCACAGTCACAATTGAAATACCCTTCTTTTCCATAACACTTATCATGAACCATACACGCTTCATCAACTTTATCTATAGGAGTTCCACCACCATGTCCCGGACCACACCAGTTACCATATACCGGTAATCCACTGTTAACTTCTACCTCGTCACTTAATATTTCTTTTTCTTTTACTGTTTGTTCTAAATTTTTTTCCATTTTTAATTTTCTCCTTTTTAATTTATTTGCAGGATTTAACGTTCTGGCCAGTTCATTTTATCTTACACTTAATAAAGACGCTTTTATTTTAAAAATGTAAACCTTTTTATGCATAATTTAATTATTTTTTTGTTCCCTTTCTTCTTGACTAAGATTTCTTTTCTCTTATGCTTTTAGAATATAAAAAAAGCTACTGTAATATAAATTTATATTACAGTAGCTTTACTTCATGTAAATACAATTACATGTCTATTTGTTAATTTTCAAAGAGGACACTATATACGCTTGAAACAAAACCTATCAATTTATAGATTGATATTTTCATTCATTATTCAGACTTTAATTAAACTAGTTTAATTATGTGCTAAATTATTTTAATACAAGTCATTATAGCTTAAATCCATATTTATATTAATCTAAGAACTTAGATTTATAATAATTGTACTCATACCAACGATCATAAGATTCTCTTAGATATTCTTTTTCTTCTTTTATTTCTTGTTTAAGGATTTTTTCATCTAATTTATATTGATTGTCTTTTATAACATCTATAGCATCATATGAAAGACTTCGTATATATTCTTTGTCTAATTTACCTGTTTTATTGTACCTTTGTATGTTCATGTTTACTATCATCTTATCTATATTTATACAGTTAACTATCATATAAATAGTCATTATAGATATTAACGAGAATTTAAAAATATCAAATTCTTTCTTCCATATATTTATTAATCCATATACTAAAATTATAGATAATACGAATAAAAATATATGAACATAAACTCTAAGTCTTGTAAATCCAAGTGCTTGCTCGTATATCGTTAATTTATAATTTGCTGAGAATAACATGTTTCCTGTAAACACCAAAATCATAGTATAAAATATTTTTAAAATTTTATTTATTTTATCAGATGTTATTTTTACATTTTTCATACTGAATATAAGTATTGAAAAATTTATTAAAGCAACTGTTAAAAGTTCAAAAAAACCTTGTCTTGCATATCTCGAATAAGAAAATCCGCTAGGAAGAACATGCTTATTTCCTCCGTATAGATATGATGATTGTATTATTGAGAACAACAAATATATACAACATAGTAAAAATAATATTGTCAAAATAGTTACAGGATTTAACCATTTATAATACTCTTTAATTTTATCTTCTTCACATTCATATTTAAGACTCCACATGTATCCAAAAAAATACATAGAAAAAAATATTACCATTGCTATATCCCAAACTATATCTGCCAAATTGATTTTTGCAACTACAAACTCATATAAATCTTTTATATTTCTTATATAATAGTCAAACATCATATCCGCCGATGCCAAAAGAGTTATTATGATCACTAAAAGTGGTATTGATATTACAACTCCAATCAGTATGTTTTTTATATTATCGTGATTAGTTCTTGTTTTATTAAAATTTACAGCTTGCTTTGAAAAGTAAAATATCTTTTTCATGTTATTGAATGGAAAGTTTAATAATCTTTTTCTAATCTGTGTTATAACCTTTAAACTCATATAATCTATATTTGGATATCTTATTGTTATAATATAAGCGCTTATAGCTATAGGTATTAAGAAGAAATTGAATAATTTGATTAAATTATTATTATATATGCAAAAGTTCAAACACATTATAAATATAAACAGCAGAATAAAATTACTAAATTTACTTTTTAAATTAATATTATCTTTAACTGAGTATACACAAGCTAAAGTGAATAAAGATACAAATATCATCTCAGATATTCCTATACTGTCTCCATTATAAAAATATCTAAATAGAATTCCTAGTAAAATAGATGCTATTATAATTTTTAATTTATCTTTGAATTTAATCTCTGAATCTATTTCATCTTGTATGTTAATATTGGTATCTATAACACTTTTATCATTTTTCATATCTATTCCCCCTTTGATTTAAAGCCTTATAATAATACCATATTAAATATATTTTTCCAATATTAACCTTTAACTTTATGCAAAAACACTTTTATATGAAAGTAACTTATTTCATCTGGCAGGTTTTCTTTTATAGTCTTTAAAGCGTTATACCCAACCTTATTTACAACCTCTTCTATTTGTTTTTCGTATTCATCAGGAAGTAATTTATCTAAATCTACTTCCATACCTTCTATTGCACATCTAAATAGATGTTCTTTCACAGTCCCCTCTGTTATATCTCTATTTTTAGCTATTTCTTCTATATTATCGTTTTCATTGTACATATTTAGTGTTATTACATGACTTTTTATTTTTTCTTTTTTACTTTCTTTTTCCTGCTTTATTTCTTTATTCTCTATATTTTTACTTTTTCTATATTCATCTATTTTTTTCATAAATATATCACCGTACTTTTCAAGCTTTGATTGTCCAACTCCTTTTATAGTCAAGAACTCATCTTCACCTTCAGGCATATACGTACTCATCTCTTTAAGTGATGCATCTGAAAATACTATATACGGAGGTATGTTCTCTTTTGTAGATATTTCCTTTCTAAGATCTCTTAAAATATCAAATAGCTCGTTTCCAGTGTTGGCTATTTTCTTTACCTTCTTATTTATTTTCATAAATACCTGTTCCTTACCTTTTAACACATCTATAGATCTTTCGTTCATTTTAACAACAGGATATTGACCTTGTGACAGTACAAGATAATCATCTGCTATTAACTTATTTATTATCTCTTGTATTTCCTTTACTGTATATTCCTTAATTATTGCATAAGTGCTCAATTTATCTAATCCAAATTTTAATACTTTTTGATTTTTAGATCCTCTTAAAACTTCAGCTATAAGTATAGATCCATACTTTTCCTTCATTCTATAAACACAAGAAATTATCTTTTGAGCAAGTACAGTTATATCTTCTTTTTCTTCATTATCATTACATACACTACAGTTATTGCATTTATCTACTACATTTTCTTCCCCGAAATACTCTAGTATAGATTTTCTTAGACAGTTTGATGTATGACAGTAATCTATCATATCCTGTAGCCTTTTATACTCGTATTCTTTTCTATCTATATTATATATAGTTTCTTCTATAAAAAATTTCTGTGTTTGAATATCTCTTGGATTGAATAACAGTATACACTCACTTTTCTCTCCGTCACGTCCTGCACGTCCAGCCTCTTGATAATAACTTTCCATATTTTTAGGCATATTATTATGTATTACATATCTAACATTTGATTTATCTATTCCCATACCAAATGCATTAGTTGCTACAATAACATTTATATTATCGTACGAAAAATCCTCCTGCATCTTAGATCTTTGTTCATCTGTAAGACCAGCATGATATATCCCCGCTTTATGACCTTTATCAAGCAATAATTCATATATAGAATCCGCTTCTTTTCTTGTAGATGTATATACTATTCCTGTTTGTTCTTTGTTATTCTCTACAAAATCTGATATAAATTTTTTGGTATTTTCTCCTCTTACAACAGAAAAGGTAAGATTTTCTCTATCAAATCCGCTTATATACTCATTTGGTTCTCTAAGTTTCAACAAGCTTTTTATATCATTTTTAACTTCATTTGTAGCTGTTGCAGTAAAAGCACACACTATAGGTCTTTTATTTAAGTTGTCTATAGTTTGGCTAATCCTAGTATAACTAGGCCTAAAATCATGTCCCCATTGTGATACACAGTGAGCCTCGTCTATTGCTATTAAAGATACTTTTGCCTCATTTAAAAAATTTAGAAACTCATTTGAATTAAGTCTCTCTGGTGCAACATATACAAGTTTATATTCTTCATCTTTTGCATCAAATAATCGTTCTGTTATCTCAAAATTTGTTAATGTACTATTTATATATGTTGATTTTATTCCTATCTCATTAAGTGTATCCACTTGATCTTTCATAAGAGATATTAGTGGAGATATGACTACTGTTATTCCTTGAAGTGCCATTGCAGGAACCTGATAGCAAAGAGATTTACCAGCACCCGTAGGCATTATAGCTATAGTATCATTTCTTTCAAGTATACTGTTTATAACTTCTTCTTGTCCTTTTCTAAATCTATCATATCCAAAATATTTTTTTAATATATTCTTTTGTATATCAATCATATATCTACTCCTTTGAATTAAATCTAGTATTTTCATTATATACTAACTATTTATATTCTAACAAATTTCTTATCCTTAAATCATAATTTTAAATTTTTTTGTAACCTTTTTGTAACTATATGCAATATAAAAAAAAGTATAATTAATATATTAAAAATATTAGTCAAAGAATACAGGAGGTAGTATCATGAAGAAGCTATTATTATGTGGAATTTTAAGTTTAGGTCTAATCTTAAGTGTGGGATGTTCAAATGTAGAAGAAACAAAAGATTCTCAAGAACCTACAACTTCAACAAGTGAATCAACTGATAATGAATCAGTAAATAAAAATGAATCTAAAGATATAAATGAAACAGTAATGGATCAAGTAAAACTTATTGATAAAAATTTAGATACATACGAGAAAAAAGAAGTTAAGTTACCTGCTATAAAAGAAGGTTGGGAAGAACAAACACTTTCTCTTTGGAGTAAGGATGGAAATCCAATGAAATTAACAGCTACAGAAGCAGATGATATGGGTAAAATGGATGGCTTATCTTCTGCTTACTTCAAGAATGGAAAATTAATATTCTATAAAGCTCCTTTTTCAAACCATGTTTTTGAAAATGAAAAAATGGTTCTTTGGATGGATGAAAATATGAATGTTTTAGATATACCTGATCAAAATTTTGAAAGTGCTCAAAATGGTATGTTAAAAGTAACAAAAGAACGTATTAGTGCTTTTAATTAATATACTTCTTAATATTAATTAAAATTCTATAAAGTTAAGCCCAAAATAAATGGCATCAAAATACCGCTCATGTGTTAAATATTTTTAATATAACTAAGAATTACATCTTATTGAATATCCTAAAAATTCTAAACTCCCTAACGGTCAGACAACGAATTTTCTTAACGTATATTCAAACGCTGTAATCCGAGTTTTATAAAAAAACATTTAAATCATTCGCTAACATTTTAATGTCATTTATTTTTTTAATTTCTATATTAAACTTTAACTATATTTAAAGGAAGTAAAATTTCCTGCCTCAAAAGAGGGATGCGAATAAAAAAACTCCCCTTTTTGGTATTTAATCTCAATATTGATTATTACCAAAAAGAGGATTTTTTTGATTTAAATTAATAAATCTAGTAACTTTTCACCCTTAATTTCTTCGTTATTCCATTTAATAACTGCAAAATTACCTTTTGAAATTTCATTAACTTTATTTATCCAGACTATTTCATTACTTGCTTTTGCTTTGAGAATTTTATTAGTTGTATTTGTAGCAAATAAACTTGAATTAATTATCCACCACTTACTATTTATTCCTGCACGATTTAAGTCATCTTGTAGCCTCATAGCTTCATATACTGGTGTAGCTTCAGCTAAAGCTACTATTACAACCTCTGTTTCTTTCTCATTTCTCAACCTTGGTAAAAGTTTTTTAACTGATTCAGGAATATCTCCCTGTGAACGCTCAATTTCTTTATGATAACTTTGTGTTGAATCTAAAAGTAAAAGTGTATGTCCAGTTGGTGCTGTATCTATTACAACAACTTCATTTTCACTTTTTTCAACTATCTGAGCAAAAGCTCTAAATACAGCAATTTCTTGAGTACAAGGAGATCTTAAATCTTCTTCTATATATGCAAGGTCTTCTTCACCCATAGTTTCTCTTGCTTTGCTTAATACTTCTTCTTTATACCTTTCAAGTTCCTTTTTCTCATCAATATGACTTAATGTAATTCCATAGTTTTCATCAAGCACAAATTTTAAATGAGCCGCTGGATCAGTAGTTGTAAGGTGAACTTTTTTCCCTTTTTTTGCAAGACCAAGTGCAATAGTAGCTGCTATAGTTGTTTTACCAACGCCACCTTTTCCCATTGTAAAAATAACTTTTTTATCAGAATTATAGAGATTTTCAACAACATCTTTTAACTGAGGTATTTTATCTATTTTTAGAGTTTCATTACTATACTTAACATTATCTTCTTTTAAAAAGGCTCTTATATTTTCGATACCAGTAACATTATATGGTCTAAGTGGTATTTCAAATGTTTGTAAATCACTTAAATAGTTTGAAATATTTTGTAATGCATTTTGTTGTTTATTAAAAATATTAGTAGATAAATCATCATCATAACTCTTAAGTACACCATTTATTATAAGAACTTGATTTTTTATTCCCAACTCTAAAAGTTCCTTTGATGCCCTTTCAGCTTCCTTTAAAGGAGATACTTCTGGACGAGAAACTAGTATCAAAGTAGTTAAGTTTTTGTTTGCTAAAGTCTTTACTGCATTTTTATAAACTTCTTTCTTACTTTCAAGTCCTGCTAATTGACCTAAGCATGATGCTCCATGCTTATTGTCACTGATAAAATCACTCCAAGCCGATGGAAGTTGTAGCATTCTAAGAGTATGACCTGTTGGTGCTGTATCAAATATAATATGGTCAAATTCTTCTTTCGCTTTTTCATCTGTTATAAAATTTGAAAATTCATTGAATGCTGCTATCTCAACTGTACATGAGCCTGAAAGTTGTTCTTCCATATTTTGTATTGCTACATCAGGTAGCTTTCCACGGTATGGAGCTACAACACTTTCTTTATATTCATTAGCAGCTTCCTCTGGATCAAAATTAGCTACTACTAAATTTGGAACTTCTTTTATCTGAACACCCTTATTATTTAATTCAGTATTGAATACATCCTGCAAGTTTGAAGCTGGATCTGTACTTATAAGCATAACCTTTTTGCCTTGGTCAGCTAATGTTATAGCAGTTGCACAAGCTGTCGATGTCTTACCAACTCCACCTTTTCCAGTAAAAAATAAATACTTTGTTATATTTAGTTCATTAGGATTAAAATTAATCATTTAATAAAACCCTCCCTTCACTTAGCAGCATCCACCATCACAACCACAGCCTTTAGACTTTGAAGATTTTAGTGAATCACTTGTAATATCTAGTATTTTGCAAAATTCTTCATTTGTAAGATATTCTTTAGTTTTAACTACTTCATCATTTACAATTGTTACTGGTAAAACATCTGTGCCTTCACTATTTAATAATTGATTTATTATCTTATTATCTACAAAAGCTTGTGGCTCACTTGATAAATTATATCTTTCAACTACTATTTCTTTATTTTTTAGATTATTGATAACAGTTGATAATCTTAATAACTCTGGGTCTACTGAAGGTCCACAAACCCCTGTTGAACAACACATTGCTGGATCAAATATAATTATTTTTTTCATAAATAAAACCCCTTTTCTTTTTATATATTCATAAAAACTTTATAGTTTTTATGTCCACCCGATAAATTATATACTTCTTTAAATCCCATGTTCAAAAGCACATTTTGTGCTGCATTTCCTGTTACTCCTTTATTGCAATAAGTAACTATTGGTTTATTAAAATCTAATTCTTTTGCCTTTTCACGAAGTTCACCTAAAGGTATACTAATTGCACCATCTACATGGGCTTCATCATATTGTTTTTTTGCTCTTGCATCAATAATTACAATATCTTCTCTATTTTCTAACCTTTTTATTAATTCTTTAGGTGTTATTAATTTTCTATTTTTACTTATTGCATTATCTAAAGCCATTCCAGTATACATAACAGGATCTTTAGTAGTTGAAAAAGGAGGTGCATAAGCTAAATCTAAATGAAATAAATCCTCAGCTTTTGCTCCAAATGTAATAGCTGTTACAAAAACATCAATTCTTTTATCTACTCCTTTTTTACCTACTATTTGAGCACCTAATATTTTCCCATTTTTACGATCTGCAATAGCTTTAATAACCATTTCACTGCTTCCCGGATAATAAGTTGGTTGATTTGGTTTAATATTATGAATAATTTCTATATCATATCCTAATCTAACAGCTTCTTTTTCTGATAATCCTGTTTGTGCAATTGCTAAATCAAATACTTTAAAAATACCTGTGCCTAAAATACCTCTAAAAGTTAAAGATCCTCCTGTAATTTGATCTCCAACAATTCTTCCCATTTTATTAGCTGTAGAACCTAAAGGATGATATATAGGCTGTTTTGTAATAAGGGATAAACTTTCAACACAATCTCCTGCCGCATAAATATCTTCAATGTTAGTTTGCATTTTTTCATTTACTTTAATAGCTCCAGTTTCTCCTAAAGTAATTCCAGCTCTTTTAGCTAAATTAACATTTGGTTTTACTCCTACTGCCATAATTACTAAGTCTGCTTCAATCTCTTTTCCTGAATCAGTTACAACAGTATTTATCTTTTCTTCTCCTATAAAATTAATTACTTTTTCTTTAAATAATAAAGAAATATTTTTTTCCTTTAAATATTTTTCTACATTTATTGTTACATCCTTATCCATAGAAGGCATTATTTGATTTTCTCTATCTATAAGAGTTACCTCAATTCCTCTATTTGATAAGTTTTCAACCATTTCTAATCCAATAAATCCGCCACCTACTACTACAGCTTTTTTAGGCTTGTTTTCTAAAATATACTTTCTTATATAATCTGCACTTTCTACGTTTCTAACTGAAAATACATTTTTTTTATTTATACCATCTATAGGAGGTACAATAGGAGAAGCTCCTGTAGCAATAACTAGCTTATCATATGAATCAATAAATTCTTCTTGTGTATTTAAATTTTTAACTAATGCTTCTTTTTTCTTTGCATCAATGCTTAAAACTTCATGCCTAGTATAAATATCAAAATCATAGCGTTTTTTAAACCATGAAGCATTTCTTGGTGTAAGTTCTTCCCTTTTTTCAATATCTGTACCAACATAATAAGGAATACCACATCCTGAATAAGAAATATCACTATCTTTATCGTATATAGTAATTTGTACATCTTCTGTATTTCTTTTTGCTTTTGCTGCAGCAGAAGTTCCAGCTGCAACAGATCCAACAACAATAATTTTCATTTGTTTACCTCCTTTACGAACAAGTCGATATCTTCATATAATATACTCTCTCTTGTTTTTATTTACTTTCTTCGAACCAATGTCTTGTATTATTTGCTATTTTAACAAGAACAAGCATTAGAGGAACCTCAACCAATACTCCAACAACAGTTGCAAGTGCTGCTCCTGATTTTAGTCCAAATAAAGATATAGCAACGGCTACTGCTAATTCAAAAAAGTTACTTGCTCCTATCATTCCTCCTGGAGCTGCTATATTGTGCGGAAGCTTCCATACTTTCGCCGCCAAGTATGCAATAAAGAATATAAAAATCGTTTGAATAATTAAAGGTACTGCTATTAATGCAATATGCATTGGATTGTTAAGTATTACCTCTCCTTGGAAAGAAAATATTATAATCAAAGTAAGTAACAGACCTATTATTGTTATATTGTCAAACTTTTTAAGAAATATATTTTCAAAATACTCTATTCCTTTACTTTTTATAATATATTTTCTAGATAAATATCCTCCTAATAAAGGAATTACAACAAATAATACTACTGATAAAAACAATGTGTCGTACGGTACAACTACATCACTTACTCCAAGTAAAAATGCAACAATAGGAGTAAACGCAAATAATAAAATCAAATCATTTACTGCAACCTGTACTAATGTATAAGCAGGGTCTCCATCTGTTAGATGACTCCAAACAAATACCATTGCAGTACATGGTGCTGCTCCTAAAAGTACTGCTCCTGCTAAATAATCAGATGCTAAATTTGCTGGAATTAAATTCTTAAAAACTACTTTCAAGAAAAAGCCCGCTATTAAATACATTGTAAATGGTTTTATCAACCAGTTTGTAACACAAGTTATTGTAAGCCCTTTTGGCTTTTTTGTAGCATTTACAATACTTGAAAAATCAATTTTAAGCATCATAGGATAAATCATAAGCCATATAAGTATTGCTACAGGAATAGATACTTTTGCATATTCAAATTTACTTAACGTATTAGGAAAAGCCGGAAAAATCTGACCTATAGCTACACCTATTATTATGCATAAAGCTACCCATACTGTAAGATACTTACCAAAAAAGTCTAGTCCTCCACTTTTTTTAATTTCTTTTTCTCCCATTACAATAATCCCTCCTTATTAAAATTTAAATTAAACTTTATTCATCACAGCTTGATTTTACATTTTTGCAAATACACTCTTCTTTAAAAGACGTTAGTATATTTATAAATTCAGTTGATTCTTTTATTGTTTCTATATTCAAAGAATATCTCATCCATTTACCTTCTTTTATTGCCTTTATCAAGTTTGCCCTTTGTAAAATTTTCATGTGATGTGAAATAGTCGGTTGGGTTAAATTTAATCCTTCCATAATATCACAAGCACATAATTCTCCACATGAAAGCATATCTAAAATAAGAAGTCTATTTTTATCTGATAGTGCTTTAAATATCTCTACCATTTCATCCATCTTTTGTTCCAATTTATTCCCTCCTTTAATGTTATATAGATATATTTAAATGTATCTATGTATAGTATATGCGTATACTCTATAATGTGTCAATAATATTTTGAAAATATACATAATTTATAACAAATAAGGAACCTATACTTAAAAAAATATAGGTTCCTTATTTGTTATAAAAATCAGGCAATAAATAATACTTAATTTCCTAAATATCTATATAATGTAGATTTACTAATACCAGTTTCATTTTTTATTTCAGCAAGAGTATACTTCTTACTTTCATACATTTGAATAGCTCGTTTTACATTTTCGTCAGATTTTCTTGGTCGTCCTGTATTAATTCCCTTTTGTTTTGCTTCATGTAATCCTTTTTTTGTTTTTTGGCTTATAACATCACTTTGAAATTCAACTAGATGTTTTACTATATCTATAAAATTATATCTAGACGAACTGCTTGTATCAATATTCTCAGCAATAGATTGCACATAAGCACCTTTTTTATCAATTATCTCTAATAGGTCTACTAAATGGTGTGTGGAATCAGCTAATACAAAAAGCTTTGTAACAACTAGTTTATCATTTTTTTTTATTATACCTAGTACATTTTTTAGCTGGGTTCTTTTTTGGGATGATGAATGTTCCTCTGAGATAATTGTTTCGCAATTTACTTTTTTTAATTTATTTAATTGATTTTGGCATTTCAAATCTTCTTCATACGGTCTCATATATCCAATCAGCATACATACACTCCTATTATTCAAGCTCTTTCTTTATATTATACCATATTTTTATTCATAAAAAAGTTTCAAAACAGTTCCTTTTTGGAACGATATGTGTTAAACTATTTTATTGTATAGTAAAATTGCTTTTATTAGAGTATTAAAATAAAAAATAATAGATATGAGGTGTATAAAAAATTGATTAAAAAATTAAAGACAGAATGGTTTTCAAATGTTAGAGCAGATATTCTTGCTGGAATTGTTGTAGCACTAGCTCTAATTCCGGAGGCAATTGCATTCTCCATTATTGCAGGAGTAGACCCAATGGTTGGGTTATATGCTTCTTTTTGTATTTCAGTTATCATTGCATTTGTAGGTGGTAGACCTGGAATGATTTCAGCTGCAACTGCTGCTATGGCATTATTAATGGTTCCTTTAGTAAAACAACATGGATTAAATTATTTATTAGCAGCAACAATATTAACAGGTGTTATACAAATAGTTTTAGGTATGTTAAAAATAGCGAAAGTAGTTAAATTTATTCCACGAGCTGTAATGATTGGTTTTGTAAATGCATTAGCAATTTTAATTTTCATGGCTCAGATACCACATTTTATTGGAATTTCTAATATAACGTATATTTTTGTAGCAATCACATTATTAATTGTATATATATTACCTAAATTTATAAAATCTATTCCAGCCCCATTGATAGCTATTATTTCATTAACTGCTGTCTCTATTTTTGTAAATTTAGATTTGAGAACAGTTGGAGATTTAGGATCTATCACAAGATCATTGCCTGTGTTTTTTGTTCCAGATATTCCATTTTCTCTTGAAACACTAAAAATAATTTTCCCATATTCTATGGCTTTAGCTATTGTTGGTTTATTAGAATCATTATTAACATCATCAATTGTAGATGATATGACTGATACTGAGAGTGATAAAAATAAAGAATCCAAAGGACAAGGAATTGCAAATATTATTACAGGTTTCTTTGGTGGTATGGCAGGATGTGCAATGATTGGACAGTCTGTTATTAACATAAAATCAGGTGGACGAGGAAGATTATCTACTTTAGTAGCAGGAATATTTTTAATGTTTCTAATCATTGTATTAGGTGATTTAGTTGTAAAAATACCAATGTCTGTTCTTGTAGGAATTATGATTATGGTATCTATAGGTACGTTTGACTGGTCTTCGTTCTCTTATTTAAGAAAAGCACCTAAAAGTGATTCTGTTGTTATGTTAGCAACAGTTATTATCGTAGTTACAACACATGATTTATCAAAAGGTGTTATTGCAGGTGTTATATTGAGTGCCTTATTCTTTGTTGCTAAAATCTCAAAAATCAAAGTAACTGAGCGAAAAGAAAACCAAAGTATTATATTCGATATAAAAGGAGAACTCTTCTTTGCGTCTGTTCAAGGATTTGTCGAATCATTTGATTTTACTGTGAAAAATGAAAATATTATTATTGATTTCTCTAATACACATGTTTGGGATGATTCAGCTGTTGGAGCTATTGATAAAGTAGTACTTAAATATTACGAAAATAATAATAAAGTCACTATTTCAGGTTTGAATTCTTCTAGTACAAAACTAGTAGATAAACTAGCTGTATATAATAATGCGAATGCAAAATTATCAGCACATTAACATATCGTTAGGGGATGGTCAAATGTATAATACTATATTACTAGCTGTAGATGGATCTCAGCACTCACTTAGATCAACAGAAGAAGCAATAAAAATAGCTTCATTATCAAATAACTGTACTATCGAAGTTGTTTTTGTAGTTGATTTTGAAAAATCAAAAAGTGAAGTTATTCATACTCAAGGAAAAGAAGAATTAAAATTGTCAAGACGTAAAAAACTTTTATTTATTGAAGAAAAGTTAAAATCAAGTAAAGTATCTTATCAAACAAATATATTACATGGAGAACCAGGCCCCACAATTGTAGATTATGCAAATAAAGGGAACTTTGAGTTGGTTATTATAGGTAGTAGAGGTCTTAATACATTTCAAGAAATGGTATTAGGAAGTGTTAGTCATAAAGTAGCAAAAAGAGCTAAATGTCCTGTTTTGATTGTAAAATAAAAAAACTCGATTTTGATGAATTTCTTTTCAAAATCGAGTTTTTTCTAATTTTTTATATGTTAAAAAAAGTATCATCTATATTATTTAATAAAGATGTTTTATTTTTGATTTGGTATATATGAAGTTCATGCAAAGACCTTGTCATAGCTACATATAAGAGTTTTATGTCTAAATCTGTATCCATGTAATTTTCTTGTATATTTACAATAAATACAGTGTCAAATTCAAGCCCTTTAGCTAAATGAGATGGAATAACACCGATTTACCTTCCTTAAATTAATTCTGATTTTTTATAAATTTCTCTTATTTCTTCCTCTGAAATAAAAAGAAGTAAACTATGAGCTATAATTATAATCCCTGGTATATTAATTAAAAGTCTAGTAACTGCAAATTTAGCTCCAAGTGAAGATATTTCAAATAAAAACATAGGTATCTTAGTGGTTGACCAAGCTCCTATAAATATCAATATATTAGTGAATTTTACCCCTTTTTTCATAAATACAGCCGCTATTGGAAATGCTCCATATAAAGGTCCCGCTGCTGCTGAACCTAATATCATCGAAAGAACTACTCCTTTTATTCCTGAATTTTCTCCCATATATTTTGTCATTATTTCTCTAGGAACCCATATATCTAAAAGCCCTAAAAGAATAAATATAGGTGGTATTACAAATAACATTTCTTTAAAACTATAAATAGATATACTTGTTGCTTTTAACCCTAACTCTTTATTAAAAATATACAACATTAATATAATTACAATCGCTCCTAAAAATAATTTATATTTTTTCAATATTTTCATTTTAACCAACCACCTTACCAATTATATATGCCACTAAAAAAGAAAATATAAAGGCTAATATATTTCTTAATAGGGTTATTTTTTTACCAAAATAATTTATTTCAACAGGTACAGTAACTATTCCAACCATCATTAGTGTAGATATAAAAGCCCCTATTTGCATATATCCAGCTCCATTTTTTAAAATCATAGCAGCTGTTGGAAATGCAACGAAACCTGGAATTAATGTAATAGATCCTACTAAGCCTGATACAATTACTCCAAACCATCCTGATTTATTTCCTATTAAATTAGCTATTACATCTGGATTTATACAAGCAAGGAGAATTCCAACCATAATAATAATAGATAAAAATTCAGGTAATATTTTTTCAAAAGACTTCCATGCTTTTTTTAGTGCCATTTTCGTTTTCTTTTTATCTCTTATATACGATATCATTAACAATATAAGAGTAATTATATATAACAAGTAATTCAAGTTAACCCTCCTCTTTTTATTCGTATTCTATAAAACCAATAATTTAGTTGAAGTATCCTATATATCTACCTTTTTTATATTTTATTATTTAATAACTTTTTTAATTTCTTCAGGCTTTACAACTCTTCCTGATATTTTTACCTTTTCATCTACAACAAGTGCTGGTGTCTTCATAACTCCATATTTCATTATTTCTTTAAAATCTTCAACCTTTTCAATAGTAGCTTCCATGCCTAGTTCTTCTAACGCCTTTTGTGTATTCTCGTATAATACCTTACAGTTTTTACATCCTCCACCTAAAATTTTAATAATCATAAAATCTCCTCCTTTAATTTATTCTTACTTTATATAAATAAAAATACTAAGCTGATTAAAGAATATTTTACATAAGTAAATGTGCTATAGCATTAAACATATAACCTACTAAAATAATTGCAACGCCTGTAATTGCTACAAATATAGCTATAAGCTTTGGTTTTATTACTTTTCTTAATAAAATCATCTCTGGAAGTGATAAAGCTGTTGTTGCCATCATAAAAGAGAGCGCTGTTCCTATTCCTACGCCCTTAATAATTAAAGCTTCTGCAATAGGTATTGTTCCAAGTGCATTAGAATAAAGCGGTATTGCAAGAACAACTGCAACAATTACTGCTAATGGGTTTTTAGGTCCTGCATATTTTGCAAGAAGTGGCGCTGGTGCCCATCCATGTATTAATGCTCCAATTCCAATACCTATAATTAAGTATATCCATATCCTTTTTACTATATCTTTTACATTTTGAATAGCAAAATCTATTCTTTGTTTTCTTGTTAATTCTTCGATTTCAGATTCTCCCATTTTTATTTCATATACATATCCCTCTATTTCTTTTTCTAACTTAAGACTTCCAATTAATACGCCTCCAACAACCCCAACAACTACTCCTGTTACAACATAAGTTACAGCTATCTTCCACCCAAATGAAGCTAGTAGTATTGCAAAAGCTGCCTCATTTACAATAGGGGAAGTAATTAAAAATGAAAATGTTACTCCAAGCGGTATTCCAGCTTCAACAAATCCTATAAAAAGCGGAACAGATGAACAAGAACAAAATGGAGTTACAATTCCAAGAAGCGAAGCCATAATGTTTCCTTTAATTCCATCGAATTTTTCTAGTTTTTTCTTTGTTTTTTCTGGTGGAAAATAACTTCTAATATATGATATTGCAAATATCATTATTCCTAGAAGTATTATTATCTTTATAGTGTCATAGATAAAAAAGTGAACACTTGATCCTAACTTTGATGCCATAGGAAATCCAAATACATTTTCAACAAGCAATATTACTAAGTTATAAAGCCATTTAAATTGAAGAATACCATTAAACCATTCTAACATGTTAATTTCCCCCTAACTTTTCATTTATATCTTTTATATTATTAACTACCATTTGTTCTATAATTTCTATACTTTTAAGTATCTGAGTGTTTTTAATACTATAGTGCATCCATAATCCATTTTTTTGTGCATTTAAAAGTCCTGCGTCTTTTAATATTTTTAAATGCTGGGATAAATTTGATTGACTAAATTCCACATCTTTATTTAATTCGCATACACATAATTTTTTATCACTTAGTTTCTTTATTATTTTTAACCTTATAGGATGTGCTAATGCTTTAAATATCTTAACTTCTATATTTTCTAAATCCATAATTTCCTCCTCTTCTTTAATAAATAGATATAAGTATATTAGTATTTTCTAATATGCTTATATATTAAACCTCTTTAAATTCTTTGTCAATACATTTTTCCCCAATTGAAGAATAATATCTAACTCTTGATTATACTAAACAGTATCACATTATTCATACATATATGATATCCTTATCTCCAATTTTATCCGAAAGCTAAGAGTTCTAAGACTCCACCTTCTTAAGGCTGGAGATAAGAACTCTACAGCTTCTAGATAAGTTTCACTTGATTTAATAGTTTATTCAACACTATATGCTTCAATATATTATTTTTGACCGTGTTCAATAATTAAGAATTTGCCAAATATTAATTTTAGTTGCACTCGCAACAATTTTATGTTAGAATCATATTTAGTTGCGATAACAACTAAAAAAACACTTTACGCTATTGCATAGCTCATGGCGCTAACGAGTCCTACGGGCTCCGTTGCTTAAATAAAGGAGAGATTAAATTGAAATATAAAGATAAGCATATAATAGGCAAGTCTATATCTATATTATACAGATACAGCCAAATATTTTTTAATGATGAATTTAAAGAATTATCAATAGGTAAAGGTCAATATATGATTTTAATGTGTCTTTATTGGCATAAAGGAATAACTCAAGATGATATCGCAAAAAAACTTAGAATAGATAAAGCAAATGTAGCACGAGGTGTTAAAAAGTTAGAGGAGGAAGGCTATGTCACAAGAGAAGTAGATCCAGATGATAAAAGAGCATACAGATTGTATACTACTGAAAAAGCTATAAAAGTCCAACCTCAGATATACGATTCACTTATAAAATGGACGAATATAATAACCGACAATATATCGAATGATGAAATAGAACAATTTATAAAAACTATAACAAAGTTAACTATAAATGCATGTGAATACTCTGGAGACGTAAAGCTTGCAAATCATTTGAAAAGTAAGGAGTGATAAATATGAACGAACGTAATCAAATGCTAGAAACAGGGGATATAAAAAAGACTTTATTTAAATTATCCCTACCAGCTATAATAGGTCTTTTAGTAAGTGCTCTATACAATATAATAGATGGTATATTTATAGGCAAAGGTGCAGGGCCTTTGGCTTTTGGAGCTCTTACAGTAGCATTTCCTATCCAAATGGTATTAACAGCAGTAGCCCAAATGGTAGGTATGGGAGCATCATCTGTATATTCAAGAGCCCTTGGTGAGAAAGACTATGAAAAAGCAGAAACCGTAGTAGGTAATGCATTTTTATCTAATATAGTTTTAGGTATTTTAATGGTATCTATTGGCCTTATGTTTATAGATCCGATACTATTATTATTCGGTGCTACAACAGAAATAATGCCTTATGCTAAAGATTATGTAAGCATTATATTATTAGGGAGTTTATTTAATCAATTTGCTATGTCTACTAACTCCCTTATAAGGGCTGAAGGAAATGCAAAAGCTGCAATGTTTACAATGCTTGTGGGTGCTGTACTTAATACTATACTGGACCCTATATTTATATTCGGATTTAATATGGGAATTGAAGGTGCTGCTATTGCTACATCTTTATCTCAGTTCTTTTCATTTTTATTTGTAATATATTATTTAAAAGGTGATAAAACAAATATGAAGCCTAAGGCTCATCATTTTAAGCCACATACAAATATATTAAATCAGATATTTTCAATTGGCTTTTCATCTTTTGCAAGACAAATAGCTAGTAGCTTTGTAGCTATACTTTTAAATCACTCGCTTAAGATATACGGCGGAAACGATGCTTTTGCAATCTACGGTGCAGCTTTTAAAATATTGATGTTTTTAATGATGCCTTTATTTGGTATAGTTCAAGGAGTTCAACCACTTATTGGCTACAACTACGGTGCTCGTCAAATGGATAGAGTAAATAAATCTATAAAGTATGCTATAATAGCAACTACCGTATTTGCAACTACATCAGTAGTTTTTGGTATGATATTTCCAAAACAACTTATGAGCTTATTCTTAAATGACCCCAAGTTAATTGATCAATCAGCTTCAGCTCTTAGAATAATACTTATTTGTATGCCAGTTATAGGAATTCAATCAGTTGGAGGATCTGTTTATCAATCTATCGGAAAGGTTATTCCTGCTCTTGTATTGTCTGCTTTAAGACAGGTAATATTATTCGCTCCATTACTAATTATTTTACCTAGTATAATTACTCCTTCAATACTTGGAGTTTGGATTACTTTTCCTATGTCAGATGGTATATCAACTATAATAACAGGTATTATGCTAAAAAAAGAAATGAATACAATGGCAAAACAAAATGGATAGACCTTTAGGTCTATCCATTTTAGAATGCTGTATTATGTCCTACATAACATGCTATTTGATTTTCTAAAAACAAATCCTGTATTTCTTCAAGCTTTTTAATATCTGTTCCGTCTTCATCTTTGTATTTATACTCTTTACCTAGTTGCCTCCACTTAGACTCTCCAAGTCTATGAAATGAAAGTATGTTTATTTCAAACAAGTCATTCTCTTTCATAAATTGAATAGTATCAGTTATGTTTTGATATGTATCATTAAAATCTCTTATAACAGGCATTCTAAGGATTAGCCTTCCCTTCCATTTACTCTGCTTTAAAGACTTTATATTGTTTAAAATAATATCATTATATACTCCAGTCTTTTGCCTGTGCATATTTCTATTTATATGCTTTATATCTATGAATGCAAAATCTATATACTCCATGATTTTTAAAAATGTTTCATCGTCTTTATATGCAGTAGTTTCAATAGCAGTGTGGAAATAGTTATTTTTGCATTCTTTCAATACATTCATTAAGAATTCACTTTGTAAAAGTGGCTCTCCACCACTAAATGTAACTCCCCCTTCACTACTCCATGAATGTGAGTCTCTATTAAGTACTTTCATTATTTCATCAACACTGTATTCTTTCCCACAAACTTTAAATGCATCATAGTAGCATTTTGAGCTACATTCAAATGTATTACAATTCTTGCATACATTCCAATTTAATGTTGGTACATCATTGAATATCAGACCCCCATGAGGGCATGCATTTTTACAAACAGTACATCCTTTTTGATATTTGCAGCTAGTTTCGCTAAACATTATATGTGGCTTTAAACTCCAGCTTTCAGGATTTGCACACCATTCACATCTTAAAGGACATCCATTCATAAAAACTGTAGTTCTGCATCCAGGACCATCATGTACCGAAAAGCTCTGTATGTCAAATAATATTCCTTTATCAGTTACTTTCATTTCAAATTCCTCACTTTCGCTTTATCCGAAATCTAAAAATTCTAAGGCTCGCATACCATTAAGGCTGGAGTCTTAGAACTTAATAGCTTCTATATTAGTCTAACTTTAATCCTTATCTATAGATAATGGAAGAAGCATTGCCACTATAGCAGATATTGCGAATGATGCCATGGCAAACTTTAGTGAATTATAATAACTTCCAGATACATCATACAAATAAGCTCCCATAAAGCTTCCAAGTGCAGGTCCTATCCCCATAACTATAAGAGTTGATAATCCCCATATCTTTCCAAACGTCTTATTTCCATAAACAGATGCTGCATACCCTGCAACTCCACCAGGTTCAATCGCCCAATACACAGCAAATATTATACAAGATACTATACTAAGAGTTGCTGCTCCTTTTCCTGTCATCAAAGCAATACAAGCTATAACCCCCATTATAGGTGCGAATATTAACATATATTTTCTGCCCTTTGTTTCATGATTTAACTTCTTAACCATCTTATCTGCCACAACTCCCATTAAAGGCATTGTAAGTATTCCTGCTATTCCTATTGCAACATAAAGGTTAGTAGCTGTAGATAAAGATAAGTCACAATCTGCCATCCAATACTTTACAATCTGAGTCCAAACTAAAAACTCTGCAACCATACTAGTTAGAAATGCTATTATAGCACCCCATATAGGGAATGTAGAAAATGCTTGTTTTATACTCCACTCTCTATCATTCACATTATTTTTCTTGGTTTTTAGTGTATCCATACCAAAAGGCTCAAGTCCATAATACTGAGGATTTTTCTTAGCAACAAAAGTAGCTATTATCAAAGCTATTAATACTACCAGAGATAATATCCTCATAGCAAATCTCCAGTCCATAGTTGCAAGAACCTGCTTAGCTCCAAGACTTAATACAACCTGTGCCACAGGAGCTCCCATAAATGCTATACCCCACATAGTTGCGTATGCTTTTCCTACATACCACTTTCTAACTGATACAGTTGATGATACCCAAAGCATACCTGTTCCTATTCCTGCAAATACAGCATATGGAATCAAATATGACATATATGTTTTGGCAAAGCTTGTTACCAAAAATCCTAAAGAACCGCTTAAAGCACCTAAAAAATAAGCAGGCTTAGTTCCCCATTTATCTATAATCATTCCACTAAAGAATGCAGTTACTGCATAAACGCTCATCATAAGTGAATAACCTAGAGTTAGTTTAGATGCACTCCAGCCAAGATCTTTCGCCATAGGTCCTTGAAGTACAGAAAAAGTAGCTCTATAACCAAACAAACAAAATACTGCAAGCCAAGATGCAAGAACTACCATGTACCCTAGGTTTTTTGCTTCCTTTTCACTTACTCTGCTCTCTAGCATTTAATATCAATCCTTCCAATTAGGACATATTCAAATAAATAATTAGTCAGTATGCTAGTCTATTTATTTTCATATGCCTTATTTCCTATATTATTTTTTTAACTCATGCTCATTACATGTTATAGCATTTAAATCTCCATATGTCCAATTATCTTTATCAAGACCTGTGCACATTCCTAATTCATCTTTATCAGGGTTTTTAAAATGAGAACAATTTCTACACTTAGGACATAGTTCAAATACTTCACATACATCAGAATCTATATTAATCATATTTCCTGTTATTCTGCAAATTCCCTTCGCAGCATCCATAGGCGAAAAATTCAAACAATCATTGTGTTTTAACATAATCACTACACTCCTTCATATTCTGTTCTTGAAATAACTTCATCTTGAATAGGCTTACCTATTTCACACCAGTATTGTGTAAACCCTGCAACCCTTACCATTAAGTCTCTGTAGTTATCAGGATTTTCTTGTGCATCCTTTAATACCTTAGAGTCAACTATATTGTATTGTATATGGAATCCTCCTTTTCTCATATACGAGCGTGTTAAATCTAGTAAATGCTTAGTTCCTTGATTCCCTCTTAATGCACTTGGATGAATCTTCATATTCATTTGAGAGTTTTGAGAATTTGAATGATCCCAAACTGTAGCTGACTCAAATAAAGCATATGGTCCATTCTTATCAGTTCCTGGATAAGCAGACATTGAACCATCTGAATATGTTGTTCCTGCAAGTCTTCCATCAGCTGTAGCAAGAGTTGCTGCTCCTTGTGCTCCATGAGTTGAAACTGATATTTGACAAGCATACATAGGTTTTGCATAAAGTGACATCGCAGTCTTTGACATTTCACAGAACCAATCTTCATATTCTTTTAAAATACTATCCGCATAAGGATTATCATTACCATACTTAGGAGCCATCAAGCATTCTCCATATATATCATCATATTTTCCACTATTGTCTACTTTTTCTTGGTCCATCATTGAGAAGTTTCTTGTTTCAAGAGCATTTCTAAATCCGAAGTTATTTAACATAGCATCTTTTAATTGTTCAAGAGTAAACTTTTTCTCATCATATACTACCTTTTTAATTCCTGCTAATGAGTTTACCATAGTTACCGTTCCACAGCTTTCAACATTAAATGTAGCATTATATCTGTATCCCATATTACCTATATGCTGTCCTTTAGATAAACAATCTGGTTTTAAGAAAGAGTTTACAACAGACATATTCTGCTTACGCCATATATCATGCTGTACATTGTTAGTTTTAGCTAAAACATCAACTGCTTTTTCATAATACATCTTGAATGTATCAACTAATTCTTCATACGTTTCAAGCTTTCTATCATGAGGTTCAAATACTTTGATTCCAGTTCTATTATCAACTCCATTAGTAAGTACTAATTCTAATACCTTAGGATTTGCTATAAAGTGAACTCCCACACTTGTAGGTTGACCTGCTCCTCCAGGTATTTTATATTTCTTACCATTTAACTTAAGTTCTTTCCAACACCCTGGTGATGTTTCAAGACATCCTCCTATTGCAAAAGATCTAGCTTCTTCAATAGTCATTCCCTCAGATGAATATTGATTCATCATAAATTCTATTCCACCTCTATTGTTCATCCACGCTGGATATCCTGCACCAGTTTTATCACATTCTATACACTTTAATAAGAACTTCTCTGGAAGTTTCTCATCATAAAGAACTGATAAAGTAGGCTGAGGCGTTGAGCATGTTATACCTGCTTCAACTATTAACATTTCTAAGTCATTAGTAGCAGACTGTCCATCAAAAGTAAGTCCTCCAAGACTTAAGTTGTTAAATGTGTTCCCTGATAAAACTCCTCCAACAACTCCTGTTGATGCAAAACAGTCTATACATGTGATTTTTATTCTATATAATTCTAAGAGTTCTAGTACTTCTTCCTTAGTTATCTTTCCCGCTTCAATATCTTGCTCATACCAAGGATATAGTACTTGACCTAATCTTCCTATTGATAATCCAGATATCGCATCTTCATTTAAAACTGCAATATGCAAAATGTATGATAATTGAAGTGCTTCTCTGAATGTAGATGGTTGTTTATGAGCTATATTTTCTAAGCAGTTAGCTATATCCATATACTCTTTTTTATCATATTCATTCTTGGCTATTTTCTCAAGTCTTCTTGAATGTTTTGCATAGTTTAATATCCAAGTCTGAAGACCCTCTATAATATGAATTACAGCCTCATAGAAATAAAGTCTGTCCATTCCTGCTACTCCGTCTCCATCTGCATTTCCAGCAACCTCATCCTTACATTCCTTAGCCATTTCTATAAGTTTGTCAAATCCATATTGAAGAGGATAATAATAGTTTATTACTTCTCTTCCTTGAGGTAGAGTAAATCCCGAATCAAACATACAAACTAAGCTTCTCATTATATTTTCTTTAACCTCATAATCTGGAACCATTTTTTCGTATTTATGTCCTAAGTCTTCAACTGATCTTCCTACCCACTCATTTGCAACTTTTAAAAGAACAGGAATTTCTTCTTTTCTCATTCCAAACTTACCAGCAATAGAAACTACATTTCCAAAGCTCTTTGTAACATTTCCTCCACCATGTCCAAATTCACTTAATTCCCCAGCACTTGCACTTCCTGATTCAAGAGCAGCTTTATATAATTCACTTTCTTTAGCTACGAAGAAACTTTCAGAAAGCCATGGCATAGGAAAAGAGCCTCTATAATTATAAGTCTTTTGCATAACAAGTTTCTCACCGGGAATAATATTTGGTGTTAATCTTGAAAATGCCTCTTTTAAAGCAATAGCTCTTCTAACTACTGTAATCTCACCTTCGAGTTCATTAAACTTACGATTGTACCAATAAGGAAACTCCATATTGGCAGTTGATAATGTATTATAGAATATATCTCTTAACCTCTTAGCTCTTTGAGTTGGTTCCTTTTTTACCTCTCTATCAACCATCTCACCAGGAGCACTTCCTCCATACTGATAATTAATTGACAATCCTTTAGATGCCAAAATATCAGCAAGTTTCATTTTTTTACTATCATCCATCTAACTTACCCCCTTGTAAACTGACTTGCTCTATATATGTATATGATTTTACTTTTTGATTAATGCATTAACCATTTTTAAGCAAAAAAAATCTTTCTTAGATTGTCCAAGAAAGATTAAAACTACATACCTTTATGATTTTTACTTAATGAAAATTTATGAAATTTCAAATTTATAAATAATATTGATGAAAAAACTTCAATATCAACTATTTTGAGCAACGAAGCCCGTAGGACTCGTTGGCGACATAAGTCACGAGTTAGCGTGAAGCGAATTTTTTATAAATTAAATGATTTATATATATAAGTATTGCAAAAGATACAAATACCCATGAACCTCTTTTATATAAATCAAAACTATTAACAGCAAATCCATATATTAATGCAAATATTCCAGAGTTTAAATAACTGTAAAACTGATAAGAAAAATATCCTTGCTCACTTTTAAATTTTTTGCTTCCAAATACAATTTCACCATCATCATTTCTCTTTAAAACTTCTAAAAGCTTTTTTCGTCTTCTTTCAGACTTCTTAACAGAAAAAGCATAAGCAATACTTATCACTCCAACCAACGCAAATATAAATCCACTCATCATAATATCAACTCCTGTAGCTTTATTATATCTTATTTTACTATCAATATTTTAAAAAGTACACAGTTAAAACTTTTTTTTGTAAAGATGATAATATAAAAATATTGATAAGTATGCTAAACTATATTCATATAACTAACATGGAGAGTTTAAAATTAAAAGAGGTGGTTTTTTGAAGCGAAAAATAGATATAAATAAAAGTTTGACTAAGGTTAATCCTAGACTTGCAAAAGAATGGCATCCAACTAAAAATAAAGAATTGACACCAAGTGATGTAAGTATCGGCTCTGGCAAAAAGGTATGGTGGAAATGCGATAAACATGAATGGCAAGCTACTGTTTTAAATAGAAGTAACGGAAACAAATGCCCATATTGTTCAGGAAAAAAAGCTTCTAAAGATAATTCTTTAGCTAAAGTCAATCCTAAACTTGTAAAACAATGGCACTTTGATAAAAATAAAAATATTAATCCTAATGATGTATTGCCTAATTCCAGAAAAAAAGTGTGGTGGAAGTGCGATAAGCATGAATGGCAAGCTACTATATACAGAAGAAATAACGGTACTGGATGCCCATATTGTTCAGGAAAAAAAGTTTCTAAAGATAATTCCCTAGCTAAAGTTAATCCTGAACTTTCAAAGCAGTGGAATTTTGATAAAAATGAGGATTTAACTCCTTATGATGTGACTGCTAATTCAGGAAAAAAAGTATGGTGGAAATGCGAAGAACATGAATGGGAAGCCCCAGTATATAGACGAAATAATGGGACTGGATGTCCTTTCTGCTTTAAAAAACGTAGAAAAAAATCAAAAAAATGATTTATTAATTTTCAAATATATAAATCATTTTTTGGTAACGATTGACATAATTAAACATATAAGTTATTATGATTATGAAGCATGTGAGAAGTAGTGTACATAGAATATATTAAAATTTCATATATCAGTTAGTAAAGATAGAACTATTTAATAGTTCTTTAAAGGGAAATTGGTGTAAATCCAATGCGGTCCCGCCACTGTAAATGAGGAGTATCTTAATAATAACCACTGTTTAAACGGGAAGGTATTAAGATATTATGATTCTAAGCCAGGAGACCTGTCTTTTCTAAAAGCACTAATTGACTCACGAGGATGAGTATGTGCTTTGATGGATAGGTTTTTACTTATTTATCAGAGTACTTTTCTTTTTGTGATATTAAGGAAAGTACTTTTTTATTTTATAAACAACTAGCAAGATTATAAAAAGGGGATGATATTGTGAAGAGATGGAAATTAGCACTATTAGGGGGATTTTATTTAATTTTAATGTCTCCGATTTACTCACATGCAATGCACATAATGGAAGGATTTTTACCACCTATGTGGGCTGCTATTTGGGCAATTTTAACTTTACCTTTTGTTCTTAAAGGAATTTCAAATTTAAACAAAATATTTAAAGAAGAGCCTAATAAAAAGTTATTAATTGCATTGGTTGGAGCATTTACATTTGTATTATCTGCGTTAAAATTACCTTCAGTTACCGGAAGTTGTTCTCATCCAACAGGAGTTGGTCTTGGAGCTATTCTATTTGGGCCAAGCGTTATGGCTGTAGTGGGTATTATTGTATTATTATTCCAAGCTATTCTTTTAGCGCATGGTGGTCTTTCAACTCTTGGAGCAAATGCTTTTTCAATGGCAGTTGTAGGACCTTTGGTATCATATATAATATTTAAAGTAATGAAGAAAAACAATATTAAATCATCTACATGTGTATTTGCAGCTGCTGCTTTAGGTGATTTAGCTACATATGTTACTACAGCTATTCAATTAGGGGTAGCTTTTCCAGATCCAACGGGAGGAATGACAGCTTCTCTTGTTAAGTTCTTATCTATATTTGCTGTAACTCAATTACCTTTAGCTGTAGGAGAAGGTCTTTTAACAGCAATAGTTTATAATTTATTAGTTGAATATAAAAATGAAGGAGGTATTGAAGTTGAAAACATTTAAAAAGAATTTGATTTTATTAGGTATAGTAGTTTTATTATTCGTTACTCCTTTAGTTTTTAATAAAAATGCTGAATATGGTGGAGCAGATGGATACGCAGAAGAAGCAATAACTGAGATAAATCCAAATTACGAACCTTGGTTTGAAAGTTTTTGGGAACCACCAAGTGGAGAAATAGAAAGTTTATTATTTTCTCTTCAAGCTGGAATAGGAGCAGGTATTATTGGATATTATTTTGGCTTTATGAAAGGAAAGAGAAAAAGTGCTTATAATAGATAAGTATGCATATTCTAATGCATTAAAAGATTATAATCCCATGGCAAAGTTTTACTTTGCCATGAGTTTTTTAATTTTGTCTTTATTAAATAAGAACATATATACATTTGTATCTATAATTTTATTTATGAGTGTTATTATAGTTTTTTTTGCAAAAATAAATTTTAAGCATTATATAAAGATGATATTGATTCCACTTTCTTTTTTAACTATAAGTATTATCGCTATACTTTTTTCTGTAAGTAAAGATAGTAAGGATTTTTTGCACTACATACAAGTATTAAACTTAAATATAGGTATAACTAGTTATTCTTTAGATACTTCTAAAGTTTTATTTTTTAGAGCTTTGTCTTGTTTAACTTGTGCTTATTTTATAGCTCTTACCATACCGATAAATCAATTAATATTAGTTTTTAAAAAAATTAAACTTCCTAATGTATTTATAGAAATGGTTGTTTTAATTTATAGATTTATATTTATTTTTTTAGAAGAAGCTCAAGAAATTTATGTAGCACAAGATATGAGATTTGGATATATAAGTATAAAAAAGTCATATAAATCATTATCTATGCTAATTAGTAGTTTATTTGTTAGAGTTATGTTAAGATACAAGGATATGACAATATCACTTGATAGTAAACTCTACAATGGAGAGTTTTATATATAGGAGGCTTAGATAATGCTAAAGATGGAGAACATTACATATATTTATGAAGATAAAACCGTCGCATTAGAAGATATAAATATAGATTTTAAAAATGGAAATAAAATAGGAATAATAGGTTCTAATGGAGCTGGAAAATCTACTTTATTCTTAAATTGCACAGGCATATATAAGCCAAACAAAGGAAACATATCTTTTAATGAACAACCTATAAAATACGATAAAAAATATTTATACAAATTAAGAGAAAAAGTAGGAATAGTTTTTCAAGACCCTGATAGACAGATATTTTATTCAAATGTATACGATGATGTTGCTTTTGGACTTAGAAATTTAGGAATAGATGAAAATATTGTAAAAAAAAGAGTTGATAAAGCTCTTGAAAGTGTGGGTGCTATAGAATTTAAGGACAAGCCAGTTCACTTTTTAAGCTATGGCCAGAAAAAAAGAGTAGCCATGGCAGGTGTACTTGCAATGGAAAGTGAAATAATATTTTTTGATGAACCTACAGCAGGACTCGATCCTATAGTAACAGAATCTGTAGTGAATATACTTGAGGAAATACATAATAATGGAAAAAAGATTATAATATCAAGTCATGATATGGATTTAATATATAGGCTTTGCGATTACATATATGTACTTAATAAAGGAAAAGTTATAGAAGAAGGAATTGTGGAAGATGTATTTTTAAAAGAGGATGTATTAAAGATGGCAGGACTTGTGGAGCCATGGCTGGTTAAAATCCACAAAAATATGGGACTACCTCTATTCAAAGATGAAAAAGAACTTTATAAATATTGGGAAAAGCATAGAGAATAATATAATTTTAGGTGATAATTCACAAAATCATTTATAAATTATAGAGTATCTTTATTTTACATTTACAATAAGGATACTCTATTTTCAAAATTCTATTAGCAGCAAATCACTAAACAAATGCTACTTCAAAAAAAGAATTTTCTTTGGAACAGTTAGTTTAATCCTAGTAAATAAATCCATAACTTAAACCTGCTACTTATTCATCTCTTTATATCCAATATATACCACCCATAAGTAAGCTAGTGTTTTAGGAATCATAAGAATTCCAACTAATCTATATGTGGTAGCAAATAATACAACCGGCAAGTAACATGCAAATGATATAATTATTCCTATTCCAATCTTTTTAAATGCCTCATCCTTATGCTTAGCTGATTCCTTTAAAATCAAGTACAATATTAGAACTCCTAATATTGTAAAAGGTATATTTCTATATATCCCCCATGTGACAGGAGCATCATATAGTGCCCATTTATTCTGAGGCATGAGAGTTAATATTATTCTTGATACAAGTAATATCCAAGCAAACACTCTAATCCCTTTATCCTCTTTTATGTCAAATCTTATTTCCCAAATTCTAATGAGTAGTGCATAAAAAAAGGTCATTGTAATAGAAGTAACAAGTTTTCCAATTCCTAAAGCTGCTGCATTTGCTTCTAATCCAGTAGTTAATAAAGCATATATTCTAGGTATTAAGTGAAATGAATCTCCAGCCCCTAATGTAAATGCCATAATTCCAAATAGTTTTATCATTTTATCGTTCTTACCAGCAGAAATCATTTTAAGTGACATGTAAAATACTGTTCCTAAATAAAATACATGAAAAATCGGTTCAAAATATTTCATATAAAACACCTCATCTAATTATTTTTTCAAATGAACCTAGTTCATTTGAGTTCATTTAAAAATCATATCCATTTTTAGATATGATTTATTGAATTAATTCTTCTAACAAACTCTCAAAGAATTCATAATCAATATATGGCATCTGTACCATTGAAATGAAATTCATAATAATAAAGCTAGCCAATTTATGTGTATCAAGCTTTTTTAAACTTTTATCTCTACGAGAGTGTATTTCTTTTTTTAGTAAATCTTCTATGATTATAATCAACTTATCAATGTAGATATTTTGTTTTTCTAAACCACTTTCTATATAATCAGGTGAAGAATAAATCTCAGTATTAAGCCAAATCTTCCTAAATCTTTTTATAAATTCTGCAAGATTATCGAATATATTTTTAAGCTTTACATAAAAGTTTTTATTTGAACTTACTACACTTTCAATATTGTAAAAATATTCCTCCCAAAATTTTGTCATCATCTCTACAATTAATTCTTTTTTAGTTGGAAAATAATTATATATTGTACCTACTGCAATATTGCATTCTTTAGCAACCCTTCTAATACTAATATTAGAATATCCTTCATTATACAATATTTTCTTAGCCTCACTTAAAATAAGTTCTCTAGGACTTTCAATTATTCTTGCCAATTTATCCCTCCTAAAAACACCATATGAACACTGTTCATATGAATTATATATCTAAATTATATACTTGTCAATGATTATGACCTGGGTCAAATAAAAATCTAACCCTAAATACTCCATTTAATAACACTTGAAGTCTAAATAAGTTGGGCTTAAAATCCTGTTAAAAGCATATTATCACCTTTTTTATATTACTTCTTCTATAAATATTTAATCAATATAGAAGTCCTAATTGCTCTTATATAAAAAGTTATAATCCTTTCTGATGAAAATAAAAAAAGAAACAATATCAGATAATAATTTCATGAAAAAAGGACATGAAGTTTATCTTCATGTCCTAGATATGCTATATAAAATTATAAGCTGACGATGTTCTCAGCTTGTGGTCCTTTTGCTCCTTGTACTATATCAAAAGAAACTCTTTCGCCTTCTTCTAACGTCTTGAAACCGTCTTTTTGAATTTGAGAAAAGTGTGCAAAAACATCCACGTTATCTTCTCCTGTTATAAAACCAAATCCCTTATCTGCATTAAACCATTTTACTGTACCGTTCATAATCTATACCTCCAAATTTTATTTTCTTAAACCATTTCGTACAAAGTAAATCAACTTAAAAATTTAGAGTTAATACGATTAATACCGATACAATTCTAATTTCATTTTAAATTTAATTATTTCCTACCAAACTTTAATTAAGATTAATTAATTATATCATATCTTATTAAATATTGCAAAGTTTTTAAATATATATTTCAAATAAAATAACTACGTTTTCTCTATTTTACAATTAAACTATAAAAAAGCCCTCAATCTTCATTTTTTTATTATAATATAATCTAAAATAATTTTATCATATTTTATAAATGAAAAACCAGCATGTTAATTATTAAGATAACAAATATGCCAACAACATTTATATTTGTTATTTTCCTCACCTCTCCCAATAATTAGTAAAAATATAATAGGAAATATATCCTATATTACTGTTTTTCTATTGAAAATCAAATTGAAATAATATACAATTCAGTTATCATTTTGTAAATAAATAAAAAAAAGGATGAAATGATATTATATTTTCATAAGTAAGAAATTTATTAAACTAAAGAGTAAAGGAGAATGAATAATGAAAAGAATTATAACTATGTTTATGTTAGTATGTTTATTAGGAAGTATGATGGTGGGATGTGGAACTTCAGAAGTAACATTTAAAACATTTACACCAGAGGATAATAGTTTTTCTGTAGATTTCCCAGGAGAACCTAAACTTGATACAAAACCAGTAAGCGGTTTAGCTGGAAAAATGACGATTGAACTATTCACACTAGAAGAAAAGAGTATAGCGTATAATGTTGGTCGTACTGAAATACCAAAAGAACTATTAAATCAAGATTTAGATGCTTTAATGACTAGCGTATGTAATGGTGCTGTATCAAGTACAGGTGGAACAAACTCTAAAATAGAAGAGATAACTGTAGATGGACATGCAGGAAAATATTTGACATATAATGCACCTACTCCAGAAGGAAAAACTCTTAAAATACATGAACACGTTGTTTTAATAGATAATATAATATATGAAATACAAGTAATTAATGATAATGATGATGATGATAAATATAAAGAGAATAGAGAAAAGTTCTTTAGTTCATTTAAAGTGACTAAATAAAAAAATATATATGAAAACGTCAGTCCTAAGGGCTGACGTTTTCATATATATAGATATATCCCATAAGCATAAAGCTAAGCAATCATATTATTCCTAAGATATAACTTTTACTAAATAACCCCCTTTAATAACCATTATTTTTCTCTTAACCACCAAATTTACTTAGAATATATATTCCTACAATTAGTTTCCTTAACTAAAAATACAAACAAATACCCTACAAGAGCACTCAAAAAGCAATACATAAATGCCTTACTATAAAGCTCAACACTACTTAAATTAGATGAATACTTATCAAACACCCCTCCAAGTATAGATGGCATAATAGCTGCTCCAAAAATTCCTCCTATATTAACAATAGACGTTGATATACCCGCTATCTCTGGTTGATTTACCTCTTTTGCACAAGCCCATCCAAGTACAAACGTAGAACAAGTAAAACCTAACGTAAACAACACAACTTTTAACAATCCAGTATCAATTCTACCACCAAATACTATAATTCCCCAACACATCAAATAAATACTTCCAAATATCATCATAGGCGTTTTTCTTTTTCTCATCTTATCAGAAATAACTCCAATAAATATACTTCCAATAGCTAGTCCCAAAACAGGAAGTATCATATAATTAGAAGCCTGTATCTTAGATACATTATATACATCTGTTATATATCCATTCCCCCATGCTCCAGTCAATGAAACAAATGCACCAAAAAATCCTGCAAATATAAAGAATCCCGGCCATGTTCTATAATTTAGCATAACTTTTATAACTGCCTTTTTCATGTTTATCTTAGTTTTATTTACACTCTTTATATCCTTATATTCTATTTCATCTATAGATGGATATCCCATATCTTTAGGGTCATTTCTAACTATTATATAGCAAAGAGCACTTATTATTATAGAAAACACTCCCATAACAACAAAAGAATTTCTCCAAGTTATAGCTGCAACAAGTAGTGCAAGAGGAGTTTGAGCTATTATTCCTCCTAAGTTCCCAGCAAAAGAAGTAATGCCAGACATTATTCCAAATTCACTTTCCTTAAACCAAACAGACTGTATCTTAAGTATAGGTACAAATACAACAGATACGCCAATACCAACAAGCAACCTTCCTATAAACGCCCAAAGTATAGTAGGTGCCATACCAAATAAAATAGATCCTATCCCCGATAATAAAACTCCTATTGATACAGTCTTTCTAGCACCTAATGAGTCTGCTAACATTCCAGCTGGAATTTGCATTATCATATAAGCATAAAAGTACATAGCTCCTAGATTTGCGAATGTAGTTCCTGAAATATTAAATTCATTTATCAAATCATCTTTAACAACCCCAGGTGCTAACCTATGAAAAAATACTATAATATATGCAAATGCTAGTACTCCCCATACAATCCACCTGTATTTCATCATTTTATCTACTTTGCCTTTATCCAAAATATCGCAAGTTTTTGCTTCATTAAAGCTTGTCATATAAAAACTCCTCTCGATTTTATCTGTATAGAAATAAATTGTGTGACCTATAAAGCCACACAATTTATATATATTCTATAATGCTTTTTCTCTTACTCCACTTTCAAGGCCTTTCTTTATAGCCTTCATATTTAACTCTACAAATTTTTCTTTAACATTATCTTTTAACGCTTTATCCCAGTCTATTTCTTCAATTCCCAGTGACTTGATAAGTCCACCAAGCATTATTATATTTTGAGCCTTTATATTTCCAAGCAATATAGCTTCATTAGCTGCATCTATAGCTGTTACATCATCATATTTTGCTTCTATCTTTTCAATTATATTTTCTGGATATTTTTCTTTTCCTGATAAAACAGTTGCTGATGGAATAGCGTAATCGTTTATTACAATTTTTCCACCCGGTTTTAAATACTCTAACCATCTTAAAGCCTCTACTCTTTCAAATGCTACGATTATATCAGCTTGACCTTTTCCTATTATAGGTGAATATACTTTTTCACCATATCTTACCTGAGTTGTAACACTTCCACCTCTTTGTGCCATACCGTGAACCTCAGACATCTTAACATCGTATCCTGCATCTATTAATCCACTAGATAATACCTTCGAAGCTAGTATTATTCCTTGTCCTCCAACTCCTACTAATAAAACATTTTTTACATTACACATATTATTCACCAACCTTTTCTATAGCATGGAATGGACATACTTGAGCACATACACTACATCCAACACACATAGTTTTATCTATTTTAGAATACTCATCAAATGATATTGCAGGACATCCTGACTTTATACACATCTTACACTTTTTACACTTATCTTCATTAACTTCATAAGATTTAGGTGTGCAGTCAAATCTCTCTTTATCTTCTTTAGAGAATTTCTTAAGTACACAAGGCCATTGAGTTATTATTACTGATGGCTCATCACATGCAAGTGCATTATTTAAAGCTTCATCATTTTCTTTTAGGTTAAGAGGGTTAACAACTGTAACATTTTTAACTCCTATAGATTTACATAGGTTTGGTATATCTATTTGATTAGTTTCCTCTCCCATTAAAGTATATCCTGTTCCTGGGTTTTGTTGGTGCCCTGTCATACCAGTTATTCTATTGTCTAGTATTATAGTTACTGAGTTACCTTTATTATATACAACATCTATCAAACTTAGTATTCCTGTATGGAAGAATGTTGAATCCCCTATAACACTTACTACTTTTTTATCTACATTGTGGAAGTTAAATGCCTTTTGAGCTCCATGTCCAGCACTTATAGATGCTCCCATACAAATACAAGTATCCATAGCATTAAGAGGCTCTGCAGATCCTAGAGTATAACATCCTATATCCCCTGTGATCATTACATTCTTCTTTTTAGATAAAGTATAGAATAATCCTCTATGCGGACATCCTGCACATAATGTTGGAGGTCTACTTATTACATCTTCTTTAAGTTCAGCAACTGCAGCTGCAACTTCGCTTTCTATTCCTAAAAGAGAGTTGGCTATTATATCTGGGTTTAATTCTCCTATATTAGATATCTTTTCTTTTCCTATACAATTAATTCCTCTAGTCTTTAATTGCTCTTCTATATATGGCTCTAATTCTTCTATTACATATAATGTTTCTACTTCTTTAGCAAAGTCCTCTATTTTCTTGAATGGAAGAGGATGAGTAAATCCTAATTTAAGATAAGAAACATTATCTCCAAATACTTCTTTAGCATATTGATAAGATATACCAGAAGTTATAACTCCTATTTTTTTATCATTCCACTCTATTTTATTTAAATGAGTTTCATTACTGAATTCTTCCATTTTTTTCAATTTATCTTCAACTATAACATGTAACTTTCTACCATTACCTGGTGTAGCAACAAACTTAGCTATATTTTTATTATAAGGTTTAATTCCTACTTCTTCTCTTTCTCCTAGTTCAACTAAAGTCTTAGAATGACATATTCTAGTTGTAACTCTATATAAAACAGGTACATCAAATTTTTCTGATATTTCAAGAGCATCTCTCATGAAATCCTTTGCCTCTTGAGAATCACTAGGCTCTATCATTGCAATTTTAGCGAACTTAGCATAATATCTATTATCCTGTTCATTTTGAGATGAGTGCATTCCAGGATCATCTGCAGATATTAATACAAACCCTCCATTAACACCAGTGTACCCAAAAGTCATAAGTGGATCTGCTGCAACGTTAACTCCAACATGTTTCATAGCAGCTAAAGATCTAGCACCTGCTATAGATGATCCTATAGCAACTTCCATCGCTACTTTTTCATTCGGAGCCCATTCAGAATAAATATCTTTATATAAAGCTGTATTTTCAAGTACCTCAGTAGATGGAGTTCCAGGATAAGCACAAGCTATAGTCCCACCCGCTTCATAAAATCCTCTGGCAATAGCTTCATTACCTGTCATAAGTTTTTTCATTATAAATTCCCCCTTATTTAAGCGTGTATTTTATTTTCTTCTAATACCTTTTGTAATGCATCTATGAATTTTTGAGTTTGCTCTTTAGTTCCTGTGCTAACTCTTAACCAGTCTTTCCAGTCCCAAAGATAGCCAGGTCTAACTATAATACCTTTTTTAAGTAATTCTTCAAATATTACTTTTGAATCAAATCCAACATTTACAAATATAAAATTTGCATTAGACTTTATATACTCCATGTCGTTTTCTTCAAAGTATTTTTCCATCATATTCATACATTCATAGTTAAGTTCTACAGTTTTATCTATATGATTAGCGTCATCTAAAGCTCCTATTCCTGCAGCTTGAGCTAATCTATTAACATGAAATACCATTTTCATCTTATTCATAGCACTACTTATTTCACTTGATGTAAGTAAATATCCAACTCTTACCGATGCAATTCCTGCAACTTTTGAAAATGTTCTAAGTATAATAGTATTTGGTCTTTTTCTTAATATTTCTAGAGAATCTGGATACCTATCATTTTTTATAGCATACTCATAATAAGCTTCATCAAATACTAAAACTACATTTTCTGGAGTATTTTTTACTAAATAGTCAATATCATCTTTTGTCATTATATTTCCAGTAGGATTATTTGGATTACACACATAAATCAATTTTGTCTTATCATTTATTTTTTGAATAAATTTCTCAAAATCGTGCTTATAGTCTTTAAGGTCTATTTGATGCGCAACTCCACCCATAAAAAGAACTTCACTTGCATACTTACCAAATGTAGGGTTAGCCATTATAGCCTCATCACCTTCATTTATAAAAGTTTGAGCTATTATTTTTAAAAGTTCTTCTCCACCATTGCCTACAACTATATTCTCATGTTCTAAGTTGTATCTTTTACATAACCCATCTTTTAACTTAGTACAGTTAGGATCTGGATATATATTTATACTATCTAATTCTTTTTTAATTTCATCAATAGCCTTTGGAGATGGCCCTAATGGATTTTCATTAGATGCTAGTTTTTCAATATCTTCAAGACCTAATTCCTTCTTTAATTCATCTACAGACTTCCCAGGTATGTACGGTTTTATAGAAGCTACTTCTTTTCTGAATAGATTTTCACTCATAATCTCAACCCCTCTATATTAAAGTAAAAGTATATTAATTAACTTTAGTCAATAATTGTCTACCAAGATGTCTTAAAATAATTTAGTAGAATATTAAGAATTATCTTTATATTAAGCAAGTTCTATGCCAACTTAATTTCACTGTAAAAATGTCTGTTTTTGTAAACAAAATTAGCTTTATTCTAAAGCATAACTAACTACTTTAATAGCTTGTAATAGACTCATTTACTCATAGCTTTAGATAATGTTATTTGATTTCAAATATAATCCATGAATTTAAATCATTGCATTTTTTTATTCTATAAAAAAACAATGGGTTGAATGGTATTTTTTTAAATACCATTTAACCCATTGTTAAGTACTCAATGACTTTAATTCCATATTTAGTTATATTAGTTCCACGTCTTCCTTTATTTATATCTACCATCATGAATTTTTCAAGATTTATAAGTATAAGTCTTATCTCTTGTTCGCTTATAAATATTCCTTCTTTTTTTGATTTATCATATAAAGTTCTTCTTCCAAGTCTTTTTTCATTCTTATATCCATCTTCAAGTTCTTTTAATATAAATAAATATTTATATTCATCATTTCCAATATCTTCTCTAAATTTATCTAACATTTTTTTTTCATGAGGATTAAATATTATAGAGTTTGAATTTTCTTCCTTAAACGGCAAGTCATCTATATCTATATACTCGTTACCTATATTATAAAAATATTCTATGTAATTCTTTAGTTCTCTTATATTTCCCCTCCATGCATGATTTATAAGTTTTTCTTTAGCTCTGACAGTTAAGTTAAAGCTATATCCCAATTTACTCTTCATTTCATTCATTATAATCAATATATCTTCTTTTCTGTTTCTAAGAGGCGGAATTTTTAGAGGAAGTACATTAAGTCTATAATATAAATCTTCTCTAAAATCTCCTTTTTTAACCATTTCTTTTAAATTTCTATTAGTTGCAGCTATCAGTCTTATATTTACCTTTATAAGCCTGTCTCCACCTATCCTCATAACCTCTCTTTCTTGCAATACTCTGAGTAATCTTTGCTGTAACTTGATAGGCATTTCACCTATTTCATCTAAAAATAATGTTCCATTATGTGCAAGTTCAAAAAGTCCTGGCTTTCCACCTTTTCTAGCTCCTGTAAAAGCACCTTCTTCATATCCGAATAGTTCACTTTCTAATAAACTCTCAGGAAAAGCTCCGCAGTTAATAGCTACAAATTGATAGTTATTTCTTGAAGAATTATTGTGTATAGATTGCGCAAATAGTTCTTTACCAGTTCCACTTTCTCCACTTATAAGTATTGATGAATCTGATCTAGACATTCTAATTGCTATATCCTTTGTTTTCTTTATAATATCGCTATTTCCGATTATGTCATCAAACCTATATTTGGCTTTATGACCCTTGCCTATTAACTGTGCTCTTAATTTATGTTGCTTTATTTCTGTATCGCTAAATTTTTTTAATATAACTATTGCTCCGTATTGCTTGTTAGAATGTATTATGGGGTGGATAGATACTACTACATCATATCCATTAACTTTTATAAGCTTTTCTTTTATACTTTTTAACGTTTTTATAGAATAATCAAATGGTATATTAGATAATGTTTCACATATATATTTTCCTATTATTTCTTCTTTTTTATAACCTATAATACTTCGTGCGTTATCATTGCAAGAATATATTTCACCATTTGAATCTACTCCTATTATTCCATCATCTGCAACTTGAAGTAATATATCAAGTTGACTTTCAAATTGATTTGTTCTTCCCATAACATTAGCAAGACCAAAATCTTTAGTTACTATTTCTTTATAGCTTTTTTTAATATCCTGCCTTTGTAATATATCTAACAAATTTAACTTTACACCTATATCTATAATTGTACTAATGTCTAATAAAGCATTTCCTATATTTACGGTATTATAATCTTCACTATCATAATCTTTAAATACTATAAGTACATTATTCCCTATATCTTTTTTTACACTCTCACATATAGGTACAAAATCTATATGCCTGATACCAAGTTGATACATTACACATGTCATTTGAAGTGCCATCTGATAATTATGATCTAATAGATATACCTTATTTCCTGGTTTTATATTCATGATTTTGTCAAATGCTACCTTGGATATAGTTCTATTTAATATAACTAATTCTGATTTACTCTTTATATATTTTTTTATAGTTTTAAATATATTATAAGAAGGTACCAAAACTACATCCGAATCTATCTCACTGTTTATTTCATCAACACAAAATTTTTCAATCTCTACATTTTGTGAGAACAAGCTCTTTATCTGTTCATAGTAGGTATTAATTTCTGATAAGGTATAGCTTATTATGCTGATCTTTTTCATTTCCCTCACCTTTTTTCTTCAGTATTTAAAATTCCCTTTACTTATATTATAAGTTAGTTATATTGAAAAGTCTTTATTTTAGAGATTTTCAATATATGCTTTTTTCTTAAATTTGTGGGATATCAAAAACTATCTATGAAAATACCGTGAATGCATCGATATTTTGAATACAACTAAGCTTTTATCTTATTAATAATCCTAAAATTTGCAAACTCCCTACGGTCAGACATGCAAATTTCTTAACGTATTATTAAACTATAAAAACTAAGTTATATTAGTCAAAATATCCAAAAGCATTCACTAACATTTTCATAGACAGTTTTTAGTATTGATAGCTATATTATAAAATTAATCTTACCTCGTTCAATGATAACTCATTAAAGATTGATATTTTATTTATGAATATAATTGAAGTTTGAACAGCATCAAAAAAGTTTAATTAGAATAATTAAAAATATAATTGTACTTCATGTATAGTTTGGGTATAATATAAGTGTAATAAAAATTACACTTATATTATTGCATAAAAAAAGAATTACAGTCTATTTCGCAGTAGAGTGTGGTTCCAATTAAATAAAATACTTAATTGATTTTCTTGAACTTGATTTTAATATCAAGCTCAAAACCACCCTTATTGGCGTTAGGGTGGTTTTTTATTTTATCGTATATATAATTGGTAATTAATTAAATAGAGTAATATAGATATAGGATACATAGTTTAATATGACTATTTATTCTATATCTTTTTTTATATATTAAAAATATTAAAGGGATATATTACAAGTAGTTTATTAAGTATAATATGTATTATATTAATACTATAGAAAACTAGACCTTAAGGAGATGAATATGAAGGTTCAAGAAGTTAAGTTAGACAATAATCTAAGAAGATATATGCTACTTGATTACAATGGAATACCTGTAATTTCAGTAGCAAAGTATTTAAAGTACCTTGATAATGGAGAAAAAAGTTCAAACACTCAAAAGACGTATTGTTATGCTTTAAAACTGTATTTTGAATATCTAAATGAAATAGATATAGATTATAGAAAGGTTAATATAAATATACTATCAGACTTTGTTGGTTGGCTTAGAAATCCATATGAAAATACTAAAACAATTGGAATAAAACCCATTACGGCTAAACGTACTGAAAAAACTGTAAATTTGATTATTACAGTAGTAACTAATTTTTATGATTATTTGTTTAGATCAGAGGAAATAAACAATAGCATGATCGAAAAAGTTATGAAACAGATATTTACAGGAGGTAATACTTCATATAAAGACTTTTTATATCATGTAAATAAGGATAAACCTTCAAATAAAAATATTCTAAAAATAAAAGAACCACGAAGAAAAATAAAAATACTAACCAAGGAAGAAGTAGAAAAGGTTTGTAGAGCAACAACTAATATAAGAGATCAGTTTCTTATTAAACTATTATTTGAAACAGGACTTAGAATCGGCGAAGTTTTATCATTATTTATTGAAGATTTTATATTTGATCACAATAGAGGTCATAGAATTAAATTAGTAGATCGAGGAGAATTACCTAATGGCGCAAAATTAAAAACTGGAGAACGAGAAATATATGTATCACAAGAATTGATAGATTTGTTTGATGACTATGAATATGAAATTTTAGATGAATTAGAAATAGACACTAACTTTGTTTTTGTAAAACTAAGAGGTGAAAATGCAGGTGAACCGCTTCAATATCAAGATGTTAGTGCTTTATTTAAAAGACTTAAACAAAAGACAAATATTGATGTTCATGCTCATCTATTAAGACATACACATGCTACTATGTATTATCGTCAAACTAAAGATATAAAGCAAGTACAAGAGCGTTTAGGACACTCTCAAATACAAACTACTATAAATATGTACTTACATACTTCTGATGAAGACATAAGAGCAAATTGGGAAATAGCACAATCTGCATTTAATTTAGATAAAGGAGATACTAAAAGTGAATAATCTATTAAATACATTGGGTTATGATAATATAAATGAATATGAAAATAAAATAAATGATACATTATCAGGCTATATAGAAAAAGTAATCAATAAAGATGGTTCAGTAGACTATAAAGAGATTAAAACTTCTTATTTTTTAGAAAATGATAAATGGCATGTAGATTTCTTTAAGAATATACCACAATTTAAGGAACAAATAGGAGTTAGTAAAGCTTCTAATACAAATATATATTTTTCTTTTAATAATCCCAACATTAATAAAGAGATTAAATTTTTTGTTCACAGTAAACTTTTTTCTGATGAATGGAGATATACAACATTTTTACAAGGACGAGTCAGCCGTATGAGAAGATTAGCAATGTTTATTAATGAAAAGTATCCTAGCCTAAATTCCATACTTGATTTAAATATAAATAAAGTTGATTTTATATGGATAAATTGGCTTCATAGTCAAGGGATTAATACTACTGTAACTTTAAATAGTATGAATAAACGCTATCAAAGTAAAAATCCTGCATGCACGCTTATACAAACTATTTATACAAGCTTATTTAATTTAGTTGATGAAAGAGAAGAATGGGACAAGGATATTTGGAATATAAGAAATTTAAAGCAATATAGGATATCTTATGTGAAATCAACTACAAACTATTATATTAATTTTAATAAAATAGTTAATATTAGAATAAGAACAGAAATCAAAAAATATATGAAACAAAGATTAATTACTAATCATAAATTTTCTTGGAGTACAGCAATAGAATATTTATCATATTTATCTAATTTTGTTAACTTAATTTTTGAATTAGAACCTACTTGGAATGATTTTAAAAAATTAGAAAGGCTACATATAGAAAAATATCTAGAATGGTTAAATAGTTATGTTAAAGAAAATTCAACTCGAAAAAATGCTAATCCATCAAGATATATAAACAAATCATTGTCTATTGTTCAAAAATTTTTAAATGATATTCAAATCAGAGAATGTGATATTGCTCCGAAAAAGAATATGACTATTTTAATTTATCCATCAGATAAACATAAAATTAATAAAAAGCCTTATGACCAAATAGACTATGTTCCAAATGTAGTTTTAGAGCAATTATTTGATAATATAAATAATCTTCATAAAGAAGTTATTCCTATTGTATGGATTATGTATAAAACAGGTCTTAGAATATCTGATATATTACAATTAAAACAAAATTGCTTAGTTAAATTAAATAATAAGTTTTGGATAGTAGCGAATATAAGCAAAACTTACATAGAGGGTCATAAAATACCTATAGACGATGAACTTGCTAGTATGTTAGCTGTTTTAATTCATAATGCTAAAAAACTTAGCAACCAAGACAATAATCCTGAAAACTTTATTTTCGTTAGATATAAGGGTCGCAGAAAAGGAAAGCCATATTTTTCATTGTTTATTCAAAATAAACTAAATATATTGGCATTAAATTATAATATTACTGATAAACTTGGAAATATATATCATTTCAAAAACCATCCTTTTAGGCATACTTATGCTATTAAGATGCTTAATGGAGGAGCAGATATTTTTACAGTTCAAGAACTATTGGCTCACGCCTCACCAGAAATGACTATGAGGTATGCAAAACTACTTGATGATACTAAAAGAAAAGTATTCGATAATGCAATAAAACAAGGAGTATTTAGTTTTGATGAAAGTAATAAATTAAAAGAAAAAAATAATGGTGAAATTCCTACTAATATTCTTGATATGCTTTGGACTAATCATAAGTTAAATGCTATTGATACCCCTTATGGTACTTGCTTACAAAGAACTAATGGAAAATGTCAATTTGCTAAGCAGCCACCCTGTTTAACTTGTAATGGAGGTAATCCTTGTAGAGATTTATGCGTTGGAGCATTTGAAGGTGATGTTCATAAGTATGAGATACTAATAAACTCAACTAAATCTATGATAGAAAGTGCCAAAGTTTACAATAGGATCGATATGATTAAAGAAAATGAAGAACTACTTAATTTATATGAAGATATTCATTCTAAAATAGTAGAAGGAAATATAGTTTATAGTAGACTAGATAGGTTGAAGAAAAAAGGTGATACAAATGGCTAAATATGACCGTAAGGAACAATTAAAAAAATTACATGAGGAACGCAAGGCTAAAACTCAAAAAAAGGTTGATGAAGCAATTAGAAGACTTATAAAGGCTCAGAAGCCTATTAATTTTAATAGTGTTGCTAATGAAAGTTGTGTTACAAAAGCAACACTCTATAATAATTCAGATATCAAAGAAAGAATTGAAGGATTAAGATTGCAACAATCCAAAGTACCTACTCCGTCACAAGTGAAAAGAGAAATGGATGATAATAATAAAGATGCTATAATTGCAAGTTTAAAAAGAAGAATTAAAAAATTAGAAGAAGAAAATAAACAATTAAAAGAACAAGTTAAAATAAATTATGGTGACATATATAAAAAAATATAAATTTATAAATTAATAATTAACGTTTAATTCAAGATATATAATAGTAGCTATAAAGAAAATATTATTAAACATGTGTAAATTATAAAGATGCTTAAATCTATATTTAATGTTAATTTATTATAGGCAATTATCTAAATAAAATCAGATCATTGCCTATTTATTTAGTTGTAGATATGGATTTTATTCTACAACTAAGATTCATATAATATGAATAATAGGAAGTTGTTTAGAAATTAATTTTGCTCTTTTATTTTGTTAAAAGTTTCAATTAATTCATCAATATTTTGAAAGCGCTTTGCCTTATCTGGATTTAACCCTCTTACTACAAATTCTTGTAATTGAACATTTTTAATTTTATCTGTATTAGTTCGCCCTGTCAGTATAAAAAAGACAAGACGAGTAATAGCATATACTTCGTGAATAATACAATAAGTATTAAAGCCTTCTAACCGTAATTCTGGATCGTTAAAATATCCTTTATAGTCGGTGTTAATAGATGTTAATTTGCTGTCAGGAACTTTTACCAATCCAAAATCAGAAACTTTTACGACTCGTACATCATCATAAAGCTTAATTAAAACGTTTTTGGGGCAAATATCTCGATGTAATAAATCTTTTGAATGGATATATTTGAAGGCTCTTAACGCCTGTGAAGCAATCTTTTTTCTTTGAACAAACGTTAGTTTTCCATTGTTTTCACTTATAAACTTGTCTAGTGTGCAATCCATATATTCCATGGTATATTCATTACTTTCGTCATTATATCGAAATACCTCAACTATGTATGGTGAGTTAAGAGCTTTCATTTGCTCAAATTCACGCTTGAATCGTTCTAGTTCTTTTTTGGTTAAGTCTTTTTTTGCTCGTTTAAGAACAAAGGTGCTTTTATAATAATTATCTTTATATTTAAAAACTTTGGCATAAGAGCCTTCACCGATGGGTTTCAATTCATAAGATACAGCAGAGTTATGCTCCTGTATTACAATAGCATTAGTAACAGTTTCCCTCCAGCCATATACAGCTCGTCCAGAAATATGGCTCATTTCATATAATTCATATCCATCAGGATTTAGTAATTCATTTATAATCTTTAAAAATTCTCTCCAAGGTTGATCTTCACTTCTTACAAAAGGATTAAACATTTCGCATAAAAATTTAAGTAATGGCTCATCAGAACCAGTGCTTAGTTTAAATCTAGAATCGCTAAACACCCAATATGTATCCCAATCATCGTTATTCACAGTATGTTGCCAGATATCCCCTTCTGCATCTTTAAATCTTGAATCAGTTGATGGCATAGATTTTAAATCATATATTCTTGAAAGGAAATCTACCTCTCTTAGGCGACCGTGATAACACATTTTATATTCACAAGGTACTTCTTCAATGTATTCCTGCTCATAATCATTTAAATTTTGTTCTTCATATGTTCCATTAAACCCTGAACGAATGATATCAAATATATCTCTACGCGTAATATCTGTTATTTTATTCATGAATATACAGTCCCTTCTATAATATTTCAGTATACATATAAATACCTATTATTAGTCTAATGGGCATAAGGATAACTGAAAGTTGATAATTAAGTAATCAAGAAAACTTAAATTACTCTTACAAATATTTAACATTTTCTAAAAATCATTTTACCATTCCTGATACTTTCTAATAAAATGATCATCTATAAATTCACTTTTATCCAAACTTCCAATTGCATTATCCAACAAAGAATCTTTCATTTTTTCCAGCATATGAACTACTTTAAAATTTGAATTATCAAACTCTCCTACTCCAATATATTTTTCAATTACAACATTTATTTGCTCTTTTGGCAGAGTATTATAATGTCTAATAAGGTAGTCCATGACTTCCATTTGAAGTTCCAAAGAATCGTATGCTAAGTCGTAATAGGATTTCATAGTTTTTGTATCTACTAGATCCTCTCCATTAACTGTTACAACACCTTCATATATTTTTGTGAATACGAATATTGCTAAAAGATAAGTAAGTATACTAAAGTTATCGCCACAATAAGTGAACATTCCTTGTTTGAAATAACTAGACAAAGCTCCATAACTACAATGAGTATATTGACATAAGAAAGAATATAAGGGACGATAATAGTCTCTTTCATTACCCATAATAAGACTACTTGGATTTTTAATATCTCCAACTTTTTCGTTATCTTGTGAAAACACCCCTCGTCTTCCTCGGGATACATAATAATCGAAAGAAATACCTAACGGAGCAAGAATAAAATTATCTACCACTTCTTTTCTTTTTTCTTCATCATCAATGTTATCTCTTACATAACGACTAAGAATGTGATTTTCAAAAATTGAACGTATTAGCATAAAACAATCTTCTGTGAAAGTACATTCTTTACTATTAAGTAAATATCGAATTGCTAATAACGACTTTGTACTTTTAACAAATGCAAAGTAATCATAACTAAGTTTTGAACTATATTTTAATTTTTCTGGAACAATTCCCGTTTGTGAATATACCCTAAGTATGTCTATAAGCCCATCAGGAACACATGCTATATGAGAAAAATCACGCGCTTTATTAATTAAACGATTCAGCATTTTTTTACATTTAGTTTCTATCAGTAATTTTTCCACCAAATTGTCCTCCTTGATTACTATTTCGTATTTCTTAATAAATTAAGTATGGATTTTATTTCTTCTTATAATTACAGATCTTTGATTTGCAATAACCAAAATATATAGATACTACAGTTATATGGATCATGCTAATAATTACATCTATTTTCTTTACTGATAATATGTCCTAGTAAGGATAAGATGTTATATAGTTTATACTTTTTAATATTTAATCAATTTATCGATCTTGATTTATTTCAAATCTATTACTACACTTTAAACAGTCATATGTATGAGTGTGTTCCGAAACTGACCCATCTTTTCTAGTATAACCTTTAGATTTCATTTTGGCTCTTGGCACATTGTGAAGATCCCCCTTGCATACTGGACAGTATTTTATATCCGGTTGAGGTCCTGGCTTGTTTGCCATTCGCTTTCCCCTCCTTTTCCTAATATCTATTTATATAATATATTTTTAATACATCCCACTTTTTAGATTCATTTGCTATGGATAATGGGAAGGTGATTATTTAATCTAACGCCTTGCTATGTTGCGACGTTCCACGTGGTTTTTATGGAATGTGTGTAAATAGTATGTTATGCGCAATATTTATCACTAATAGTACTTTTAAAACAAGTACATTTCATCATCATATCTTGAATATATCTCGTGGATACTTTTATCAATCCCTAAATTTTTCTTTTGATCATCCGATACTGGCCATTTATTTATTAATCTACTATAAACCCAATCATTTAAATCCAGCCTACTCATAACTTCAGGTGCATCTTCATGATGCGAAGCTTTTATTCCTTTCTCAACAATCATATTGGCTAAAACCATTATGTAATATTTTTCAATAAATTTTGAAGCCATCTTTTTTTTAAGTGAGGTCTTTCCTTTGTTGCTTTCAAAGAACATACTGCTTATTTTTTCATAGTCATTTGAAGACACTTCTATTAGTTTTCTATCACTATTTTCAATTATAAATCCAATTATTTGTTTGCATAAATCATCATCTAAAATTTCAGTATCTATAGCTTCAGAGCAAGCTCTATTGATATCACTCATCAAGTTTTCTTTTCTTGTATATTTCATATTATTGTTATCTTTCATTAAAATAGATAAATCTATGTAATGATTCTCTATCTCTTTATTGAACCATTCAATAGCAGTATCTAAAATATCACAGAATGAAATTATATCTATTTTTCTTATGATTGCAGAATAGTGAGTTAGACTATTTCTCACTTTTGATAATTCCATACATCTCGTAAAGAATAAATCATCAAATTCATCTATTTGATAAACATAACATAATACTTTGCAAGCCTCTGAAAAACTAATCGTGTGCAAATTATCTTCCATGGGATTATATTCAAAGTATACAGACAATCTAGTGTAATTATTTTCTTTAGCTTTTTTGTATTTACTGTAGATTTTATCCTTACTATTATCCATGTATAACATATACTCATTTCTATTAGAAATCATATACTTAAATAATAGTTCTAAACCATTATTTAAGCATAATATGAACATTTTAAAACTTGAAATATTGTCAATATCATGGGCCAATTTGCCAAGAAAGTCAGTTGCAGAATCAAACGCTAATTTGATATTTTCAATTATTCCGACATTGTATTCTTTCAATTTTTCTTCATATTGAACTTGTCTATTATTTTTAGTATTCTTGCTAGACTCTTTATCTGTACTTTTATAATTTATTAATATGTTTTCCATTTGTAATTTCTCCTTTAATTATTGAAATTTAAATACCATACTGATAGGGAAATATTACGTATAACGTTTTGGTAGTTTGCGATGTCGGTCAATCTAAACTAGTGATTTTCTAGTTTAAGTTGAGTGATGTTGTAAACTGTCTGTTAGGCGAAGGATAACTGCGGTAAATTGCCTAATCTATACGAGCTAGCTCAATTAAACCTTCATAAAATGGACCTTCTAGAACTTCAAGATTCAAATCATATCTAGAGATGTTCTCATTATAAGTGAAGGAGATTCCAATTCTAGCATCCTCACCATCAATCTTACCTAATCCTTCAGCATACCAAAGTAGTGGATCGTCAAGATCTTGTTGCTTATACTCGAAACATTTAAGGTCTAATTTTGAAATACTTGTATTTACTGTTATATCAAATTCAATACCTACAGGTATACTTTTTATCGACTTAATACATACTCTCTCATCTATAGAAATCTTAATTGTTCCCTTGTGCTTTCCTTCTTTATAGTTACCCGGACTATGCTTTAAGCAATGAAAGATCAACTCAGATGGAGAATACTCAAGGTCATCTCTTTCAAAGATTATGTTTCCTTCCTCAAGTATACTAAATACCAAATCAAGGTTGTCTTCTTGATCTCCAATATCTTTGATCCTAACTACAAAATCATCAAGAAAATGATTACATATTGTTACGGAATCATCGATAAATTCTATTACAAATTCGCCTTTCATCATTTCAGAAAAGTTAATCAATCTTACTGTCGGTCCTAATCTCATCGCCCTTCTCCTTACAGAAATTGGAAATTCGCATTTTGAGACAACAATTAGATGCTGCGCTCCAACACTCCTCATTTTCTCGACAAAACCATCAAACGTTGTTATATTAAGTTGACTTTTCCTATCTTGTACTTCTACAATTGTCACCGTTTCTCTTGGATACTTTCCAGATCTTATTACAATATCACATTGCCTTCCATTACTGTCACCAGATAAATCAGTAAGTATAACATTGTGCATCACTTCAGATTCTTCGGATATCCTCTTTTCAAATGCTGCAACAATTTTCTCTGTTTCTTTCCATTTTAAGTTCATAATACCTCCAATTTTCGGCTACTTAGCAAGTATCTAGCAGTTCTCTTTCGCCTAACTATTGAATTTCCTAACATAGTTCGCTTTTCATTCCTATATGAGTATATTTGCGACATATGTCGGGAATATTCACTTATCTACAAACCACAAGTTTATACATTTATTTCATTTTTGTCATAGATAAAAAACATTCTATGTAATTGTTACTGTTTTTATTTCCTAAATTTTAACTGCCTGTTATAAACATTATTTGTAGTATCAGTTTCCATCATTTAGGTAAATTATATCATAAAAGTTAGTTATAGTAGCAGTTAAGGAAAGTAGAAATTTTTGAAACAGAGTACATAATCGTAGTTTATAAAAAAAATAGTGATGGATACATATTATATATGTATAATATGTATCCATCACTATTTTTTGTAACTTTTTTTAAATTAGGTCTTGATAAAACTAAACCAAATACAATATTAAATATCGAATCCATACTTCCTCACCTCCTTCCAGTTGGAAGTAGGTTTTTCTTTAGTATGGAACCACCCTCTATAGACTATAATTCTATTAATTATTATAACATACTACTTTCTTTTTTGTATGTGAGAAAATAAAACTTTCTATTTTTTTATTAGACTATGTTTAAAGATACTGTTAATATTATCACATTTTTTAAGGAAACCCACTTTGAGGTTTTCTTAGTTATTATTTTCAGTTTATTGCGGCACAATATAAGAATATTTTGTACTAAACCATTATTTTGACCAATCTTCTATAATTGATACGTTCTTTTCTGTAGCATCAAGTTCAATCTCACATCCTATCGGTAAAGTCATCATTGGATGTGTATGACAGCAATCAAAATCTGCAATAAAAGGTAACTTTTTATCTCCTAACACTTCTAATAATATTTCATATGGTTTTCGACCTGTTTTTAAATCATCAAATAACTCATGTTTTCCAAGGATTATTCCTGAAATCTTATCAAAAACACCATTTACCTTTAAAAAAGAAAAGCTTCTTTCTATTGTTGCAACATCTTTTAAACTATCTTCTATAAAAAGTATATCTCCATTCTTTATTTTAGGCATATATTTACTACCCCATATTCCTTGAATTGTATTCAAATTACCACCTATAACTCTACCCCTAACAACACCTTCATAAACTGTTATCCATTTGTTTTCTCTTTTTTCTTTGCTTCTATCTTGTATTTCCCAATTAATGTACTCGTCTGTCCAATATTCAGGAGTTTCAAAAACATAAGGAAGTTTTGTTTTATCTATAGTAATTTTTTGAAAATACCTATATGTATAGGCAACAAAAGGTGATAACTCCCCAAAGGAAGCCACTAATGCAGGTCCATAATAAGTACTTATTCCAGTTTGGGCATATATAGCAAGTAAAATTGCAGTAACATCAGAATAGCCTATTATTGTTTTAGGATTTCTTTTAAAAGCGTCATAATCTATATATGGAAGAATGGAATTTGAGTTCATTCCTCCAATTGTAGACATAATGCACTTTACTTCTGGATTTCTAATTAACTCATTTAATTCTTCTGCTCTTTTTTTAATACTACCCGACCTATAGAAATCGTATTTTCCTGTAAGACTTCCTTCTATAATCTTAAAACCCTTGTCTTGTAAATATTTTTTTGCTCGTTCAAATCTTTTAGGACATGAGTATGTTATAGGTGATGATGGTGAAAAAATACCAATCGAGTCACCAACCTTTAATTTCTCTATGTAGTTCATTGTCAATCCTCCTCAAACATAACATCTTTTAGTTTTCTATAAAATACTATTTTGTATTTATTCCATTGTAAAGAATATTATGATAAATTTCAAATATTTAACATGATTATATATAAAATTTCTATATCAGCTAATTTAAAATGAGGATAATTTAAATGTTAGCTACTTTTGATTAATCTTTTACTATAAAACTTAGATTGTAGTGTTTAAATATCCGTTAAGAAACTTCGTTGTTTGACCGGAAGGGAGTTTAAGAAGTTTTAGAATATTTAATAAGATACAATCTTTAGTTTTATTAAAAGATTGATTAAGTAGCGGTATTTCAATTATCCTCATTTTCGATTAAGTACCTTTTTTAAGAAATTAAGGTTTAACTAGTATAATGAATTAACTTACTATTTATGATTATGGACAAAAAAGAGGTAGATATAAAATCTACCTCTTTTTCCCCTCACATCTATATATCTTCATTCCTTGATTCATAAATTTATCTTCATACTCAGTCGTTACATTTCCCTCAAATTCACTATTTGCTAAATCAAGAGAAATATTCTGTAACTTAAGACCATATTCAGATATTTCATTGATTGAGAATTCAAATAATTTTTCATTATCAGTTTTAAAGTGAATTTCACCATCATCAGATAACACTTTATTATACATATCTAAAAATCCACTGTGTGTAAGCCTTCTTTTTGCCCATCTCTTCTTAGGCCAAGGATCACAAAAATTTATAAATATTCTATCTATCTCTTTATCCTCAAAATAGTCTAATATATTCTGTACATTCCCCCATATAAAAAGTATATTATTTAATTCAGCTTCATCAGCCTTTTGAACAGCCTTTATTAATACTTCTTCTTTTATTTCCATAGCTATAAAGTTTATATTAGGGTTTTGCTTTGCTAAAGTGGTTAAAAATTTTCCTCTTCCCGTTCCAACCTCTATATATATAGGATTATGGTTATTAAATTTCTTCGACCATCCTCCTTTAAAATCAACTGGATTTTTTATTACTTGCTTATCATATGATAATAATTTTTCATCTGCACCTTTTACTTTTCTTCTTCTCATGTTATGTCTCCTCTTTCTATTCTATCTCTTCCATTTTCTTTTGCTTTATACAAAAGTTCATCTGCTCTATTTACTATATCCTTGCATGATTCCTGTTGAAATTGAACCGCTCCTCCACTTATTGTAACTATAGGATTTGTATTCTTAAATTCAATATTTTTTACTCCTTTTCTTATATATTCTGCCTTCTTATATGCTTTTTCTATATCTATATTTGGCAATATTATTAAAAATTCTTCACCACCATACCTTCCAACAAATCCATTTTTACCAACATATTGTTTAATATAATTAGATATATTAACTAACACATCATCTCCAAATTGATGACCGTAATTATCATTTATTTTTTTAAAATGATCTATATCAAACATTATTATGGATAAATCTCTTTTTAAAACACAAGCTTTTTCTATTTCTTTCTTCAGTATCTTATATATATGTTTATGGTTGTAGAGTCCTGTTAGCCCATCTGTTATACTCATTTCTTTAAGTTGTATATTAATCTGATTTAGTTTATTTTCTATATCATATCTATCTTTTATCATACTATTTACCGATATAGCCATTTTTTTAAACTCTATATATCTTAATTTCTCAATATCTATATATACTCTCTCTTTTGAAGCTTTTTCAAAGAAAGATACTACAAATTCTATTTTTTTATTAATTTTATAATTTATTCGTTTAATATAAAAAGATACTATTAAAATTATTATAAACATAATTAGTATAATTATTTTAATTTCATCTTCGAACTTCTTTTTTAATATATCTTCATTCTTTTTTATGTTTTTATTTATATCTTCTATGTATATACCAGATCCTATAACCCACTCAAACTCAGGAATGGGCTTTGCGTAGTATAATTTATCATGATCTAAATTAGTAGTATCCTTTATCCATTTCTGAATTAAATATACTCCATCTTCGCTTCCCCTAGCCATTTTTATAAGCTTTTGGTTTACTTTAACCCCATCTGCATCCATCATATTCAATATATTCTTACCTATTAACTCTGGATATCTACCATTACCAAGATTAACTCCATTATAACTCAATATAAACATATATTGTTCGTTATTATCTCCAAAGTGAATACTTGATACAAACTTTATAATTCTTTGCTTTATAATTTCTTCTATTTGCACATCTGTGTATTGGGTATTTTCTTTTAATAATTTATACGTATTGTTTTTCTCAAATTCTATATATTCAAATACTCTATTCATTTGATTTTTTAATAATTCTTTTTGACGCTGTATATCCTCTAGTTTTAAATATTCACTTTCTCTTGAAAAAGTTCTGTACTGCCTAATAATATTGTTTCCTTCTATTATAACTGTCATTATAACAATAAAAACTACCATACTTTTAAGCAAAAATTTTTTTATACTAGTATCGTGTGATTTTAACATGTCAACCCCTCTTATTTTAGCACCAATTATTTTATTATATCATACAGTATATTCCTTAAGAACTTCTTAAATGTATCTTAATTATTCATACCCAAAATTTATCATTTAAATTGATATAAATATTATTTAAAATAGAAAAGAGTTTCAATGATTTCACTGAAACTCTTTATTCTAAAAATTTATCATGTGGTTTTCCTATATAATAGCCTTGAGCATAATCTATTTTTAATTCTTTTATTGTATTTAATATTTCTTCATTTTCTACAAATTCAGCAATAGTTTGCATTTTAAATGCCTTTGCCATATTAGCAATAGATTTTACTATATATAAATTTTCTTCCTTTTCATTTATATCTTTTATAAATGAACCATCTATTTTTAAATAATCTGCTGGTATCCGTTTTAAATATTGCATAGAAGAAAACCCAGTTCCAAAGTCATCTATAGAAAATGTAAATCCTAATTCTTTAAATGAGTATATAGTTTTTACTAGAGAATCTATATTGTCTATATTTTGTGTTTCTGTTATTTCAAATATTATATTTTCATATTTTATTTTATATTGATCTGCTAAATGGACAACTTTAGGTAGAAATTCTGAATCATTTAAATCTTTACCTGACGCATTGATTGAAAGCTTTATTTTATCTTCTTTATCCATATCATTTTTATATTCCATAGCTTTTTTTATTACCATTAAATCTAGGTTTGATATTAAATTATTTTCTTCTGCTACTTTGATATAAGGAAATGGAGATAAATAATTTTCTCCATTTTTAATTCGCATAAGAACTTCATATTTCTCAATTTTATTTTCTTTTAAATTGTAAATAGGCTGAAAAAATGGGACAATCCTGTTTTCCTCCATAGCTTTTATTATTTCTTCCTTTTTTATATCCTGTTTTCTTCTTATTTTAAGAAGTTCATTAAAATCTGGAAATACTAATAACCCACTTTCCGTTTTTTTCTTTAAATTATTGAAAATATCTTCAATTAATAATATAGATGTCTTCCAATCTTTTATTTGTGATGCATTTATTTTAGTTAGCCCTAAAAAAAGATTAATATTTACATTTAAATCATCTATTTTTATTTCTAAATTATTTAATAATTCATTCAGTTTTTTCGATTTATAAAGTGCATCCTCCCAATCTTGTGAATTAAACAAAAACAAAAAATCATCTGCCTTAGAATGAATTAATAATCCATTAGAGCTTAAATTATTATTTAATATATTGGTCAATTTTTTTATAACTGTATTTCCAAAAGTGCTTCCATGAATTCCATTAATGGATGAGAAATTATATATATCCATAAATAGAATAATTTGTTCATCATAAGATTGTTTTTGTAAAACTTCTAAAAGTTTATTTTTATTATAAATATTTGTTAAATCATCCTTATTATATATATTAGTAAAAATACTATATATAAATATTATTAAGAATATAAAAACAATTAATCCCCACAATGCAGTTTTTGATAAATATAAATTAGTATCCATTTCTATTTTTTGAGAATCTATTCTACTTACAATAATCCAGTTTAAATTAGGTACTTTATAGAAATATCCAAATATTTTTTCTTTTGTTTGGTCATAGTAAAGGTTTCCTGATGAATACTTTAAGATATCTGTTTTATTTTCTTTCCATATTTTAATATATTTTTTTAAATTAATCTTTTCTTTATTTGAAAATTTGTTCATATAACTCTTTTGGGGATTTATCATAGATAACCCTAATATTTCTTTTGAAGTATGAAGTATAATATTTGCAGAATCATCCATAATATAATGCACAATATTTTCTGTATATGTAGTTATTTTAAATGTTTCATATATATCTTCTAAAAATATATCTGCTGAAAAAACTCCTTTTAATTTATTATCTTTTTTTATGCTATAAGCGATAGTTATTACTGGTTTATGATTATTCAAATCATTATATACTTCTGTAATAATAGGTTTGTCTGAAGAATTTGCTTTTTTGTACCAGAAACGATTTCTAAGATCAATTAAATTATTAACTTTTCCATTACAACTAAACTTATCTCCATTCTCATCATTCACAAAATATACATTTGATATAATGGGTACATTATCAGTCATTTTATTGAAAATCATTTTGATTTCGTTACTATCTTTTAAATCTGATGAAGCTAATACATCACCTGTATTTTCAATCAATGTTGCTACTGGATTTATTGCATTTAATATAAATACAGAATAATTTTGAGAACTTTTTACTAAATTTTCTTCAACATTTAGCAAAATCTCTTTTTTATAATTGTTATAAGAATAATAAATTATAGAACATGTTAATGTAAAAATCACTGTACATATTAAAAAGAAATACCTTAATTTTTTAGATTCCATAACAGACCCCTAAATTCCAAATTTTATATAAATAATTAATTTCCATATCATTTAAAATAATCTAAATTTTGTATTTTTCCTACATTAAACATATATATTATACATTATTCGTGTCTATTTTTCTATTTTTTTCTATATTTTTTTATATTTAAAAATTTAATTACAAAATATTAGTATAAAAAATAGTATAGGGATCTCCTTACACTATTTTTCATCATATCATCTCACGGGCTATATTAGCCTCACTACATTTCACAAGTATCTTATAAGTTGTATCTCTTATCCCAAATTCATTCTATACAATTACAATATATACTTGAATAACTTTTCACACAATTATACAATTATATTATCTTTTTTATACTCAAGTATTATAATTTTCTAGACGAATTTTAGGAGGTTTTTTATATGTTGGGAAGTTTAGCAAATGGATTAGCAGTATTAGTGGGAGGTTTAATAGGCCTTTTATTCAAAAAAGGTATAAGTGAAAATTATAAGAAAATACTCATGGAAGCTATGGGATTGTGCATATTCTTAATAGGAATTATGGGAGCTACAAAAACTCAAAATATATTACTTCTTATAGTTAGCTTAGCAATAGGTAGTGTAATTGGAGAATTTCTAAGAATCGAAGAAAACTTGGACAAGTTAGGCGATTTTATAGAAAGTAAACTAGTAAAGAAAAAGGGAAGTATTGCAAAAGGATTTGTAACAGCTACATTAATATTTTGTATAGGTTCAATGGCAATTATAGGAGCCTTAGAAAGCGGTTTAAACGGAAACCATCAAACGCTTTTTGCTAAATCAATAGTCGATGGAATATTGTCTATAATATTTGCATCAACATTTGGAATAGGTGTATTATTTTCATCAATCTCTGTTTTTCTATACGAAGGATTTATATCGCTTGCTGCATCTTCTGTAAAAATATTTTTAGTAGACAGTGTTGTAAGCGATATATCAGCAGTTGGAGGGGTTCTTATTATAGCAATAGGTCTTAATGTATTAGATATAAAAAAAATAAAGGTAGGAAATATGCTTCCATCTATATTTATCCCCTTACTTTTTTACATATTAAAGCTTCTATACTTTAATGTAATTCACTAATTAACAACATTATATGACTTTTTAAATTTATATTTTGTTTATTTCTCGGGAAATATATATAATTTTCTTAAATACCACAAGGGCTTATATTTAAATACTTTCTTAAACAATTGCATTTCAATATAAGCCACTTTTAAATCAGATATCTTTTAACAAATCCTCAAAAGTTATCTGTTCAAGTTCTTCAATTAAAGTTTTTTGAACTGTCCCTAATGCTTTATGAATTTTGCATGTATTAGTTCTTTTCATATTGCAGTATTCTTTATCCCTCAAACATCGGTTAACATATATAGGCCCATCTACAGCTTCAATTACTTCTCTTAAAGTTATATTTTCAGGTTCTTTATTTAACATATACCCGCCCTTTACACCTCTAAATGATTTAACCAGCCCCTGCTCTTTTAGCTTTCTAAGGATTTTCAATGAAAATCTCAGAGTTATATTTTCAGTCTCTGAAATTAATCTTGCCTCCACTGTTTGTCCATATGATGCTTGACAAAGAAATAATATTATTCTTAATGCATAATCTGCTTCTTGAGTTATTTTCATATATTCACCTTTTAAAGTATTCTTATTTTTTAGTTAGTTATTTATAAATATTATTCTTTACATAATCAATACATCATTATACATCAAACTTGTGATTTTAAAATTAAATTCAGGGTATATTTAATAATAAGTTAATATATAAACTATTATGGAAAAGAGATGATATTACATGAATATTTACGATTTTAATGTTACAACAATAGACGAGGAAAATCAGTCTTTAAGCGAATACAAAAATAAGGTTTTATTGATAGTAAATACTGCAAGCAAATGTGGATTTACGCCTCAATACAAAGGTTTAGAAGAGCTGTATAAAAAGTATGGTAATGAAAAATTTGAAGTTTTAGGATTTCCATGCGATCAGTTTATGCATCAAGAGCCAGGAACAAGTGCTGAAATTAAAAATTTCTGTGAAATAAATTTCGGTGTTACCTTCCCTTTATTCCAAAAAACAGATGTAAATGGTGAAAATGCACATCCTCTATTTAAATATTTAACTGAGCAAACATCTGGAATATTAAACAGTAAGATAAAATGGAACTTCACAAAGTTTTTAATAGATTCCAAAGGAAATATTGTAAATAGATTTGCACCAAGTACTGAACCAGAAAAACTTTCAGTTGAAATTGAGAAGTTAATAAATGAGCTCTAGTATATACTAGAGCTTCAGACTGTTGACAAAGAGATGTTAATTTCAAGTAATTAACATCTCTTTTTTTGTCCATAATCATAAATGATAAGTTGATTTATTGTACTAGTTAGGGCTTAATTTCTTAAAAAGGTGTTTAAGCGAAAATGAAGATAATTGAAATACCGCTACTTAATTAATCTTTTAATAAAACTACAGATTATATCTTATTAAATATCCTAAAACTTCTTAAACTCCCTTACGGTCAAACAACGAAGTTTCTTAACGGATATTTAAACGATACAACCTAAGTTTCATAGTAAAAGATTAATCAAAAGTAGCTAACATTTAAATTATCCTCATTTTAAATTAGTTATTACAAAGATTTTATGATATGGGAGGTTGATTTTATGTTATACAAAAGATTAGAAGATGATAGAAAAGAAATGAACTCATTTTGCATTGATGATTTAGTTCCGAAGGATCATTTAGTTAGAAAGATCGAAAAAGCTATAAATTTTGATTCTATATATGACTTAGTTGAAAGTTGCTATTCTCCCGATAGGAGCAGACCTAGTTTAGATCCAGTTATATTAATACCACTTTACAAGAAAATCTAACTTGCTAAATCCTCTACGTTAGTGTATTGACGTAGATATGGTATGCGAGATGGATTTTTCTTGATTTGGTGTATTTATAACTAAGTTAAATTATTTAGAACTATTTTTTTTATTATTTTTACTTTTTATTTTTTCAGTTAAGTGATTATAAATATCAATATCTTCAATCGGATTTATTGTTTCCCTGTCCTTTTTAAATAAAAGCATAATAGTACTATAAATAAATTCCACAAATAGGTTTATGTCATTCATTTTATCAAGCGCCCTTTCAAATAATATTAAAAAATTAAAGATTTTTATAAATCATTTTAATAACTAAACATATTTTATAGAAATTATATTACAATGATAGTATTCCATAAAAATTAGAACATAATTTTAAATATTTGCATTGTATTATTTAGGATAAATGCAAATTTTATGAGTTATATAATTCCAGAGTTTTAAAAACTTTATTAATTAATTCGTCTTTCATTATATATTTCGAAGTTATGGTTTTTCTGAATTATTCTGTACTTTTTTAATCTAGTATTAAAATTAAAAGCTATCCTTAAATGTATTTTAGAATAAGTAAATAAATATAGTAAGATTATTATTGGACATATAATAATGTTTTTTTGTTCTAACCTAATAATTATTGATTCAAATTTATACCAAAATATGATTCATTATACTAAACATTCCATAATTAATTAAAATTATAAAAATAAAAGTCATTTATATTAAACTGAAATTTAAATAGAATTTCAGATGTGTGCAAAATAGGCGTAGAACCAGCAACTGTGTCATGAGACGCAAAGTAATTTCAATGATTAGAGAGTACTATAATTATGCTTTAAATTTATGTTTATGGCATAGTTTGTATCTGAATCCTAAATTTATATAAAATTTAACTAGTTAGTTTACGTCTGGTGACACGTTTGCTAGTTCTAACTCTATATAGAAGATACTTGATACATGAAAGATTACAAGGCCAACCTGTGTTTTTCATATAAATCTGAACCAAAGTTGATTTAATGTATTGATTTTACTGGCGTTTATAGATAATTCAAAAATATATACTAAAAAGCATAAATTAAATTTAGTATTTTGGTACATATTATTTAAATAGACTTGACTAAAGTCAATAAACTATAGATTTAGCAATATATCGACTACTTTTTCACCGGATTTTACATAGTCTATAATATCATAGCTTTATTGACCTTTAATATTTTGAATATATTAGATAATTCTATGATAAATAATAAAAATAGTTATATTCTAATACATAGAATATACCTATTAATTAAATTATTTGCTTTAATGGGCTCTATAAATTGAATTTATATTACTTTGCCTCTTTAAATACCAATCTCACTGTATTGGATACTAATATAGCTGATATATTTAAAATAGCTACTGATAGTGCTCTAACAAACAAATTGTCTACATAATAAGTTACTACGCCAATACCCCAAATCATTGAAATTACACTTACAATTAAAGCTAAAATGCTAATTATTTTTAAATTTTTCATTCTTATTCCCCGCCTATAAATTCCTATTTTATATAAAAAACTATACAGACAATCTTTAATTAACAATATATATAAATTGTTCATTAATTTACTATATACTATACGTCCCAGTACCAGCATCTGTGTTCTATAGTGCAAAGTAACTTTATTTATACATAGTCTCTTTAACCTTGATTTTTCAAGGTTTTTTTACTTATCTATTCTTATTACTGTAGCGGGTTCACCTTCAGGACTTCTTTTATTAAGAGCATGATATTTTATATCAGAATCTTTTATTTTGAAAAGTTGTTCTTCTACATCTTTATATTTTGTATCCATTATAGATTGTACCAAAGTATTAACTTGTTCATAATCATCTGATATTCCTTTAAATATATATTCTAAATCTTTTTGTAATTTTGGTATATTTTCAACATCATTCCAATCCACTGAAATAAAAGTAAGACTTTTATTATTTGTAGTACTATATGACCTAACTTCCGCTTCTATATTTTTGGGAATAAACAGTCCATTAAGATAAATATCTTTTGCATCATCAATCCATTCATTTTTTAAATTAATTCTATATAAAGCAGTAATAACCTGTTCTACAGTGGCAAAATCTTTAGGTCTAAGCTCATCGTCACCACTATCTCGTATTCCTTTAATTATTCCTTGTTCTGTACAGTAAGATAAAGAATCATACGCCCATTTGCTTACTTTTTTATTATCTTTAAAATCTATTAATTTATTTCCAGAGGGCTTTGTATCTATTCCTTTAATATTTAAAAACCTTGTTATCATAGTCGCTATTTCTTCTCTATTTATATTAGCTTTTGGAAAATATTTATCCTTACTTTTACCATTTAAGATACCTAAAGAATAAGCTCTTTGAACATCTATAGAATTAGTATCTTTAAAAGGATTCTCTTTCAAAGATATATTTGTTTTATCAATTTTAGATGATGCAGCATAAAAAGCTACAATTAACTGTGCAAATTCCTCTCTAGTTATATCTTTTGTATACTTTTCATCCATTAATACATCTGGAGCATCTATTTCATTGTATAAAAATGCTCCTATTGATTCGCCAGACCAAACATTATTTTCTGCAAAAACAGTAAGGTCTGTTATTGAAATTAAATTTAAAAAAACTAAAAATATTAATAACTTTGAAATGATATTTTTCAAAAAAACCACTCTCCTTAAAACTTTCATTACATATTTTACCATTAAATTTCAAAAAATAAAAGTTCCATATAGAATCGGGTTAATCTTAGGCATTTTCTTGCAAAACTCGTCAGCTTAACACTAGCCTAATTTAGTAACTTTATTGCTATATTTATTTTGCCATGGCATCTTTTATAATATACCTTATTCAAAATGACTATCTTTTTATCTGATATCGTAATATTATGCTAAGTCATTGGAGAAACTAGATATAAATACAATCCATACAAATCAAATATTAAAAAAATTATTATCTAAGGTTTACATTTTCAAAATAAAAGCCTCCTTATTAAGTATAAGAGAAAATTAGTTAATAAAAAACTCAAAAAGATAATGCAGCATATCAATGTGCATTGGAGTTTCTACTTTCTCCAGATGCTAAAAAAGAGTATATTTTATACTTAACAGAGGTAGCAGAGCTCGGATTTGGCTATATACCTCAAGTTCAAACAGTTACTAAAGCTATAAAAACTATAGTTGGTGTTTCTGATGTAGTGGAGTTAACTCCTTATACAATCAGATATATAACGGCAGTTCATGATTTTTTAAAAATTTACGAGCAAATATAAATAGTGATTTTAAAAAGAAGATATTTTGTAGAAAATATCTTCATTTTAGATTCTAATCCATTTCCAAAAAAATTTTATAAATATGTTTTTGTTTTTGAAGAGCATTTTTATCATTTTCCAATTCTATTAAAAAATGAAAATCAGTATCTTCATTTTTACCCATAAGTCTTTTGTTTTGGGTGTAAATTTTGGGTACTAGAGATTTTGATTCCCTAAGCACTATAGTATGAAATATATTATTTGTGGATATTATAGATAAAGTATAGTTTTTATCTTCAAAAAAACACATTTTCAAATTAGTTTCTTTTTCTACTTCTTCATAATCTTTGGAGTAATATCTTATGTAAGAAGCTTTATGTCCTGCAATATTCTCAATATCTTCAAGAGATAGAATTTCTCCTTTACCGATATATTCAGCTAATATCAAATAAGCTTTTCCGTAAGGTAAATTGTTTTTTCCAAGTCTTACAAAAATATTTTTGTAAGTATCAAAATTAGAAGTTGAACTTTCTAAAGCAGCAAAATCAATATTAGGACTATGTCTAAGGCATATATTATAATCATTTGTATTTGACTTTTTTATATAAGTGATTAAATCTATAGAGTTAGATGTAGTTGAATAAAGCAATGATAATTGTTCATTATCTTTTTTGAATGTATGATTACATAATGTATCGTATTCGTATAACATGTTGATTGCTTTACTTGGAGTCCCTTTATCATAATGTATATTATCTGAATCTAGCATTTTAACCATTGTCTTTATATTCGTATTTGGATTGGATGAAATTTCAAAATAGCCTTCAAGTAATGGATTAACTTTTTCTACACTAAAATTAAGCTTTAAAAAAATGATCAGGCTAATAAAAATTAAAGAAAATATTAATAATAATTTTTTCATAGTAATACTCCTTTATTTGATTCTTTCTAAATCACATTATCATGAGTTTAAAAATACTTTTAACTCAATTATTATCTCTATTTATTTTATAAATAATAAAAAGTTATTTTGTTCATTATTAAAGATAGTACCAGTATCCATATCACTAAGCCATATGATTTTGTTATTATCCAATACATGTGTTTATACTCAAATTTTCTTAAATAAGTGCTTTATGTAATAACATATTCACAAAAAAAATATTATACCACTGAAAATCAAATTGAAACCATTGGATATAAATTTAAAAGTCATTTATTTTTAAAAATTCTTAAAATAACGATTAGAACCTCTTTCTATTTTTGTTCTTTTTAAATAAAGCAGTACCAGCAATCATATCACCCACACGCAAAGTATCTGTTGAAAACTGTAAAACCATTATACAAAAATTATTTAAATAAATTATAGCCTAAACAAATACATTGATTGATTTTGAATAAACAAATAAATATTTTCACAAATCTAAAATAATAAATAAATAGATCTGTAATTATAATATAAATCAGTTTCAATCCCTTTAGATACAATATTATGCTTGATATAAAAATTTGCAGTGGATTGAAAAAGTGGCTTAGACACAGATTGAATTACATACCCCTTCGTAATGAAATGGGTCATAGATTTTATACTAATAAAGAATTACATGTATTTAATAGAATAATCAATCATTTTCTATAATAATTGCAGTGCGATCATCTTTTACAGCAACAGCTTTCCCCTCTTTGAAAGAAGTCGAATCAATTCTATATTCAAGCTGTGTAAGTAATTTACCTTTACTGTCTATATAGCCAAATTTTCCTCCTGAATTATCCTCTATTCCAACTAAACAAATTCCCTCTTTAAAATCAGATACTTTAGTATAATTTTGATAAGGAATCACTAATGTAGCTGTTTTATCAATAAATCCCCACTTACCTTTATTGTTTGTGACAGATGCTAATCCTTCTGAGAAATTTCCTGCATCTTTATATTGAAAAGGGATAGCTATTTTCCCATCTTTATTTATATAGCCACATTGTCCTTTGTCATTTTCCACAACTGCTAATCCTTCTGAAAAATCTCCTGCACCTTTGTACTGAAAAGGTATAACTATTTTTCCTTCTTTATTCATATAACCATATTGTCCTTTATCATTTTCAACAACTGATAATCCCTCTGAAATCGGACGAATAAAAGTATATTTACAAGGAATTACTAATTCTCCAGATTTATTTATACAACCTTGTTTTCCATTTTTCAAATCATAAACTATGGCTAATCCCTCACTAAAAAAATAATCAGAACTATATTTTCTTGTTAAAGTAGTCACAATATTTCCCTTTTTATCAATAAAAACACCTGGTCTAGAATCATCTATGTCTACATAAGCTAACTCTTGAGAAAATATAGAAGCATTTTTATATTTACACGGTATAACTATTTTACCTTTTGTATCAATATAACCACATAGACCAGTTTTATTATCTACTACTACTGCTCTTTCATTATAGAAATCACTTATAGGCTTAATGTTTGAAGGCAAAGGAAATGCTATATTTCCATTATAGTTATAATAAACACTAGTTCCATCTGAGTATGCCCCCCATAATAAACCATCATGAAATTGCCCATCGCTTTCAGGTTTACATATTTCAAAATCTGAAAGTTTTTTAGAAACTTCTATTTTTGCTGCGTTCGTACATCCACATAATATAAACACACTTATACATGTAACACATACACCTAACAAACACAATCTTAACTTACTAAACATTTCTCTTCCCCCCTATATATCTAGTGTAGTACATTCTACACCCATTGATTTTATTAACTCAATCTATATATACTATATTTATCCAATAATTCTACTAAAAACAAAATCGTCTTTTGTTTTAATACGCTTGTAATTGATTGTATAGTAATATCTTTATTTTATCATTACATTCCATTTTTTTACATGTTTTAAATTACTAAAAACTTTTAGACAAACATACACTTGCATGTATAATAAAATTTAAAGCATCATTAAAATACATCTACCAATTTAGATTAAAAGTACTTTTGTACCATACAGAGCAATTTTAATGATTGTATAATAAAGTAGTTAAATTTAATGTAAAAAAAAGTGAAAAAATTTGTAAAAAAAAGCAAAAATAAAATTATTTACATAAGCTTATAAGGAGAGTATACTCATATACCGTGGTAAAAAAATAGTTATAGAATTAGCTTTAATTGCGCTATTAGGTTTTACTTGTGTATTTTCTGACCCTAAAACACAAGATATATACATAATACCTTCATCTATGGAACCAGAAACAATAGTTGAATATGACTCACAATGTAATATAAAAGTAACTAATATGCATGAAGAAAATTTAAAATAGGAAGTAGTTAAGAGTTCAAGATCAAATGACAGTAATAAAGATATATCAAAAGGAGAAAAGCGTGCCATTGCTGAAAATAGAGCAGTCAAATTAGAAGATAAAAATGAAAATATAGAACTTCCAAGAGCAGAACCTTAAATGACAGTTTTTTATGATGGCGAAGGAAAGCCTGCAATTATAAGAAGTAGTAATGATAATAACTCAAAAAGAAGAGTTAAACGTAATTTAGCTGGACAAGTAGTATATGGTCAAGTTTCTTATTATTATGGGGTAAGAAAAACAGGTGCTGATGGTAAAAAATTAGAAGATCATGATTGTACAACAAAAACAGGACTTGATAGAAAAATTGCATTGAGAGGATAAAATAAAATGAAAAAAATAATTTCTATAGTATGTTTAATTTTTGTTTTAGCTAGTTATATATATATTTATAACAAAAAAGAAAACTTAAGTCCTTATTTATTAGTTACTTTTGTAGACACTCAATTAAATAATCATTATTACAAATACAATATAAAATCAAAAGAAAATGATTTGTTGAACAAAAGACCTATGACTGATTATCCTACTTCAATTCAAACTAAAAACAAAAAATTTTTATACTATACAAGTAGGGAGAATAGTAAATATACTCAGTTATATGAGCTAAATTTAAAGACTAATAAATCAAGAAAATTAACATCTGACTTTGCATCTGTTGATTATTTAAGAGTAGATGAAAAATCAGAAAAAATATATATGAGGGTATCCCTAAGAGGTAACCATAGAAACTTTACTGTTGCAACATATGATACTAAAACAGATAAAATTGATATATTCAATCCTGAAGAAGAAGATTTAAGTATAAAAAGTTTTGATGTGAATAATTCAACAGGAGAAGTATTGGCTGTTGTATTTTCATCAAAACAAGATTATGAAAACGTAGATAAAGCTAATAAAAACCAAACACCTCTTGAAGTAGCTCCACAAGTAGCTCCACATTATTTAAAATTAATAAATTTGTCTACTAATAAATCAAAAACTTTATGTACTCTAAACAAAGATGTTTTAGATGTATCTATATATTCTAATGGTAATAAAGCTCTGTTTACAGCTAATGATAATCATGACCTTATATCATATGGACAAAGAAAAATTTATTTACTTGATATTAAAACTCAAAGATATAATCCTATAATAAAAGATTCTAGTAACTACATGGATATATCTTCTCCTAATTTCTCAATAGATGGAAATGGCTTTTATTACATAGCAACTAACTTTAATTGTGAACCTATATCAGATACTACAGGAATTACTATATACCCAAAAGTAATATTGTATTATGATTTTTCAACAAAAGATTCAAAAGAAGTCTGGTTCAAAACAAATGGGAATATTAGAAATTTTGTTGTTTTAAGATAATTCTACACTGTATTTTTAAGTGATATTTAATGGCATTAATAGAAGAAAAAACACAGTAAGAATTGATCCTTGATGATGCAGATTTAAAAATACTCTTATTCACTGAAAAGTTTGCAATAGACAATAGATTTGCTCTGACTCAAGAGTTTGAAGATGCAGTAAGTAAAATAGCTTGTATTGTAAAAAATAATAGTCCCCTTTTTCTATAAGTCAAATAAATTTAGATGAAAAGGGCGATAATGTATATGGAATATATTGTAATAAAATTAGGCAAATTACAAATAATTGTATTTTTAAGAGGTTTTTTATATTAAAGATTGAATATCTTTTGTAATTCAAATTATTTATTTCATAACAACACCAATGTTATTTATGGCTGGAGAAAAAAATAAAAGTAACTATTTCAATGACAATTATTACGATGACTCAAAATTTTAAATTATAAAAACCAGGGGGTACAATTATGAAAAAGAGATTATTACCTATTGCTATGTGTTTAATGTTAGTGTTTGGAATTATGACTACAGCCTATGCTTCATCTGATTATTCAACAGATTATGAGACTTACATAGAATTAAAAATAACAGACAGGGATACTCTTTATGAATTAAGAGATGCCTTTAATCGTAGAGATACTGCTGAAGATATAGTAGCATCCATAGCAGCTTTTAAGCTTAAACCAGTACTTAGTCTTATGACAGGTATTTGTATGACACTAGAAACAGATGATGTAGCAAATAAAATAGATCAAGCAATAAGAGAAAATAAAGCAATTGTATTAAGAGCTGAATTCCCTTATCCTATGGGACCTACAGATTATTTCGTTAAAATAGTTAATAAGTAAACTTAGAATTGGTCAATTTATTGATTGTATATAAAACAAACAAGACTGAATCTTACTCTATATAGTTATTTTTTTCTTCATAACCTAAATTTGGTGTTAAAAAACTAAGCACAAAAAGCTAGGATAATTATCCTAGCTTTTTAATTAATACAAACTCTCGTTTAACCCTAAATAATACATAATAGATATCTTTCATTATCACCACTTTTCATAAGTCTACACACTTTAAATTATATACCCTTAATTTTATAATACTTCTATAACATCTCCAGCTTTAACAAGGCCACCCTTAATAATTTTCGTAAATATTCCCTCTCTTGGCATTACACAATCTCCAACCAATCTTCTTATTTCACATCCTCCATGGCACTCCTTACCAATCTGAGTTACCTCTTGAATAGTCTCCCCAACCTTTAACTTAGTTCCAACCGGTAATTCATAAAGTACAATTCCTTCAGTAGTAATATTCTCTGCAAATTTACCACTTTCAAGTCCTTCTACCCCAGATGCTTTCATTTTATCTATACTTTCCTGAGCAAGTAAACTCACTTGTCTATGCCATTCTCCTGCATGAGCATCTCCAACAAGACCATGATTCTCTCTAAATTCTCCTTTTGGTATCGGATGTTTAACAACTCCTTTTTTTTCACTTATATTTATATCTATGACCTTTCCAAACTTATTCATAATAAGTCCCCCCTATTAAATGATTTACTCTCTATTATAATCAGATTTTCCACCAGTTTTTTTAATAAGCTTTATATCACCTATAACCATATCCTTATCAATAGCTTTACACATATCATAAATAGTTAAAGCAGTCATAGATACAGCAGTTAAAGCTTCCATTTCAACACCTGTTTTACCATATGTTTTAACAGTTGCTTGTATTTCTATGCTCTCATGCAATACCTTAAACTCTATATTTGCACCAGTTAAAAATATATTGTGACACATAGGTATCAAATCAGATGTTTTTTTAGCACCCATAATCCCACCTATTTGGGCAACGGATAAAACATCTCCCTTTTTAATAAGTCCATCTTTTATTCTATCTACAGTTTCTTTTTTCATATTAATTATTCCAGTAGCTACAGCAACTCTTTCAGTATCATTCTTGCCCCCTACATCTACCATTTTAGCTCTTCCGCTTTCATTAAAGTGTGTGAAATCCATACTAACCTCCTATTGCTATCATATTTCTAGTTATATAATCGCCTTCTTCTAGATGATGTTCTTTAGGTTTTTTAGAAATTGCATCTATTATTATATCTTTTATATCTTCTTTATTTCTAAGAGGTGTTTTTAAATCTACTTCCTCATTAGAATGAAGACATAATTTCAACTTCCCATCACTAGTAAGTCTTACTCTATTACAATTAGAACAAAATTTACATGATATAGGATTTATAAATCCAACCTTACCTTTTGCACTAGGTAGTTTATAATAATTTGCAGGTGAATTTATATCATCTCTTTTTACCTCTTTTAGACCATTAATTTTTTCTAATACATACTCATTAGAAATAAAATTATCAATAGCCCAATTCCTTGCCTCACCCATTGGCATAAGCTCTATAAATCTTACATCAATACCACTATTAGTAAAATCTACTAAATCCTGAATTTCATCATCATTAAACCCTTTAATTAATACAGTATTTAATTTGATAGGGCTTAAACCTACTTCTTGTGCTTTTTTAATTCCATCTAAAGCATCTTTAAGTTGTCCACCTCTAGTTATATACTCATACTTTTCTTCATCTAAAGTATCCAGGCTTATATTTAATCTATTTACTCCTGCATCTTTTAATTCTTTTGCATGCTTTTTAAGCATTATACCATTAGTCGTTATAGCAAAATCTTTTAACCCTTCAAGTTTTCCTATATTCTCAATTAAGCCAAGCATACCTTTTCTAACTAAAGGCTCGCCTCCAGTTATTCTTATCTTATCTACTCCCAATTCTACAAAAACCTTTGCTATTGTTTCGATTTCTTCAAGTGTCAGTACATCACTGTGACTTATCTTATCTATCCCTTCATTAGGCATACAATATCTACACCTCAAATTACATAAGTCAGTAACTGAAATTCTCAAATAATTTATTCTTCTTTGGTATGAATCAATCATATAAAATCCTCCACAAATGCGACATTCCCTATTACATAATACATATTATATCACTTTTTTTATTATCCTTTAAATTACAGAACAATACAAATTTTTACTTATTAACATATATTTTAATTAATATCATTTTGCTATAATAATATAACCAAAAATGATGCTTATTCAAATGTTAGCGAATGATTAAAATATTTAATACATTAGCATTATTTTAATAAGCATCATTTTTTTAAATCACTGAAATTTCAACTATATAATTAAAATTTATAATAAAGACACACTCTTATTTCTCTTGTCTTTTACAGATTGTTTTATATCTTCATCTTTAACTATTTTGAATGCATCAGTAGGACATACTTCAACACAAGCTGGTCCATTATCTCTATTTATACAAAGGTCACACTTATTAGCTATTATTCTTTCCTTAAAACACAACTTTTTAGAATCCATATCTATTAAATTCGGTTGAACTACTTTTTGTCCATCTCTATAATGATCAACTAATTCAATAGCTCCAAGTGGACATGCCATAAGACAAGTTTTGCAACCTATACAAGTTTCTTCGTTTATTTGTATGCTTCCATTCTTATTTACTATAGATCCATTTGGACATGAATTGGCACATGGAGCATCTTCACAATGTCTACATTGAATAGGAGCACTAACCTCCGCTGTTTTTACAACGCTAAGTCTTGGATTAAACGATATATTTTTACAATCAGGATTGAATATATCCTCATCTGAATGAGCAATTACACAAGCTATTTGACATGTTTTACACCCTATACACTTATTAGGATCTGCTATAACAAAAGTATTCATTAATATTTCTCCTTTCTCAATGCATATTCTGTATGTAGAAGATGGTGGGATTTTTCTCCAAGTGGCTCACCTAAAAACTCCTCATACAATTTTTTTATACTTTCATTTTCATGAGATTTTCTTACTGCACATTCACCATCATGAGCATAAATAGATTTTTTTCTATTGTTATATGCAAGTTCCTTATATTTATCTAAAATAACTTTTGGCTGTCCACCTCCACTTATACAACCTTGTGGACATGTCATAACCTCGATAAAATGTAAATTCGATCTATTGTTTTTTACATCTTCAAGTATAGATTTTATATTTTCAAGCCCTGAGACTACTGCAACATTCAACTTTATATCACCTACATCAATAGTTGATTTAGTTACTCCATTTTCTCCTCTTACAGAGTGTATATCTATGTTTGGTATACTTTCTTTAGTAATAAGTTCATATCCAGTTCTAATAGCAGCTTCCATAACCCCACCAGTAGTCCCAAATATAGTTCCTGCTCCTGTGTAATCACCTAGAGGATTATCAAATTTCTCTTCTTCAATATTTTTAAAATCAATTTCCATATCTTTTATTAAATAAGCTAGCTCTCTTGTCGTTATTACTACATCGACATCTTTGTATCCACTACTATTCATCTCTTCTCTATCGCATTCATATTTCTTACACGTACAAGGCATTACAGATACACTAAATACATCTTCAGAATTCACATTATCTATATGTGCTCCATAAGTTTTAAATATAGCTCCAGCCATTTGTTGAGGCGACTTACAACTTGAAAGATGGTTTGAAAGTTCTGGGTACTCTTGTTCCATAAATTTAACCCATGCTGGGCAACATGATGTAAACATAGGAAGATTATTTCCTTCAGTAACTCTCTTTATAAGCTCGCTACCTTCCTCCATTATAGTCAAATCTGCTGAAAAATTAGTATCGTATACTCTATCAAATCCCATTCTTCTAAGAACTGCTGCAAGTTTTTTATCTGTTAAAGATCCTAAATCTAATCCAAAATCTTCTGCTAAAGCCACTCTTACAGCTGGTGCACATTGAACTATTTTATGTAATTTATCATTGCTCAAACTTTTCTTTACCTTTTGGACATCACATATATTATAAGCTGCGAATAGAGGTTCTTTAACCGTTTCAAGCATACCCCTTTCTTTCACTTTTTTATCTATATAAGTAGAATCTACTTCAAACTCGCTTGAGTAAGCACTACATATTTGTACGCATTGCCCACATATAACACATTTATCCTCATTTATAATTTGAGCTTCTCCCTGATTTCCTTCAATAGCATCTACAGGACATACACTTGCACATCTTCTGCATCCTGTACATATTTCCTTATCTATATTGACTATCATCTCCTCTTCCCCCTTAAATTAAAGATTCATAAGTCCTAATGCTGCCTTTATATTCTTATTCTTTTTATCTTCTTTAATATTTACAAGCTTTAACGCATTTTCAGGACATGCATCTATACAAGCCTTTGTCTCTCTTCCCTTGCATAAATCACATTTATAAGCTATAATTTTTTCTTCTTCTAGTCCTAATTGAACTACTATCTCTTCGTTTTTGTACTGTGGCAATAATTCTATCGCGCCTATTGGACATGCCATAAGACAAGTTTTACATCCTATACAATTTTGATCTACGTATATAGTATTATTCTCTTGCTTTATAGCTTTGTTAGGACATGAATTTGCACAAGGTGCGTCTTCACAATGTCTACACTGTATAGGTGCACAAAATTTCTCATTTTTTACAAGATATAATCTAGGTATAACTGGAGTTGTCATCGTTCCTACTGTATAACCTATATTATTTTCTTCATTATGCACACTCGAACAAGCTAATTCACAAGATTTACAACCTATACATTTACTTGGATCAGCTATAACAAATGTGTTAAAAGTATCCTTCATTATCCCCCCACCTTTTCATATATTTTAACTCAAAAATCTTCCTTTTATAAAATCTCCGACTTTAACATTTTCCACTTCTTCAGGCAATATGATTAATCCATTTGAATTAGATATAGTCTTTAAGCTATTAGAAGACTGTCCCCCTGATTTATATGCATAATATTTACCTTCATGTTTTTCTATATTTACATAAAAATATATAGTTCTTCTTTTTGCATTCTCAAAATTATCTCCGGCTATTACATCTATATAATCATACTCAGGTGATTTTCCCATCATTTTAAATATAGCCATTTTTACAAATTGTTCAAATACATTTATAGAAGATAGAGGATTTCCTGGAAGCCCAAAAAATAACTTCTCTTTGTATTTTGCAAAAACTACTGGTTTCCCAGGTTTTATCTTTATTTTTTTAAACTTTACATCTGCACCTATCTCATCTAGTACATCTTCTACAAAGTCATAATCTCCAACAGATGCACCTCCTGATGTTATAACTATATCCGACTTTTCAAATGCATCAAGTATACTTTTCTTTAATATTTCTTTATCGTCTTTTACTATATCCATAGATAATGGATTTGCTCCACTATTTTTAACCAATGCATGAAGTGAATATCCATTGCTATTTCTTATCTTACCATTTTCTAATTTTCCATTTATATCTACAAGCTCATCTCCAGTTATAAGCAGTGATACATCTGGAGATTTATACACTTTTATCTTATCATACCCTAATGATGCCAATAATCCTATTTCATATGGCCTTATAACAGTTCCTTTTTTTAAAACTAAATCGTTTAATTTTATCTGACATCCTTTTTTTATTACATTAAGTCCTTTTTCAACTTTATCTTTTATTATTAATTTATTGTCTATTACATCTACCTTTTCTATTTGAATAACCGAGTCAGCACCTTTTGGAAATGCTGCCCCAGTCATTATCTTTAATGCCTTCCCACTTTGTAGTTCTTCATTATAATAGTCACCAGCTTTTATAGTTCCTATTATTTCAAACTCTTGTCCATCATTAATTTTAATAGCATATCCATCCATGGCAGACTTATCAAAAGAAGGCAAATCCTCATTTGAATAAATATCCTCTGCTAATACATAATCAATACAATCTAAGATATATTTCTTTTGTTCGCTTAATATCGAAGTATTTTCAATTATTATATCTATTGCTTCATCTGCTTTTATCATCTTAACTATCCTCTCCTGCTTAAATTTTTACAACCCTCATATTTTTTCTTATTCTATTATACTCCTCTTTTATATAATTCTCAGCTTTTTCTTGGTCTTGTATTTTTTCAACCTTTATTGCACAATACTTAAATTCAGGAGTCTTCGAAATAGGATCTAAACTATCTATCGTAAGCTCATTACAAGAACCTATCCACCACTGATAAGTCATAAAAGTAGATCCTTCTTTTACCCTATCAGTAACGCAAGCTCTAGTTATAACGCTTCCCCTTCTTGAACTTACTCTTACTAACTCATCCTCTTCTATTCCTAACTTTTCACTGTCCTCAATACTCATTTGAATATATCCAGGTTCATCTGCAAGCTCTTTTAACGCCCTACAGTTACCAGACATAGTTCTAGCAGAATAATGTCCTACCTCTCTAACAGTTGAAAGACTAAGTGGATACTCTTCATCTGGAACCTCTGCAGGTGCTCTCCACTCACTTGCAAATAGATTACCTTTTCCACTAGGAGTTGAGAATTTATTTCCCTTATATAAATACTTAGTTCCATTATGATCTTCACTTGGACAAGGCCATTGAACCCCACCAAGTTCTTCCATCTTCTCATAACTTGCACCAGCAAAACTTGGACATAGGCTTCTCATCTCATCCCAAATTTCCTTAGTATTTTCATAACTCATAGGATATCCCATTTTAGTTGAAATCTCAGAAATTATCTGCCAATCAGGCTTAACATCTCCCTGAGCATCTATAACTTTATTGAACTTTTGGAATCCTCTATCAGCACAAGTGTATACACCTTCATGTTCTCCCCATGAAGTAGCAGGAAGTATAACATCTGCATGAAGAGCAGTTTTATTCATGAATATATCTTGAACTATAACAAAATCTATCTTATCAAGTGCTTCTCTAACCTCAGAAGAATTAGGATCACTTTGAACTGGATCTTCTCCAAATATATAATATGCTTTAATTTTATCTTCTTTTAAAGCTAGATGAGGTACTTCTGTTAAAGGATATCCATTCTTATTAGATAGTTTAACACCCCAAGCTTTTTCAAACTTTTCTCTAACTTTATCATCAGTTACCTTTTGATACCCAGGATATACATTTGGAAGAACTCCCATATCACAAGCTCCTTGAACATTGTTCTGACCACGAACAGGCCCTATACCAACATTCTCTCGACCAAAATTTCCTGTTAAAAGAGCCAATGATGCAAGACCTTTAACAACATCAACAGCTTGCGAGAATTGACAAACTCCCATACCATAAAGTATCATACTATCCTTTGCCTTAGCGTATTCTCTCATAGCCTTTCTTATATCATTTGCCTTAACCCCAGTTATTTTTTGTGCATATTCTGGAGTATATTTTTCAACTAAATTCTTGTACTCTTCAAACCCATCAACATGATTTTTTACATATTCTTTATCATAAAGATTTTCATTAATTAAAACATTACCAAATGCATTTACAAGAGCCATATTGGTTCCACCCTTTATAGGAAGCCACATATCTGCAATTCTTGCTGATTCAGTAATCCTAGGATCTGTAACTATTATCTTTGCTCCATTTTCTTTAGCTTTTATTATTCTTCTTGCAACAATAGGGTGTGAATCTGCTCCATTATATCCAAATATAAATAACAAGTTTGCATTTTCTATCTCATTTATAGAGTTAGTCATTGCTCCACTACCTAAACTGTAAGCCAGACCGGCTACTGATGGAGCATGTCAGATTCGAGCGCAGTGGTCTATGTTATTAGTACCTATAACTGCTCTCATAAATTTTTGCATTATATAGTTTGCTTCATTTCCAGGCCCTCTTGCACAGCCTGTACCCATTATAGAATCTGGTCCATAATCTTTTTTAATCTGATTAAGTCTTGTTGCTACATAATCAATAGCCTCATCCCACTCAACTTCATCTAACTTCCCATTTCTTCTAATCATAGGTTTTTTAATTCTAGCTGTCAGATACTGAGGATCCTTTAAAAAATCCCACCCATAATGACCTTTAAGACATAAATTCCCTTCATTGGTTCTTCCATTAGCAGGTTCAGCCCTTACTATCTCCCCATCTTTAACTACAAGATACATCTTGCACCCTGCGCCACAGTAAGGACATACAGTTAATACTTTTCTCTCCATACAATATCCCCCTTATAACCTTATCTTTTATGTTTTAAAAAGAGCCTATAAGATAGTTCTAACTTATAGGCTCAAATTGTTAACAGTCATTAAATCTTCTTGTGTATTCAAATTTTTAAACATGTCCCATTTAGGACTAAATTCTCTAGCTTTACTTTCATTAATATACATAGTATTCATTTTATTTAAAAATGAGAACAAAGATTTTTTATCAGTATAAAGATGTTTTTTAATATCATTTATTATTCTTTTGTTATAAAAAGAATTAAGTGGCTCCACATGATTTTGAGATTTTGTTACACATGCATCAACATCTTTTATAATGCTTTTCATATATCTTACATAATCTATATTAACAATAGGCATATCACAAGCTATAAAATATACATATTCACTAGAACTATTTTTTAGACCTATATGTATTCCTCCTAATGGCCCTTTATCTTTAATTTCGTCACTTACTATTTTAACTTTGTAATCTTTATAGAACTCCTTTTTATTAGTTACTATTATTATCTCTTCAAATTCCATCTTTAACTTTTCTATTAAAACATCTATTAACCTTACCCCATTTATCTCTAAAAACTGCTTGTCAAATTTCATCCTAGAACTTTTACCACCAGCTAATATTACTGCACTCTTAAACTTATTCACATTGTCCACCTATTTTCTAGCACATTCTCCTGTTTTTCCTTTAAGTATTTCAAGTCCATGATGAATGCTATCTATAATATATTCAAGAGATTCTTTAACAGCCTTAGGACTTCCAGGTAAATTTATTATAAGGGTTTCGTTTCTTATCCCACTTACTCCTCTTGATAGCATTGCTCTTTTGGTTATTGAAAGGCTATAATATCTCATAGCTTCAGATATACCAGGAGCTAATCTATCTACAGCTCGACGTGTAGCCTCTGGTGTAACATCTCTTTCACTAAATCCTGTTCCACCTGTTGTAAGAATCAAATCTACATTAAGATCATCACTCATATGTACCATCTCATTGAAAAGAGCATCTTCTTTATCAGGAAGAATTACATACTTTTCAACTGTATATCCATTTTTAGTAACTATATCTTCTATTAATGTTCCACTCTCATCTTCTCTTTCCCCTATATATCCTTTATCACTAGCAGTAATTATACCTACATTAAACACTTAAAATCACTCCTTAACTACATTTATTTCCATAATATTACCACAACTATCCTAAATTCGATATATATATAACTTCGATAAAAATATATCAAACCCCTTTTTAAATAAATCATATAATTTATTTTATATGGCTTGATTTTCTCATTATTACTATTACAAGAATTAATGAAATCAATATAACAACAATGTTTAATATTAATTTATAGTTTATTTTTTTATTATCTTTCATATTTTTTTCAATTAATTTCGATAAAGTACACATCTCTTGATTTTCTTTTTCTATATATTCTTTATAGCTTTGTATATCATAAGACGGTGTTTGAGCATATTCACTTTCAAATAGAACTTTATATTTCTTGCTATTATCTTTTTTGAATACTATTTTGTCTACATAATAATTAATCTGTATACCATCTATATCAATGGGTCTATCATCCTCATTATATATAACTATTTTGATAATATCTGGTTTTATATAATAATTTGAAAAAGATTCTAAACTTATATTATTCTTTTCTTCTTTATGATTTTCAAGGTTTATTCTATATATTGTTCCAGAATCAAGATTTTGAAATTCTTTATATTTATTATTTTTATAATAAATATCATAATCTCTTTTAAAGTCATCCTGACTAATAATTTTAATATCATTTATATTGAGATTATCTTTATTATTTATAGATATAACAGTATCATTATTTTCTATATTAATATCAAAATCTGCATTTTTTATTTTTTTAGAGTATTTATTAAAAATATAATACGGTACAAATTCATTTTTCTGATTAATAATTCTAATATCTGATAAATCATATTTTGAATATCTATATACTTCTTCATCTAAAAGAAATGATTTATATTCATTATCACTATTATGATAAATTTCTTTTGAGAATCTCCAATCATGAATATTTTCATCTGCGAAAATATTTATAGAAAAAAACAACATCACTATAAATGATACTAGAATTTTCTTCACGCTTCTTCATCTCCCAAATCTATACTTCGTCTAATGTTTTGATACATATATGATATTCCTATTAATACTATACCAAAACAGAAATATCCAACTATTTTTCCTCCAGTACTTAAAAATGCCAAATCAAATATAAATAGTTTTCCAGTTGAAAATATAGATAATCCAAGTCCAAATCTTCTTATGACAGCATATCTATTTTTAAATCCATATGTTATATAAATAAAAGACATCACAATGAAAAATATACTTATTATAAGACTTATGTTATTTAAGTTAAATTGATTTACAAGTAAAGCTGTAGTTGATCCTAAAATATATACAGCTAAAGCCATAGGATATACTTCTAAACTTAATTCTTTTTTCTTTATTAATTTTAAAATCAAATCCTTTATACTAAAGAATATAAATATATTGTAAGTTATTAAAATTAAAATAGGTAATAATTTATAACTATCATTAGATGGGCTAATGTCTAGAAAGTTCATTCCAAATCCTAATATATCTACAAAAATATATAATCCTACAGATATTTTATCAACTATATTATCTTTGATTACTTTTATTTTAGATACAGAGTAAGCAAAAACAGCTGTAATTAAAGCCTCAGAAATTAAAAAATAAAATACATCATAATGATTTTCATCGTAAATAGTCCAGTCAATTCTTAATAGATATATCCAAGTACTCAAAATCATAAAGTATTTATAGTAAGTTAGTAGTTTTCCTTTTTTGGTATATTTAAATAACTCTTCTTTATTTAATTTTACTGCATAAAGACTAAATATATATATTGTACTTAAAGTAATTAAAGTATATTTCAATGTAAAATATTCAACAAACCAAGGATTGAAAAAGTCTTCTACAATAAACAGTCCTACACTTAAAGCCAATATAATCCATCCTCCGAGTTCCATTTTTTCCATATCGTTTTTAACTGAATAAGAAATTATTAAAATTGATTCTATAAGCCATCCAAGTACAGCCCATTCAATACCAAATTGTAGAGGTATCATTAGAATGCTAAAGGCCATTGCTGTAATATAAAACATCATCTGCGTCTCTTTTTCTTGTGAAGCACTTTTTTTAATAAACTCACCTAATCCCAAATATATTAATGCATATACAAATGCAATCATTCCTTTATATGAGTAGTATCCTCCAATTTCGAATAGCTCATAAACAACTAAACAATTTATTGCAGTATTTAGTCCTAGTAAAATAAGATCTACTTTTTTAAGGTTAATTTTTTCTTTAATCGGATACGTAAGAGTTATACACAAGTACATTATAAATGTTATCATTGAATAGATAATCCCAATAACTTCACTATTTGATTCAAAAGCTAAATATGTAAAGCAAGGAATATTAAGCAAAAAACTTAGATAATTTATATAAATCCATCGTCTTTCTAACGAAAGTTTTAAGACTAACAAGTTCAAAACAAATAAATATCCCATAGCTATATATATTTGAGCACCTACTATTCCTTCAATAAATACATAAGTAAAGAATGGCAAATATCCTCCTACAAGTGATATCCCGCATATTGTCATAGATTTGTATCTTTGGGATAATAATAAAGATGCCATGGTCACTAAAATAGATAGCACTGTACTTATTGGCATGCTAATTATATTTAACATAAAGTAACTACTAAAAACCGAAAAATATAGTACCCCTATTCCTCCTCCACTTAAGCCAAGAGCGAATAAGTTTTTTTCTTTCCTATTTAGCCACTCTCCTACACCTAAAAGTAATCCCCCTAATAAAAAGCTAGAAATCCCTTTCATATATTCATTAAACCATGTTGAATAAGTATATTTTGTAGCAGTAGCAACTCCAAATAAAAGTAAAAGTATACCCACTTTATTTATCCAGTTAAGCCCTATCTTAACTTCTATATCATTATACTTTTTCTTTTTCTCAATAACTTCATCGCTAATACCTTCACTTTTTAACTCATTATACTCTCTTTTTATTTCACTAATAATATCTTCTTTTTCTTTCTTAAGATTTTCTTTTTTTAGTTTGATTTTTTGATTTAAATCCTGTTCTAATTTTTCTATATTAGAAAAAAACTCTTCTTTTTCGGTTCCCAATTCTATATTAGCAATTCTTTTTATCTTACTAAGTTTATCTTTTGCTGAACTTTCTAGTTCTTGTAATTTATTAATTTTTTTATTTGTCTCATTATTAAAATACATATCTATTTTTTTATTAGATGCATTTAAGATAGATATTTTTTCATCCATAATTTGCTCTTTCAATGAAATTTTCAAATTCATATTTTCACCTAATAATCTTTTCTTCTCTTCTTTTAGCTTTTGAGTATTTTTCTTATAAATATCAATTTCTTTTTTTAGTTCAATATTTTCGTTTAATGTATTATCTAAATTCAAATCTTTTATAATATCTTCATATTGATTTATGATATCTTTTTGATTTTTCAAAAGATCATTAACTTTATTTTTGAGTTCCATAAAATCCCTCCACTTTATATTTGCAACTAACTAAACTGATGCTTAATAAACTAAATTTGCTTATATTCTATCATATATTCCATTTTTTTACTTAAATTGTATTTAAATAGATTTACTACTTTTATAATCAATATAACAAATCTACTAATTGTGCCAATATATACCATTTTCATCCTCAATACAAAAATTAAGTGATATGGCAAGCATATTATCAGAATCCATTAAAATATTTAAAGTTTAATTTAACTTGATTTAGTAAACAAGTGAATCTGTCGCCTTATTTACTTTTTCTGTTTTTTTTGATAATATATTGCTAATTACAATTATAAGGAGGATATTATGAAAAAAAGAATTAGTATAATACTAACTTTCATTATGATATTCAGTTTAACGCTAACAGGCTTTGCTGAAACTAATGAAATAAAGGTTCAATTAAACGGTGAAAATGTAGCTTTTGATGTAGCTCCTCAAGTTATAAATGGAACTACTTTTCTTCCAGCAAGAAATATAGTAGAAAAACTCGGTGGAACTATTGACTATGCAGCAGCTACTAAAACTATTACGGTTAAAAAAGATGGAACTACTGTTACTCTTCAAGTTGATAATAAGTCAGCTAAAATTGAAAAAGACGGTGAAGTAAAAGAAATAACATTAAATGAATCTCCTAAAATTATAAACGGCAGAACTTTAATACCTGTTAGATTTATATCAGAAGCATTCGATACAAAGGTTGGCTGGGATGAATTCGAAAGAACTGTAGTTGTAATAGATTACAATCAAATAGTTAAATCTCTAGATGAAACTTTAAAATCTAAAACACCAGCTTTTTATGAATTTTTAAATACTGGATATAAGCAACCTGATACATTAAATTCAAAATGTAACTTTAGCATAGATTTCAAATCAACTCCAAGCAAAGGATCTATGGATAACTATTCACCATTAACAATGATGGGTGCATTCGAAGGAGGATTTGATGTTACAGCTACATCTTCAATGAATAATGAAAGCATGTTAATAGACATGAATATAAAGGCTAAAGGAATGGTAAAAGAATTCTTAAATAATGAAGCCTTTGGACTTAAAGGACTTGACGATATAAATGCAAAGATATTATTCAACGATAAATCTCTTTACATACAATCAGATGTATTTAATAAAGTTGAAGATTTAAAAAGTTTAAATATAGGTAACAAGTGGGTTAAATTTGATATATCAGAAGAAGATATGGCGTCTATCAAGCAAATGATAGAAATAATTAAATCTGATGATACTAAGCCTATTGATGCACTTTATGCCTCAATCAAAAACCCTACTACTGACTTAACTGTTGATACTTATGAAAGTACTACTATGATTGCTGAAGTACTTCCAATGCTTTTAAGTGATGATAATTTCAAACTATCTAAATCAGGAAACACTAAAACATATACTTTAAAAATAGATTCAGATGATTTTATTAAGTTAATAACAGATATATCTTCAAAATACTCAGATGAAGATTTAACTAAAGATGCTGATTTTTTAAAGTTCAAAGATGCTTTTAAATTTAATTATGACGTAAAAATAGAAGTAAAAGACGATTATGTTACAGGTGAAACAGCTAATATGAACGTTGATTTTGACTCTGAAGAGGACGGAAAGTTCAATTTAGGATTTAAATTAAACTCAAGTGTAAGTGATATAAATAGTGATTCTATTAAAATAGATGTCCCTGCTGACTCTGAAACAATAGATTCTAAAGTACTTGAAAATATGGGTTTATAGTAAAATAAAAATAGCTAATATCTCTATAGAGATATTAGCTATTTTTTTATTCTGTATTATACTATTAAGAAAACATAACTCTATCACTTAATCCGTCTTTAGATTGTATCTTTTCAAAGTATGATAAAAGCTTATCTATATTCAAATCTTTCTTTTCCTCTTCTTTAATATCTAAAACTACTTTTCCTGCGTGCATCATCAAAAGTCTGTTCCCCATAGATATAGCATGATTTAAATTATGGGTTATCATAAGAGTTGTGATTTTCTTTTTTTCTACTATTTTCTCAGTAAGCTCTATTATTCTTTGAGAAGTCTTAGGGTCAAGCGCTGCTGTATGTTCATCTAGTAATAATATATGTGGATTTCTCATAGTCGCCATTATAAGAGACAGTGCCTGTCTTTGCCCCCCTGATAAAAGAGATACTTTAGTATTAAGTTGATTTTCAAGTCCTAATGATAGCTCTGATAATATTTCCTTGAAATAATTTATATTCTTCTTTGAAATTCCCATAGACAATCCAAATTTATTTCCTTTATTCATAGCCATAGATAAATTTTCTAGTATAGTCATAGATGGAGATGTTCCAAAGCTTGGATCTTGATATACTCTAGCTATAAATTTTGATCTTTTGTACTCTTTAAAATCCGATATATCTTTATTATCTACATTTATTGCTCCACTATCTTTATCTAAACTTCCCGATATCATATTTAAAAGAGTTGATTTTCCAGCTCCATTACTTCCTATTATAGTTATAAAATCGCCTTGCCTTATATCAAGTGATAATTCATCAAATACCTGTTTTTCATTTATAGTATTTTTATTAAATGTTTTGGATAAGTTTCTTATTTGAATCATCTCTATCACCTCTTTTTATAAAGTTTAGATTTAATTTGAATTTGGCATTATTAGAAGCAATAGCAAATATTACTATTAGTGCTGTTATCAATTTTAAATCAGTTGGATTAAATCCAATTTTTAATGCAAGAGCTGTACTGAATTTATATAAAATAGATCCTATAACAGCCATTGTAGTAGTCTTTATGAATGAGAATTTTTTCAAAACGGCTTCTCCAAATATTACAGATGCAAGACCCATAACTATAATACCACTTCCCATTGTAACATCTGAAAATCCTTGGTATTGAGCTAACAAAGACCCTGAAAGTGCAACTAGTCCGTTTGATATCATAAGTCCTATTATTTTTATATTTCCTATATCTATACCAAGAGATGTTATAAGTTTTTCGTTATCTCCACATGCTTTTAAAGCAAAACCCAGTTTTGTTCTAAGAAAAATGTCTAATAAAATTTTTGCAAAAAGAGCTATTATAAATATTATTAATATACTTTCTATTTTGATATCAAATACAGTATTTTGGTTGAATAATGGGATGTTTGACTTTCCCATTATTCTAAGATTTACAGAATATAAAGCTGTCATAACCAATATACCCGATAGTAAGTTAGTTATTTTAAATTTGACATGAAGTATTCCAGTTGCAATTCCTCCTATGCATCCAGCTATAATAGATACTGATGTTGCAATAACTGGATTTATATCTTTAACCAAAAGAGCTGCTGTAACAGATGCTCCAAGTGCAAACGTTCCATCTACTGATAAATCAGGAAAATCTAATATCTTGTATGTTATATATACTCCTAATGCCATTAAAGAAAATATCAAGCCTTGCTCGAGTATACTTATAATTAAGTCCATTTAGTTTTCCTCCTTAATAGACTGTGCCTTAGATTTCAAGTCATCTGGTATTTGTATATTCAGCTTTTTAGATACGTTCTCATTTATAACGAGCATAGTATTTTTAATGTGTTCAATACTCATCTCTTGAGGTTCTTTCCCATTTAAAACTTCAACAGCCATAAGACCCGTTTCATATCCCAGCTGCTTGTAATCTATTCCTTGTGTAGCTAAAGCTCCTAATTTAACGTGAGATTCTTCTGCCCCTATTATAGGTATGTTTTTTTCGTTACATTTATTTGATATTAAACTCATTGAAGATGCAACTAAGTTATCTGCTGGAGTGTATACAACATCCACAGTCTGAATCAATTTATCTATTGCAGAAGATACCTCATTCACACTACTTACTCCAACTACTTCTATATCAAATCCAATTTTTTTAGCTTCTTCTTTAGCCATATCCACTTGAATTTTAGAGTTTATTTCACTTGTATTGTATATAACTCCTACTTTTTTAGTATTTGGAACTAACTTTTTTATAAGTTCAAACTGCTTATTAACAGGTGTAATATCACTAGTTCCTGTTGCATTTGTCTGAGTTTTTTCAATAGACTTTACTAATCCCGCTTCTACAGGATCTGTTACTGCTGTTATTAATATTGGGATTTTATTTGTAGAATTGAATGCACTTTGAGCTGACGGGGTAGATATTGCAAATATCATATCCTTATTTTGAGATACGAAATTTTGTGCTATAGTCTGAGATGTAGGTATATCTCCCTGAGCACTTTGAAAATCTATCTCTATATTATTTCCATCCTCAAATCCATTATCTTTAAGAGCTTCGATAAATCCTTCTCTTGCTAAATCTAGAGCTGGGTGCTCTGTTATTTGAGTTATTCCAATTTTGATTTTGTCATCCTTTGAAGTGTCCACTGATTTGCATCCTACTAAAGATACAACTAATAAGATAATTAATACAACCATTTTAAAATTCTTTTTTCCTACCATACTACCATCCTCCTAAATTTTTAATTGTATAAAAAAAAACTCCCGTATGAGAGTTTTTAACCAAAGTTAATAAACCTACCCTACATACCTACCATCCTACATATCTACTATACTACAAAACTACTCTTCTACTAATCTTCTACGAACTTCCTACTCTACATTTTATTCTGAATTTAAAATCTATTATATAAAACTTAATATACTATGTCAATATATATTAAGTTTTATAGTTTTATTATATTAACCTATATAGTTTTGAACCTGTTAATAACATTGAATGAAAATCTACACTTACAACTATTTTTAAGTAACGTAGCCCCTAATAATCGTTGGCTACATGAGGCATACGATAGCATAAAGCTAATTTTTTTACTTAACTTGTATTTCATCCATTTCTTTCAAAACTGAACTTTCACCTGCTTTTTTAATTGCCATCTTAGTTGCAACAGGCCCTATTATCTCTGTGATTATAGTTGTAGCCATAAGTATAGTAATTACAATTTCTCCAAGAGATGTCCCAGGAAACTCTCTTCCTACAGTTATTGCAAGTCCTATAGCCACCCCTACTTGTGATAAGAGACCAAGCCCTATATATTTTTTGACTACAATAGGTGCCTTTGAAATTGTTCCTCCAATAGATGCTCCTCCTACTTTTCCAACTATTCTAAATAATAAATACATAACTCCTAAAAGCCCTATCTTAGGAATTAAAGAAACATCAAGTCTAGAACCTGCTAGTGTAAAAAATGCTGCGGTTATTGGAGGTGACCATTTTTCAAGTATATTAAATGATTTGTTTGCTTTGCTTGATACATTTGTTACCATTATTCCACTTGCCATAGCGCAAAGAAGTGGAGATAAATTAAATTGAAGGGCTACCCCTACAATTAAAACAATACTTGCAATAACAAAAGTTAAAAGTTCAGATTCATTTTTAGCATTTTTAAGTAGATAACACAATAATATTCCAATTAATCCTCCTACACCTATAGATAAAACTATTTCTGTTAAAGGATGAATAATTACCTTTGATACAGTTAAAACTTCATGTTTTAGAAAAACCTTTGCAATAGATGCCGCAACTGCATATATCATAAGAGATATTGCATCATCAACTGCAACAACTCCAAGTAATGTACTAGTTAAAGGACCCTTAGCCTTATACTCTTTAAGTACCATGACAGTAGCTGCCGGTGCAGTAGCTGATGATATCGAACCTAATATAAGTGCTGTAGGTATATTTTGACCAAGTGCAATCATTATTCCAGTAACAAGAATAAATGCTCCCATGGCCTCACAAAAGGCTATTATAAATATATTCTTTCCTAACTTCTTCATCTCTTGTATCTTAAATTCACTACCAATATTAAAAGCTATTATTCCAAGTGCAACATCACTTATAAAAGATAATTCCTCTATTACCTGTTCATTAACAATATTAAATCCCGATACTCCGATTATAAGACCTGCTACTATGTATCCCCCAACTGCAGGCATATTCATTTTATTCATAGCCTTGCCAAGTAAAACTCCAAAAATAAGTGCCAATGCCAAACTGATAAAATCACTCATTGTTAATAATCTCCTTCTATTTTAATTTATCCTAAACAATTTTAAACCAAGGGATGTAATATCCCTTGGCACTGTTTTAAACTAATATATATCTGGTATTGACCTATGGCACAGACCAACAACAACATCATTCAAATGTAAAAGTCCCATACTCATAAATATACAAACACTTAAATGCTCTTTATGCCTTGTAATACCTATTTTTCCTCCTACATTCATTCCATTTGCCTTTGAAGCTACCTGCATTATTGCCTCTCTAGCCGCTCCTACTACTGCTCCATCATGTACATGGCACTCTTTTATAACTCCACTTCTTCTAGATGCTACAAGTGCTCGTTCTATAACCTTAGGTATAGACTGTATTAAATTTCCCCCTATATCAACTGCAGCTGATTTTATACCTTCTTTTTCTAACTCTCTTATCACCCTTTGTTCATCTTCTCTTGAGCTTGTTATAGCTATCTTAATAGATGCCTTTGCTATATGAGTACTATCTAATTGCATTCTATAACCTCCATAGTATTTTCCTTTTTTATCTTTGATGTAATTTTTAATACTAAAGATGAAAATAATTTCATTTCATCTTCAGATAAGCATTCAGATATTTTATCAGCAAAACTTTTATAAATTTCAAGCTCTGCATCCAAAATCTCTTTTCCTCTATCAGTTAAGTATATATGAAACTCCCTTTTATCTTGCTCTGAATTCAATTTCTTTACATACCCTTTATCTGTTAATCTTTTTATCATAGCAGTAACAGAGGGCTTACTAACATTTAAAGCGTGAGCTAATTGACTAAAAGTTGGATTATTAAGTGTATATATATATTCCAAATAATACATATGATTTATACTAAATCTTGAAAATTCTTGGTTACTCATAATTTTCTCTATATGATTTTTGTATTTTTTATGAATATATTCTTCCATCTCCAACAGACTTTCTTCTAACTTCATTTGTTCCTCCTGAAAAATTACATTTTCTTAATATTAGTTAACACTAACTAACTAATATTTTAGAATATTTTCGCTATTTTGTAAAGTATTTTCTACATATATAGTCATTCCTTCTAGGTTGTAACTTTCTTTATTAGTATGTACTATTACATAGCTTCTTGAATTAATATATCTTATATAATATAATTTCTTTATGGGAAATTTTAAATTTTATGTTTAAAATTTTTTTTTCTAGGTATATATCAATTAGAAAAACATTTAATTTAATTGGGGAGGTATTTAATTATGAAAAAATTTATATGTAAAGTATGCGGTTACACTCACGAGGGGGAACATGCACCAGAAGTATGTCCACAATGTAAAGCTCCTAAAGATCAATTTATAGCACATGATGAAACAAAATTAGCTTGGGCTGATGAGCATTTTGTTGGAGTTGCTAAAGATGTTGATCCAGAAATAATAGAAGGTCTTCGTCAAAACTTCTTAGGAGAATGTACAGAAGTAGGTATGTACCTTGCTATGAGCCGTCAAGCTGATAGAGAAGGATTCCCAGAAGTAGCAGAAGCTTACAAGAGAATAGCTTGGGAAGAAGCAGAGCATGCTGCTAAATTTGCAGAGTTATTAGGAGAAGTTGTAACTGATAGCACTGAAAAGAACTTACAAATGAGAGTAGATGCAGAGCACGGTGCTTGCATTGGTAAGAAAGAATTAGCTACTAAAGCTAAACAATTAAACTTAGATGCAATCCATGATACAGTTCATGAAATGTGTAAAGATGAAGCTAGACATGGTTCAGCTTTCAATGGTTTATTAAAAAGACACTTTGGTAAATAATATAAATCAAAAAAGAGTGCATACGCACTCTTTTTTTGTCTCTAAGTAAAATATATAATTGCCAACCTATGAATATCTATAATTAAACAACTACACTAGCAACCATTTTTAAGCAACGGAGCCCGTAGGGATCGTTGGCGATATGAGTCAGTGCGTAGCGACTAGACGAATTTTTAATGCCTTGGAGCCCAAAGAATTATACCTACTCCTATTAAGCATACTGCTCCACCTATAAAATCAAACATATCAGGAGTCTTCTTATCTATTCCCCATCCCCATAATATAGATAGAAAAACGAATATTCCTCCGTAAGCTGCATATACCCTTCCAAAGCTTGGAAACTTCTGAAAAGTTGGTATTACTCCATATATAATTAAAATAATGGCTCCAATTATACCATAAACATACGTCTTACCTTCTCTTAACCAAATCCAAATCAAATAACCCCCACCAATTTCTGCAATCCCTGCTAATATGAATAGTATTATAGAATTTAGCACATAAATCCCCCCCTTATGTAAATAGTAATAATTATCAATATTAATTATATCTCATATAATTATATATTGCTACATATTCTATTAACTTTTAGGGTAATCTTAGATTTATTATTTTTCTGATTCAAATAACATATATCCAAACTCAAAAGGATTTTTAGTTTCTCCTAAAAGAATTGTATTTTTAAATTCTACAAGTCCTTTTCCTTCTTTAAATATTTTTATTTCCTTATACGTATTTTCAGGATAATTTTCTATTCCGTTAATTATAGTTTCAGTTCTTACTATATTTTTATTTTTATCGTCTTTAGATACATCTGTAATTTTTGTTTTTACAGTATATTCTTTCCCATCTATATTAAATTTTTGATCCCAAGTATTTCCTACTTCAATAGGCAATTTTAAAACAACTTGATCTTTAATTATTGATTGAGAAAATCTTCTTGTTAAATTTTTTTGTATCTCTTTAACTTCATCTTTATTTATTGTATATTTCGTTTCTATAACTCTGTCTTCTTTTGAAGGTCCTTCACCATCAGATACATCTAATATTTCTCCCTTAAAATTTAATGTTAATAGATCTTTATTATCTGTAACTTTATTCAGTGTTAATGTCTGAGCATATTCAACTGTTCCAAAATAGTTAAAAACAGTTCCTTCTACCGAAGGAAAATAACTTGAAAGCTCATTACTATATACTTTTTCATTTGAATCTTCTTTAACTTCATTATCAGCATTAGTACATCCAACCCCAATAACAGTCATTAATAATATCAACGTTAAACAAAATATTTTTTTTATTAGATTCATACAAATCTCTCCTTTTCAATACTAATTGTTTAATTCATTAATTATATTTTAGTACACATATCACATTTTGTAGTTACAACTAGTTTACACTTTAGGTATTTTTATAGTTACTTTTGTACCTTCGCCTTCAACGCTATCAATATTAAACTCGCCTTTATGCATACTTACTATTTCTTTACATATTGCTAATCCAATTCCGCTACCGGCTTTTTTTGAATCTCCCTTATAAAATTTATCAGTTACATTTTTTAAATCTTCTTTTGATATTCCAACTCCATTATCTTGTACCTCTATTAAAATAAATTCTTCTATATATATAGTTTTGATAGTTATTATTTTATTTTCATCTAAAAATTTTATTGAATTATCTATAATATTTATGAGAACTTGTTTGAGTCTATTTATATCACCTTTTATATAAGATATATTTTCATCTATATCTAAAATCGCGTTAATATTCTCTTTTTTGAATCTTTTTTTGAAATAATTATAAACAGATATTATTAATTTATTTACATCTACCTTTTCTAAATCAAGAGTTATTTTTCCAGATTCAAATTTTGAAAAATCTAGAAGTTCTTCTACTAATCCAGTCAGTCTTTTAGATTCATCATATATAATTTCTAATCCTTCTTTTGTATCCTCTTCACTATCAACATCACCTGTCAGCATAATTTCACTCCAACCTTGTATTGAGGTAAGCGGAGTTCTTAGTTCATGTGATATAGAAGATATAAATTCATTTTTTATCAAGTTGCTTTTTTGAATTTCTTCTGACATATAATTTAATGTATCTGCTAATCTGCCTATTTCATCCTTATTTCTTTTAACAGCTTTTTTAGAAAAATCTCCAGAAGCCATTATTTGCGCAATATCAGTTAATTCCTCAATAGGATATACTATCTCTTTTGCTAAAAATGAACTAAATAAAAATGTTATAACAATTACAATAATACCTACTAATAGTGAAATTATAAAAATCATAGAAAAAGCTTTATCAATATCTTCTATAGAAACTGTATATCTTAAAACCCCTGATATGTTATTTAAATAATAAAGAGGAACAGATATAGCCATAATCTTTTCATTAGTTTTTTCATCAGTTTGCTTTATAACCTTTGCATTTCCTTTTAATGCTTCTCTTATATCTTCTGATTCTAGAGTATCAGTAGAATTTAATCCATATGAATCTATAATCATTGTTTTGTTTAAATTAATTACCTGCATATAAAAAACTTTGTCTTTCGAACTATCCTCTAATATGTATCTTGCTTTTTTATCGATTTTTTCACTTATCAAAATTTTATTATAAAATGAACTAGACACATCTGCCTTATTTGTTAACTCATTTTTAACACTTTCAAAATAATAATTTCTTACAGTAATTAAAAATATTATTTCTAAAATCAAAACAATGCTTATAATAATAATTCCATTTTGCCTATATATACGGTTTTTTATGCTTTTCATTAATCAACACTCCATATATATCCGTATCCTCTAACTGTTTTTATATAATCTGGTTTTGAAGAATCATCTTCTATTTTTTGTCTTATTCTTCTAACATTAACATCTACAGTTTTTATATCTCCAAAATAATTTTTTCCCCAAACTTCATCCAATATCTCATCTCTACTTACAACTTTATCTGAATTAGTAATTAGAAGTTCTATAATTGAATACTCTGTTGGAGTAAGTGATATCACTTGATTATTTTTAATTAAAGATTTCTTATCTAAATTAAGCTTAAAAGCCTTATGCTCAATAACATTTGTACTTTCTTTACTTGAATTTATACTAACTCTTCTGAGTAATGATTCAATTCTAGCTGCAAGTTCTCTAGGACTAAAAGGCTTTACAATATAATCATCCGCTCCACTTTTAAGCCCTTGTACTTTATCATCTTCTTGTCCTTTTGCTGTGATCATTATAATTCCAATACTTGGATGATTTTTTCTAATCGCTTTACAAACCTCATACCCATCTATATCAGGAAGCATTACATCAAGCAATGCAACAGCAATACTACTATCTACTTTTTTTAATGCCTCCTGACCACTTTTAGCTTCAGTGACATCATACCCTAAAGCTTTTAGCTTTATTTTTATAAATGATCTTATTGAATTTTCATCTTCCAATACTAAAATTTTATTTTTCACAGAAATTCACCTACTCAATAATATTTTTAAATACCTTTTTAATAATTTCTTCATTTACAAAGTACTTAGATTCTTCATTTATATCATATGCTATTCCAATAACTATACTTTTTTCATTTTCTTTTAATATTGCGTACTTTTGGTTCTTTAATAAGGCTGGATTCCATTTATCTTTATCATAAATTTCAATAGAAAAAATAATTTCACCATGATATTTATTAGTATATAAAGGATAAAAACTTATTTTATTTTCAATATTTTTATCATATTCTTGAATAACAATGAATTTATCTTCCCAATTACTTGGAATTTGTATTTTATATCCATAATTATAGTTATAATATTCTCGTAAAACTAATTTAATATTTTCTTTATCATCCCATTGGTACCATATATTAACTGGATTTGAATTATACATGGAGTTTGGTTTAGATATAATACCAAATTCTATTATATTATCATTATTTATGTCTTGAGATTTAATCATATCCATTCTAGATGTTTTGTCATTTGTTAAAATTTCAATCAATTTATTATTTTCCATAATATACAAATCAGTATATGACCTATATGTCCCCATATCAAAATCAATGAATATTCCTTTTTTATAATTGGATACATTTCCTACATTCATTATGCTGTAGTAGCTTTTATTATCTATTAATAAGTTATCAATAAGATTTATTTGTCCATTAAAGTAATTTAAAACTTTTATGTTTGTAGAATTGTCCTCTAATCTATTTAAAATTATCAATTCATTTTTACCATCATTATCTAAATCATCTAATCCAAAATCTCTATATTCAGTATCATGAATTATATTAAAATATCCGTCATGGTAAGAATATACACGTAAACTTTTATTAGGACTATCTTGGATGTTATATCCTATAAATATCTCGGGCATATTATCTCCTGTTATATCTTTATATTCTACTAAATCTATACTATCTCCCCATCCTTCTATCCTGTTTATTTCATGCCATTTGTCATTCTTTTTTTTGAGTATAATAACTGCATACTCATCTTCATCACTATAAATATTTTTATAAGTCTTATACAATAAAAGTATTTCATCAGTTTTATCTCCATCTATGTCAACCGTTCTAATTGCCTCTTTATTTTTTTGACTTGTAGCTAGTGTTAATGTATCTTGTTCTGATAAAAAATCATATATTATATTCTTTATATAATTTGTATTTTCTAAACTTTTAGGTCTTTTTATTAACTCTGATGGAGATTTGTACACTCTACAACCAGATAAAGAAAAAAGTATCATTATTCCGAGTATGGCTAAGTTTATTTTTTTTGACATAAAATTCCCCTTTTTATATTCTATTATAATAAAACTTACTAAACATGGGGTTACAATTAGATTAAAATTAGTCTTTCTATTATTCTTACTCTTATTTAGAAAAAATAAGAGTAAGACTTTATTAAAAATAAAAGTCCCTCATTATTTTTAACAATGTGGGACTTTTTTATTTCAGTATATAATTCTATAATTTTCATTTTATCTGAAAGCTAAAGATTGTAATACTCCATATTAGTGTAAGTTTCACTTTATATTTATCTGTATAGGATTTTTCGTAATAAGATTTCCATTATCTGAATCATCCCAAACAAACCCTTTTAATATATATTCCTCTTTATCAGGTATGCAAACTCCTGTTGTTAAAAGTTCTTCTTCCTTTGATTTTATTTCTTTATTAATACGTGTAGAATCTACCATTTTATTATTTTCATCATATAAAGCTAACATTAAAGTCACATTTTTAGGTTTACCTTCATTATTTCTTATCCTTACTTTTATATCTACTTGTCCTTCATCAACAACAGAATCATTTTTTTCTATTAATTGTATTTCTAAATTTCCTTGTTTTTGTACAATATATCTATTTTTTGTAATAGCTTTTAAACAAACATTAGAGTTCGGTTCAATATCAGTTAAATCACTCCACTCTTTTCCATTAATACTAATAAAGCTTTCATTTTTATTTGCTTTTGCCTTGCTTGAAATTTTTCCTTTTGGGCTTTCAACAGCAACAGGATACTTCTCTGCTTTTGTTTTTAATTTTATAATAATGGCAAACTTTTCATCTTTATTTAAATTAATTTTATCAGTTGAAATCGTATGATATCCGACATTATTTATTTTTCCTTGATTTATTTTTTGCATATCTTTAAATGAGTTTATATCTTCAAAATTCCTGCATATCCACACTTCATAATCAGAATCTTCCCCATTTGTATAAAAACCTACAGCACTTAAATTTTCATTTTCTTTAGCTACAAAAACATTAGAAAACCAGGCTGTTTCATCTGAACACCCATAATCATAAGTTTGTCCAAGTTCATCATACTGATAAATATTGTCATACTTTTCATCAGAAGCTACGAAAGCCGCGTTCTCTATTTTGCCTATATTAGAATCATAGTATGAAACATAAAAATACCCATCATCTCCCCAATTACTTCCTGCACTATTTCTACATATAAATGCTCCATCACCATCAGGCTTATGTTTGAATTTATCTTTTGAATAATCATCATCCCATCCAACAATAGAAACAGCATGATTTCCTTTACTTAAACTATTGTAGCTATATGAGCTATTTCTTTGATTATAATAAGATTCATCCCACTTAAAAACTGTATAAACAGCTCCATAATCCATTATTGCTTTTTTTATCTTATCATTATCATCAAATGTTTTTCTCTGTGGTATATATATTACATTTTTAATATGATAGTCTGATTTTTTTATTCCTCTATTTGTAGCATATCTATTTTTAGGATATGGATCTTTTTCTTCTAGTACAGCCCCTTTCCAACTTGCAAGATAAGCTGTTGCCATGGCTACATTTCCACCATCTTTTGCCCCTGAATCAAATCCATGAACATTAATCATATTGTTTTCTGAAAAATCATATTCCTTATTTTTCTTAAATTTAATATTAGATTCAAGTGAAGATAAAGCCGCAAAAGCCCAACAGCTGTTTATCTCTCCTTGGTCTTTTACAGGTGTTACTCTTTCAAGTTGTCTTAAATCATATTTTTTTGGCAAACTATCCGCATATGCAAAACCACTCAAAAATACTAAATTGAAAATTAAACAACATATGATTCGTATAATCCTCTTTCTATTCTTTATTCTCATAACCATCTCCCCTTCAATTTCTCTAAAAGATAAAATTTCTATATTTTTAATCTCCCCTTTTACTATTATAAGCTTTAGATATTATTTGTATATATCCACCAATATTCCTATTTTATTTTTTATCCACATTTTTATTCAATATACACATTTTATTGTTTATACGTTTAATATCTTAAATACAAACTACACACTTTCATATTCATATACTCTTATTGAGTAAGTTTAAAAACTCACTTATATTAAAATTCGATCTTAAGAGAAGGGCATAAATGATATGCAGTTTAATTATTTAGATAAATATAGTACTACCCACTACCATCATTCAGATCATGAAAATTTATTAATGTGCTAAAATCTGTCTAAACTGTGCAAGAGAATGTCAAGCTTTTGCCATGGGATACTAAATCCATGGCGATATAAATTATCTGTCTTAATGAACTACTATAATAATTGTAGATATTAGTGGGTATAAAAAAAGATGACTCCTGTTTAATACAGGAATCATCTACCTAATGCTTGCTTAGCTTTTTTTATGATATTCTTAACTTAAGGTACATTTTAAATGCTCAATAGCTCTATTCTATCAAGTAATTTAAAAAATGTTTATCTTGAATCTATAAAATACTCACTTTCGAATTATGATAATGGATTTTGTGTTCCACTTTCTTGAACTTTACGTTTTGCATATTCCAGCTCTGCTTGCTTTATAGATGTAGAATTTTGAAACGCTCCCATATTTGGTGAAGCATTATTTAACATAGATCCTGAATTAGGGTTTTTATTAGTATTCATATTCTCTTTAGCATTTTGAAGTTCTGTTTGGTTCATCTTTGGCTTATTCATTTATAATACCACCTTTCTTATTTTCCTAAGATTCTATGAGATTTTAATCTCATACAAGTTATTATCTCCATATATATCTTCTATATGTTTTGTAAATATGCAATATTTTGTATGTTCTTGGTAACACTGTATTATAAATGTATTTTTAATTAAAACCTTTTTCGGCTACAATTTCTATTGTAAATTTAGTTTTAGGATTTTTTGCTTTAAATTGTTATAAACAGATATAATTATAGTTCCTAATAGCATAAAAAAAGTAGACCCTTAAAGGGTCTAATGAGTTTATTTAAAACTTATTATTTAAGGTTATCTTATGGGGTATCATATGTTGAAAAAGGGGTTCTCAACATATATTTAATTTAATAAATAAAAAAACCATAAAGTCTAGAAATTTCATTTCCCAGCACCTTCATGGCTTTATTTTTTAATTAAATATGATTACCTTTATTGATATAATATCATATTTTAAATCAACGTTCAAGGATATTTATGTAAATCATGTAATTTTTTAGTTGTTTTTTTAGTAATCGTTTACAAAACATTTTTTAATTTTAACCTCTTTTATTATTCTCCAATATAAAGTTCTTTAGCAATAGGGAATGGATCTAATGCCCTTTCTAAAACTCCAGTTATATGACCAATTAATATTCCATAATTAACAATAGGAGTTCTATTTTCTCTAGCTTGAATAACTCTAAATTCCATTTCCTTAGGATTTAGCATACATCCACCACAGTGAACTATTAAACTATACTTTTTCATTTCATCTGGCTCTGGATAATTGACTCCAGAAGTCCATTCAAAGTTCAAATTTTTCCCACACATACCCTCTATCCATTTAGGAATTTTGTCTTTTCCTATATCTCCTTCTTGTCTATGATGAGTACATCCCTCACATATTAAGACATTGTCATTCTCTTTTAACTTCTCTATTTGCTTAACTCCAAGAACAAGCTCTTCTAAATCAGCCTTGTATCTTGCATATAATATTGAAAAAGACGTCATAGGTATATCCTTTGGAGTCAACTTATCTACCTTCTCAAAAGCCTGTGAGTCTGTTATAACTATCTTTGGCTTTTTGTTAAGACCTTGAAGAGTTGCTTCAAGCTCTGTTTCTCTTGTTATTATTGCTATTGCGCCATGGTCTATTATATCTCTTGTAGTCTGTTGTTGAGGAAGTATTAATCTTCCTTTAGGTGCTGCCTTATCTATAGGCGTAACTAAAACTACATAATCATGTGGCTCTATTAAATCTCCAACTATCTTCTTTTCAACATCAGTGTTTGGGGCATGCTTTATAATTAAATTTTTAAGTTCATCTACTCCTTCTCTAGTTTTTGAACTTACCTTTACAAATTCGATTCCAATCTCATTTTGTATATTACTTATCTCTTCCTCTGATAAATTCTTCTCATCAGACTTATTTATAACTCCAACCACTGGTATATTCTTATTATTTATTCTATCTAAAGTCTCTTTATCAAAATCAGTTACACCATCAACTGCACTTATAACTAGTACTGCAAGTTCAGTTTTATTTAATACTTGAAGAGTCTTTTTAACTCTAAGCTGACCTAAATCTCCCTCATCGTCAATACCTGCTGTATCTATTAAAACAACAGGACCTATTGGAAGTATTTCCATAGCTTTATAAACAGGATCAGTAGTAGTTCCAGCTACATTTGAAACTAAAGCTATATCTTGATTAGTAAGTGCATTTATAAGACTTGACTTACCTGCATTTCTTTTTCCGAATATAGATATATGAAGTCTATTACTTCTCGGTGTTCCCTGCATTCTTATACACCTCCATGTCTATTTTTAAGTAAGATGGAAATTCTCTATTAGCTCCAGTAACTGCATCATATGCAGATTTTAAATCAACCATATTCTTATCTGAATATATTTGGTAATTATATCTATACTTAGCTGGAGTGTTTATAAGCATTATAGTATTAGCACCTGCTTTTAAAGCTTCTGCTTGAAGATTTGATTCAATTGATGCAAGCGCAGTAGTAGCTGGCAAGAATACCCTCTTACATACAAGCCTTGTAACAGCAACCGCTTTTAAAGTCATATCTACATCTCCAGTTGGATAATTTTCAAGAGGAGTTCCCTTCGCAGGTATAAAAGGACCTATTCCTATCATATTTATACCCATGTCCTTAAAGTAAAGTATATCATTTGCAATATCTTCTTCTCTTTGACCTGGAAGTCCTATTATACAGCCTGATCCATTTAAATATCCAAGCTCTTTTAACCATTTAGAACATTCTTTTCTATCATTTATATCATCATCTGGATGAATAAAGTTAAATATTTCTTCATTTGTAGTCTCTATTTTGAGTAAGTAATTATTAGCACCAAGTTCTTTAAAGTATTCATAATCTTGTCTTGGTCTTTCACCTAAGCTTAAAGTTATCTTCATTCCAGTTTCTTTTTTAACTCTAATTATTAAGCTAGCTATCCTGTCCTTAGTCCACCAAGCATCTTCTCCAGATTGAAGTATTACAGTCTTTATTCCTATGTCGTGAAGAGAATGTACAACCTCCATTATCTCATCCTCAGTCATTCTATATCTTTGAAGACCATCAAGATTTCTTCTAACTCCACAATACTTACAGTCCTTTTTACAATGATTAGAAAACTCAATAGCTCCCCTTATATCTACAACATCTCCGACTATCTTCTTTCTCATCTCATCAGCAGCCTTAAAAAGAGCTTCCTTTTCCGCCTTTCTATCTGTTTTAAGAAGCAGAACTATATCAGAATGAGTAAGTTCTTGACCATCCTCTATCTTTTTAAGAACATCTAAAAACTCATCCCTTATTATACTATTTTTAAGTCTATCTACAAGACCTGTTAACCTTTCTGGTTTTTCCTCATATATACCTCTTATAGTTATATCATTTTCTATTAAGTACTTCTCACTTATATCTCTATCTTTTTCATTAACCTTTATAGCTATAGCACAAACCGAACCATACTCAGCAGGAGCAGGAACTAAAGAAGTCTCAATACCCTTATCCTTTAACAACTTATCTCCCCTTAACATATGATTAGTAGACCCAGCCATTATAAGGAAGTGTTTTACGTCTTTATCCATACCATTCCTCCAACAATCTTTATTTTAAGATGTTCATCAATCTATCATTTACTCTATAAATGTTTTTTCTATGCCTTTTTCTTTCCATCTTTGATTTTTAAGATTTTTTTCTACCACAATACTTTATGTATAGCATATATTCTAAAAATAAAGCTTATTAAAATTCGCTTCATGCTAATGCATAGATCATACCGCCAACGAATTCCATTGTTCAAAATGTTAGCAGATTTTTAAATGTTTTTTAGTTGTGTTCTATTTAAAACTAAATCAAAGATAATTTTAAAATATTCATATAAAAATATAAGCGGTTGCTTTTTAGATATTTTAATATAAAACTTGGGTTTTGACGTTTAATAATCTGTTAAAAAGTTTCGTTGTCTGAGCGTAGAGAGTTTAGAAACTTTAGGATTATTAATAAGACAGAACCCTTAGTTTTATCAAAATATATTTGCAGAGCGTTATTTTTATATGAATATTTTTGGATACACTGATAATAGTAAATTAGTCCAACATTTTTTAATAAGCTTTTTTTCTCAGCTACTATATAAATCCTTAGAAATAAAGATCCTTCTCTCCTGCCTCTATTCTCTCAAGTCTCTTAAGAGTCTCCACCTTAACCTTCTCATCATCTATCTTCTCTATCTCAACCTTAAGTAAATCTTCACCCATTTTTTTAGTATCATCAGATGCTACATTTACTAAGTTTTCTTTAAACGTAAGTATTGCATTAGGTTGACAGAATTCATGTATATGTGCATCTTTTGCAAGCTCCATAAATGCCTCTCCAGTTCTGTTGTTTCTATAACATGCAGTACAAAAACTTGGAAGATGGCCCTGCTTACATACAACCCTTAAAATCTCATCTAAACCTCTCTCATCATTCCCTTCAAACTGATTAGCTTCACTATCATCTTCCTCATATCCACCAGGGTTTGTCTTTGAACCTGCTGACATTTGAGATACTCCAAGTTCAAGTAGTTCATCTCTTAAATTAGCACTTTCTCTTGTAGACATTATTATACCTGTATAAGGAACAGCTAATCTGTATACTGCAACTATCTTCTTAAAGTCATTATCACTTACTGGATATGGTGTTTCTTCAAGAGCTGAACCTATTGCAGGTCTAAGTCTTGGAACAGATATTGTATGAGGTCCTACATTATACTTATTATCTAGATATTCAGAATGTATAAGAGTTGCTAGAACATCAAATTTATAATCATGAAGTCCAAGCAATACCCCTATTCCTACATCATCAATCCCTGCTTCAAAAGCTCTTTCAATAGCAGTTAATCTATAATCATAATCTGACTTTGATCCACTTACATGCATCTTCTTATAAGTAGGTCTATGATAAGTCTCCTGGAATATCTGATAAGTTCCTATTCCAACATCCTTAAGTTTTTTAAACTCATCAACCTCAAGAGGAGCACAGTTTACATTTATTCTTCTTATATCTACTTTGTCATATACAGCTTGAACAGATTCAACTATATGATCTATATGAGTAACCCTTTTGTCCTCACCACATACCATAAGTATTCTTTTGTGACCCTGCTTTTCTATTGCTTTTGCTTCTTCCACAACCTCATTTGGACATAGTGTTCTTCTATGTATCTCCTTGTTATTTACTCTAAACCCACAATAAAGACAATTGTTAGTACACTCATTACTAGTATAAAGTGGAGCAAACATTACAATTCTATTTCCATATATTTTTTCTTTTATATATTTAGCAGCCTCAAACATCTTATTTAAAACTTCTTCATCGTCAACCTGTAGTAATGCCGCAGCTTCAGTTGATGTAAGTCCAAAGCAATCCTTTGATTTTTCTATTATATTTAAAACTTCTTGCTTAGACACATTATTTGCATCCTCAAGAATATCATTTATTTTTTCCTCATTAATTATATTTAAAGTATTCATAGCAAAAACCTCCCCATTATTTTTGTGTTAAAGCACTTTTCACACTAACTCCTTGAAGTCTTCCAAGTCTCCCAGTTAAAGCTCCTATCTCGTCATTAGTTCCATCTACTATTATCGATATAACACTTAAGTTTTTTTCTTTATAAGGTATTCCCATTCTTCCAACTACAATTTCAGCATGTAGACTAAGTAGTTTATTTACACTTTCAATACTGTTCCTATCCTCAACTAAAATGCCAATTACTCCAATTCTTTTATTCATGAAATTCCCTTCTTTCAGTCTAAGAATATAAAAAAGCCCTCCTTAAAAGATAAGGAAAGCCAATAATTTTCATATCACCCTCTCACCTTTTACTCAGATAGATATCCTCGTAATTAGAATTTTTATTCATCCTCTTGATGAATAAATCCATCAATTAGATTTTAATTATTATGTTAATAATATTGTCAAAATAATTACAAGTAATTTTGTAACTATTTTCATAATATTATTCTTTTTTATTAAAGAGGTCAATATTAATATTGACCTCTTTATATATTATGCTTTTAGCAAGACTCGCATGCACTACATTTTCCAGTACAAGCTTCTTCTTCAATTGGATATATTTCTTTTTTAGCATAGTGAGTGTGAAGTAACTCATGAGCCATATGTCCGTTTGGTTTTCCTAAGAAATCAGCATATAGCTTTTGAATTGATTCATTTTTATGAGATTTTCTGACAGCCATAAGTGTATCTTCTTCATATAAAGCCTTAGCTCTTTCTACTCTTAAGTCTACCTCTTCTCTTATCTTAGCTGAAACTTGTGGTTGTCCTCCACCTGTTACACATCCACCTGAACATCCCATAACTTCTATGAAATGATAATCAGCTTTTCCTTCTTTAATTAAATCAAGAAGTTGTGATGCAGCTCCTGTTCCATGAACCACAGCTACCTTAACAGTAAGATCTCCTATTTTAACCTCAGCATCTTTTAAGTTTTCTATTCCTCTAACAACATTATATTCTATTTCCTCTAAATCTTCACCAGAAAGTACATCAGCTACTGTTCTAATAGCAGCTTCCATAACTCCGCCTGTAGCTCCAAATATAACTCCTGCTCCTGAGTAATCTCCGAAGAATTCATCGAATACTCCGTCTTCTAATTTATTGAATTCTATTCTAGCTTCTTTTATCATTTTTCCAAGCTCTCTAGTAGTTAATACTGCATCTACATCTTTTAATCCATTCACTTGCATTTCGTCTCTTGCAGATTCAGTCTTTTTAGATGTACATGGCATTATAGATACTACATATATATCCTTAGGATCTATATTATTTATCTTAGCATAGTAAGACTTAAGTATAGCTCCCATCATTTGATGAGGTGACTTACAGCTTGATAAATTATCTAAAAGCTCTGGATAATAGAATTCACAGTATCTTATCCATCCTGGTGAACATGAAGTTATCATTGGAAGTGTTCCACCATTTTGAATTCTATTTAAAAGTTCATGTCCTTCTTCCATTATAGTAAGGTCTGCTGCAAAGTTAGTATCAAATACTTTGTTGAATCCAAGTCTCTTAAGAGCTGATACCATCTTTCCAGTAACTCTAGTTCCTATAGGAAGACCAAATTCTTCTCCTAAGGCTGCTCTTACTGCTGGTGCAGTTTGAACTAGTACATGCTTACTGTTATCTTCTATAACATCCCATACTTTTTCTATATCAGATTTTTCTCTAAGTGCTGCAACTGGACAGACATTTATACATTGTCCACAGTACACGCACGGTGCATCTGCCATACTTCTATCAAATGCAGGCGCAACTTCTGTCTCTATACCTCTATTAGTAAATGCTAATGCTCCTATATTTTGAACCTTTGAACATACAGCAACACATCTTCCGCAAAGTATACATTTATTAGGATCTCTTACTATTGAACTTGATAAATCATCTATTTCTTTTTCTACTCTTTCTCCTTCAAACTCAACATTTTTAACATTTAAATCTTCTGATAGTTTTTGTAGTTCACAGTTTCCATTTCTAAAACAAGCTAAACAGTCTCTGTTGTGATCTGAAAGTATTAATTCAAGATTGGCCTTTCTAGCCTCTCTTATCTTTCTTGTATTAGTCTTTATTACCATTCCATCTGATACTGGGTGAACACATGAAGCTTGAAGATTTCTAGCTCCTTCTATTTCAACCAAGCACATTCTACATGCCCCGATTTCATTTATTTCTTTTAAGTAGCAAAGAGTAGGTATATCTATTCCTATCTCTCTAGCAGCTTGAAGTATAGTATACTCTTTAGGAACTTCTATTTTTACATTATCTATAGTTAAAGTAACTTTTTGCACCATAAACACCTCTCTTTTCATGATTATTGTTTAGATATTGCTCCAAATGGACATTTCGCAACACATGCTCCACACTTTATACAAGCATCTGTATCTATTATATGTGCTTCCTTAACTTTACCTTTTATAGCATTAACCGGACATGCCTTAGCACATAATGTACATCCCTTACATTTATCCTCAGTAACCGTGTACTCAAGTAGTGATTGACATACTCCCGATGGACATCTCTTTTCATTTACATGAGCTTCATATTCATGTCTAAATCTCTTTATAGTTGAAAGTACTGGGTTTGGTGCAGTTTGACCAAGTCCACAAAGCGCAGAAGTCTTGATATTCTCAGCAAGCTTTTCAAGCTTTTCTATATCTCCTCTTTCACCTTTACCTTCCGTTATTTTCTCTAATATTTCAAGCATTCTCTTTGTTCCAATTCTACATGGTGGGCATTTTCCACATGATTCTTCAACAGTAAACTCTAAGAAGAATTTAGCTATATCAACCATACAGTTATCCTCATCAAGTATAATCATTCCACCAGATCCCATCATAGATCCAAGAGCTGTTAATGAATCATAATCTATTGGAGTGTCTAAGTATTCATCTGTTAAACATCCACCAGATGGTCCTCCAGTTTGAACTGCCTTAAACTTTTTGTTATTAGGGATTCCTCCACCTATTTCAAATATTATTTCTCTTAAAGTAGTTCCCATAGGTATTTCTACAAGTCCAGTATTTTCTACCTTACCACCAAGAGCAAATACCTTTGTTCCTTTAGATTTTTCTGTTCCTATTGATGCGAACCAATCTGATCCCTTTAATATAATTTGTGGTATATTAGCATAAGTCTCAACATTATTAAGTAAAGTTGGCTTATTCCATAAACCTTTAACTGCTGGGAATGGAGGTCTTGGTCTTGGCATACCTCTTCTACCCTCTATAGAATTTATAAGTGCTGTTTCTTCTCCACAAACAAAAGCTCCAGCTCCAAGTCTTATTTCCATATCAAACTCAAAATCAGTTCCGAATATATTTTTTCCAAGATATCCTTCTTCTCTAGCCTTGTCTATAGCTATTTGAAGTCTTTCAATCGCAACTGGATACTCAGCTCTTACGTATACATATCCTTGGTTTGCTCCAACTGCGTATCCAGCTATAGCCATAGCCTCTATTACAGCATGTGGATCTCCTTCAAGAATAGATCTATCCATGAATGCTCCTGGATCTCCTTCATCTGCATTACATGCAACGTACTTTTGATCACTCTCAGCTTTGTAAGTAAATTCCCATTTAAGACCTGTTGGGAATCCTCCACCTCCACGTCCACGAAGTCCTGACTTTTTAATTTCATCTATTACATTCTCAGAAGTCATTTCAGTTAATGCTTTTTTAAGAGCTTCATATCCCTTTTTCTCTAGATAGTCATCTATGTCCTCTGCTCCTATAACTCCACAGTTTGAAAGAGCTATTCTCATTTGCTTTTTATAAAAAGGTACTTCTTCAAAAGATTTAACTTCTCCATCTTCACTAACCGCTTCTTTATATAAAAGGTCTTTTACTATTTTTTTGCCTATTATATGTTCATCAACTATTTTATCTACATCTTCAAGCTTAACATGTGCATAAAAAGCTCCCTCTGGGTAAACAATAACTATAGGTCCTGCTGCGCAAAGGCCGAAACATCCTGTTTTTATAATTTTAACATCTTCCTTTATTCCTCTTTGCTCAAGTAAATTTTCCATTTTCTCTAATATTTTAAGAGAACTAGATGAAGTACAACCAGTACCCCCACAAACTAATACCTGGTTTTTATAAGCCATTAATAGTACCTCCTTGAATAATTTCTTCTATTAATAAATTTTTTATCTATATTTGCTAATTATTCCCTCAACATCACCAACTGTAAGCTTTCCATAAACATCTTCATTAACAGTTAATACAGGAGCAAGTCCACAAGCTCCTATACATCTTGTAGCTACTAATGTGAATTTGCCATCCTCACTTGTATTTCCTACTTCTACGTTAATCTCTTTTGATATTTTATTTATTATGTCTTGAGCTCCTTTAACATAACATGCAGTTCCAAGACATACTCCTATTACATATTCTCCTTTTGGTTGAAGCGAGAATTGAGAGTAGAAAGTTGCAACTCCATAAATTTCAGCAAGTGGAATATTAAGTTCTTGTGATATTTTCTTTTGGATTTCAATTGCAACACATCCAAATATTTTTTGAGCTTCTGTAAGCACAGGCATTAATGGTCCAGGTTTACCTTTATATTTTTGTATAACATGATCTAATTTTTCAAAATTTTCTTTAGTGAAGACATCTCTTGCCATCATGTACCTCCCCATATTTTATAAAATATTAATTTATTTAAGTTGTAACAAAAAAAAACAAATTCCATCATAAAGTTTGTTAAATTCTTGTCTTTCCGGCTTGTTAAAAATATTATAACACAGATTTAAATTTTTCTGCAAATCTTTTATTTGCAATAATTTAAATAGTTCTTAATAATCTGCATCTTGATATCGTTTTCCACGTTCTAGTATATGTATATTTATTGATTTAAGTGTATTTTAATACATTGGTACGATATTGAATATCATTATCTTATAATCATGATAATTTTGTCGAATGTATAATTCGAATTTTCGGATACTATTTTTTATACATTTTTATGTATAAAAATTCACATTTTTATCTGTATAAACTTTATTTATGTATTTTTCATGAGTATTTATGTTATTTTCGTTATTTTTTTAACGTCGCCCTTTCGATCTCTTACGCATAAATATTTTTTTTAGAATTTTCTTTTTATTTAGAATATTATTTCTTATTTTACATATCTTTTCACTTTTTGTAAATCTTTTTCTTGTGTCACTATTGATAATTTAATAACGAAATAATAATTATACTAATCATTGATTTGATATATTTTTCGGAATTTTCTTTCTAAATAAATTATTTTTTTTATTTAATTTTAATAATATGCAGAATTCAGTTTCTGATAACGTATAATTTATATCGCTAAAGACTCCTATAGACTCTATTTTTTTAAAATTTTTGTGAATTTATCACTTCAGTAAATATTATTTTATAAGTATTAATATGCAACTATATATATATTGATTAATTATTATATGAGTAAATTTTTAACATTTACTCAAAAAGAATACAATATACTTTTATATTTACAAAAAAATACTACATTATACAAGTATAATGTAGTATTTTTTTATCTATCATCTAATTTTTTCATCAAGTTATCATTAAAAACTCTAGCAGCATTATATCCCATGGCCTTTTGTCTAAAGTTTCTAGATGCTACCTCTATTATCATAGCTAAGTTTCTTCCAGGCTTTACTGGTATAGTTATCTTTTCGACAGGAAGTCCTAATATATCCATATGCTCTTCATCTATGCCAAGCCTATCATAATATTTTCCTTCCTTCCACGACTCTAGGTAAACTACCATATCTATTAACTTACTAGGTTTTATAGCCCCTACACCATAAAGGCTCTTTATATCAAGGATTCCAACACCCCTTATTTCCATAAGATACTTTATTATATCAGGAGCTTGCCCTGTTAATAAATCTTCCTCTGTCTTTTTTATTTCAACAGCATCATCAGCTACAAGTCTATGACCTCTTTTTATAAGCTCTAGCGCTGTCTCAGATTTACCGACACCACTTTCTCCAGTTATTAAAACACCAATTCCATAAACATCTACTAGTACTCCATGTATTGTTGTAGTCGGAGCTAATTTTGAATCTAAATAGTTTGAGATCTTATTTATAAATCTAGTGGTATTCATATGTGTTCTTAAAAAAATCTTTTTATGTTTTTTACAAGCACCAATTGCATCTTCGCTTGGTTCAAGCCCTCTGGTTAGTAAAAGAGCTGGAATATCATAAGAAAATAACTTATCTAGTCTCTCCCATCTCGTTTTTTCATCTAGATATTGAAAATATTCATATTCGCCTCTTCCTACAATCTGTATTCTGTCATATGCAAAATATTCAAAGAACCCAGCATACTGAAGACCTGGTCTATTAACATCAGACGATGTTATATACTGATCTACATTATCTGGCATATAGACTACTTCTAAATTTAACTCTTCTATCATTTCTTTTACTGATACTTTCTCCATGTCATCATACCTTTCCTCACAAAAATTCGTCTAGTCGCTACGCGCTGACTCATGTCGCCAACGATCCCTATGGGCTCCGTTGCTTAAAATAGTTGCTACTTTTGTTCACTCATTATTGTCATACATTAAGTTGAGAATAATCGAATTTACTTTGAATTAAAGAATTCATATACACTATTTGCTGATTTTTTATTCATACCTTCTACACTCTCAAGTTCTTGTAAAGTTGCTTTCTTTATATTATCTACAGTTTTATAGTGAGATAATAAATTCATTTTTCTTTTATTTCCTATATTCGGTATATCGTCTAATATAGATTTAGTCATATTCTTAAGTTTTAAAGATCTATGATAAGTTATAGCAAATCTATGTACCTCCTCTTGTATCAAAGATATAAACTTATATATATTAGAACTTTTATCTAGTTCAATTTCTAAATCGGGTGATATAAGCCCTTTTGTTCTATGCTTATCGTCTTTATACATTCCCCATAATGGTATATCAAGATTTTTATGCTTTAAAATTTTAGCTACAGCATTTACGTGCCCAAGTCCACCATCAAGTAATATTAAATCCGGATGATTTCCTGATTGTAATCTCCTGCTTACTATTTCTTGCATAGAGGCATAATCATTTGGCCCTATAACAGATTGAATCTTATATCTTCTATACTCTTTTTTATCTTTCTTTCCATCTGTAAATACGACCATGCTTCCTACTGAATCTACTCCTTGTATATTGGATATATCATATGCTTCTATCCTATTTGGCTTTTTATCCAAATTAATTAATTCTTTTATCTGATCTAAAACACCAGTAGTCTTTTCAAATTTAATTTTTTCTAAATTAGTAAACTTCTCTAATGATTCTAGTGCATTTTTTCTAACCATATTTAGAAGTTCTTTCTTTTCTCCTCTTTTAGGTATTTTAATATCAACGTTCTTTTTATTTATACCACTTAGCCACTTCTTTATTATCTCCATATCTTCTATTTCATCTTCTATTATTAACTCTTGAGGTATAAATACTCCCGATGAATAAAACTGTTTTACAAAAGAAGCTACTATCTCTTCTCTTTCATTATCAATGACTCCTTTTAATATATAGTGTTCCCTGCCAACTATTTTCCCATTTCTAACAAAAAATATTTGAACACAAGCTTCATCATTTACCTTTGACATAGCTATTACATCTTGATTTATATCATTAGTAGATACTATCTTTTGTGTTTGTATTATATTTTCGATACTTATTACCTTATCTCTATATTTTGCAGCTTTTTCAAACTCAAAATTTTTTGAGCATGATTCCATATTCATTTGTAAATCTTTTTTTAGATTTTCTATTTTACCAGATAAAATCAATATTATCTCATCTATCATTTCCATGTATTCTTTATTGCTCACATTTCCAGTACACGGACCTATGCATTTTTTAATATGATAATTAAGGCAAGGTCTTTGTTTTCTCTGTATAGCTTTATTTATATCTATACTACAAGTTCTTATAGGATATATATTTTTTATAAGCTCTAAAGTTTCATTAAGTGCAGTTATATTAGTATAGGGTCCAAAGTATTTAGCCTTATCCTTTTTTATTTTTCTAACCTTTAGAATTCTAGGATAATCTTCATTTAAGGTTATCTTAATATATGGATATGTCTTGTCATCTCTTAATAAAACATTATATTTAGGTCTGTATTCCTTTATTAAATTACACTCAAGTATTAATGCCTCAACTTCTGAATCTGTAATTATATATTCAAATTCAGTAATATTTTTAACCATAGATTTTACTTTTAATGTATGGTTCTTTGACACAAAATACTGTCTTACTCTATTTTTTAAAGATATAGCCTTTCCTACATATATAACATTTTTATATTTATCCTTCATTATATATACACCCGGCGAATTAGGTAAATTCTTTAATTGTTCTTTTATGTCAAACATATTATTCACTCCTTATGACTTATTATAATTAATTTTTAGAAATTTTAAAACAAAAATTCGTCTAGTTGCTACGCACTGACTCATGTCGCCAACGATCCCTACGGTCTCCGTTGCTCAAAATAGTTGATATTGCAGTTCTTTCATCAATGTTATCTATAGATTCAAGATTTTATAATTTCCTATTAATTAAAAAAAATTTTATTTTTTAATTTTAAATGTAGATTTTTTTAATATACATAAATTACATAATTTGATAGTTCCTAAAATTTAAGTTTGTGATATAATAGTAGTAATTAAAATTAAGGAGTGTGATTTGTGACATGTCCAACGGTGACAGGTCTGTTCCAACCCGAGTCAAAGATTATTCAGCATGTTTATCAATACTATTAATAATGTACTTTGTTTCTAGTTTTTTAATCGGAATATTTTAAAAAAAATCTACCTTTAGATATCTAAAGGTAGATTTTTTATCTACTAGCTTACAACTTCATTTACTGTATTAGCTTTTTCTTCAAGATTTGGGTACCCAAATGATATGGCTAATATCCCAAATATCAATATTAATATAGGATAGTGTAAATACTTCATTATAGCTAAAGGAGATATAGATGCAAGACCTGCTGCTATTAATATCTGTGCTCCATATGGGATCATACCTTGAAAAGCTGCTGCAAATATATCTAATATACTAGCACTTCTTCTTGGGTCTATATCATATTCTGTCGCTATATCCTTTGCTATAGGTCCTGACATAACTATTGCTATAGTATTATTAGCCGTACATATATCTACAATACTTACAATAGCTGCTATCCCAAATTCTGCACCCTTTTTTGTCTTTATTCTGCTTCTTATAAATTCTAATATAAATTGTATACCACCATTGAACTTTATAAGTTCAACTGTTCCACCTACTACTATAGCTATCATTGCTAAATCTTCCATTCCAGAAATACCAGTAGCTATAGCTTGTATAAATCCAAATAATCCAAATGATTTATAATAAAGACCTACAGCCCCTGCAAATAAAATTCCTCCACCTAGTATTATAAATACATTAACACCTAATAAAGCTGCTACTAATACGGCTAAATACGGTAATACCTTTACTATTTCGTAAGTATATTCAGTTCCTAAGCTAACTTGATTTCCAGATGTTATAACACCTAAAATTATAGCAGTTATAATAGCTGCTGGTAAAGTTATAATAAAGTTAACTTTGAACTTATCTCTCATTTCACAACCCTGAGTTCTAATAGCTGCAATAGTAGTATCCGAAATCATAGATAAGTTATCCCCAAACATTCCACCACCAACTACTGCACCAAGAGCTAACCCAACTGGTATTGATATTTTATCAGCAACACCTATAGCAATTGGCGCAAGAGCTACTATAGTTCCTACAGATGTTCCCATTGAAAAAGATATAAAGCATGCAATAACAAATAATCCAACTATCAATAAATTTTCAGGTAGAATAGATAAGCTTAAATTTACAGTAGCATCTACTCCTCCCATTTCTTTTGCTACATTTCCAAATGCTCCAGCTAATATGAATATAATAGCCATAAGTATAATATTCCCATCCCCAGCACCTTTACAAAATACATCTATTTTGGCAGATATACTTTCTTTTGTATTCATAAATAAAGCTACAGCTGCTGATATTAAAAAAGCTACAATAACAGGCATCTTATAAAAATCACTAGTTATAATTCCTGACCCTATAAAAATAATTAAAAACACTGCCAAAGGCAATAATGCCCAAGGATTTCCTGACTTTTTGTTCATAGTATACACCCCTTCACTAAATTAATGTAGTATAGTTATAAAGTGATTTAGGGATTAAAAAAGAGTCTTCCCTAAATCGAGAAGACTCTAATAGCACAACTTAAACTATCATCATCTTCTCATCTCTCAAAGCTATAAGCTTTGTTGGACTTGGCACCTTTTCAAACCGCGTTTGATGGTTGCCGAGACTTCATAGGGCCATTCCCTCCGTCTCTCTTGATAAGAAGTAAAAATTTATTTAATTTTCTTATTAGTTAATGATACAGTTATATTATAAATTTGTCAAGAAATTATTTTTGAGATTTTTAATTTAAAAATACTTTTTCAAAAACATTCCAGTATAAGACTTTTCATTATTTGCAACCTCCTCAGGTGTTCCGGTAGCAACTATCATCCCTCCACCATCTCCACCTTCAGGACCTAAATCTATTATATAATCTGATGTTTTTATAACATCTAAATTATGCTCTATTACTACAACAGAATTTCCTGCATCTACTAATTTCTGAAGAACCTTAATAAGTTTGTCTACATCCGCTATATGAAGACCAGTCGTTGGTTCATCTAATATATACAGTGTCTTTCCAGTAGATCTTTTACTAAGCTCTGTTGCTAGCTTTATCCTTTGTGCTTCTCCACCTGATAATTGAGTTGATGGTTGTCCAAGCTTTATATAAGAAAGTCCTACATCTATAAGAGTTTGAAGCTTTCTTTTTATCTTAGGGATATTCTCAAAGAATTCTAAAGCTTCTTCAATATTCATATCCAAAACCTCTGATATTGTCTTTTCTTTATACTTAACATCTAAAGTTTCTCTGTTATATCTTTCTCCCTTACATACCTCACATTGAACGTATACATCTGGTAAGAAATGCATCTCTATTTTTATAATTCCATCACCTTTACAAGCTTCACATCTTCCACCTTTTACATTAAAACTAAACCTACCTTTTTTATATCCTCTAGCCTTTGCTTCATTAGTCATTGCAAATACATCTCTTATCATATCAAATACTCCAGTATATGTAGCAGGATTTGATCTTGGAGTTCTTCCTATTGGAGATTGATCTATATCTATTACCTTATCTACATTCTCTATACCAAGTATTTCTTTGTGCTTTCCAGGTTTTATTCTTAAGTTTTGAGTTTTCGCTGCAACTCCCTTATATAAAATCTCATTTATTAAAGAGCTCTTGCCAGATCCTGATACTCCTGTTATACAAGAAAATAATCCAATAGGTATTTTAACATCTATATTTTTAAGATTGTTCTCACTAGCTTTTTTAATTTCTATGTATCTATCATCTGGTTTTCTAAATTCTTCAGGAATAGATATTTCTTGTTTTCCGCTTAAATACTGACCTGTTATAGATTTTTTGCACACTTTTATTTGGTCAACAGTTCCTTGTGCAACTATTTCGCCTCCATGTACTCCAGCACCAGGCCCTATATCAACTACATGGTCCGCTGCAAACATAGTATCCTCATCGTGTTCAACTACTATGAGTGTATTTCCTATATCAGTTAAATGTCTTAAAGTCTTTATAAGCCTATCATTGTCTCTTTGATGAAGACCAATACTAGGTTCATCTAGCACATAAAGTACGCCTACTAGAGCAGAGCCTATTTGAGTTGCAAGCCTTATTCTTTGAGCTTCTCCTCCTGATAATGAGCCTGCTTGCCTAGATAAATTCAAATAATTAAGTCCTACATTTTGCAAAAAAGAAGTTCTATTTTTTATCTCTTTTAATATCTCAGATGCTATTATTTGCTGCTTTTTAGTCAGATCTATATTATTTATAAAATCTAATAGTTCATTTATAGACATATCTGTTATATCAGTTATATTCTTATTATTTATAGTAACAGATAGACTTTCTTTTTTTAATCTTCTACCTTTACATGTACGGCAAGGACTCTCTACCATAAACGATTCTATCTTTTCTCTCATATATTCTGATGTTGTCTCTTTGTATCTTCTTTCTAAATTATTTATAACTCCTTCAAAATTTGATTGATAAGTTCTATACCCTCCAAACTTTGATTCATATCCAAATTCCACCAAAACATTGTTGTTTCCATATAGGAGTTCCTCTATAAAGTCATCTGGTAAATCCTTTAATGGTGTATCTAAAGATACATTAAATTTTGATGCAAGACTTTCTACCATTTTATAGTAATAAGTATCTTCGCTACCAGCTCCGCCAACTGAAAACCAAGGGGCTATAGCACCTTTTTTTATAGATAAATCCTTATTAGGTATAACCAAATCTTTATCTACCTTTTTCATATTTCCTAGTCCATTACAACTTGTACAGGCTCCAAATGGACTATTGAAAGAGAACATTCTAGGAGAAAGTTCTTCTATTCCTATCCCATGTTCAGGACATGTGAACTTAGTAGAAAATAGTATTTCTTCATCTCCTACAACATCTATAATAACAAGACCTTCTGAAAGTTTTATAGCAGTTTCTATAGAGTCGCTAAGTCTATTTTTTATATCTTCCTTTATTACTATTCTATCTACTACAACTTCTATATTATGCTTTTTATTCTTTTCTAAATCTATTTCATCTGTTATCTCATAATTTTCACCATCTACCTTAATCCTAACAAAACCCTCTTTTTTTATTCTTTCAATTACCTTTTCATGCTTTCCCTTTTTACCTCTAATAACAGGTGATAATATCTGTATCTTAGTTCTATCTTCAAGCTTTAATACCTTATCTACTATTTCCTGAACTGTCATCTGGCTTATCTTTTGATTACATATAGGACAATGTGGTTCTCCCACTCTTGCAAATAATAATCTTAAATAATCGTATATTTCAGTTACCGTTCCAACTGTAGATCTAGGATTTTTTGAAGTAGTTTTTTGATCTATTGATATAGCAGGTGATAATCCCTCTATATAATCAACGTTTGGCTTTTCCATTTGACCTAAGAATTGTCTAGCATAAGCTGATAGACTCTCTACATATCTTCTTTGTCCCTCTGCATATATAGTATCAAATGCAAGAGAGGATTTTCCCGAGCCTGAAAGTCCTGTAAATACTATAAACTTGTTTCTTGGAATAGTTATATCTATATTTTTTAGATTATGTTCTTTTGCTCCTTTTATAACGATATTCTTATTTTCCATATTATTTTTCAATCCTTTCCTCAAGTTCAGCTATCTTATCTCTTAAATTGGCAGCTCTTTCAAATTGAAGATTTTTTGCAGCTTCCATCATCTCGTCTTTAAGCCTATTTATATTTTCCTTTAGTTCATCTTTATCTATATTACTACTTATTCCATATGCAACTTCTTCATCAGCTATCTGTGTTGCCTCTATTACATTCTTTATTTCTTTATTTATACTTTGAGGAATTATATTATTTTCCTCATTATAGTTTTCTTGTATCTCTCTTCTTCTATTAGTCTCATTTATAGCACTTTCCATAGATTTAGTTATTTTATCCGCATACATTATAACTCTACCATTTTTATTTCTTGCAGCTCTTCCTACAGTCTGTATAAGAGATGTTTCTGATCTTAAAAATCCTTCTTTATCAGCATCAAGTATTGCAACTAAAGATACCTCTGGAATATCTAATCCTTCTCTTAAAAGATTTATTCCTACTAATACATCAAATTTACCAATTCTTAAATCCCTTATTATCTCGGTTCTCTCTAGAGTTTCTATATCTGAATGTAAGTATTTAACCTTTATCCCAGAATTTTTTAAGTAATCAGTTAAATCTTCTGACATTCTCTTTGTAAGTGTTGTAACCAATACTCTCTCTTTTTTAGATACTGTATCATTTATCTCACTTAATAAATTATCTATTTGATTAGTTATAGGTCTTACATCTATTTCAGGGTCCAATAATCCTGTAGGCCTTATAATCTGTTCTGCAAATTCACTAGAATTTTGAATTTCATAAGGGCCAGGTGTTGCGGATACAAATAGCATTTGATTTATGTTTTCCTCAAATTCATTGAAATTTAAAGGTCTATTGTCATAAGCTGATGGTAATCTAAATCCATTTTCTATCAATGATTCTTTTCTAGATCTATCTCCTCCATACATACCTCTAACTTGTGGTACTGTAACATGTGATTCATCAACTATTATAAGATAATCATCAGGAAAAAAATCCATCAATGTATAAGGCTTTTCTCCTTCTTTTCTTCCAGTTATATGTCTTGAATAATTCTCTATTCCTTGACAAAATCCTATCTCTTTTAACATTTCTATATCGTAGTTAGTTCTTTGTTCAATTCTTTGCGCTTCTATTAACTTCTCGTTTTCTTTAAAATATTTTACCCTATCATTTAGTTCTTCTTCTATTTTGTGTAAAGAGTTTTCAAGTCTTTCTGGACTAGTAACATAATGGGATGCCGGAAATATAGCTATATGGTTTCTAGTTCCTATTATCTCTCCTGTTATATAATTAATCTCCGTTATTCTCTCTATTTCATCTCCAAAAAATTCTATTCTAATTGCTGTATCATCTGAATTAGCAGGCATTATCTCTACAATATCTCCTCTTACTCTAAATGTACCTCTTTCAAAGTTAATATCATTTCTCTCATATTGTATTCCTACCAATTCCTTTATAATCTCATCTCTGTCCCTCTCCATCCCAGGTCTTAATGATATCATAAGCTCCTTATAGTCCTTAGGGTCTCCAAGTCCATATATGCAGGATACAGATGATACTATTATTACATCATTTCTTTCAAGTATAGCTGCAGTTGCAGAGTGTCGCAGCTTGTCTATCTCTTCGTTAATAGATGCATCCTTTTCTATATATGTATCAGTTTGCATAACATAAGCCTCTGGCTGATAATAATTATAATAACTTACAAAATACTCAACTGCATTGTTTGGGAAGAAATCTTTGAACTCACTATATAATTGAGCCGCTAATGTTTTATTATGAGCTATTATAAGTGTTGGCTTTTGAACCTTTTCTATAACATTAGCCATTGTAAAAGTTTTACCCGATCCTGTAACTCCTAATAAACTCGTAAATTTATTATTATTATTTATTGAATTTACAATTTGCTCTATAGCCTGTGGCTGATCTCCTGTAGGCTTAAACTTAGACTCTATCTTAAATTCCACAAAACCACCTCTTTTTTCGAACATTAGTTCTTATCTCATATGTAAATTATACATTTAATTTTTTTAAAATTCAACACTCTATATTAATATACCTAAATATAGTAGATTTAATCAAACTTAAATAGACATAAAAAAATTTGTCTACTCGCTCCGCGGTGACTCATGTCGCCAACGATCCCTAACGGGCTCCGTTGCTCAAAAATAGTCGCAAGTACAGCCTTTAATTAACTATATAGTTTTCTTAGACATAAAAAAAAAGACTTCCATGGGGGGTAGAAGTCTTTTTTGGGGGAGATTGAGTTAACTTGATTTACAAGCTCTAATTATATAATGGACAGTATTCATATTTTTTATACATGTATTTTTAAATTTTTTTATTTTGAAAATATAATATTATTTTTAGACGAATTTCACAGCTGTTCCATACACTAAAATTTCAGCTGCTCCTTGCATAATATTACTTGTTGAATATCTAATATTTATTATTCCATCTGCTCCAAGTTTTTCTGCATCATCGACCATTCTTTTAACAGCAATTTGACGAGCTTCATCCAACATCTCTCTATATGCTGTAAGTTCTCCTCCTACTATTGTCTTTAATCCACTTAAAATATCCTTTCCCAAATGCTTAGATCTTATAGTAGACCCTTTAACAACCTCTAAAGTCTCTATTTCTTTTCCCGTTATAAAATCAGTATTTACTAATATCATCCTTCTCTTCCTCCTTAATTTCTTTAATTCTTTGATTTATCGTAAATATCATAGCACTCACTAAACTTATAACAATTATTCCAATTACTATATTAGATACAGTACTATCTATCCCATATGCAATAAGTAAAAAATACAAACAAATAGCTATAATACCCAAACTACCACATATTATAGGAGCAATAAACTTTTTCATTAATATATTCTCCCTTCCTTAATATTTTATGAAATTATTTTATTATAGCATATAAAAACTGATATTATTCGAATGTATTTAAAACTTAATTATTTTGAAATTATATATTTATTTTACTTCTTGCTATCAAGGATATAAATATGAACACTGAGGTGAAATAGGCGAGTTATCCCATTCTAGAGTTTTTCACAAATATCTCTTTACTTTCATCTAAAGCAAATATTATCATAAGCATTATATGCTGTGTATTTATTAAGATGAAAACCGATTCAATATCTAAATTTTTTATATTTAAAAAATATATAACTGTTACTATAATCCCAATAGCTACACATATTTTTCTTCCTAATTTATACACCCACCAGTTATCATTTTTATAATCTAGGATAATTTATTCCCCCTACATATCAATCGATTTAAACAGTAATAATTAATTTATATTCCTAAAATTTTTAGCTATATATTCTATGGTTTTAGATGAAGTTATATACGATAATGGAACTAAAATAAATATAGTTATCCATAAAGCTATAATATCAGAAGTAGGATTAACAGGCCATTGTATTATAATATTTGATATTTTACAATATATTAAAAAATAAACAACTGAAAAAATAAAGATAATAAATTTATTTACAATTGATTTCATTAAAACCCCTCCATACAAAACACTATATGTTAAATTATACCATAAAGATTAGCCTTCATTATAATCGATGGCATTGATATTTAAACGGTTTTTATTTTTCTAACTCTTGAAGTAGTCATGTAATGCTTTTTTTCTCATATAGTTGGCTTTATTGATATATTTACATACTAAAAAATGGTGGTTATTAAAATGTTAGAGAATGATTTAAATATTTCTCTATGAGACTCGTATTACATCGTTTAAATATACGTTAAGAAAGTTCGTTGTATGACCAACGGGAGTTAAGAACTTTTAGTATATTTAATAAGATGTAATGCTTAGTTTCATAGAAATATTTAACACATTCTTGGTATTTTAATCTCCACCATTTTTCAATTAAGCACTATACAAAAAATAAAAAAAAGATTACGTGGCTATGTCCTACTCTCCCAGGGGGCTGCCCCCCAAGTACCATCGGCGCTAAAGAGCTTAACTTCTGTGTTCGGAATGGGAACAGGTGTATCCTCTTTGCTATAACAACCACATAATCTTATTTTTTTGTTTAATTTCTTAAAGAAATCACGTGGCTACGTCCTACTCTCCCAGGAGGCTGCCCTCCAAGTACCATCGGCGCTAAGGAGCTTAACTTCTGTGTTCGGAATGGGAACAGGTGTATCCTCCTTGCTATAATAACCACATAATCTTTATTTTGTTGTAAATCCAGTATTGATTTTTAATATTTTTGAGCGACTTTTAAATAATTATTTATCCTTGTATGTTAGTTAAAATCATTATTTAAATTAAGCGATAAAATATTATAAATTAATACTCTCAAAATTGATCAGATTTAAATTAGGTTAAGTCCTCGATCTATTAGTATCCATCAGCTGAACTCATTACTGAGCTTACACCTTGAACCTATCAACCAGGTAGTCTTCCTGGGATCTTA
>NZ_BDQY01000002.1 GCF_002724055.1 Tepidibacter mesophilus | reverse complement strand
GGCTAATTATGAACTATATTAAAATCAAACTATCAATTATTCGTGTAGACTAGATAGTCTATTTCTTGTGCCTAAAAACATAACTTAAAAATAATTGTAAAAACTATTGACTATAACTAGCTGGTCTATTTGATTGTATGATGGTTAAATGTTGTCCTATTCTCATATTAATTCATTTGTGCTTAATACATAGAATTAAGATTATTAATATGGATAAACTAAGAATATACGTTTAAATCTTGGAGGGTTCAACATTGAATAAGGAAATTATTTCTAATAAGCAAGGAATTTCCATTATAGTTTTATTTTTAATAGGATCAAATTCTATATTTGTACCTGGATTAGAAGCTAAGAACGATGCATGGTTAGCTATTATTTTGTCTGTTATTACTGTTATGCCTATTTTATTCATATTTGCACGATTAAATTATCTATTTCCGGATAAAGATTTATTTGATATTATTGAAATTTGTGTTGGTAAGTTTATTGGAAAACTAATAACGATAATATTTACTTGCTATGCTTTTTATTGGGCAGCCGATGTTTTAAATAATTATGCTTTCTACATTAAAACCGTTAATTTATCTGATACACCCTCAATTATTACTCTAATATTTTTAGGATTTTTATGTAGTTGGTCGGTAAGAGAAGGCATCGAAGTTTTAGGTAGATGGTCTCAAGCTTTTTTACTCGTACCTATTATTTCTTTACTAATCGTTTCAATATCTTCAGTTCCTAATATGGATATGAATAATATTAAACCCACGTTGTATGAAGGTATCACCCCTATATTTAAAGCTATTTTTAACCAATCATTCTTTCAAGCAATAGCATTTTCAATGGCTTTTAATGGTTTTAAACACAAGAAATCTTCTTATAAAGTATATTATATATCTGTACTAATAGCAGGAATATATATGTTGTTGTTAACAATTACTAATATTTTAGTTTTAGGAGAAGATATTTGCACAATTAAATATTATCCTACCTATAATTTAGCTACATTACTAAATTTGCGTGGCGTTCTTCAAAACCTAGATATATTAGTATCTTTAGCCTTTGTATTAGGTGGGTTTATTAAAATAAGTATATTATTTTTATGTATATGTAAAGGTATTACTAAGTTATTTAAATGTAGTGATTATCGTTTATATATAACTCCTATAACTCTATTAATATTAAACTTAGCTTATTTCCAATATGATAGTGTAATGAATTATATGGAATTTAATTCAAAAATATGGCCCTACTTTTTTTTCCCATTTCAAGTTATACTTCCTATAATTATATTTGTTTTTGCTGAAATTAAGCATAAACGATTTACTTTATAATATAAAAAAGTATAGTATCTAGATGTTACATATCATTATATAAAATATAAATCAAAATATCCTTAGATTTAATAGTTGAATTAAGTACCCTTAACATGGATAAAATAAAGATATATATTTAGATTTTGGAGGAGTTAATATTGAATAAAGAAATTATTTCTGATAAACAAGGAATTTCTATTATGATTTTATTTTTAATAGGATCAACTTCTATATTCGTACCTGGATCGGAAGCTAAAAGAGATGGATGGTTGGCTGTTATTTTAGCTGTATTTTCTGTTATACCTATATTATTTATATTCGCAAGATTAAACTATCTGTTTCCAAATCAAGATTTATTTGATATTATTGAAATTTGTTTTGGAAAATTCATTGGAAAAATAACAATAATAATATTTACTTGGTATACTTTTTACTGGACAGCCGATGTTTTAAATAATTATGCTCTATTTATACAAAATGTTAATTTGAAACATACTCCACAAATTATAGTAATAATATTTTTTGTGATTTTATGTAGTTGGGCAATAAGAGAAGGTGTTGAAGTTTTAGGTAAATGGTCAAAAATTTTTTTACTAATTCCTATATTTTCCTTAGTAATAGTATCTTCTTTATCAATTGCTAATATGGATATAAATAATTTAAAACCTATGTTGTACGAAGGTACTGGACCGTTATTTAAAGCTACTTTCAGTATATTTTCTCAGCCATTTTGTCAAGTAATAGCTTTTTCTATGGCTCTTAATGGATTTAGAACTAATAAATCTTCTTATAAAGTTTATTTTACATCTTTATTAGTATCAGGGCTATATTTCTTATTATTGACCCTTACTAATATTTTAGTTTTAGGAGGAACTATCGCATCAAATAAGTATTATCCTACATATAATTTAGCTACAAGATTAGATGTTCTTATGATTTTACAAAACCTAGAAATACTAATATCCTTATCATTTATATTAGGTGGATTTATCAAAATAAGTATATTATTATTATGTGTATGTAAGGGTATTACTAAAACATTTCAATGCAATGATTATCGTATATATATAACTCCAATTACATTATTAATAATAAATTTAGCTTATTTCCAATATGATAGTGTAATGCATTATATGGAATTCAATTCCAAAATATGGCCATACTATTTTTTACCATTCCAAGTTATTGTTCCTATCATTATATTTATCTTTGCTGAAATCAAGCAAAAAAAGTATGGTAGATAATCTACCATACTTTTCTTAAACTAAAATTATATCTGTACATCCATTGTTAGATGCTATCTTATATAACTTATCCATCATATCATCATTTGGTGTATAGCTGCTTATAATATCTTTTCTAACACCGTGGTTTCTATATCTTATTATTTTGTATCTTATATTTGGATTTAAAGATGCTATAAGATTACTTATTTTATCTACATTATAATGATTATTTAAAACATCAGGAACTATAACCGTTCTAACCTCATATAATTTATCTATACTAGCTAAATATTTTATATTCTCAATTACATTTTTATTTGACATTCCTGTAAGCATTTTATGTTCATCTTCATCATATGATTTCAAATCTATCATACCCATATCCATTACATTTACAAAATCCTTTTTATCATTTAAAGATATTGATCCATTAGTGTCTACATAACATGTCAATCCAAGTTTTTTAACTTTATTAAATAGCTTTGTTAAAAACTCATGTTGAAGAGTACATTCCCCTCCCGAAACTGTTATACCAGATATAAAAGATTTAACCTTGTATATTTGTTCATAAACTTCATCAACACTCATGTAAAGACTCTTAGGGTTTGAATCATTAGGACATGACTTTAAACACATATCACAATGTTTACAATTTTTTATATCCCAAACAACTTCGTTCTGTTTATTAGATAAACTTTGGTATTTACAAGATTTAACACATACTCCACAGTTATTACATACATTTATAGTCTCTGGATTATGGCAATATAAACAATTAAAATTGCACCCTTGCATAAATATAACACTTCTATTTCCAGGTCCATCCACAGAGCTAAATGGAAGTATTCTATTTACTAAGCCCTTATACATCTTTTCTTATCTTTCTATCTAGTACATTATTGTTATTTACAGCGCCCATTCCAAAAGCTACAGTATCCTGTAATACCTGCTCACCTTTTTGAAGTTTTTCTATTTCTGATCTTTTAACAAGATATCCAGTAATTCTTATAACATCACAATCTGTAGAATATAAAGAGAAATATCTCATTTCCTCTTTAAATGCACCTTTTATTATATCCAATATATATTCAGGATTTTTCTTCGCCATAGAGTCAAAGTTGAATATATCACCTATTCCAGATGGAAAGTATTTATGGAATTTTGCTGACTGAATTAAATGTTGGTGTATTTCTGGCTCATCTCCTATTGGAATTCTACATCCTGGACTTATTCCTTCATCTGTATCTATACCAACTTGTGCGTGAAGAACATATCTATTATTTGAAGCATGACAATAAGGCGCTTCATGCTTGTTTACTTCTTCTTCTAATTTTTGAATTATTGTGATTCCTAATTCATTTGCTCTTTGGCTATGACCAAATCTATTTTCTTTAACATCTGAATTTATAAAGTGATTTACACTCTCAGCAAGCCCAAACATACCAAACATAGCTGTAAAGTTATCTTTTTCTATTAGATTTTCTCTAACTAAGAAACTCGACTCAAAGAAACCACTTTCCTCTACTAAAAACTTCACTCTTTCATCCATGTATTCAGCCATTATTTTTACTGCTTCAGGAATCTTATTTTCTATAAAGTCATTTTCATCCTTTGCTATTTTACTAAGTCCAGCAAGGTTTAGTCTAACTAATGTATGACTTCCACCCGCCATATTAAGCCCATTGTAGCAACTCACTATTGCATAATTTTGTCCAAGGTCATTTGCAAACATTTTATGATTTGCAAAACTAGGTTTAGCAGTTACAAGAGCTGTTTTTATAGCTTCAACTGCAAATTCATCTGAAGTCTCATCTGAATATTTAATAGTAACATTAGGTATTGCATTTTCAAGTTCTCTTTCAGCTTTTAGTATAAGTCTTCCAGCCTTAGTGTCTTTAGGACCTATATTAGCATGACAAAATGAATCTGTAATAGTTCTATCTATATGTGTTAAGAATAATTTGATAGCTTTATAAGCTTCATCCTCATCTTCTATAAATCTATCAAGTAGTGTGTCTATATTTCCTATATAAACAGGAAAAGATGTTATTGATGGAACATGCTTGTATAAAATCAATAAACTATTTACTGCTTCCCAAATATCCTTAGGAGGCTTTATACCTAAAAACTTACTTCCATTTGTAATAAATCTTTCATAATCTGGAACTATATATCTAGGTCTGTACGGAGCATTACCTTCGTTAAGATCGCATATTATGCCTTCTTCTCTGTACTTTTGTGCCATTTCACTTATGTTTAAAACATTTAAATTACCTTCCGCAGCCCTAGCAAGACTCATAACCTTCTGCTCATAAGTCATAGTATTATCCTTTATTATGTTTAAAATATTAGTCATGGTACTTCACTCTCCATTTAAAATATTTTAACCACTTTTAAATGGTTGTTTAACATACTACTTAAATTTTTTTGTAATATGCTGTTATTTATATATTATACCCATTTATTATTTTTAGCAAACGTTATTTTCGCCTATACATATATTTTGAATTTTGCAAATATAATTTTGATATATAACTATATAAGAAAGGACGATGTACATGAACAACACTTGTATTTATCTTAGAAAATCAAGAGCAGATGAAGAAGCTGAAAAAAAAGGAGATAAAGAAACTCTACTAAAACATAAGAGAGCCTTGCTTAAATATGCAAAAGAAAATAATTTAAATATATTAAAAATCAGAGAAGAAATAGCCTCTGGAGAAAGCTTGATGCATAGACCCGAGATGTTAGACCTTTTAAAAGATGTTGAGAATAATTTGTATGACTGCGTTTTATGTATGGATATAGATAGACTTGGAAGAGGTAATATGAAGGAACAAGGTCTTATTCTTGAGACTTTCAAAAATTCTAACACAAAAATAGTAACCCCTAGAAAAGTATACAATTTAGAAGATGAATTCGATGAAGAATATTCAGAGTTCGAGGCATTTATGGCTAGAAAAGAGCTTAAAATAATAAATAGACGCCTTCAAAATGGTAGAATCCGAAGTGTTGAAGATGGAAATTATTTAGGAACTCTTCCTCCATACGGATATGAGATTTGTTACAAAGATAATTACAGGACCTTAACTCCTCATCCAGAGCAGTCAGTAGTTGTAAATATTATATTTGATTTATATACAAATCATTCTTTAGGGTGTAAAAAAATAGCTGATAAACTAAATGATATGAACTACAAAAGCTATACAGGCTCAAATTGGTCATCCGCCTCAGTTCTTTCAATAATAAAAAACAATGTCTATACAGGAAGAATACAGTGGAGAAAAACACTTAATAAAAAATCAAATGAAATAGGTAAAAATAAAGAAACTAAGATTAGACCAAAAAAAGAGTGGATAGATGTTCAAGGAAAACACAAAGCTATTATTTCTTCTGAAACGTATAAAAAGGCACAAAGAATTTTATCAAGTAGATCTCATACTCCCTTTAATTCAAAGACCAAAATCTCAAACCCTCTAGCAGGAGTTATTAAATGCTTTTACTGTAATTCATCTATGGTTCTTAGACCATATAAAAATAGAGATTCTCAAATTATGTGTCCTAAAAACTGTTCTAATAAAAGTAGTAAGCTTATACATATAGAAAATAAGCTAACATTATCTTTGAGGTATTGGTTAAAAAAATATGAATTTGATTTAAATAAGTATTCTAGTGATGATAAGAATAATAATACTTCCTTATATAAAAATATACTTTATAGCTTAAAAAAAGAATTGGGTAATTTAAATATTCAAAAGAACAATTTGCACGATTTTTTAGAACGAAATGTATACGATGAATCTACATATATAACTAGGTTAAATTCAATTAGCAAAAAAATTAAAGATATACAAAACTCTATAGATGAAACAAATAATAAGTTAATGGATGTTTCTAAAAAATTAGATGTAAGTTGTGTCCCAAGATTTATGCATCTTTTGGATATTTATGAAAGCACAGATAGTAATGCTTTGAAGAATAGATTACTAAAATCTATTCTGAATGATGTTGTATATAAAAAGGAAAAACATAAAAGAAATGATGAGTTTACATTAATAATTTATCCTAAATTACCAAAAGAGTAGCTAATTAGCTACTCTTTTGGTAATTTCTAATGAAATATTTTATTTAATTCAACTTTTATATCTTCAATACTCTTTCCACTAGCCTTTATCACTGGTATTTTGGTCAAAGATGTCTCAATTCCTATAAAATTTGATTTTGAACCCGATACTAATAATGCATCGAAATTGTTTAAATAATTTGGGTTATTCTTTTCATTAGTGTCTATTATATCTATTTGATAACCTTCTCTTTTTAAATCATTTTTTACAAATGACATAGTTCTTTCAACAGCTATATTTTTCAATGTAACCCCTCCTAAATTTGAAGTTGATATAAGGTTTAAGATATTTCATTCCCTTCTTTATCTACGCCGATAGGATCTTGAAGAGATACCTCTCCTTTATTTTTTTTACCCGCTCTTATACTCATAAGTATCTCATTTTCTATGCATCTTGCAGCATATGTTGCAAGTCGTGTTCCTTTATCAATATTAAATGTCTCTATTGCCTTTATAAGTCCAATAGTTCCAATAGATATTAAGTCCTCTATATCCTCTTGATAGTTAGTGTATTTTTTTACAATATGAGCTACTAGTCTTAAATTTCTTTCTACTAGAATAGGTTTGACACTTAAGTCTCCTTGTTTAAACTTTTTTAAATATTCTAGTTCTTCTTTAGGGGTTAGTGGATTTGGAAATGATTTTGTATTTGTCAATATATTCACCCCCCATATAATGAGTCACTTTACATTATATGAGAGTCTTTATATTATTGTGCCTGTACTTGTTTAATATTATTTATATTTTCAATTATATCTTTAAATACAGGTGCTGCAGCTCCTGATCCTGATTTTCCATCATATATAAATACAGTTACTGCATATTTAGGTATTTTTGCTGGATAGTAACCAGTAAACCATCCATGTACAAATTTTTTCCCATTAACGTAGTATTCTGCTGAACCAGTTTTTCCTGCACTATTTCCTTGAATCTCTTTTATATTTTTAGCTGTACCAGTTTCAACAACACCCTCCATTAATTTTTTTATTCTATTTATTATAAAAGGAGACATAACCACCTTATCTTTTTCTGATTTATGCTTTTGAATGGCATTCATATTTTGATCTAATATAGAGTCAAATAAATACAATTTTTTATAAACTCCATTATTAGCTATTATCTGCGTCATTTGATTAACTTGAAGAGGAGTTACTTCTACATCCCCTTGTCCTATTGATATATTTCCTATAGCATTGCCTTTAACAGAATCTCCTTTTGGAAGTGAAGTCTCTTTTTCTTCTTCTAACCCTATATCTATTTTGTCTGATAATCCCATTCTTTTTGCAGTTTCTAATATTTTTTTGCTTCCAAGCCTTTTTCCTATTTCAACGAATACTGGGTTGCATGAATTATAAAAAGCCTCTTTGAATGTCTCTTCTCCATGTCCTTCTCTTTCCCAACATTTTATTTTTATTCCATCAAATTCTATATATCCTTTGCAGTCAAACTTTTCTTCTTCATCTACTAAGCCTTCTTCAAAAGCTGCAAGAGTTACTATTATTTTAAATATAGATCCAGGTGGATATTTACATTGAATTGCTTTATTCAACAATTCTTGTTTTTCGCTGTCTATATAATCTTCTATCTTATTTGGATTAAAATTAGGTCTTGATGCCATTGCAAGTATTTCACCCGTATTTACATCCGATACTATGACAGCCCCATTTTTATGGTTTTTGTCCAGTGCTTTTTCAACTATTTTTTGTATATTATAGTCTATAGTCAATTTTATGTTCTTATGTTTTATATCCTCACTTTGATATTTTTTAAAACTTCCAGGAACTACATTTTTCCTAGCATCTACAAATGCCTCTACATATTCTCTATTTTGATCTTTGAGTAAATCATTTTTAGCTTTTTCAATTCCACTTACACCTTTATTTTCATACTCATTTATATATCCCAAAACATGCGTTAATATATTTTCACTTCTATACCTATATGTTTTATTGACTATTAAAATTGCACTCTTACTTTCTATTTGCTTTCTTAAGCTATCATTTAAATCCTTTATTTTAAGCTCTATTAGATTGCTTTTAGTCTCAAATCTATTATATATTTGTTTTTCAGAAAGATTTGTAACTTTTTTTAATATATCTATTTTTTCTTTATCTAAATCAAAATTCCTCTTTAATATTACAACTATATCCTCTTTTTCATTGTCTGTAAGCATCATATTGTTTCGATCATATATAGTGCCTCTATTGCTAGTCAAATCTATTTTTATTTCACTTTGTCTTACAGCTCTTTCATAATATTCTTTACCTTTATAACCTTGTATATATATAAGTCTTCCAAATAGTAATATAAATACAAAAGAAAAAGTAAATAAAACTATTGAGAGTCTTTTATTATGTTTTGTCTTACTTTTTTTCCTCAAAAAAACACCCCCTGATAAGGATTATTTTTTCCAATTATCAAGGGGTTAATACTTTAATTAATCATCTTTTTTAACTTTTGACTCTATTATAGACTTTATCTTAGCAACAACAATATCTATAGCAACACTATTATAGCCACCTTCTGGCATTATAATATCTGCATACTTCTTATACGGCTCTATAAACTGCATATGAGCAGGTCTTACAGTAGAAAGATATTGATCTATTACTGAATCAACAGTTCTCCCTCTTTCTTGTATATCTCTTTGGATTCTTCTTAGTATTCTAATATCATTATCTGTATCTACAAATATCTTTATATCCAACATATTTCTTAAGTTTTCATCTTCTAACATCATTATGCCCTCAACCACTATTATATCCTTAGAAAAAATCTCTGTGTATTTATCTAAGTCTCTAGTATGTTTTTCAAAGTCATAAACTGGTTTTTTAATACTCTTTCCCTCTAGCAGATGGTTTAAGTGACCTATTAAAAGTTCATTATCAAACGCAAAAGGATGATCATAATTAGTCTTTAACCTTTCTTCAAATTCAAGATGACTTTGGTCTTTATAGTAAGCATCTTGCTCTATAATAGATAGATTTTCCTCTGGTATACTCTCTATTATAGCCTTACTTACTGTGCTTTTTCCCGAACCAGTTCCACCAGTTATTCCTATTATCAAGGGCCTATTTTTCATCGTCTATCACCTTTCTCAATATATAGTTTTCTTTAACACAAGCATCAAACTTGATCTTAATTAATTGTCTAGGATGGGGTGCTACTTCTATCTCTTCACCTTTTTCATTCCATAATTTATCTATCTTAGTGTAAATAGTCTCCTTGTTGGGACCTATTATTTCTATCTCATCTCCTACAAACATTCTGTTTCTCTGTTCTACTAATGCTATTCCTTCTTTTTCATCGAAAGATTTGACAAGTCCTATAAAATCGTAATCTCTTATATATGAACTAGACCCGTAATGTTGCTCATCTGATTTAGGCTTATCAAAATAAAAACCAGTTGTAAAATCTCTATGACTAGCTTTTTTAATTTCATCAAGCCACATAGGATTAAACTTCCACGATTTACCATTCTTATAATACTCATCTATAGCCATTCTATACGCTCTAACAACAGATGCTACATAATAAGAAGTTTTCATTCTACCTTCTATTTTAAGACTTTTAATTCCAGATTCTATTATTTGAGGTATGTACTCTATCATGCATAAATCTTTTGAATTAAAGAAGAATGTACCTCTTTCATCTTCATATACAGGAAAATACTCTCCAGGTCGTTTTTCTTCAACTAATGAATATTCCCATCTGCAAGGATGAGCACAAGCTCCTCTATTTGCATCTCTTCCAGTCATATAGTTACTTATAAGACACCTTCCTGAATATGATATGCACATAGCCCCATGTACAAATGCTTCTATTTCCATATCTTCAGGTATATTATCACTAATTTCTTTTATTTCCTCAAATGAAAGTTCTCTAGCAGTTACTATTCTATTAACCCCTTGGTTGTACCAAAACTTAGCACTCATATAGTTAGTATTATTAGCTTGAGTACTTAAATGTACTTCCATATTAGGTATAACAGTTTTTACTACTGATAAAACCCCTGGATCTGATACTATTACAGCATCCACTCCTATTTCTTCAAGTTGCTTTAAGTATTCATTTAACCCTTTAAAGTCTTCATTATGAGGTATTACATTAACCGTTACATATAATTTCTTGTCTCTATCATGAACGAACTTTACACCTTCTTGCATCTGTTCATAAGTGAAATTTTTAGCACCTGCTCTTAATCCAAAAAATTCTCCTCCAACATATACAGCATCTGCACCATATTCAATGGCCATCTTTAATTTTTCCAAATCTCCAGCTGGAGCTAGCAATTCTACCTTTTGCATATTAACACCTCTTTAATATTTTTTATAACTTAAAGCCACACCATCTCCAATTGGTATTAGGCTAGTATCTAAATAATCACAATTACTTATATAGTCTAGATAGTTTCTCATTCTCTTTACTATTGTTTTTTTCCTTCTAATAACGTACTTATCACTTGCAACCATTCCTTTGTAAAGTATATTGTCAGATATCAGTACTCCACCAGGCTTTAATTTATCTATAACTAAATCATAAAATAATTTATATTGCCCTTTAGCTGCATCAAGAAAAATCATATCAAATTCTCCATCTACTTCTTTTAACTTTTCCTCGGCATCTCCCTCAAGTATAGTTATGTTATCCTCAAATTTATACTTTTTAATATTTTCTGATGCTTTTTCTATCATTTTTTCATTTCTTTCTACTGTTATTATTTCACAATCCTTATTCAAAGTATTCGCAAACAAAATAGAAGAATATCCAATTGCACATCCAACCTCTAGTATTCTTTTTGGCTTATTCATCTTTAATATTACTTTTAAAAATTCTGCAACTTCTTTATGAACTATAGGAACTAAATTCTCACTTGCATAATCCTCTAATTCCTTTAAAAAAGTTTCACTTTCTTTTAATGTATTTCTTATATATTCTTCTACAAATTCATCTACTATATTGCTCAAAAGTATCATCCTTTCTATGACACAAATAAAAAATTCGTCTAGTCGCTACGCACTGACTCATGTCGCCAACGATCCCTATGGTCTCCGTTGCTCAAAAATAGTTGCAAGCATAGTTCTTTCATCAATGTTATCCTCAATTTGAAAATCATATAATTTCCTTAAGCATATAAAAAAGTTCTTCTGTGAAGAACCTTTAAATGTAAACTTTTTTGAAACTCATAACGGAATTTATATTTATCCACAATTTAAAGAGGAATATAATTTCCTATTCACTTTCATTTTCTACTTTTCTTTTTAGATGATCATTATACGTCTTTGAAAAGCTATGACTACCATCTTTCTTTGCTACAAAATACAAATAATCTACATTTTGAGGGTAAAGAGCCGCTTCTATTGATTTCTTACCGGGCGATGCTATTGGTCCAGGAGGTAATCCCGAATTTTTGTACGTATTATAAGGAGAGTCTATTCTTATATCATCAAAGCTTAAATTACTTTTTCTATGTCCTAGTATATATTGTACTGTCGCACAAGATTGAAGAGGCATATTTATATTCATTCTATTGTAAAATACACCTGCTATTACACTTCTTTCCTTATCTAATCTAGCTTCTCTTTCTATAATAGACGCCAAAGATATAACCTGATTAAGTGTAAGATTTTTTTCATCTTGAACTTTTTTATATTCATCAGTATATATTTCATCAAATCTCTTTAACATTACATTTATGATATCTTTTTCAGAATACTTTTTATCAAAGAAATATGTATCCGGGAATAAGTATCCTTCAAGAGATAATATATCTCCCTCATTCAAAAATTTATAATCATCACTAAAATTCACAGGATTATTTACTAAATCCATAAACTTGTCCTTATTGCCAAGCCCCAACTGTGAAATTCTATCTGCAATTTGATGAGCTTCAAAACCTTCTGGAATAGTAATCTTAACTAAATCCTTATATACCCTACCTGAATTTAGTATATCCAATATCTCTTTATTCGAACGAGATTGATTGATGTTATAAAGTCCAGCCTTTATTCCAGTATCCATATTATTTACCTTAGCAGTTATTTTGAAAAATAATTTGTTCTTTATAAGTTCTTTTTCAAAAAGTGTTTGACTAAGACTATCAAGCGAAGATCCTTTTTTTATATCCACCAACACTTGCTTATTGCTACTAGAATCATAAGGACCTGTTTGTATATTAAAGTAGACTAACCCCGATGCTATAATAAGTACAATAAAAATACATATAATAAATAATTTTTTCATATTATTACCTCTTTTTTATTAAATTTAACATATTCATGTTATTATGTATCGAATGGTAAACAATATAATTTTAAAAAAATTCAATATTTTTTATATAAAATAGGAACTTATATTCCTCTTCAAATTGTATATAAATATAAATTCCTTTTTATACATCTATACTATTATATAATTTTAGACTCTTTTTTACAATATGTAACTTATTAATTCAAAAAAATGACATAAAAAAGATGTACCTTTGGTTGGTACATCTTTTTTATCATGTATATACTTTTACTAAAATCTTTCTATTCCATCCTTAGTAACAACTCCATGAATAAGCTTTCTTGAAGAAGGCTTATTCTCTGATATAGTATAAGCTGATAAAAGTCTTTCTTTAGCTGATTCAAGTTTTTTCATATCATTAGCATACATAAAAGCTAAAGTTTCACCTGCTTCTACCCTATCTCCAACTTTTTTCTCAAGTCTTATACCAGTTCCAAGATCTAATTCATCTTCTTTCGTCTCTCTACCTGCGCCTAACATCATCGCACTAAGACCAACAGTTTCTGCTTCAATCTTACTTACATAACCTTTTTTAATAGATTTAACTTCTACTATATTAGTAGCTCCTGGTAATAAATCATAATTATCAACTACATCCTTATTTCCACCTTGAATATCTATAAATTCTCTTAGTTTATCAAGTGCTTTTCCAGAAGATATAGACTCTTCTAGCATTTCTCTTCCTTCTTCATATGTGTTTACAACCTTAGATAGCATTAACATATATGATCCTAAATTAAGACAAAGCTCTGTGAAATCCTTTGGTCCATTTCCTTTTAACGTTTCAATAGCTTCTATTACTTCAAGTGAATTACCAACTGCAAGTCCAAGTGGTTGATCCATATCAGTAATAACACCTATAGTCTCTCTGTCCATTCCATTTCCGATATCAACCATTTCTTTAGCCAAATCAAATGAGTCATCTAATTTTTTCATAAAAGCACCACTACCAGTTTTAACATCAAGAACTATAGCATCAGCTCCTGAAGCCAACTTCTTGCTCATTATACTACTAGCTATTAAAGATATATTATCTACGGTAGCAGTAACATCTCTTAGAGCATAAAGTTTTTTATCAGCAGGTACTATTTTTGCAGTTTGACCACACACAGCTATCTTATGATTATTTACATTATCCGTGAACTTATCTTGATTCATTTCTATAGAAAGCCCAGGTATAGCCTCAAGTTTATCAAGGGTTCCTCCCGTATGTCCAAGACCTCTTCCTGACATTTTTGCAACAGGTGCTCCACAAGATGCTACAAGAGGTGCTAAAGTTATAGTAGTTTTATCTCCAACTCCACCTGTACTATGTTTATCAACTTTTATTCCATCTATTTTTGCTAAATCTATAACATCTCCAGATCTCATCATTGCATCTGTTAGATATACAGTTTCTTGTTTAGTCATTTTCTGTAAAAATATTGCCATTATAAGAGCTGAAGCTTGATAGTCAGGTATTTCTGATTTTGCATATCCATCTATAAAAAAGTTTATTTCTTCTTTTGACAACTCAAGTCCATCTCTTTTTTTCTTTATAATATCATACATTCTCATATTTACTACACCTCTCTAACTATTCCTCTTACTTAATTATATCAATTTTGGTCTAGCTTTACTTGCATAGATATTACATTTTGTGTAATATGTTTTTTACTAAAGATATAAATTGTGTTTTAACTCTTTGAGTAGTCTCTATAACTTCCTCATGATTTAAAGGTTGATCTAGTATTCCAGCTGCCATATTAGTTATACAAGATATACCTAAAACCTTAAGGCTTGAATGTCTAGCAACTATAACTTCTGGAACTGTAGACATCCCCACTGCATCTCCTCCTATAGTTTGAACCATTCTTATTTCTGCTGGTGTTTCATAAGTCGGTCCAGTAAAGTATGTATACACTCCTTCTTTAACATCAATATTCAATTCTTTAGCTACATTTTTAGCAATAGATATAAGTTCTGGAGTGTACGCAGTTGACATATCGGGGAATCTAACCCCTAACTCTTTGCTGTTAGGACCCATAAGTGGGTTGTTTCCTCCAAGATTTATGTGATCATTTATTATCATTAAGTCTCCTGGCACATAAGTCTTATTAGATCCACCAGCAGCATTTGTCACAACTATTGTCTCTACTCCCAAAGCCTTCATTACTCTTACAGGAAATGTAGCCTCTTCCATAGTATACCCTTCATAAAAATGAAATCTTCCTTGCATTGCAACAACATCTTTTCCTTGTAATTTGCCTATTACAAGCTGTCCTGCATGACCCTCTACTGTTGAAACAGGAAAATTAGGTATTTCTTCATACTTTATTTTAATAGCATCTTCTATTTCATCTGCTAATACTCCAAGTCCTGATCCTAGTATTAATCCTATTTTCGGTTCAACACTTACCTTTGACTTTATAGATTCTGCACTTTCTTTTATTCTAGTGATTAAATTCTTCATCCTTTTTCCTCCTATTATTTTAAAATTAAATTTTTAAAGCTTTCCCCATTGCTTGGAAGGTCAGTTTCTAATATATCTGCAATTGTAGCTCCTATATCTGAAAATGTCGTTCTAACCCCTATATTCGCTCCACTTTTTATATTCTTTCCATATACTAAAATAGGGATATATTCACGTGTGTGATCGGTTCCCTTATATGTGGGATCGTTACCATGATCTGCAGTTAATATTAATATGTCTTCGTCTTTAAGATTATCTATAATTTCTGGAATTCTTAAATCTAATTCCTCTATAGCGTTTTTATATCCTTCAACATTTCTTCTATGCCCGTATTTAGAATCAAAATCTACTAGATTAGTAAATATAAGACCTTTATTGTCTTTTTTCATATATTCTATAGTTTGATCAACACCATCCATGTTGCTCTTTGTATGAACAGCCTCAGTAATACCTTTTCCGTTGAATATATCTTCTATTTTTCCAACTGCTATTACATCTTGACCTGTTTTTTTTATGTTATCAAGTATTGTATCTTCATAAGGATCTAGTGAAAAATCTCTTCTATTAGAAGTTCTTGTGAAGTTTCCTGGCTCTCCTACAAATGGTCTTGCTATTATTCTTGCAAGAGCATTATCTCCCATCATCATCTCTCTTGCTATTTTGCACATTTTGTATAATTCATCAAGGGATACAACCTCTTCATGAGCTGCAATTTGGAATACACTGTCTGCAGATGTATAAACGATTACTTCTCCTGTTTTCATATGATGTTCTCCAAGTTCATCAAGGATTGCAGTTCCAGATGCAGGCTTATTCCCTATAACTTTTCTTCCTGTTTTACTTTCAAATTCCTCTATTACATCTTTGGGAAATCCATCTGGGAAAGTTTTAAATGGCTCATCAACTCTAAGTCCTACCATTTCCCAGTGACCTGTTGTAGTATCTTTCCCCTGAGATACCTCAGCGGACTTACCAAATGCTCCTATTGGAGAGTCAATCTCTTTAACTTGTTCAAATCCATTAATATTGCCTATACCTAGTTTGGTTAGATTAGGTATTGATATACCATCATATGATTTTATTATATTTCCTAATGTATTAACCCCTTCATCCCCAAACTTTTTAGCATCTGGAAGCTGTCCTATTCCAACACTGTCCATTACTATCAACACTACTCTTTTACTCATTAATATCCACTCCTCTTTTCAGGATAAATTAATATTATTATATTTAACTTATATTTAGATTTTAACATTGATTCAATGTGATTTCAATTATAACTTTAAATCATATTTTATCATTTATAGCCTTGGATGATTTTCTTTTAACTCTTTTCTTATATTCTTGTCTATATGATTTAAATATATTTGAAGACTTGTTAAGTTATTATTACCCAATATTTTTCCAACCACACTCAGATTTGCTCCTTTTTTGAGTAAGTGTATGGCAAAAGAATGTCTCAACATAGTTGGAGTTACATTTTTATCCAAATTTATATTTTGAGTATACTTTTTAATTATTTTCCAAAGTCCTTGTCTTGTAAATCTTTCACCTTTTGAATTTACAAATAAAGCCTTTTCATCTTTATTCTTTACCATATTCATTCTAGAATCATCTAAATATTTTTGTGTGTATTTTTTAGATGTATTGCTAATAGGTATAGTTCTAGTATTTTTCTTATTTTCACAGTTTATATAATCCATGTTTAAATTAACATCATCTATATCAAGTTTAATTAATTCAGATACCTTAATTCCAGTTGCATAAAATAATTCTAGAATAGCCTTATCTCTTATACCTTTTGTATTTTCTATACTAGGTGCATTAAGTAAGAGCTCTACCTCTTCTTGTGTTAGTATATCCATCTTAGGTCTTTCTACTTTTGGTTTTTTAATTTTTCTAGCGGGATTATTATCAGATATCCTTGTATTAAATAAAAATTCATGAAATGATTTTATTGACGAGATTATTCTAGATATTGTAGATATTGATGTATTAGATTTCTGAAGCTGTATCAAAAAGCTAAATATATCATTTTCGCTAACACTAATATAATCCGTACTATTGTTTTCTAAATGTTTTATGTATTTTTTTAAATCTGATTTATATGAAAGTATAGTATTTTGAGAAAGATTCTTATCTTTTATTATGTAATCTATATACTTATCTATTATATTATCCATATTAAACTCCTCTGACTAAAAATTCGTCTAGCTGCTACGCGCTGACTCATATCCCCAACAATCGGCTCCGTTGCTCAAAATAGTTGATAGTTCTGTTCTCTAACGCAATATACTTATAACTAGAATATTTTTTGCATTATGAATATAGATACTAAATTTACTATGCCTTGTATCGTTGCTATTACTGCAAATAATCCTATCAAATTAATACTATATTTTAGCATTAATTTTTTAATATGATTATAATTTCTAAATTTACTAGATATTCTCAAAGCATGTATTGCTTCAAAAAAATAATTAAAAGAAAAAAATATTACAAAGAATGTAAAAGGAATTATAATTATATTTTTCATAAGTATCAAAAATATCATTTTAATAGAACTACTCTTCAATACCAAAATCAATGTATTTACTGTATATCCTATTGATAATCCCTTTAAAAATACTATAACTAATACAAGTGGGCTTGTAATTACAAAAAGAGATGCCAAATACATTGATATTAAATATACAAAATCATTTTTTAAATTTAGTAAAGCTTCGCCTACTAAATTGAAATTTTGATTATAATCACTGGTTGTCCTAGAAATAAACTCATTCATAGAAGTATCCGAAATAGAATATACCTTATTTAAATAAGCTCCACTTGTAATCCCTAGGCTGAATAAAAATATAAATATTATCATAATTATTTTATAATTAAACTTCGAATTTGAAAATTCAAATATATTTTTCAAATTAAAACCCCCTTGTTTTTAACTTTACATAATTCTATGTTAAAAATAAGGGGTATATTACAATTTTTATAATCAAAGACTTTTTTATATTAAATCTTTTGATAATAGTATTCCTATTATAGTTTTAGAATCCTTTATTTCATTGTTTGCAATCATATCCAAGGCTTTTTTTATATCTACACTCATAACTTCTACATATTCATCCTCATCCGGACAGCAATCACCTGCTTGTAAGTCAGTAGCTAAGTACAAGTACATTTTTTCATTAGAAAAACCAGCTGATGTATAGAATTCATTTAAAAATTTCATATTTTTAGCCTCGTATCCAGTTTCTTCTTTCAATTCTCTTATAGCACATTCCCTAGGGTCTTCTCCCTTTTCAAGTTTCCCAGCAGGAATTTCTATTAAAATCTCCTCAACTGGCTTTCTAAACTGTTTCACAAATATTATTTCTTTTTTATCATTTATAGCTAATATACCTACGGCCCCTGGATGTTCTACAATTTCTCTTTTTTGGTATTTATGCTCTGGAAGTTCAACAGTATCTACTCTTAAGTTAATAATCTTTCCATTATATATCATTTCTGAACTCATAGTTTCTTCTTTAAAAATCATAACCTATCCCTCCAATACATAATAAGCAGCAGAGCTTGCCGAATTGAAAAATTCTTTATCTTCTTCATAAGACCTTCCCATACTCCTTACCCTTAAGTTGAAATATTCTAAGTCGGATTTTGTTTTGTTGTTATCTATACATACAATATCGTGTATTTTATCTATGCCATGCTCTTTTACTTGGTTGATTACATATTCTTTATTTTTATTACACCCTATTCCAATTGGTACTACAACCTTTGTGTTAACCATTTCTTTTAATATAGTTACAGAATGGTGACTAAGACCAAAGTGTCTATCTCTTTTATCTGCAAAACTTATTCTAGGTATGGCTATTGGTCTTCCTTTTAACTTTTTAGCAGCATCAAGTATATTGGCTTGTTCTATGCCTGTAAAACCATACTTAGTAGATGTCCCTACTATACCTGGGCCCATACATACAAATACAGCATCAGCCTTTAAAACTTCTTTTGCAAGTATTAATGCAGTATATATGTTTATACACTCATAATCTCCTCCAAAGGCATTTCCGATAGTTATTGTATTATCTATTAATCTATTTTTCTTTAAATTTTGTACATTTTTGCTCAAATATATAGGTAGAGCTGCTCCGTCAGTCATTATGTATACTAATTTTTTTTGTTTATCAATTCTTTTATACGATGCTGCAAACGGAACTAGCATACTGTGAAGGGTTCCAACTACAACAGGCATATCTTCAAGTGATTTAAAGTTTTTTATTTTATCATGATATTCACTTTCTTGCTCTTCTGCTGAGAATATTTTTACTTGAAGTGGAGTATATCTAAGTTTCATTATATGTCCACCCTCACTCATCTGACTCTCTAGTTTATTTAGATTAGCTATTACAAAGTGAAATCCTCCAGTTCCAAGATTGAGTTCTACAGCGCTTGTATTTAATAAAACTTCATCATTAACTGCTACATAAGAGTTAATTTTAGGATAATTTATAGCCTTTTGTATACTATCACCTATCTTAACCTTAAGCTCTTCCATTTCTTCAGTTCTAGATATTATCTCTTGTACTGTTCCAATTTTTTTGCTTATCATAAGTACACCTCTTTATCTACCTAACATATCTATATAGTTTAGTAATTTATTATTCTCAATTATTTTTGTTAAAGAATACTTTTCTGTAATTACATGAATAAGTATCAATAATATTACTGCACAAAGTCTAACTATAAATGAAAAGTTATAAGCTATGATTATACCTGTTGCTATTCCCAAAACATTAGATCCTGTATCTCCCATCATAGCATTTGCTTTTAAATCTTCTTTAAAATAAGCAAGCACATTTGACATCAAAAGTACTATCATTACTTTGTCATAGTACATAGATACAGTAAATAGCAGTATTATTGAAATAAATAGATATCCTTTTATTGCTCTACCTGGCCTTAAGTCTAATAGATTCATTAGGTTTGTAAATAATGCAATTAATAGTGTATTAACACATATATCAATTATATTATTTGATATGCTAACTGATATTAGTAAAGCCACAAAACCTCCAAACAAAGCTTTAAAACCCCCTGTTGTAAGTTTTCCATTTAATAGGCTTTTAAAATGTCCTTTAAGCCCACTAACATCTCTATTTCCTATCAAATCATCAAGTATTCCTATAAATGCCATACTCATTATGCCGAACAAATATATATATATATCATTACTTTTATATAAATATCTCAAAACAGATGAATTTATTATAAGTATAGGCAAAAATACTATTCCAGCACATACTGGAATTAAATCTTGTCTATAGTTTTTTCTTACAACATTACTTTCTACTAAAAGTAATTTAAAATAAGGAATTATTAATAGAGTTCCTAAAAATCCAATTAAAAATACTATATATATCAAGTTATACTACCTCCCTAATATTTTTTTTAGTAAAGTAATATTTATATGATAAAATTGTTTTCCTCTATGAACGAATCCTTTTAGATTTCTTCCAGTTTCATTATGTGTCATATTTACTAAAACCTCATTTATTTTATATCCTTTTTTTAATATATCAATAGTCATTCCAACTTCAACACCATATCCAAACGGCATTTCTTCAAAATGTTGTAAAACTTCTTTTTTAAACACTCTTTGTCCTGATAATGTTGAATCTAATTCTTCACCAGTTAGCATTTTAACTCCACTTTTTGCGAGTTTTTTAACAAATCCAAAACCACCTTTTTTCTTTGCTGGTGGAAATTTTGCAATAGTTACATCACATTCATCATTTAATATAGGGTATATCAGTTTTTCTATATCTCTTGATGTTTGACCTAAATCAGCATCTAAAAATCCTATAATATCAGAATTTTGCATGGCTATTTTAAGTCCATAATTCAAAGCAAATCCTTTACCCATATTCTTATCAAGTTTTAATGTTTTTACGCAATCATATGAAGACGCTATCTTAAACGTATTATCAGTTGATCCATCATCAACTATTATTATATCATCTATACACGTTATATCTTTTATACCTTCTATTGTAGATTTTATTTTATTCTCTTCATTATAAGCAGGTATTATTATAGTAATATATTTATTATTCATAAATTGACTCCTTTTTATTTAATTTCTAAAGGTGTAAATTCATCTGCAGTATCCTTTACTCCAAAATGTCCTGTTTTTCCCTCAATAACCATAATCAATGATATTTTACCCATAACTTCATCTAAATTGTCTATAGTAGATATCTTAGATTCTTTGTAAAATGGAATATAAGAATTTTTAGTGTCTCTTCTTTCACTACCAAGCAGGTTAACATTATTATCTTTAAAATATTTAATTATGTTTTTATCTACAATGTTTAACTTATTCTCATTATTTTCTAAACTTCCACCTTCAAGTATAACAGTATTTAAATTATTATACTCAAGATTTAAAGTTTTTATCTCTATTATTCCTTTTTGACTCATTTGATTTAATAAATCAACATTTTTATCTACATATGTTATTTGACATATATAATTCATAAATTCATTCTTATCTTTTAAATTTACGTTAAATTCTTTGTTTAATTCATTTATTTCAAATTCATTTACCAGTTTATCCTTTATAACAATATTAAATGCCACTTTCCCATTAGCCTTGTTTATAACTTCTTCTACATTAGGATAAAAATAATCTTCAGTAGTCTTAATTATTCCTATATTTTTGCCTTCTAGTTTATTATTAACCACATAGCTAAGTGTGTTTTCTATATACTTATTTAGATTTTCATTTTCTTTTGTTATATTTAAGATTTTATTATCCATCTTACTGTTTTGTTGTTTTATTACATTGAATTTATTTTCCAAATCATCTATTATTTGGGTTTGTTGCTCATCAAATGCCCCATTACTATTTAAATTAAATCCTATTAATATTCCGATCCCCAAACTTATGAAAATAGCACTTAATGTTACTATAAAATACTTCATATTTACATTCACAAAAAAACCTCCCTAAAAATCCATTAATAATCTAATTTTAATCTGCATAAGTTTTATAAGTTGCTGAATAGATGGTGATAAATAAGCTACTATACAAACAGGGAAAAGAGCTGCAAGAATAAGGCCCCATATGTATTTTAGTTTCAATTTACTTCTGTATAAAAGGTTAACTCCTTTTGCATCTATAAGTTTTGATCCAATTTTAAGCCTTACCAAGAAAGTACTAGCCATACCTTTTCTTCCTTTTTCAAGAAAATCTATCATATTTGAGTGAGTTCCAAGTGCAACTATTAATTTTGCACCGTATTCATATGCTGTCAGCATAGCTATATCCTCACTAGTTCCAGGTGCTGGAAACACAGTAGCCTCAAGCCCTAAGTTTTCTATTCTTTTAAGTCCTGGTGCTCTTCCATCAGGATAAGCATGGACTACTAATTCATTGCATTTTCTTAAGCATTCATCACTTATACTATCCATATCTCCTACTATCATATCTGGCGTGTATCCAAATTCTAAAAGTGCATCTCCTCCACCGTCAACTCCTATTAATGCAGGCTTCATCTCTTCTATATATGGAATTATTGTGCTTAAATCTTGTTTGTAGTCTTGACCTCTTACCACAATTAATGCATGTCTTCCTTTAAAATCTGTCTTCATTTTAGGAATTTCTAAATCTCCAAGTATAAATCCTTTTTCTTTTTTAGCATATTCTATAGTATTTTCTATAAAGTTATCTAGTTCATTAGATAAATTGTCATAGCATAATTTTATTTTTTGTTTAATTATGTCTTTATCTAATACTTCACCTTCACCTATTAATTCATCATTTAAATACAGCTTATTATCTACTATTTCAACAATATCATCTTCATTTAATCTATCAAATACTTCTTTTCCTACATTGTCTAATATATATACATTTTTATTAGAGAGTATTTGAGGTCCTTTGTTTGGATATCTACCGCTTATTGTAGTATCTGCATTTACTATAGCTTTTATTTTTCCTTCTACTAAAGAGTTAGCTGCAACCTCATCTATATCTTTGTGGTTTATTACAGCAATCTCCCCTCCTTTTAATCTTTTAGCTAGATTTTTAGTTTTTCTATCTATTTTTATCGGAGCCTTTAATCGCATATTTTTCCTCCTTGTTTTACAAAATACTCATTTTAATCTTAATTTTAAACAAATTTAATTATATCACATAACTACATCTAAATTAAACAAGGAATTAGTTTTTAGAATTTTTCTATTAATTTCTAAAATTAAAAAAACATCTTTTGTTATTTTTTAATAATAACAAAAGATGTTTTTTTAATCTATCTTGCCGCTTTATGCTCAAGTCTTAATTTATCTGCAACCATTGCTATGAACTCAGAATTTGTTGGCTTCCCTTTTGTATTGTGAACTGTATATCCAAACAATTGATTTATAGTATCAACTTTTCCCCTACTCCAAGCTACTTCTATAGCATGTCTTATCGCTCTTTCTACTCTTGATGGAGTAGTGTTAAATATCTTAGCTATATTTGGATATAACTCTTTAGTAACAGCACTCAAAAGTTCTACATTATCTATTACCATAGTTATAGCTTCTCTTAAATATAAATACCCTTTTATATGAGCTGGAACTCCTATTTCATGTATTATATTAGTTATTTCAGCTTCTATATTTCCAGTATTTTTTATAAACTCAGTTTTAACAGTTTTAAAAGTTGTTAGCGGTTTATTATTTTGAAGTATTGATACACTTCTTTGTCCAACCAATTCTCTTATTCTATTTATAAATACGCTAAAATCAAAAGGTTTAACTATATAGTAATCAGCTCCTAAATTTATAGCCCTTTGAGTTATTTTATCTTGTCCAACAGCAGATAGTACTATTATTTTTGGCATCTTTTTTATATCCATTGTATTTAATTTTTCTATAACTCCAAGACCATCAAGATGAGGCATTATTATGTCTAATATTAGTAAGTCTGGTTGCTTTTCTGATACTAGGTCAAGCGCCTCAATGCCATCTTTAGCTACACCTAATATTTCTATATCATCTTCATTTTGCAAATATTCTTTTAATATTTGGCAAAAATCCTTATTATCATCCGCTATTATTAATTTTATTTTTTCTTTCATAGAATTACCCCCCAATAAAAATTATTATATTTGTACAAGTTAACTAATTCGACATTTGTATTAAGTTTCCTTTAATTTATTTTGATTTATTTTAACATCCAATCTATAAATATGGCATATCCTTTTTTAGGATCATTTACGAATACGTGTGTTATAGCTCCTATTATTTTCCCATTTTGTATTATAGGTGCACCGCTCATTCCTTGTACTATTCCACCTGTATAATTTATCAAATCTTTATCTACGATTTCAACTACCATACTTTTAGATTTAGGTCTATTTTGATTGAATATCTTTTTTATTTGTATCTTATATTTTTTTATTTTATAATTTTCATCAGAAAATAGTATATATGCATTTCCTTTTTTAACTTCGTAATAATGACCAACTTCTATGGGTTTTAGATTATCCCATCTATATTGGTTATTCATTGTGCCCTTTATCCCAAAATCATCATTATGATTAAATTCACCCATTATATTTTTTTTATCAAAATCTCCTATTATTTCACCTGGAACTCCTGATACACCTTTTTTAACCCCTGTTTTTTTTGGCTTATATAAAACACCTTTCTTCACTTCTATTATGCTTCCCGTATCTACATCTGTTATTCCGTGCCCTAGAGCATAAAATTCTTTAGTTTGTGGATTATAGCAAGTCAATGTACCTATACCAGCTATTTTATCTCTTACCCAAATTCCTATTTTGTGAGTATTGTCTTTATCATCTTTATATAACTTTACATCTTGGTATATATATTTGCCATCTCTTTTTATAGTTACATTTACGAAGTCTTTTTTTATATTATTTGTGATATCCTCTATATCTTGTGCTTTATTTACTTCTTTACCCTCTATCTTTACTATTATATCTCCAACTTTTATATTTCTGTCTTTATATTTTAAATAATTTTCGTCTATTCCTATAACTAATACACCGTCTGTATCAAGTTTTATTCCAGCTATATTCCCAAGCGGAATTAATTCTAATTTATTTTGATTAAAAGCTTGTGAATTTAAATCAAGAGGTGTAAAACTTGTCAATATAACGGATAAAATTAATATTAAAATTAAAAATTTTCTCTTGGAAATTTTAGCCATATACATCACTTCCTTAATGTCATTTTAATATTAATTTTCCTAAAATCGAACTTTTATATCCTCCACAAATAATTATAATATTGTAAAAAAGTCTCATTGTAGTAATTTTGAAATAAAAACTTCAAAAAAATAAAGATGTTTAAACATCTTTATTTTGAGCTATTTCTAAAATTTCTTTAGCATGTTCTATTGTTTTTTCTGTTATATTAGATCCAGATATTAATCTTGCTATTTCTTTTATTTGTTCTTTTTGACTTAGCTTTTCAATTTTTGTATAAGTTCTACTTTCTTGTATAATTTTTTTTATTCTAAAGTGAGCATTTGCATTTACTGCTATTTGAGGCAGGTGAGTTATACTTATAACCTGTTTTTTATTTGATATATGCTTTAATTTTTTTCCCACTATTTCTGCTGCTATTCCACTTATACCTGTATCTATTTCATCAAATACAAGTGAATTAACCTTATCTATATCAGACAATATACTTTTAAATGCAAGCATAAATCTTGACATTTCTCCGCCAGATGCAACCTTATATATAGGCATCAAATCTTCTCCTACATTGAAGGATATCATAAATTCTATAATATCTTTTCCAGTTGAAAAATATTCTTGTTTTTGCTTAAAATCAACCTTAAATACAACATTTTTCATATTTAAAGAATAGAGCTGTTCGCATATGTCGGTTTCTAATTTATTTGCAATTTCTTTTCTTATAGAAGTTATTTTTTCACTTTTTAGATTTAATATGCTTTCAATTTTTTCTAAATTTTGTTTTAATTCTATAATTTTTTCATCTCTATTTTCTATATCTTCTAATCTTTTAATTATTTTATTCTTATACTCTAAAATTTCATCTATAGAATTTCCATATTTTCTCTTTAAATTATTTATAGTATCTATTCTTATTTCTATATTATCAAGGCTTTTAATGTCAAAGTCTATATTATCTTTATAATCTCTTATATCTTTTGATATATCTTGAAGAGTATACATAATTTCTTCTAAAGAAGCATGGAATTGTTCTAATCTCTCATCTATATTAGAAATACTTTTTAAATCCTTAATACCTTTAGATATCAAGTCAAATGCATTGTAATTCGATTCATATAAATTTAAATACGAGCTATTTAGGCTTGTATATATTTTTTCGCTATTTCTATGTATTTCTCTTTCTTTTAAGAGTTCTTCATATTCTCCTATAGTCAAATCACCTTCTTCAATCTCTTGTATTTGAAATTTCAAAAGATCTATTTCCCTTGCGATTTGAATGTCATCTTTATCTTCAGTCAATGAGTTTATTTCCTTTTTTAAATCGAAGTACTCGTTATATATATTTAGGTATTCTTTTTTTTCGGGCTCAATTTTTTGGTGTCCGTATATATCCAAAAATTCTATGTGCTTATCTTTATTAAAAAGAACCTGATTTTGATGTTGACTATGTACATCTACTAATAGAGACCCTATTGTTTTCAAAAAAGATATTCTTACATTCCTTCCATTTACTCTACTGATATTCTTTCCATCGCTATATATCTCTCTTGATATTATCAAATTATCATCTAAAGATGCATCTATTCCACTCTCTAATAATTCTTCAATAACTTTTTCATTTGTAACATTAAATGTAACCTCTACAAGACCTTTATCCGTTCCTTTTCTTACAAATGATTTGTCATACCTTCCACCTAGGCAAAGATTAAGAGCATCTATTATTATAGATTTACCAGAGCCAGTTTCTCCAGTTAATATGTTAAATCCTTCTTCAAAATCTATTCTAATTTCTTCTGCTAGAGCAAAATTCTTTATATACATTTCAAGGATCATGATAATCCCCCTTATCTATATTAGCTTTCTGAATCTACCTTTTATTATATCTACATCTTCTCTGCTTTTTATCAATATAAATACAGTATCAATACCTGCTATTGTACCTATTATTTCTTTAAGTTCCAGTTGATCTACTGCTTTGGCAGCCAATTGTGCAGATCCAGCAATAGTTTTTAAGCAAACAATGTTTTCAGATGAATCAATACCTATTAATACTTCTCTTAATAATCTTATAAGTCTGTCACAGGACCCTTTTTCTTCTTTTTTAAGTGCTGCATATTTATAATTCCCATCTTTAGTTAAAACCTTAACTAGTTTTAAGTCCTTTATATCTCTTGATACTGTAGCTTGAGTAACATTCATTCCATGATCTCTAAGCTTTTGTGCAAGATCATCTTGAGTCGTTATATCATTACTTTCAATTATTTCTAATATTTTGTTATGTCTTGATATTTTCAACTTTAAATCCTCCTAATTACAGTTTTTGATGAGAATCTTCTACTACTTTTAGAATTGTTTCATCGTAGTTTAGTTCATTCTTTTCGTTTAAACCATTATTCTTTTTTATATGAAGCAAGTATTCTATATTACCTTCTGGACCTTTTACAGGAGAATAGTCTAAGTTTAATATATCAAATTCATTTTGATATACGAATTCTATTATTCTTTTAATCACATCTATGTGTGTTTGTTTTTCTCTAACTACTCCTTTTTTTCCAACCTTTTCTCTCCCAGCTTCGAATTGTGGTTTTATAAGGGCTACTATTTCTCCGTTTTCTTTTAACAGTTCTTTAGCCTTTGGTATAACCAGTCTTAATGATATAAAGGATACATCTATAGATGAAAAATCAGCATATTCTCCTAAATCATCAATCTCAACATGTCTTATATTAGTCCTCTCCATGCATACAACTCTGTCATCTTGTCTTAATTTCCATGCAAGCTGCCCATATCCAACGTCTATAGAAAATACTTTTTTAGCTCCATTTTGAAGCATGCAATCTGTAAATCCCCCAGTAGACGACCCTATATCTAAACATACCTTATCCTTTACATCTACATCAAAGTTTTTTATTGATTTTTCAAGCTTTAATCCACCTCTACTAACATATGGAATAAGTTTTCCCTTTATTGTTATATCACAATCTTCCTTCACTATAGTTCCCGGTTTATCACACCTTTGACCATCTACAAATACAAGTCCTGCCATTAATGATTTCTTAGCTCTTTCTCTACTTTCAAAATGGCCGTTTTCAACTAGTAAAATATCTATTCTTTTTTTCATGATTTATTACCTTTCTTATTTGGTTTCTTCTATTATTTTTTGTGCTATCTTTGATGCTGATAATCCATATTTATCGTAAAGTACATCTACATTTCCATGTTCTATAAATCTATCTTCAAATCCTATATTTATAATTTTTCCTTTATATCCAATCTTTGATAAATAACAAGATATGCTACTTCCAAATCCTCCAATTAAAACATTATCTTCAACAGTTATTATATAATCATATTCCTTATGTATATCTTCTAACATTGTAGAATCTAACGGTTTTAAGAATCGTCCATTTATTAAAGTTATACTTATTCCTCTTTCATTCAATATTTCGCTACACTTTAAACAAGTTTTTACCATAGCTCCTATACCTATAACAGCTACCTTGTTTCCTTTTTTTAGCATGTCCCATTTTCCAATGCCTAACTCGTAATTATTTTTATCATACTTTAAAACTTCGCCTCTTGGATATCTTATAGCAACTGGAGAATTAATCATTCTTGATAATTCTAACATTTTTTCAAGTTCGTATTTATCCATCGGTGCCATAACAGTTAAATTAGGTATAGAATTTAAATAACTCAGGTCAAATACTCCATGATGAGTTTCTCCATCAGATCCAACGATTCCAGCTCTATCAAGTAATAAAGTTACAGGAAGATTACTAAGAGCAACATCGTGTATTATTTGGTCATATCCTCTTTGAAGGAATGTAGAGTATACCGCAAAATAAGGTTTTATACCATTAGCTGCAAGACCACTTGCAAATGTAACAGCATGACCTTCTGCTATTCCTACATCGAAGAACCTTTTTGGATAAATATTTTGAAATTTGGAAAGTCCTGTTCCAGATGGCATCGCAGCTGTTATAGCAACTATCTTTTCATCCTTACTAGCCATTTCAATCATTTTCTCTCCTACTACACTTGAATATGTCTCTTTAGAACTCTTTTGAATTCCTTCTTTAATATCAAATGGACTTACTCCATGATACTTTTCTGGCTCATTTTCTGCGAACTTATATCCTTTTCCTTTTTTTGTAATTACATGAACTATACAAGGTCCGTTAAATTTTTTTATAGTCTTAAAAGTCTGAATAAGTTCCTCTATATCGTGTCCATCTATTGGTCCAAAATATTTTATACCCATCTCCTCAAATAAAGCACCTGGACTTACAATGTATTTTAAGCTATCCTTTATTTTATCTGCCGTCTTATATACCGTATCACCGATTCTAGGTATATAATTAGTTATATTTTCAAATTCCATCTTCATTTTTTTATAAGCTTTGTTAGTTCTAAGTTTCAATAGATAATTAGACATACTTCCAACATTTTTATCTATAGACATTTCATTGTCATTTAATATTACAGTCATATTTGTTTGAGTATGTCCTAAATGATTAAGAGCTTCAAATGCCATACCTCCAGTTAAAGCACCATCTCCTATTACAGATACAACTTCGTAATCCTCTTTTTTAATATCACGCGCCATAGCAAGACCAAGCCCTGCTGATATAGAAGTCGAGCTGTGTCCTGTATCAAATGCATCATGCTTACTTTCATTTCTCTTAGGAAATCCGCTAAGTCCATTAAATTTTCTAAGAGTTTCAAATTCACTAGTTCTTCCCGTAACCATTTTATGCACATAAGCTTGATGCCCTACATCCCAAACAATCTTATCTTTTGGTGTTTCAAATATATAATGAAATGCAAGAGTTAATTCTACTACGCCTAAATTAGAAGCCAAATGCCCCCCTGTCTTAGATACAGACTTCACGAGGAATTTTCTTATTTCATTAGTAAGTTCATTAAGTTGTCTTATATTCATTTTTTTTAAATTTTCAGGATTATTTACATTGTATAAATGTTTATACATAACTTCATCCTACTTTCTAAAAATTATTTTAAAATATATAAATATACCCTAGTATTTTCTCCAAAACCCAATATTTTAAAACTATATTGGTTATTAGATAATCTATTACTAGGATATATCTCTATATCATATGTTTAATATTTTGTTCTACATAAAGCATAGATATTATAGCATATTGATAAATCATTTTCAAATCATTATGTTAGCTATTACAATACCTAACACAGCTCCAGATAGGACTTCTACAGGAGTGTGGCCTACAAGTTCTTTTAATCTCTTTTCATTGAAAACATCTTTTCTATGTTCCTGTATATCTTCTATCATTTTATTAAGTATCTTAGCTTGCTTCCCAACAGCTCTTCTAACTCCAGCTGCATCATACATTACTATTAAAGCAAATACAAATGCCATGGCAAACTCCAACGATTCATATCCTCTTTGTATTCCTATCGCAGTTGCAAGACTTGTAACAAATGACGAATGAGAGCTAGGCATACCACCTGAACCTACGAACCTTGAAACATCTATCTTTTTATCAAATATAAAAGTCAGTATAACTTTTAATATCTGTGCTACAAACCAAGATATAAAGCATACTGTAAAAGTTTGATTATTTAAAATCCCCTCAATAAAAGTCACTTAACGTCCTCCTTAAACTACCATTCTCTGTCTACAATGTAATCAGCTAAACAATTTAAAAAATCATTTTTTTTGTCAAAACTATATATACATCTTTTTGCATCATCTATAAGTTCTCTAGCTATATCTCTTGATTTTTCAATACCAAATAATGACGGATATGTAGACTTGTTGTTTTCCAGATCACTTCCAATATCTTTGCCTAGTTTTTTTTCATCGCCCACTATATCTAATATATCATCTGTAACTTGAAAAGCAAGTCCTATATTCTTAGCATAATTTGTTATATTCTCAAGTTCTATATCATTCGCTCCTCCAATTATAGCTCCAGCTCTCATAGCCCCTATAATCATAGCAGATGTCTTATTCATATGTATAAAATCAAGTGTATCTTTATCTATTTTTTTGTTTTCACTTTCAAGATCTACAATCTGACCTGCAATCATCCCTCTAACTCCTGCAGCTTTAGCTATTTCATTCATAGCCTTTACGTATTTATGACTATTTTTTTCATTTTTTAAAGCATAATCAAGCATTATTTCAAATGAATAATTTAAAAGTCCATCTCCAGCTAAAACAGCTATTCCCTCTCCAAACACCTTGTGGTTTGTAGGTTTTCCTCTTCTTAAGTCATCATCATCCATAGCAGGTAAATCATCATGTATAAGAGAATATGTGTGAATCATCTCCATAGCACATGCAAAAGGTATAGTCTCTTCTATATCAGAATTAAATAAAGCTGCACTCTCCATTAAAAGTATAGGTCTAAGCCTTTTACCTCCTGCATCTAAACTATACTTCATTGATTCAAATAAAGTTTTTTGATATGCATTCATATCAGGTATATAACTTTGTAATTTACTTTCAATATATATTTTTTTATCCTTTAATGCTGATTTAAAATCCATTTTTTATACCTCCTCAATATCAATTTCTATTTCCTCTAAAGTATCGTTTGAAAACCTGGTTATCTTAAGTTGAGCTGATTCTAATAATTTGTTACAATGTCTATATAATCTTATACCCTCTTCATAAAGCTTTAAAGATTCATCTAAAGATATAGTTTCCTCTTCTAAACCTTTAATAATTTCTTGTAACCTTTTATATGCAATTTCATAATTCATACTAATCTACCTCTTTTATATTCTGTATTTTACAATTTACACAGGCCTTTTCAAATAGTACATTTATATTATCTCCTGGCCTTAAATTCTTAGGATTTTTAACTAGCTTATCGTCTTTTTCTACTAAAGTATATCCTCTAGACATTACCGATAAAGGGCTTAAATTATTCAAATTTTGGCCTATATAATCTAACTCATTTCTTGTTAAAATAAGCTTTTTATTCATATTATTTTCAATATCTTTTAAACAGTTATCCATATCTATAAGTTTATCTTTTATTGTTTCTCTATAATTAATATCCATATACTTTTTTGTATTATGCAAATCTTTTTTATATGTATATACTTTGTTCTCAAATACTTTATTAATCCTATTCTTAGATATATATAGTTTTTCTCTCATGTCTAAATAAGATGGAACAGATATTTCAGCTCCAGCCGATGGAGTAGGCGCTCTAAGATCTGATACAAAATCTGATATTGTAAAATCAGTTTCATGTCCTATTGCACTTATTATAGGGATGCGTGACGCAAATATACTTCTTGCAACTTTTTCTTCATTAAAAGACCATAGTTCTTCTATTGATCCCCCACCTCTAGCCAATATTATAACATCTATATCTTCTCTTTTGTTTAAAAAATCAATAGCATAAACTATATCATCCGCTGACTTATCGCCCTGGACTAAAACAGGATATATCCTAACATTAACCTTTGGATACCTTCTAGATATAACATTTATAATATCTCTAAGTGCTGCTCCTGTTAAAGACGTAATCACTCCTATATCCTTAGGTATACTTGGTATTTCTTTTTTATATTTTGGATCGAATAATCCCTCATTTTGAAGTTTAGCTTTGAGTTTTTCAAACTCCACATGCAAGTTCCCGATTCCGTCAACATCGATTGAATTTATATAAAGCTGATAACTTCCATCTTTTTCATATAAAGATATATATCCAGATGCTCTAACTTCAAGACCTTCTCTTAAATTTAAATCTTTTGGAACATTATTTTTGAATATAACGCAGTTTATTTTTGATTTGTTGTCTTTTAAAGACATGTATATATGCCCACTTGTATGGATTTTTAAATTAGATACTTCCCCTTTCACCTTTAAATTATATAATATAGGGTCATTGGTAAGAATCCGTTTTATATAAGAATTAACTTCACTAATAGAAAGAGCCTTTAATTTCATAATTATACCTCACTTAAAAATCTGTTAACTCCAATAATACCTGATCCTATAGCATTATCTTTTGCAAAACTAGACTTTGTAAAAAACGAATTTATTTTATGATTATTTAGTTTATTTATCATATTACACGATATATATTCACTAGAAGATACCCCTCCAACGAATAATACATCTTTTATATTATATTCCTCGCTTAAGTAAACAATTGATTTATATATAGAATCTAAAATAGAGTTTAAACTAATCTTGGATATATATTCCTTAGAATATTCATCTATTATAGAGAATATTTGATTTTCAACACCCGAAAAATTAATATATCCTTCTTTGGATGATATTTTCAAATTATGAACATCAGTATTATATTTTAACGCATTGTTATCTAAATAATTTCCACAGGGAAATTCATATCCAAGCCTTACCCCTACTCTATCTATAAGTTGCCCAGCACTTATATCTTTAGTCCCACCTACTATTTCTATATTGTATCCACTTAGTTTTCTATTTACCAATAATATTTCAGTAGTACCTCCAGACATATGTATACACAAAAATGTATCTTTATCTATATCCGTATCATAAAAAGCTGCCTCTATATGGCATTCTTGATGTGATGTTTGGTATAATTTCGCATTTAATATAGATGCTATAGTTTTTGCAAATTTGTATCCACAGCTAAATACAGGCATATATGAATTTTCAACAGGTCTTGGCTTTGAAGATACACATACTCCAACAATATCATAATCCTTAATAATATTTTTTAAACCCTCGAACATATCTCCCAAATTGTTTACATGTTGAAAAAATGCATCTGACTGCCTAAGTCCTTTGTTACCACTCTTAACTTTTAACATCTTCTTCTCATCTATGATTATTTCTTTATCTAAATTTATAGCTGCTATAGATGTCGTATAGCAGCTTGTGTCTATTCCTAAAATTATTTTATTGTTGGATATCATTTATTGCACTTCCCAATAATCCATTTATAAATTTCGTAGACTCATCATCAGAATATCTCTTGGCAAGTTCTATGCCTTCATTTATAGCAACCTTAAACGGAATATTCTCCATATATTTCATCTCAGCTATAGCCACTCTTAATATACTAAGATCTACCTTAGCTATTCTATTTATTTTCCATTTTTTAGAATGAGTGCTTATAATAAAATCTATATCTTCTTTATTTTCTATAATTTTATTTCCTAAATCAACTAGGTATTGTTTATCAAAGTTTTCATGAGAATTTTCCTCTATAAATTCCTCAACCTTTTCATTAGTATATTCTTTAGTCATATCCATTTGATAAACCATTTTCATTCCTAATTCTCTACTTATCTTTCTGCTCATTGTAAACCTCCTAAGTATTATATACACAAAACTAACCCTCTGAATATTCAGAGGGTTAATATACTTCCTATTAACTATTCTCTTCAATTTTTTCTTTCTTAAAAGTAATTCCTTGAATGTGAACATTGACTTGAGCTACATTTAATCCAGTCATAGTTTCAATAGTCGTTTTAACATTTTCTTGTATTTTCCATGATACATCAGGTATAACAACACCATATTCTATCATAACAAATACATCTATAAATACCTCGTCTTCTTCTACTACGACTTTAACACCTTTAGATAAATTCTTTTTACCTAAAATTTCTGTTATGTTACCTGTAATGCTTCCACTCATAGCTGCTACCCCTTCTATTTCAGAAGCAGAAATTCCTGATATAGTAGCAATTACATCCTCAGATATTTTTATTTGGCCATAATCTTTATTTTCCAAAGGTACACCTCCAAAGTGTTAAATTATACTTTAATTATACCAAATGGAAATAAATTTTACAAACTATCTTTTATATTCCATTATTTTTATATTTTCAAAAGGAAGTTTTGTTTGAGTATATACCACATCAAATATTTTTGCAGCATCATCTTTATCCAATTTTTCCTTGTCAACTACTATACTTGCGTTATTTTCACTAACGTATGCTACTGGATTTTTAAATCCTTTAGCAGTAAGTAAACTCTCTATATTAAGCTCTGATTCTCTAAACTTAACTAAATTTAATTTCATATTAGATGCTTCTTCTATTGCATTTTTGCTAGAAGAAGGATTTTTAACTATTGAATCTAGTTCTTCTATTAATTCCCCTCTTTCCTGCTCTCTATTCATTTTTATATCTATAAAGTATGTATCCTTTTGCATGTTTTCTTTTGATACCATTTCTTTTGTTATGTTTGTAGTTGTTTCTTTGACCTTTTCTTCAGTCTCACTTTTATTACTGTCTACAACCTTTATTTCCTCAGCATCTAAATTTTCATTAGCCGCCTCCTTAACCTGCTCTTTATCTACATCTACATTTTCATTCTCAGTTAAAAGCAGTTCTTCATACTCCTTAAGGTCACTAGATGTTTCAAGCATATGCTGTTTGCTAAATTGATAATTAACAGTACATACAACTACTAACATAAATACTAATACACATACAACAAAATTTCTACTTTTTAAAAACTTCTTATTAAATTTGTTAAACTTCATAACTTAATCCCCCTTATTTGTTTTTTGGATAAACCTCTATTTTATGGCTAGATACTTGAAGTACTGTTTTGACAGCATGGTATAGTCTTTGTTTTACTACAGTATCTTCTGCCCCATCGGCTACAACTATAACTCCTCTAACTTGTGGCTCTATAGCTTTTAATAATATAGGTTCATTTCCTTTATTATTATTTTTAGTTACTATAGTTTGAGTTTTGTTTTCTGTTGTTACAACCCTCCTTCCTCCAGTTGAGTCATTTTCCTGCGTTGTCTCTGTTGCAACCGTTTCATTAAAAGCTGGTTCTAGCTCTCCATCCGTCTCAAAGGTTATCATTACCTTTACTGACTTTACCCCCTGTATACTACTTAATATTTTTTCAAGCCTGTCTTCTAATTCATCTTCTTTAGCAACTGTTTTTCCCTTATCAGATTCATTTTTATCAACTAGATCTGCATTTGGATAATTCTTATCTGCATTTTGATTAAATATACCAGAAATACTCACAAGTAGTACTAATGATATTATTATTGCAGCTAAAATAGTGTATATTCTCTTTTTATCAAGGTTCATTTTCATCCCTCACATTAGTTAATTTTTATTTTTTCAATAGATATTTTGAAGATTTTATTCAAATCTTCTTTTATATTTTTATGTTCAGCATTTTTAAGTTCATTAAAAGCTTGCTTATAATTTTCATCCTCTTTTAATTGTATTTTATCTTTAGTATCATTATTACTATTTTCACTAGTTTTTAAATCTTTTATAATTAAATTTTTTTCTCCATCCTCGTCAGTCTCTATATCAGTTAATTCATATCCAGATTCCTCTAACTTCATATTTATACTCTGTTTTAAATAGTCATCGTAATTAGACATAATTTCTTCTTCATCTATAGAACTTTTGGACATCAACTGTTGGTTGTATTCATATTGAAATTCATTAAACTGCTTTAATATTTGATCCTCTATATTCATATCTTTTGATACTAAATTCAAAATAGGTGTTATAACTATAAATATGAATATAAAGTTCAAAACTATATTTATGTACTTTTTAAAGCTTCCAGTAGGTATTAGTATATCTATAACATTAATAACAAATGCAGTAATCAATATACTACTTATCCATTGTTTTAAACTATTCATAAAGGCTTCCTCCTACATTCTCGTTACATTACCAATAGATGCAAGTATTGCTATTGTTATAAAAAACATTATTCCAACAGCAACAACTGAAGATAAAATTATTATCATAAGATTTGCCATTTCATTTAAATATGCAGATATATTGTCATCAGATATAGGTTCTACAATTATAGATGAAAATTTATAAACAAGTATAATAGATACTATCTTAAATATGGGTATTAAACATATCCCTATGAGTATTACAAGTGCTGCTGCTCCTAAGACACTTTTTAATAAATACGATGATGAAAGTAGTATTTCTATAGAATCAGATACAAATCCTCCTACAACAGGAATAAAATCAACAGCAAATTTAATAGTCTTTATAGAAAATTTATCAAACGAAGTAACGTATATTCCTTGAATAGATATTATTCCAAGATATACAGTTAATAAAAAACCCACAGTAAACACGCTTATTTGTTTAGTAAAATTATATAGTCTTTTGAGGTTTATATTACTTGATATATTATTTATTATAAGTATAGAAAACGAAAGAGCCATTATTACCATCAAAAATGTCTTAAACACTATATTTATAAAAACTATGCCTCCTAGAAATATAGGACTTAAAGATGCTGAAGTAACAGGAAATCCTAAAGTTACTAAAAAAGCCATTTCAATAGGAATTGCTATTTGCATAAAATTAACCATATTATCTATTGTAACCTTAGCTATTTCAAGGACATCTTTATACCCCATAAAAGTTATTGATATCAATAGTACAAAAACTGTATAATTCGATACCTTGCTTATAGCTGTTCCTGAAAATGAATTATCTAAATTTTTAAGTATTGCTGATATTAGCGATAGAATTAATATAGTAACTAAAATTTTAAAATTGAATTTAATTTCTTTAAATAAATAATGCTTTACCTGCGCTTTATCTATTATGTCTAATATGTTTTTCTCACCCTTCATAACGTCTATAATAAAATCTTTCAAATTTATATCTTTAATTACTTGCTCATTTTCAAAAGTTTTTTGCAATCTATCAATTTGAATAGTTTTTAACTGATTGTCTATGTACTTATCTATATTTCCCTTTGAATCATCTTGTGCATATGCTAGATTTGTTATCAAAAAAAACATAATTAAAACTCCAACAAACACTCTTTTTTTCATAAGTAATCTCCTAAGGAATAATATTTACTATCGTATTGAGTATTGATAAAAGTATAGGAAAAGACAATGTAAGTATTATTACTTTTCCTCCAAATTCAAGTTTAGTAGCTATAGCTCCTTCACCACTGTCTTTACATATTTGAATTGCAAATTCCATTAAATAAGATATACCTACTATTTTTATTATTGTAGAAAAATACATATGGCTTATATTTATATTCTTAGTCAAATCATTTATACAGTTTATTACATAATTTATTTTGTATACAGATACTGTAAATATAGCAACCCCTGTAATCATTGCTATTGCCATACTTATTTCTGGCTTTTCCTTTTTAAACAATACAGATAGTATAGTCCCAATAAATGCTACCGCAATTAATTTTGTAAATTCCAATCTATCACTTCCCTTTAATAAAGATTGAACATAGTTTTTACAGCATTAAATAAATTACTAATCTCTTTTATAACCATCATAAGTACAAGCACAACTCCTGTAAGATTTGCAATATAAGCCCATTCATCTTTACCTGCTCTTGTTAAAACAGTATGTAGTATCGATAAAAGTATACCTATACCGCCTATCTTGAAAATCAGATCTACATTTACTCCCACAAAATTTCCTCCCTTTTAAAAATTTTCATTTTTTGTCTATTCGCTATAAAAATATTATTACTAATAAAAATCCCATAGTTAAGCTTAATTTTTTATACAATATACCTTTTGTTTTAATTTCTACAAATGCTTCTTTTTCATTTTTCTTCAAATTTTCAATAGTAAGATCAATTATTCTTTTTTGCGAATAATAATCGCTTTTTCCAAGATTATTTATTAAATTAGTTATCTCATCTATTTCATTCATCCCAAGATTTGTTTTCTGAGTTATTATGGGAATTGATTCATCAACTATATCATCTAAACTTTTATTATTTTCTTTAAGTTTCATGCTCACCATTTCAAAAAAGTGACTTACATTGAACTCTTTTTTTAAACCTATCTTTTCGAATACTTCTTCTAGTGTGTATAAACCAAATTCAAGTTGCATATTCAATACTTCAAGTACTTTTACAAGATCTGATATGTCTCTGTACTTTTTTTTAAAAGATCTATAAAGTTCCTCTCCTAATAAGAAAAAGCATATTAGTATAAATACCATAAGCATTATTTTAAGCAATGAATAGCCACCTCTTTTCTTCTAGGTCGTATATTTTTTCTATTGTGCCTGCTCCTTTTTTACATGATAGAACAATAACTCTTTTAAATAATTCTTTATCTAATAGTGTGTTTAGTTCTTTTCTATTTCTAATATCATCTATTCCACTACCATGAACAGATGTTATAAGTGATACCCCTCCATTTAAAGCTGAGTATAAAGATTCTATTTCCTTAGTACTACCTATTTCATCTGTAACTATAACATTTGGAGACATACTTCTTAGAACCATCATAATCCCTACATCTTTAGGACAAGACTCGATTGAATCAGTTCTTATACCTACATCCTTTTGAGGTATACCATGGTATGATCCACATATTTCATTCCTTTCATCTATAACCGCAACTTTTATTCCTTTAAAGTTATACTTATCTATACCTGTACTTATATTTCTAACTATATCCCTTATTAGAGTGGTTTTCCCACACTGAGGAGGAGATATTATTAAGGTATTATATATTTCGTTTGAATTTTTGATTATATATTTAATCACATTTTTGGAACAATTTTTTATTTCTCTTGAAACTCTTATATTTAAAGAAGATATATGTTTAATGTTTTTAATTTCATGTTTTTCTACAATAGCTTTTCCACCAATGCCTACTCTATGTCCACCTTTTATTGTTATAAACCCCTTTTTTATATCATCTAAAAAAGAATGTATAGAGTACTTACATATAAGCTGAAATGTATGCTCTATATCCTCTCTTGTAGTAATATAGGCATTTTGATCACTGTTATAAAACTTGTCAGTCTTTATATTAAAAAAATAATCCATATTATTCATGTTTACTATTAAAGGTCTATTTACCCTAAGCCTTATTTCTTCTATATTGCTTATAAATTCATAATCAGCACTTATGAAAAACCGTTTAATTTTTGGACTTAGTGAATTTATAATTTCCTCAGAAAGTTTATTCATAGACTCGTCCTCCTCCCTATTTTTAAATAATATTATGTAAATAACAAAAATATGCATAAAAAAATTCTAAAACAAACTACCTAAATTTTGTAAAGTGCTTAATCCAAAATAAAGGGAATTAAAATACCACTCATGTGTTATTAGTTTTGTTAAAACATTTAATACATTTAAGGTACTTTAATAATCCTTATTCTTAGATTAAGCAGATAAATTGTATGCAATAAATGGTAGATTAATACTAATATTACCACATTACATTTTTTCGACATTTATTGACATGAAATCTCAGCAAATATATAATATTCAATACAAATACATCAAAATATAGAGTACACAAGAAAGGGGATAGATCATGAATATAATAAAAAAAATCAATAAAAAATTAATCGTTATTATAAGCGTAATTATTATTGGGTTTGCTGGTATTAATGCCTTTGCTGCTGCAGTCCTAGGTACAGATATTATTACTCTTATTCAAAAAGGAATTGCTTCAATAGAAATCAGTCTCTTGTCAGAAACAGAAAATGAAATTAATCAAATTGGTGAAAAACAGCAACAGGAATTAGATTCTCATATTCAAGCAAAAGCTAAAGAAACAATTGCTGAACTAAAGAAATATCAAAACGGAGAAATCAACCGTGCTAATACAGAGTTAAATGAATATACTAAAGAATTAAAATCAGCAGTAGATTCAGTAATTGAAAGCGAAAAACAGAAAACAAAAAATAAAATCAAAGATAAAGTAGATGATAAAAAAGAAAAAGAAAAGGAAAAAATAGAAAATAAACTTATAGATTCTATCTCGAATCATTTTCAAATAAATGAGACTCAAGGACAATAAAAATTTCTCTATTCGCTAACACTATGACTCATGTCGCCAACAAGTTTCAATTTCCTTGTAATAAAAAAATTCGCATATGCTTTTGCATACGCGAATTTTTTTATTTATAGATTATTCATATTTTCTAAATGCAAGTGTTCCATTGTGTCCACCAAATCCTAATGAATTAGTAAGAGCACATTTAACTTCCTTTTTTCTACCCTTTCCTACAACATAGTCAAGGTCAAGTTCTGGATCTTGATTTTCAACATTCATAGTAGGAGGCACATATCCCTCACTTATAGCTAGAGAACATATTATAGCTTCAACTGCCCCAGCTGCTCCTAATAAATGTCCTGTCATAGACTTAGTTGATGATACCGCTAAGTTATATGCATGATCCTTAAATAAAGATTTAATAGCTAAGGTTTCATTTCTATCATTAAGAGGAGTACTTGTTCCATGAGCATTTATGTAATCAACATCCTCTAGTTTTAGCCCTGCGTCATTTATTGCCATTTCCATAGATCTAGCAGCACCTTCTCCACCTTCTGCCGGAGCTGTCATATGATATGCATCTGCTGTTAATCCATATCCAACAACTTCAGCATATATCTTCGCATTTCTAGCTAAAGCGTGCTCTAATTCTTCTAGAACTAACATACCTGCTCCTTCTCCCATTACAAATCCATCTCTGTCTTTGTCAAATGGTCTTGATGCAGTTTTTGGGTCATCATTTCTAGTCGACATAGCTTTCATTGTACAAAACCCTGCAACAGAAAGTGGTGTTATAGGACTTTCTGCTCCTCCCGAAATCATAATTTCGGCATCTCCTCTTTGGATGGCTTTAAAAGCATCTCCTATAGCATGAGTAGACGATGCACAAGCGGTAACAACACTTGTATTAGGTCCTTTCGCTCCACACATTATAGATATTTGTCCTGCAGCCATATTAGTTATCATCATAGGTACAAAGAACGGACTTACTCTTTTTGGTCCTTTTTCCAATAATCTTTGATGCTGCTCTTCTAATGTCTCTATTCCACCTATTCCTGATCCTACTATAACTCCAAATCTATTTTTATCTATATTATCTGTATCTATCTTTGAGTCTTCTATAGCCATTTTAGATGCAGCTACTGCATATTGAGTGAATCTATCCATTCTCTTAGCTTCTTTTTTATCTATAAAATCAGAAGCTTCAAAATCTTTGACCTCTGCTGCTATCTTAGTTGCAAAATCAGTAGTATCAAATCTAGTTATCTGATCTATTCCACAAACTCCATTTTTAATATTGTTCCAAAATATATTCGTTCCAATTCCAATAGGAGTTACACAACCTATACCTGTAACCACAACTCTTTTTTTCATATTAATACCTCCAATACTACTTATTTGCTTCTATATATTTTACTATATCTCCTATGCAAGTAAACTTTTCTGCTTCTTCATCTGGTATTTCTATTTCAAATTCATCTTCAAGAGCCATCATTATTTCAACTGCATCTAATGAATCTGCTTCTAAATCTTTTATTAAAGATGTTTCTAATTTAATTTGATCCACATTGTCTACTCCTAATTGATCTGCTACTATATCTCTAACTTTTTCAAACATATTAAATACCTCCTAATTTTTTATTATATATTTTAATTTTTTACTGCATTACCATTCCACCATCGACATTTATAGTCTGACCTGTTACATACGCAGACATATCACTAGCTAAAAATGCAGCTACATTAGCTACGTCCTCTGTTTGACCCATTTTTTTCATAGGTATACCATTTTCATAAGATTCTCTTACTTCATCCTTTAATACATTAGTCATATCACTTTCTATAAATCCTGGAGCTATAGCATTTATAGTTATATTTCTCGATGCAAGTTCTCTTGCTGTTGACTTTGTAAAACCTATAACCCCAGCCTTAGAAGCACAGTAATTTGCTTGACCTGCATTTCCCATAATTCCAACTACAGATGCCATATTTATTATCTTTCCATATTTTTGCTTCATCATAGATCTAGTTACAGCCTTTGTACAGTTGAATACTCCTTTTAAATTCACCGATATAACCTTATCAAAGTCTTCTTCTTTCATTTTCATTAAAAGTCCATCCTTAGTTATACCTGCATTATTTACTAATATATCTATTTTTGAGTATTCATTTATAACTTCGTTAACCATGTTTTGAGAGTCTTCAAAGTTAGATACATCGCACTTTACAATAAAGCATCTTACTCCCATATCTTCTATCTCTTTTTTAACTTCAATTGCAGATTCTTCTCTTGAAGTATAGTTTATAGCAATATCAGCTCCTAATGAAGCAAGCTTTATGGCTATAGCTTTTCCTATACCTCTTGAACCTCCAGTTATAAGAGCAACTCTACCTTTTAAATCAATCATTACTTGGCCTCCTTCATATCTTGTATAAACTTTTCTAAAGTATCCTTATTTTCTACATTGTAGATGTCTACTTTAACTTTTAACTTTTTAGATGTTTTATTTATAAATCCTTTAAGAGTTTTACCAGGACCTATTTCAACAAATGTATCAAATCCGTCTTTTATAAGTTTTTCTATAGAATCTTCCCATAATACAGATGAACTTACTTGTTTTACTAAAGTTTCTTTTATTTCATCATGATCAACATAATCTCCAGTAATATTAGTCACAACAGGAACTTTCAAAGTATTTATCTGTATATTTTCAAGTTCTTTATTTAATTTTTCTCCAGCTTTATTTAGCATAGAAGAGTGAAAAGGTGCGCTAACATTCAGTATAACAGCTTTCTTAGCTCCTCTTTCTTTGCAAAGATTAGCAGCTTTTTCTACAGCTTTTATTTCTCCAGATATTACTATTTGACCTGGACTATTAAAGTTAGCAGCCTCAACTGTTCCTTCGCTAGATACTTCATCTAATACATCTATAAGTGTCTCTCTATCAAGACCAAGTATTGCAGCCATAGTACCTACACCTTCAGGGACGGCTTCTTGCATATACTTACCTCTTTTTTTGACAAGCTTTACAGCCTCTTCAAAAGATAGTGCATCAGCCGCTACAAGAGCAGAATATTCTCCTAAAGATAATCCGGCACATGCATCAAACTCTACATTCAATTCATCTTTCAACACTTCAAGTAGTGCAGTACTTAAAGTAAGTATTGCAGGTTGAGTATTTTCAGTTTTAGTAAGTTCTTCATCAGGACCTTCAAACATTATAGATTTTAAATTCATATGTAAAACTTCATCAGCTTTATCAAATATTTCTTTTGAAACTTTATAATTTTCATATACATCCTTGCCCATACCTACATATTGAGATCCTTGACCTGGAAATACAAAAGCTATTTTACTCATACAAATACCTCCTACAAATTCAAGTTAGACATTATATCCTTAGCTTCATTCATCATACCTTCAATAATATCTTTACAAGATTTTATATCTTTTACCATACCAGCACTCTGCCCTGCCATTACGGATCCATTATCTATATCTCCATCTATAACAGATTTTTTAAGTGCCCCTACACCTTTTTCATCTATATAAGAAGAGTCCATTCCTTCTTTTTCAAGTTTTATAAGTTCTTTCATAAGCTTATTTTTTAAAGCTCTAACAGGGTGCCCTGTGCTTCTACCTGCAACTAATGCATCTCTATCTTTGGCATTTATAATAGCTATTTTATAATTTTCATGTACTATACATTCTTCACTACATACAAATTTAGTCCCAACTTGCACAGCACTAGCTCCTAGGGCGAATGCAGCTGCAATTCCTCTTCCATCAGCAATTCCACCCGCTCCAATAACAGGTATATTTACTTCATCTGCAACCTGAGGTATTAATACCATAGTTGTTAACTCTCCTATATGTCCTCCAGCCTCTGTTCCTTCTACAACAAGAGCATCTGCTCCACATCTTTCCATTCTTTTAGCAAGAGCAACCGATGGAACAACAGGAATAATCTTTGTTCCTATTGATTTTAACTTTTCCATATACTTAGCAGGATTTCCTGCTCCAGTAGTTATTACAGGTATTTTTTCTTCATATACAACTTCCATAACTTCATCTACAAACGGAGATAATAACATCACATTAACTCCAAATGGCTTATCAGTAAGTTCCCTAGCTTTCTTAATTTCATTTCTTATGACATCAGCAGGAGCATTTCCTGCTCCGATAAGCCCAAGTCCTCCAGCATTAGATACAGCTGCAGCAAGCTCAGCTGTTGCTATCCATGCCATACCCCCCTGAATTATAGGATACTTTATTCCTAAAAGTTCACATACTCTGTTCATATTTTCTCCTCCTAGATACTCCATTTAATAACACTTGAAGCCCAAGTAAGTCCCGCTCCAAACCCTACTAAAACTATATTGTCACCTTTTTTTATATTTCCTTTTCTATATGCTTCATCAAGAGCTACAGGTATAGATGCCGCAGACATATTACCGTATTCATGTAAATTAACATATATTTTTTCCATAGGCATTTTAAGCCTTTTTGCAGATGATTGTATTATTCTTATATTAGCTTGATGAGGCACTAAATAATCTATATCTTCTTGATTTAATCCTGCTAGTTCTATACTTTTCTTAGCAGAATCCCCCATAACCCTAACTGCAAATTTAAAAACTTCAGATCCTTCCATTCTTATGTAATGAAGTCTATCATTTACACTTTGCTCACTAGCGGGCATTCTTGAACCTCCCGCAGGTGTTTTAAGACATTCCCCACTCGCTCCATTTGCTCCTAAATATGTAGATAAAATCCCCTCATTGTCATCCACTTCACCTAAGATAGCAGCACCTGCACCATCTCCAAATAACACACAAGTATTTCTATCTGTCCAGTCCATAATTTTAGATAAAGCTTCTGCACCTATTATAAGGACTTTTTTGTACATACCAGTCTCTATGAAATTTTTTCCTACACTTAATGCATATACAAAACCCGAGCAGCCGGCTTCTAAATCAAATGCAGATGCATTAGTAGCGCCTATGTTTTTTTGAACTATACATGCAGTAGATGGAAACAACATATCTGGAGTAACAGTTGCCACTATTATAAGATCTATCTCTTCCGGATTTATTCCAGAACTCTCCATGGCTTTTTTAGCAGCAATAGTTGCTATATCTGAAGTAGCCATATCATCCTCAACTACTCTTCTATTTTTTATACCAGTTCTTGAAGATATCCATTCATCGGTTGTATCTACCATTTTTTCCAAATCAGAATTAGTAATAATTTTATCTGGAACATAACTTCCTGTAGCTAATATTCCTGCTCTTTTCAATTTATTCAATCTGATCAACTCCTAATTTATCTATTTTGAACTTTATCTCATTAAGCACATTCCCATTTGCAAACCGAACACCTTGCTTTATTGCATTTTTTATAGCTTTAGAATTAGAGCTTCCATGTGCTTTTATAAGCCCTCCATTTACTCCAAGAAGCGGAGCTCCTCCATATTCACTATAGTCTAGATTTTTCTTTAGCTTTTTAAATTCATCCTTTAAAAGCATAGCTCCGATTTTAGTCTTTATATTAGTCAAAAATGTCTCTTTTAACATAGAAAATACCGACATAGCCACGCCTTCTGTAAGCTTTAGAACAACATTTCCCGTAAAGCCATCACATACTATAACATCTGTATATCCATAAGGTATATCTCTTGCCTCTACATTTCCTATAAAGTTTATATCTTCATTTAATTTTAATAATTCATACGACTTCTTAGTTAAATCATTTCCCTTTCCTTCCTCTTGGCCAACATTTACTATTGCCACCTTAGGATTATCAAGGTCTAATATTTTACTTGCATATACAGATCCCATTACTCCAAATTCTAATAAATTTCTAGGCTTACAATCTGCATTTGCACCAGCATCTAATAATATAGACATACCTTCCTTATTAGGTAAAAAAGTACAAAGTGCTGGTCTATCTATACCTTTTATTCTCCCAAGTACGAAAAGTCCTCCAGCCAAAAGAGCTCCTGTATTTCCCGCAGAAACTATAGCATCTGCCTTTCCTTCTTTAACTAAGTTAAGAGCTACTACCATGGATGAATCTTTCTTACCTCTTATAGCTTTTACAGGCTTATCTTCATTTAATATTATTTCACTCGTGTGGATTATCTCCAATTTGGTTTTATCAAATTCATACTTGTTGAAATTTTCTTCCAATACATTTTTATCTCCTGTAGCTATTATATCTATATTCAATTCCTTTATAGCATTTACTATGCCTTCAACTGTAGAATAAGGAGCATTATCTCCCCCCATACAATCAACTGCTATTTTCATATTCATCACTTCCTTTAATTTATTTCATCGAATATGAACTTTCCTCTAAAAACTTGTTCATGATTTTTATTATTTATTTTAACATGTACATAATGTTTTTTATCCCTAACTTTTACCACTTCAGCTTTAGCTATCAATCTATCATTTGCTTTTATAGGATTTATATTCTTTATATTAGCAACTCCCATTAATACAACAGGAGCATCTACAACAGCCATAGCTAGCGACTCAGCTTGAGCAAACACAAAATGTCCCTTAACTATATTAGTTTTAGAATAGACCATATGATCAGTTGTTTCAAGTATTGAAATACCTAAGCTTCCAACATCTAAATCTATTATTTCTCCAACTATTTCCTTACTGCCTATAGTCTTGACTTTATTTATATTATTTTCCGCAACAAGTTTTACTCTTTCTCTTAGTTCTGGTATTCCAAGTCTAACTCGATCTAATCTTATAGTCTGTATACTAACACCAAAATAATCCGATAGTTCTTCATCTGTATAAAAAGGGTCTTTTTTTAACATTTTGGAAAGTTCTGTCTGTCTTTCTTCTTTGCTTTTTCTTTTCACATCATCCACCCCTAAATTATATACTAATATTAGTACCAGCTACTAATATTAGTATATAATAATTAGTCATATAAATCAATAGAACAAAAAATAAAAAGCATGTAGTTTATAACTACATGCTTTTTATTATTTAGCTACTACTTCTTTACCTTTATAGTATCCACAATCAGGGCATACTCTATGTGGTAATTTCGGCTCATGACACTGTGGACAACTTACGAATCCAGTTGCTACCATCTTTGAGTTAGCTGCTCTTCTTGAGTCTCTCTTTGATCTTGACGTTTTACGCTTTGGTACTGCCATTTATCCCACCTCCTTAGTCATTTTTAAAAAAGTCTTTTAATTTAGAAAAACGGGGATCAGTAAATTCTTCGTCTTTATGACAATTGCATTTTTCTTCATTTAAATTAGCTCCACATGAATAACAAAGACCTCTACATTCTTCATCACATGTTATTCTTTCTGGAATATTTAATATAAAAGTATTTTCAATTATATTTTTAAAATCTAATTCGTCCCCATTGCAAACAATAGTATCTTCATCTTCTAACACACAATCTTCATCTTCAACTATAAAAGCTTTAACATCATCTTCTATGTTGATTTCAACATCTTTTAAGCATCTGCTACAAGAGTCTACAACAGAGAATTTAATATTACAATCCAGATAAAGTTGTCTATCGATATTGGTTATTTGTCCATCAACTTCAACAGGAGAAGTTAATTTATAGCTTTTACCACAACAACTAATATTATCAACTTTTTCAGAGAAATTCAAGTCTAAAACTGTTATTTCTCTTTTTATTAATCCAGATAAATTTATCGTCATATTAATCACCTCAATAATACACTGCAAAATTTATTATACAAATGCTTAATTAGTTTGTCAAGTATTTTTACTTGATAGATAATAAAAAGGTAGGCCAATACCTACCTTCTTATTAGTAAAATAAACTATTTAACTAATTGAAGAGTATCTCTTGCTATCATAAGCTCTTCATTAGTAGGAACTATTAAAAGCTTAACCTTAGAATCATCAGTACTTATAACTGTATCTTTTCCTCTAACATTATTCTTTTCTTTATCTATCTTCATTCCTAACCCTTCAAGACCTTCACATATTTGAGCTCTCATAGATATAGAATTTTCACCTATACCTGCAGTGAATAAAACAACGTCTACTCCGCCCATTTCAGCCATGTAAGAGCCGATATATTTTTTAACTCTGTTACAATAAGCCTCTAATGCTACTATAGCTTTTTCATTTCCTTTAGCCGCTGCATCTTCTATATCCCTAAAGTCACTAGATATTCCTGTCATTCCAAGAACACCTGATTTTTTATTCATTAATGCGCTTAAACCATCAGCATCTAATCCCTCTTTTTCCATTATAAATGGCACTATAGCAGGGTCCATATCTCCACATCTTGTACCCATTATTAGTCCTTCAAGAGGAGTGAATCCCATAGAAGTGTCTTTACATACTCCACCATCAACAGCTGCAATACTTGCTCCATTTCCTAAATGACAAGTAATTATCTTTAAATCTTTTATATTTTTACCAAGTATTTCAGCTGCTCTTTGAGATACATATTTGTGAGATGTACCATGGAATCCATATCTTCTAACTCCATACTTTTCATATAACTCGTATGGTAGTCCATAAAGATAAGATGATTTTGGCATTGTTTGATGGAAAGCAGTATCGAATACTCCAACCATTGGAACTCCTGGTAATATTTCCTCACAGGCATTAATTCCTATTAAGTTTGCTGGGTTGTGAAGAGGTGCAAGCTCAGTACACTCATCTAAAGCTTTTTTAACTTCATCATTTATTACAACAGAACTTGCAAATTTTTCTCCACCATGAACTACTCTGTGTCCAATAGCAGAAATTTCATTCATATCTTTGATTGCACCATATTCTTCATTTACTATAGAATCTAACACTATCTTGATTGCATCTTTATGATCTTTCATAGGTTCTTCAATAGTTACTTTATCTTTTCCTGTAGTTTGGTGTTTAACTACAGAACCTTCAATTCCTATTCTTTCAGCTAATCCTATAGCCATAACACTTTCATTTTCCATGTTTATTAATTGATACTTTAAAGAAGAACTACCACAGTTAATAACTAATATGTTCATATATTTGCTACCTCCTAATATTATTTTTATGTATGTGTATACATTACACAATTACCTCAACATAGACTAATATAGCATTTTTTACTTGAATTGTACACAAAAATCAATTGATTTAAATATTCAATGAAATGCAATACTTTTTAATATTCTACAATTTTTTCAATATTCCTTCTTTTTTTGTTTTATATATAAAATTTGCGAAATTTTTATCTACATACATTAATATATCTAAAAATGCAAAACTTAATCATATAATTTGTTTATTTTTTAATAGCGTCTATAGAAATCATAATTTGTATATTATATAATTTAATAATAACCTTAAAAAGGAGATATATATGAAAGTTTTAGGATTAATTGTTGAGTATAACCCATTTCATAACGGGCATATGCACCATCTTTTAGCTTCAAAGAAAAAATCTGACGCTACACATACAGTAGCTATAATGAGCGGTCATTTCTTACAAAGAGGAGAACCTGCTTTGTTTGATAAGTGGATAAGGGCTAAGGCTGCTGTTGAGGCAGGCGTTGATCTTGTAATAGAACTACCTACATTATTTGCAACCCAAAGTGCTGAATTTTTTAGCCATGGCGCAATATCTACATTAAACAGCACAAACTCAATAGATAGCATTTGTTTCGGAAGCGAAGTAGGAGATATAGATATTTTGTATCATATAAGTCAAATATTAGTTGATGAACCCGAATCATTTAAACAACATCTTAGATATCATTTAAACGAAGGTCTATTATTCCCCGTAGCAAGAGCCAAGGCTTTGTTTAAATACATAAGTGATAACCAAATATTAAATATAACAGAAGATAGTTTATACGAGGTTTTAAACAGTTCTAATAACATATTAGGGATTGAATATATAAAGAGTATAATTAAATTAAAGAGTTCCATAACACCCTATACTATAAAAAGAATACAATCAGAATACAATTCAACAGATATAAATAGCTCTATATGCAGTGCTACTGCAATAAGAAAATCTTTAAAATCAAATACAAATCTAGAAGATTTGATAAATGTCGTTCCAAATACAACATACTCTATCATGGAATCTCAAATAGATAATAACTTTAATCCTGTATTTGATGATCAGTTTTATAATATATTAATAGGTATCATATTAAGAGAAGAAAAAAGCATAAATAAATATTTTGATGTGAACGAGGGAATAGAAAACAAAATAATAGACTCTATAATGAAGACACCATCACTTAATGAACTTATTATGAATGTAAAATCTAAAAGATATACTATGACTAAAATCAAAAGAATACTTACAAACATACTTCTTTCAATAAAAAAAGAAGACGTTATAAAGGCTAAGAATATAAATAACATCCCTTATATAAGAATACTAGCATTCAATGATAAAGGAAGAGAAATAATAAAAAATATAAAAAAGAACTCAGATATCACTATAATAAACAAACTGAGTTCAGTAAATTTTAAAGATGAAGATTTAAAATTCTTTTTAAATTACGATATAAAAAGTACTAATATGTATAATATTATGTATTACAAACATAGAAAAGATAAAATCAAAGGATACATGGATTATTACACATCTCCTATATATGTAAAGAATACTTAATTGTATAGACTTACACTTTCTTTGATTATTATGTAAGTAATCAAAACTGTCTATAAAGATACCGCGAATACAACAATATTTTGAATATAACTAAGCTTTTGTCTTATTAATAATCCTAAAATTTACGAACTCCCTACGGTCAAACACGCAAATTTCTTAACGGATTATTAAACGACAAAAACAAGTTATATTAGTCAAAATATCTAAAAGCATTCACTAACATTTTCATAGACAGTTTTTTAATATTAATTTTTATAACATAAAACCGATCTTACCTCAATATAAAAGAAAACATTCTCCATTAAGCCATTTTAAGATTTAATAGCTACACTTAAAAATAAAGGAGATTAAAATGTTAGAGAATGATTTAAATGTTTTTGTATAAAATTTATATTAAAAACATTTAACACATTCGCGGTATTTTAATCTCCTTTATTTCGGATTAATCACAAAATCCATTATTGATTTTCTATTCTTTCAGCTAAATCATTCAAGTATTCCCATCTTCCTAACTTTTCTTCTAAAGCAGTTTCTAATTCTTCTTTTTGCTTAGTTAGCTTTTGTAACTTTTCAAAATCACTTCCACATTTATTTATAGATTCATCTGTATTAGATATATCATTTTCTAATTTTTCTATAACTTCATCTATTTCTTCATATTCCTTTTGCTCTTTAAACGTAAATTTGAGCCTAGTGTCTTTTTTCTTATACGCATTTTTTTCTTTCTTTTCAACAACTTCCTTTATTTCTACATCTTCATTTTGACTACAAAATTCCTTATAGTCTGAATAATTTCCAACATAATGTTCTATAGAAAAATCATCCTTAAAAGATAATATTTTATTTACGATTCTATCTAGGAAATATCTATCATGAGATACAGTTATAACACTTCCATCAAATTCATCTAAATATTCTTCGAGTATCGTCAAAGTCTGTATATCTAAGTCATTAGTTGGCTCATCTAAAATAAGTACATTTGGAGATTTCATTAGTACTCTAAGTAAATATAGTCTTCTCTTTTCTCCACCAGATAATTTAGATATTAGCGACCACTGTGCGTCTTTAGTAAATAAAAACCTTTCAAGCATAGTAGATGCACTTATATGCTTATTATCAGCTGTATACATACACTCTGCTTCTTCTTTTATATATTCTATAACCCTTAGATTTTCGTCCATATGCTCATTTTCTTGAGAGAAATATCCAATTTTAACAGTAGTACCTATATCTATGTGTCCACTATCAGGCTTTATATTCCCAACAATCATATTTATAAGAGTTGATTTTCCACACCCATTATTACCTATTATCCCAACCCTATCACCTTTAGATATTGTATACTCAAAATTGCTAAGTATTTTTTTATTATCAAAGCTCTTTGATATATTATTTATCTCTATTACCTTTTTACCAAGTCTTGAACTTCCAACAAATACATCTATGTTATTATCATTTATTTCAAGTTTATCCTCTTTTAATTGTTCAAACCTCTCTATTCTCGCCTTTTGTTTAGTACTTCTAGCTCTAGCACCTCTTTGTATCCACTCTAATTCTTTTCTAAAAATACTTTTTCTTTTTCTTTCAGAGGCAATTAAGCTTTCTTCTCTTTCTTGTTTGTACTCTAAAAACCTACTATAATTTCCTAAATAAGAATATAACATTCCCCTATCAACCTCTATTATCTTGTTTACTACTCTGTCCAAGAAATATCTATCATGAGTTATCATAATAAGAGATCCTTTTCTATTATTCAAATATTCTTCAAGCCAAATTATAGTATCATTGTCCATATGATTAGTAGGCTCATCTAATATAAGTAGATTACATGGATTTATAAGTGCACTTGCAAGAGCTATTCTCTTCTTCTGCCCACCAGACAAAAGCTTTATCTTATCATCAAAATTAGATATTCCAAGTTTTGTGAGTATGCTCTTGGCTTCACTTTCAAGCTGCCACGCATTCATAGCATCCATTTGTTGATTTAAATTTAAAAGTTTAGTTTGTAAATTATTATCCTGTGAATTTCGACTTAACTTTTCAAGTGTATATTCATATTCACTTATAAGCTTCATCACAGGAGATGTTCCTTTAAAAACCTGCTCTATTACAGTTAAATCTCCATCAAAATCTGGATTCTGTGGTAGATACTCTATATTTGCATTTCTAGCTTTTGTTATCTTTCCACTGTCATAAGTTTCAACCTCTGCTATTATTTTCAATAGAGTAGACTTTCCTGTCCCATTTATGCCTAATACACCTATTTTTTCTCCTTCACTTATACCCAGAGATACATCATCTAATAAAATTTTTTCTGAATAGCTTTTACATATATTTTCTATCGTTATTATATTCATAATCAATCATCCCTTTACTACCAATAATATATTGTATTATAACATATATTTTACGAAAAAAAGAATCCTGTTATATTATACAACAGGATTTTCACTTTAATTTATTTTTTTAAATATGTAGCTTCACTAGTAAGATTAACTAACCCATCCTTATAAAGCCCCCCTAAAGCCTTTTTAAACATTCCCTTACTCATTTCTAAGCTATTTTTTATATGTTCAGGAGATGACTTATCAGTTAAGTATAAAACTCCATCATATTTTTCCAATTCATCCATTATCTTAGCTTTTGCTTCGTCTATTTCAGTATTTATTTTTTTTCTGATAGTAACATCTATCTTATTATCTTCTCTGATTTTCTTTACACAACCCTTTGTGATATCTCCAATTTTTAAATTTTTGTATACCTCATTATTGTATAAAAGGCCAAAATATTTTCCATTTATTATAACTTTTATACCCATATCTGTAAATTCATATATCATCAAATCTACTTCCTGACCTTCTGTAAGTTCTATATCTTCCTGTTCTATATATCTATTTATTTTTTGACTTGCTATTATTCTATTACTCACGTCATCTATATATATGCTAACAATATACTTTCTATTTTTCTTCAATGTTTCTTTTTGCTGACTATATGGTATTAATAAATCTTTTTCCAATCCCCAATCAACAAATGCTCCATATTGATTGATATCTTTAACTTCCAAAAAAGCTATATCTCCTACCCTAGCCTTTGGAGTAATTGTAGTAGCTACATATCTATCCTCAGAATCTTTATATACAAATACATTTATCTTATCCCCAACTTTTAAGTCTTCAGGAACGTACTTTGTAGGTAGAAGAATCTCTCCAACTTCAGAATCCAAAAAGAATCCAAATTCTCTTTCTTTTACTACTTCTAATTCATTAAAATCTCCTAATTTAAACATTTATTCTCTCCTTTATATATTATTTCTTAAATTTAGCCAAAGCTTCTGCTAATGCAGAATTTAGACCTTGTTCATTTTCTGTTTTTTGTTTCTTTAAATATTTATTCACATCTTTTTTATTTACCTTCTTACCTTGCGTTTTCTTTCTTTCATTGAACCTTGATAATTTTTCTTTATGACCACATTTGCATACAAATATTTTAGATTCACCTTGGCCTTTAAGTTCTAATTTTTTAAAACAGTTAGGACATCTTGCATTAGTCTTTTTAGATACATTCTGTCTATATCCACATTCTCTATCTTGACATATAAGTATTTTCCCATTTTTCGAGTTAATTTCTAACATATATTTACCGCATTCAGGGCACTTATTTTTAGTCAAATTTTCATGCTTAAATTTTTGATCACTATTTTTTATATCCTCAACTATAAGATTTGTATAACTTCTCATTTCATTGGTAAAATCATCTTTTTTTAATTTACCTTTACTTATAAGATCGAGCTTTTGTTCCCATTTAGCGGTTAATAGCGGTGATTTCAAATCATCTGGAACAAGATTCAAAAGTTGCTCTCCCTTTGATGTTATATGTATGTATCTACCTCTTTTTTCAATCAAAAATTTATTATATAATTTTTCTATAATATCAGCTCTTGTAGCAACAGTTCCAAGTCCGCCAGTTTCTTCTATAGTCTGTATTAATTCTTTATTTTCATTGGACATATATTTTTTAGGATTCTCCATGGCAATAAGTAAGCTTCCCTCATCAAATCTTGAAGGAGGATTAGTGTGACCTTTAGTTTGATGTATATTAGATATACCAAACTCATCCCCTATGCTTAAATTACTTAACAAATTATTAACTATACTACCATCAGTCTCTATATCTTCATACACCTTTTTCCAGCCTAAAGATAATATTTTTTTAGTTTTAGATGTAAATACTTCTTGTCCTATTTCAATTTGTATAGTTATGCTTTCGTATTCAAAAGGATTGTTTAATACAGCTAAAAAGCGCTTTACAACCAAATCATATATTTTAAACTCTTTGTCAGTCAATGAAGCAAATCCACTAGACTCTTCTGTTGGAATAATAGCATGGTGATCCGAAACCTTAGAATCATCTACAAACGTTTTATTTATTTTAATTTCTTTTTTCAAAATGTTAAAAGCTACTTTTGAATACTTTTCTACTCTACAAGCCATAACTCTATCTTTTAAAGTATCTACGATATCTTCTGATATATATCTTGAATCTGTTCTTGGATATGTTAATAATTTATGTTGTTCATATAATCTTTGCATTATAGATAATGTTTCTTTAGCTGAATAAGAATAAATCTTATTTGCATCAGCTTGAAGGTCTGTTAAATTATAAAGACCAGGAGCAAATATTTTTTTCTTTTTCTTTATTATATCTACAACTCTAGCTTTTTTGTTATTAATATTATTTATTACATTGTCACATTTTGATTTATCAAAAACACTAGCATTTTTAGTTTTTTTATCTTGCCATATAAATTCCACATCGTTTATAAAAGCTTTTATTCCATAAAAATCCTTAGATTTGAAACTTTGTATTTCGTTCTCTCTATTTAATATCATAAAAAGAGTAGGAGTTTGAACTCTTCCACAAGAAAGAGACGAATTGTATTTACATGTCAATGCTCGAGTTGCATTAATTCCCACAATCCAATCTGATTCTGCACGTGCTGTTGCACTTTTATAAAGGTTCTCATAATCTTTTCCAGGTTTCAAATTATTAAAACCTTCTTTTATAGCTTTATCTGTAACAGATGATATCCAGAGTCTCTTTATTCTTTTTTTTACATGTGTTTTTTCTATTATCCATCTTGCTACCAACTCACCTTCACGACCTGCATCAGTAGCAATTACTATTTCACCTACATCTTCTCTATTCATCTGTTCTTTTACTGTATTAAATTGTCTATGTGTTTTATTTATAGTAACTAACTTTAATCGTTCAGGAAGCATAGGTAGATCTTCCATTTTCCAAGACTTATATTTTTCATCATAATTTTCAGGCGCCGCTAATGTAACTAAATGTCCAAAGGCCCATGTTATAATGTATTTTTCACCTTCTATATATCCATTTTTATCTAAATTACAATTTAAAACTCTGGCTATATCTCTTCCTACCGAAGGTTTTTCAGCCAAAACCAATACTTTTTTCATAATACTGTTCCTTTCTAATCCAAATTCATATATCCATCAAATTTTTTATACACTTCGTCACTTAGTATAATTGATACTTTTATCCGCTTATTAATATTTATACAGCAAGATGTAAAAAAGACTATGATCCATAGTCTTTTTTCAAACGAAACTTAATTCAGATAGGATTTTTATTCCATACTGTATTTCTAACTACTTAAAATACCCTTATTGATAAACTATATTCAGAAATTATAGAAAGTTAAGAAAGTCGAGTATTAGAACTCTTAAGTTTCATATAAATTTCAGCACTTACCCATATAAAAATAGGCAGTATTCCCTGAAACAAAAATGAATAATAAGGAAATATATTGAAAATCCAATGGAAATTATCCTCTACATTTTTGTGTAAAATGTTAGACATATTGATTATAATCAAACATGATAAAGTAGTTATAAAATTGTATTCTTCAAAATCAAACAACTTCCCAATACCTTTTGTAATACATAATAAATATATACTAGATTTCATAAAAACTCCTAATGTATATATAATGGCTGATAAACTTTCAAATCGTTGAATAAAATTACCTATATTAATTCTAGCAAATGCATCATAAGAAGAAAAATATGTAGAATTTATACCATCAGCACCCAAAACCATAAGTCCAGCAACAGAATTCATCAATATAAGAAGTGCACCGACTGCTAAACTTATAATATATATTTTCCATGCCGATGCATTTTTTTCAAATCCAGAACAATATATGGTAAACACTATTATTTGAGCAAATGGAAATGAAACAACTCCAAAAGTAGCCTTTATAATAGGACCTACTCCGTTATAAAGTACAGGGAATAGATTTTGTACATTCATATCAGGAATCATAAAAGCTATACCTAAGAATATATAAAATATAAAAAATATAAAAAAAAATTTAGACCAATTGGCTAATATTTCATTTTTATATCTTATAATCCAGTTTCCTAATAACATAAGTATTATAACTGATACTATCTTAGGAGTATCTGAAGCCGCAACTATATTAACAAAAAAAGCATAATCTAATATAACGTATAATTCTACATGAATACAGTAGATTATATATATGAATATCATAAACTTTCCGAAAGTTTTTCCATAGCAAATTAATGATATATCGTATAAGTCTTTCCCAGGAAATAGATCACATAACCTAGCACATATCATAGCTATTGGTAAAGTAGCTAAAAATCCTAGTATTATAACCATCCACAAATCATTTTTCCCACTTGAACCTGTTATTATATTTGTAGATGTAGCTATTAAAAACAATATAATTATAAATATGCCTTGTTTTTCAGATAAAACATCTTTGTTCAAAATTTTATTCCTCCAGTTTATTTGAATAATTAAATCCATAATAATATACTTATTACTAATTTTGTCCTTAAGTACAAGTATATATTCATTTATGAACTTCATTTTCTATATAAACTGTACATTAATTATTTTATCTGAAAAATAAGAATTTCACAGCTTTTGAATCGGATTTAATTTTTTACTTTATATCATACTTTTTTATTTTTCTATAAAGAGTAGCTATCCCTATATTCAAAGCATCTGCTGTTTTTTTCATTCCATCTGTATTGTTTCCATACTTTTTTATAGCTTTTAAAATTTCTTTTTTTTCTAGCTCTTCAAAAGAACTTATTTTATCATTTTGATAATCAACATTATCTATTCCCTTAAGTTTTAAAGACATCAAATCAGCTATATTTGATATAAAAAGCATTAGCTCACTCTTTTTTAAAAGCATCATGTTTCTTTGATTTTCATCAAAAGCTACAAGCCCTATTACTCCTATTACAACATCATCAATTTGAATAGGACAACATATATCTGCAATTTCTTTACAGTAATATCTTTGATTGCATTGTACACATTTTTCACTATCATATTTTTCATCCATAATGTATACTTCTCCAGTTTCCAAAACATGAGAGTATATAGAATTTTTATCTATACTGGTACCGATTTTTTGTTTAAATTCTCCAGTTCCAGCTATTCTAACTAAATTAGAGTCAACTAAAGTAACCTCAACATCTAGTAACTTCGATATATTTTCACAAGTTTTTTGTATATCTTCATTTACTTTTGTTAACATCACACTCATAACCTCTTTCTATTCTTTTATTTCAAATGTTAAATTAATGTATATAAGTATATTTTTTAAAATTATATCATATTACCCATGGAAAAGTCTTCATTTTTAAATATATCCAAATCAATACTTTCTAAAATCAAATAAAATCTTAATTTTATATCTAAAAAGAAAACACCTAACAATTTATGTTAGCTGCTTCTTGTTTACTCAAAAGCAATATTGACTTTAATAGATATATCATCTACTAAAACTTCACTAGATACTATTTTATCCGTATTAGTCTTAACTTCAAATTCACTTCCATAAGTTAATGTAGGTGTAGATATATTAGTATTTATTCCTTCTTTTTCAAGATTTATACTAGCCTTTGCTGTAAGCATATTAGATAATTCAGATATAGCACTTTGAGCCATATTGTCAAATTCTAATACCGGCATTCCCATCATCATCTTAGAAGCTATCTTTTTTGCATCATTTTCACTCATATTATAAATTACATTTCCTTTTATATCTCCCACAACGCCTAGATTCAACATTACACCGTGTACCTTAATACTGCTTTCCTTAACTAAAATATCTTTTTTTTGTATATTGCTAAATCCTAATTGAGGCATTATGTCTAAAACCGAATTTAAAAAATGATTTATAACTTTCGAACCCATATATTGTCACCTCTTTACAAAGATGTATTTATATATAAATATATCTTTTTTCTTATAATTATATCATACTTCATTAGTTAAACTATTATTTTTTGACAAAATCATCTTAATTTTAACTTTATTTTAAATTCATACATAAACAAATACTTTAATATAATTATCTTAGATTAATGTTTTGGAGGCGTTTATATGAAAAATTCAAGATTACTAAAATCTGTACTCCCAGGGATAATAGTTTTATTTTTTATAATAAATATAGTTTTGTTTCCTAAAGAGTCTATAGAGGCTGCACAAGTAGGAATGGATATATGTATTGATATATTAATTCCTTCACTTCTTCCTTTTTTAATAGGAGCTAATCTATTAATAAATTTAAAAGTTATAGATATTCTAGGTGTATTCTTAGAAAAGCCATCTCGGATACTTTTTAATGTACCAGGCAAGAGTTCACTAATATTTGCTATTTCCATACTCTCTGGATACCCTATAGGTTCAAAACTTGTATCAAATCTTAGACTCAACAATGAAATATCAAAAATAGAAGCTCAAAGATTAGCCTCATTTTGTTCTACATCGGGTCCATTATTCATAGTGGGTTCTGTTGGAATAGGTATGTTTAACAATGCCAAAATAGGTTACTTCATACTTTTATGCCACTATATAGGAGCATTGAGCATAGGTATTTTATTTAGATTTTACAATACTTCATCAGACATCAAAATTTATAACAACACAAGCATACTTAATAGGTTAAAAAAAATACTATTTTATGAAAATGAAGAAAAAGGATTTTATTCTATATTTGGAGATTCAGTTAGAAATGGAATAAACACACTATTAATAGTATGTGGATTCGTTATAGTATTTTCTGTATTATTCAAAATACTTATTTTATTAAAATTCATAGATTTGATAAGTTCTATATTATTTGTATTTCTTCATCCATTTAATATATCAATTGAAGTTATTCAAGCATTTATAAGTGGGCTATTCGAGATAACAATAGGTTGTAATAATATATCGTTATTGAGTGGACCTTCTTTAATATTTAAGATTTGCCTTTGTACATTCATAATATCCTTTAGCGGAATATCAATCCTTGCTCAATGTTGTAATTTTTTATCTAGCACTGATGTTAATATACATATTTATATATTTGGTAAATTTCTGCATGGTGTCAATTCATTTTTATTTTGTTTTCTTCTTTATCCTTTATTTAAAAACAGTTTAGATATACAAACTTTTAACAATTCTATTTATTATAATATATACATTGATAATTTTTTTACTAATATTCCTTTTAATAATAATATATTTTTTGTATTTATTTTATTAGTATATATACTTTCATATATTAGTAATAGGTATAAAAAAAATTCGTCTAATGTTACACATTGATTCACATATTCAAAATTATATATTTCCTTAATTTTAAAATGATGGTTACTAAAATATTAACTCATTTAGATATATTTTAATAACCATCATTTTGTAGTTAAATAATATATAATTCCCTATTTTAATTCTTCTCTATTAACTGCTATTACTTGGGTTATATTTTCTAAATCTGATTGAACTTTTCCAAGTATATTATCCGCATATTCTTTTGCGCCTCTTCTTATTTCTTTAGACGTGCTTTGAGCCTGCTGTATTATTTTTTCTGCTTGTTTTTGAGCTTCTTTTATAACTTCACTTTCTTCAACCTGTTCTTGCATGTACGACTTAGTATTTTCAACTATAGCATCTGCCTCTTGTTGAGCTTCTGCTAGTATCCTTTGTCTTTCTGTATTTATCCATTCTGCTTGTTTTATTTCATCAGGTAGCTGAAGTCTTATTTCTTTTATTATTTCTAAAAACTGTTTTTTGTCTACAAAAACTTTATTCCCAAATGGAATTCCAGAACTTTCCTCTACTAAATCTTCTATTTCTTCTATTAGTCTTAATAGTTCCAAGATTAATCCCCCCCATGTAATTTTTTGTATACCTGTTTTGATACATTGTTTGGAACTAATTCCGATATATCTCCTCTAAATTTTCCTACTTCTTTTATTAAAGAAGAGCTTATAAAAGAGTATTTTGTACTAGTTGTAAGTATAACAGTTTCTATATTTTGATTTAATTGTCTATTCATTTGAGCCATTTGAAGCTCATATTCAAAATCAGAAACAGCTCTTAATCCTCTTATTATAGCATTAACCTTTTTATCATTACAATAATCTATTAAAAGACCTGTAAAACTATCTACCTCTACATTATCTATATCTTTAACAACTTCTTTTATAAGTTCTACTCTTTCTTCAAATGTGAATAAAGAATTCTTACTAGAATTATATAAAACAGCTACTATTAATTTATCAAATAGCTTAGATGCTCTTTTTATTATATCTAAATGTCCATTAGTTATTGGATCAAAACTACCTGGATATACTGCTATTTTTTTCATTATAACTAATCCTCCCAAGCAAAAAACGAAATCATTGTGTTTCCGTATTTCTTTTCTCTGTATTTTTGAAGTTTTTCTATATTATCTTTTACTTCATCCTTTATATCATGTTCTACTATTATTATTCCATCTTCTTCTAATATTTCTCTTTTACTTATTTCTATTAATGTTTTTTCTATAAAGTTTTTTAAATATGGTGGATCCATAAATATTATATCAAATTTATCTCTTCTAACACCTAATTTATTTACAGCACTTATACTATCAGATAATATCAATTCACTTTTATCATTGACCCTAGCCTTTTGTATGTTTTCTTTTATTATTTCCATGCTAGATTTACTTGCATCCACAAATGTAGCTCTTTCAGATCCTCTTGATAAAGCTTCTATACCAAGCGATCCCGTTCCAGAAAATAGATCTAGAACAAAGCTATCCATAACTTTATCACTTATAATATTAAATACCGATTCCTTAACTCTATCAGTAGTAGGTCTTACATCCATGTTTTTAGGAGATTTAAGTTTTAATCCCCTAGCACTTCCAGAAATAACTCTCATATTAACTCTCCTTTTTAATTTAGTGTTATGTCATTTAATTTTTCCTCAAATTTATTTATTATTTCTCTTTTTAGTGTTTTATTTTTATCAAGATTTAACTTTTCATCTTCTTTTATTATATTTTGTGCTTCTTTTTGTGCTTCTTTTAGTATTTTTATATGTTTAAATATATTAGCTATTTTTAGTTCTGGAAGACCATGTTGTCTTGTCCCAAAAAATTCTCCAGGTCCTCTTATTTCTAAATCCTTCTCAGATATTTTAAACCCATCTGTTGTTTGTTCCATTGTTTTCATTCTCTCAAATGTAACTTCATTCTTTGATCCATATATAAGTATACAAAAAGATTTATGTTCTCCTCTTCCAACCCTTCCTCTTAGTTGGTGTAACTGCGCTAGTCCAAATCTTTCGGCATTTTCTATGATCATTAGTGTAGCATTTGGAACATTTACTCCAACCTCTATAACCGTTGTTGATACTAGTATATCTACTTCCCCATTTTTGAATTTTTTCATTATTTCATCTTTATCACAGGCTTTCATTTTTCCATGTAAAAGCTCTAATTTTAAATCCGGAAAATGTTCTGTTTTTAACTCTTCTACTAAATCAACTGCCGCTTTTGCTTTTATTACTTCTGATTCTTCAACCAAAGGACATACTATATAAACCTGTCTTCCAAGTTCTACCTGGCTTCTGACAAAATTATATGCTCTGAGTCTTTTTTCTTTGGCAATAGCAAAAGTGTCTATAATCTGCCTTCCAGGAGGAAGTTCATCTATTATAGATATATCAAGATCTCCATAAAGTATAAGTGCTAAGGTTCTAGGTATAGGTGTTGCAGTCATAACTAGTATATGAGGGTTGTCTCCTTTTTCGGATAACTTATTTCTTTGCCTTACTCCGAATCTATGTTGTTCATCCGTTATAACAATTCCAAGTTTTTTGAATTCAACTCCATCCTCTATAAGAGCATGTGTTCCTATTAATATGTCTATTTCGCCTTCTTTAGTTTTGTTTAAAATATCCATTTTTTGTTTTTTGGTAAGACTTCCTACCAGTAATCCTATATTTATATCGAATTTAGATAGTATTTCTTTGAGTGAGTTAAAATGTTGTTCTGCCAATATTTCAGTTGGAGCCATCATAGCTGCTTGATACGAGTTTAAAACTGCATTTGCAAGACTCAACAGGGCTACTACTGTTTTTCCAGATCCCACATCTCCTTGAACAAGTCTATTCATAACCTTGTTAGAGCTCATATCATTCATTATATCTTCAAGAGATCTTCTTTGAGCATTAGTTAGTGAAAACGGAAGGGATTTTATAATTTCTTCAAGTCTATCCTTTTTCTCAAATTTTATTCCCTCTTTGTCTACTACTCCGCTTTTCAAATATAATAATCCTAATTGAAGTATTAAAAACTCTTCATATACAAGTCTATATAAAGCCACTTTTAGGTTTTGTATATTTTCAGGCCTATGAATATTTTTTATAGCAAAGTTTATATCGCAAAGTTTGTTTTTATCTACAATATTTTTTGGAATATATTCATCTATTTTTAAGTTCTCATCATTTAATACACTCTGCATTATATTCATCAATTCTTTATTTGAAACACCATAGGTCAAAGGATATATAGGAATTATTTTTCCTATAGAACTTACTTTTTTTGTATCAAACTCTATCTCGCAGTTTAATAATTCAGTTTTTCCATATTCTTTTTTGACCTTCCCGTATGCAACTATATTATCTCCCACTTTAAAGTTATTGACTATATACTTTTGGTTAAAAAATACAAGTTTTATATAACCAGTATCATCTCTTACCTCTATTTTGTTTATAATCATCTTCTTTTTAGGCTCATGGTTCTCAAATCCTGTAACAATTCCTCTTATAGATACTTTTTCTTCATTTTGGAGATTAAATATTTTCTTAAATTTACTTCTATCTTCGTACTGTCTTGGAAAATAGTATATTAAATCCTTTACTGTGTATATGTTAAGCTTATTTAATTTTTTATATTTTTTAGGACCTACGCCTTTTATGTATTGTAAGTTTTTATTTAAATCCATCTACACCACCTTGTAAACTCCATTTTTTAAGCCATGGTATTTAATTTAATATCCATGGCTTAAAATGATAATATATAAACTTTTACTCTACAGAAATTATATAATAATATAGCGGTTGATTTCCACAGTAAACTTCTACATCTAAATCATCATATTTTTCTTCTATTTCTTTTCTTAATTCATTGGTATCATCTTCATTTAATTCTTCACCATAAAATAAAGTTATAATTTCACTATTCTCATCAACTAATTTATCTATTAAAGATAATGTTACATCTTTTATACTTTTTCCGGCTTCTTGTATTTTACCTTCTCCAATACCTATTATATCGCCTTCTTTTATATCTATATCATTCATACTAGTATCTCTTACTGCAAATGTTATTTGACCTGTCTTAACATTTTCAAGAGCATAATTCATAGCTTTTTGATTAGATTCAGAATCTGCTTCGGAATTAAATGCAAGTAAAGCAGAAAATCCCTGTGGAGTCGTTTTAGAAGGTATTACTATTATATTTTTATCCGATATTTCTTTAGCCTGATTTGCAGCCATTATTACATTGCTATTATTAGGAAGTATAATTATATTGTTTGCGTTTATATTGTCTATAGCTTGAATAAAATCTTCAGTACTCGGGTTCATAGTCTGACCACCCTCTATTACATAGTCTACTCCGAAATCTTTAAATATTGAAGTTATTCCAGATCCCATAGCTATAGATATAAAACCATACTCTTTCATTTCCTTAGATTCTTCTCTTACGTAATCATCTTCAACTAATATATTTTTATGTTGAATCTTCATATTATCTATTTTTATTTTGTCCAATTGACCATACTTTATAGCTTCTTGTAAAACAATACCAGGATTATTAGTATGTATATGAACTTTTATTAAAGAATCATCTCCAACAACTATTAAGCTATCTCCATGATTTTGTATAAGGTTCTTCATTTTAGAATCATCTATTTTGTCCGTATCAAGTATAAACTCAGTACAATAAGCAAACTTAATATCATCAGTAGATATTTCTGTATTCTTACTTACTTCTTGGACTTCGCTAAACTGAATATTTCTTTCTACAAATTCTCCTATGAAAGCTTTATACGCTCCCTCTAGTATGCAAACCAATCCTTTTCCACCAGAGTCTACAACTCCAGCTTCCTTTAAATTTTTAAGAAGGTTTGGAGTATTTTCTAAAGAGCGATTAGCTTCTCCTAATACTTTTTCCATAAATTTCTTTATATCTTTTTCCTTTTGACATATCTTAATTGCAAAATCTCCAGTTTCTCTTGCAACTGTAAGTATTGTTCCTTCTATAGGTTTTATTACTGCTTTATATGCAGTATCTGAGCCCTGCTTTAGTGCATTTGCTAAATCCTTTGTATCTAATTTTTCCTTATCCTCTATAGCTTTTGCAAATCCCCTTAATAGCTGAGATAATATAACCCCAGAGTTTCCTCTAGCTCCCATTAAAGACCCTTTAGAAGCGGCTTTTCCTATTTCTTTAATAGTAGTATTAGATTCCTTCATTACTTCCATTACAGCTGATTGTATTGTAAGAGACATGTTAGTACCAGTATCTCCATCTGGTACCGGAAATACGTTTAGCTTATCCACAAGCTCTTTATGATTTTGCAAATTATTAGCGCCCGATAATACCATCTGCCTAAAGAGCTTTGCATTTATATATTCTACTTTCAATTTGCTACCTCCTGACTATTTGTTTACTCTGACTCCTTGTACATTTATATCTATTTTTCTCACTTTAAGAGATGTCATTTTTTCCACAGTATATTTAACTCTATCTATTATATTGTCTGCCACAACAGATATTTTCGTTCCATATTGTATAATAACAAATAATTCTATACTAACTGCATCTTCTTCTATCTCAACTTTTACTCCATTACTCATGTTTTCTTTTTTTAAAAGTTCAACCAATCCATCTACTTTAGACTTATAACTAAATCCAACAATTCCATAGCACTCTGTAGATACTTGAGATGCAATTTTAGCTATAACTTCTTTATCAATATAGATATTACCATATTTATTGGCAATTGTTCCACTCATTTTTTACCCCCTACATAATAATTATATTTTTTTATTAATATTTTTTTATATTATATATATACTTTATTGAATATTATATGTATAATATATTTTATATTATATGTTTCATATATTCAATACAAATATAACATTTAACTTGCAAAAGTTAACTTAATATGATAATATAATTATGTTTTTAATGCCAATGATAAAGGTTTGAAGGAGGTGTTAATCATGGCAAGAGTTTGTTCAGTTTGCGGAAAAGGTAAGGTTTCTGGTAATACAGTGAGTCACTCAAACCGTCATAATAAAAGAACTTGGTCTCCAAACTTAAGAAAAGTTAGAGCTATAGTTGATGGTACTCCAAAGAGATTAAACGTTTGTACAAGATGTTTACGTTCTGGTAGCGTAGAAAGAGCTGTCTAGTTTAATAATGAAAGTTGCCTGTTTAAGCATCTTTTATCTCTTATAAAAAAGCCGAACAAATTTGTTCGGCTTTTTTTTATTTCTAAATAAATTATAATTTTCAAACTCTAGATATCATTGATAAAAAACGAAAATACAAACTATTTTTAAGCAACAGAGTCGTGAGACTTATTGGCGCTATGAACGCATGTGAATTTTAAGCAACAGAGCCTGTAAGGATCGTTGGCGACATGAGTCACCGCGTTAGCGAGTAGACGAATTTTATTTATCTAATTTAAAAGTTTCACTAAATATTATTTTTATTATAGCTGCCACTGGGACTGAAAATATCATTCCCATTATTCCAAAGAACCCACCCCCCACAGCTATTGTGAATATTATCCAAAACGGAGACAACCCAATATAATTTCCCATAATTTTAGGTCCAACTATATTTGCATCTACTTGTTGAAGAATCAGTATAAGTGCACATACCCACAACGCCTTCATAGGAGCATAGAAAAGCGTAACTATAACAGCAGGTGTTGCACCTATGAACGGTCCTATATAAGGTATTACATTCGTACAAGCTATTATAACCGCTAACAAAAGTGAATACTTTATCTTCAAAATTAGAAATCCTATAAAACACAGTGTTCCTAATATTGAAGACTGAACTATAAGTCCTGTTAAAAAACTTGAGAATATAACATTTGCTTTTTTACTAAATTCTATAAATTCTATACATCTATCTTCTTTTAATATTTTCTTAACCATCTTAGCTCCAAGTGATTTTAAAGATTCTTTTTCAATTAACATATAAACAGATATTATCAAACTAAAAGATATAGTTACCACAGCCGATCCTATATTTGTTATGAATATTAAGAAATTATTTAAAAAATAATTCATAGCCTTAGATATTTTTTGTAAATTCCCTATCGAATTCTTATCTACGTATTTTTCAATTTCATTTAATATATTAATGTCTATATTATTTACAAAACTAAGCAAATTATCTACATAGTTAGGCATATCATTTATTATCTGTACTATACTTTTAACCACTACCGGTATAACTATTATGACCATAACTATCATTATAAGTACAAAAGCACTATATACTATAAGTATAGCTATCCCATTTTTTATTTTAAACTTATCTTTTAAAAACATTATTATTGAGTCGAATATGTATGCTATAAAAAAAGCTATAAAAAACGGCTTCAGTATACTAAGCAACTTACTAAAACCATTTGATATACTAGCTGTATTTATATACACAAAACCCAATATAAGAAGTCCTATTAACACTATTATATACTTTTCTATAAATTTTTTGTTATCCTTTATCATATGTTCCTCCATGTATTTTTTAGATTAATCTTAACATATTCTTCTATTTATTATCAATAGAAGAATAATTAATGCATACAAAAAAACCATTATAAAATGGTTTTTTGTTTATTTCTTTCTTATAAAGAATTTTACTATTGCTGATAGAAATTTTGGAAGTTTTATTGCCACTATTTTCATAATATATACCCCCTATTTAAAGCAAATACAACCTGTTACAATAAGTACCGTTGCAAAACAACTCATCCACAACCAATTCGGTAAAACTAGAGATAAAATAATGCTAAGTCCCACCGCTATGCATATCAATCCAACCAAATGTTTTGTACACCTTCTCATTACACCCACCTCATTATATCTTCATATATATAGTGTATTCAACTTTATATAAAATTGACACAAAAAATACTTATTAAATTTCTTTAATAAGTATTTTTTATATTTAAGTAAATTTAATTATTAATCTCTAGACTTTATAACCAACACACATCCACTTTTAAGACTTATTTCACATTTATCATCTAACATTATATTCGATACTCCTATTGATGCTGAAAATTTTAAGTTATAGTTATTAAGTGGATACTCAAGTCCTTTTAAAGTAACCCCTAACACATCTGAGTATATTGGAACAACAGATACAATATCACCTTTTTTACCTGTGATTTGTATTTTGTTATCAGTAATATAGATCTCGTTGTTTTCATTTATTATTCTAGATTTAATACCTTTTTTCAAAAGGGAGTATAAAATATTTATATTTGCAAGAGAATGGTCCATACGATTTCCCAAAACGCCTATAAAATCTATTTTTTTTGACCCTATATCTATGGCGTAGTCTATACATATTTCTGTATCTGTTTTGTCTTTTTTAGATGGAAACTTATTGAATTCTATATTCTTATCTATAAAATGTTTTTTTACTTTATCATCTATAGAATCAAGGTCCCCTATTATAATATCCGGAGTTATATTCATATTGTATGCATGATTGGAGGCTCCATCTGCGCATATTATACAATCGTAATTCTCTTTTATTATATTTTTATAAAAATCATAATCATCCATACTTCCATTTGCTATTACTAAAGACTTCAATAAATCACTTCCTAAAGCACTGAGTTTGATCTAAACTCTTGCACAGTCTTATTTATATTTTCACTACCAAATATAGCAGATCCCGCAACAATAACATTTGCTCCAGCCTTTACAGCTTTATGTACATTACTTGGCTTCATTCCTCCATCAACCTGTATTTCAATGTTAAGATTTCTCTCATTTGCAAGATCTCTAACCTCTTTTATTTTATCAATCATACCATCTATAAATGATTGTCCTCCAAATCCAGGGTTAACAGTCATTATAAGAACCATATCAAGATCGTCTATAACATGCTTTATCGTTTCAACAGGTGTTGCAGGATTTAAGGATACACAAGCTTTAACACCCATTGATTTTATATTTTGTATCGTTCTATGAAGATGTGTACAAGCTTCTTGGTGGACTGTTATTATATCCGCACCAACATTTACAAAATCTTGTATATAATTATCAGGATTTTCAATCATAAGATGCACATCAAACACCATATCTACATCTTTTCTCAAGCTTTTCACTATACCAGGACCTAATGTAATGTTAGGTACAAAATGTCCATCCATTACATCTATGTGTAAGTACTCACACCCTGCATTTTCTACTTTTTTAATGTCATCTAGTAATTTTGCAAAATCTGCTGAAAGTATTGATGGAGCTAATTTTATCATATTTTAGTACCTCCTATTTTTTTTTCTTATTTCATTTAATAGCTGTAAGTAACTATCATATCTTTGATTAGTTATTTTTCCTTCTTCAAGAGCATTCTTAACGGCACAGTTTGGTTCATTTTCATGTAGACAGTTTCTATAGAACTTACAATCATTAGCATAATCATCAAACTCTATAAAATAGTCCTTTAAATCTTGTTCTTCTATACAATCTAATGTTAAAGAACTAAATCCAGGTGTATCAGCAACCATACCACCATCTTCTAATTTTAAAAGCTGTGCATACCTTGTTGTATGTTTTCCTCTTTTTATCTTTTCACTTATGCTTCCAGTTTCAAGACTTAGATTTGGATCTATCTTATTTAAAAGGCTAGATTTTCCAACTCCAGATGGCCCAGCAAATACTACTATACTATCTTTTATTTCATCTTTTACAAGTTCTATATTTATATCCTTTTTTTTACTAATAGAAATTACTTTATATCCCGCATTATTATATATTCTTTTTACATTTTCATATTCTTGTTCTTCATCTAAATCTATTTTACTAATAACTATGACTACTTCTAATCCTTCTTTCTCAGCTAAAACTATAAATCTATCTAAAAGAGAAAAATGCGGTTGTGGGTTTTTGATACTGAATACTATTATAGCTTTGTTTACATTTGCTATAGGAGGTCTTATCAATTCGGTTTCTCTTTTTTTGATATCCTCTATTACTCCTTTTTTTTCTTCTTCATTTACTATTGATATATCTACTAAATCACCTACTAGAGGTGTTATCTTCTTCTTTCTAAATATACCTCTAGCCTTACATTCATATATACCATTACTTGTATCTATATAATAAAACCCACCTATACCTTTTGTTATCCTACCATTTAACATAATTCTCTCCTTTTATTTAAATTCAGCCGTTGTTTTAGCATAAAAAGCATTATCTACATATATTTCGTATTCTTTCGTTTCTCCTTCATATCCTTGAATAGGAACTGTTATCATATTCCCTGATTCTTGTACGTTTATAGTTTTATCATATATAGCCTTTGCACCATTTCCTTCTTTTACTACAACCCTTACAGTTTGCTCTTCTTCTGATAATGCAAATGATATTTGTTTTTCTATAATCTTCTTAGAAGGTTCTTCTACTTTTTCTTCTTTATATTCATTTACTATTAAGTCTATTTTTTTACCTTCTTCTACATGTTGTCCACCTTTTAGACTTTGATTAAGTATCACACCTTCTTTTTTATTTTTATTTTCTTCATATTTTATCTTCCCTATTCCTAAATCAACTAGTAATATTCTAGCATCTTCCAAAGTCTTTCCAACTAAATCCGGTACTCTAACTAATTTTACTTCTTCTCCCTTACTTACTATAAAATCTATACCAGTTCCTTCCTCTACCTCTGTAAACGCTCTTGGTTTTTGACTTATTATAGTTCCTTCAGGTAATGAGCTAAATTCATAGTCTATAACTCCCTCTTTCAAGTCACTTTCTTTTAGTATGTTCTCCGCACTATCGAGTGTCTTTCTAACTAAGTTAGGGACAGTTACAGGCTCTCCACCCTTACTTACATCAAATTTAACAGTTTGTCCCTTCCTAATTGAACTACCTGCTGCTGGAATCTGATCTATTATATGATTTTTTTCTACTGCTGAATCATATAGTTCATTTCTAACTTGAACACTAACCCCTATACTTTCAAGTCTACTAGTAGCATCCTCAAGTGTGTTATTTTCAAAATCTGGCATTTCATAATTTTTTGTAATAAATAAGTCCTTTAAGTTATATGCAATAAATGTAATTGAAAAAGATAGTATAAGTGCAAACAAAACACCTAAAATAGTCATCTTCTTCTTACTGCTAATTTTATTTTTTGATTTCTTTCTCATGTTAGTATTAGCACCTTCTTCTTTAATTTCTTTAGATATACTAGCTTTTAATTCTTCATTTAAAGAATCTAGCTTCTGCGTATGATAAAGCTCATAATCTTCTTCAAAATCAAGTTCTATATTATTCTCTATATGTTCTATATCATTTATTAATTCATATGCATTTTGATATCTATCTGATTGTTTTTTTTGAGTTAATTTGTATAATAGACCCTTTATATCTTTTGGTATATCCGTTGGTATATCCTTTTCAAAATCTATATCTTCGTTTATATGTTTTAATGCTATATTTACAGGTGTATCTCCTTTAAATGGAACCTTTCCTGCTAACATTTCATATAGAACTATACCAAGCGAATATAGATCTGAGGTTTTATCTATATAGCCACCTCGAGCTTGTTCAGGAGAGAAATAATGAACAGATCCGATTACATTACCAACTACTGTTATAGTTGAGCTAGTAGTGGCTTTGGCTATACCAAAATCAGCAACCTTTGCTAAATTATCTTTTGATATCAAAATATTATGAGGCTTTATATCTCTATGTACTATCCCATTTTTATGTGCTTGATTTAAAGCCATGGCTATTTGTTTCATTATATCAAGTGCATAAGAATAGTCTAGTGCTCCTTTTTTCTTTATCAAATCTTTAAGGTTCATACCATCTACATATTCCATTACTATATAATTTATATCCTCATCCTGTCCTACATCGTATATATTAACGATATTTGGATGAGCAAGACCTGCCGATGCCAGTGCTTCATTCTTAAATTTTAAAAGAAATTCTTCATCATCACTAAATTCCGGTCTTAAAACTTTGATAGCTACAACCCTATTTAAAATAGTACACCTAGCTTTATATACAAATGCCATTCCTCCATCGCCTATTTTATCTAATATCTCATACCTATTATTAAGCATCTTCTTCATAAGCTTTATCACCAACTCTCTGTTCAAATTGTTATGCATATAACTGATATATTATCTTTACTTCCATTTTGCTTTGCCATGTCTATCATCTTACTACAACATTCTTCTAAATCATTGTTGTTTATTAATATATTATTCATATCCTCTATAGTTACAGAACTTGTAAGTCCATCGGTTGCCAATATTATCTTGTTATCTTTTTCTAATATTTCTTTATAGAAATCTATTTTTATAAATTCATCTGTACCTATTGCTCTTGTTATTACATTTCTTTGAGGATGAGCAAGAGCTTCTGTCTCTGTTATAGCACCTTCATCTATAAGTTCTTGAACTAGAGAATTATCCTTTGTAACTTTTTTTATATCTCCATTAGTAAACAAATAACACCTACTGTCCCCTATATTGGCTATATACAAATCTTTTTTATAAATTATAGCAGTAGTCAGCGTAGTCCCCATACCCTTAAATTCTTCTTCATATAAAGAGGTTTTGTATACTATAGCATTAACATATTTATAAGCTTGCCTTAATATATATTTAACCTCTATATAATTATCAAAATTCACATTTATTAAATTTTTTTTCATAAAGTAAAGTATATTTTCTACAGCTAATTTACTAGCTACTTCTCCTTTTTTATGACCACCCATTCCGTCTGCTATGGCAAATACTCCAATTTTTTGACCATCATGTTCTATTATCTCATAGCCACAAAAATCTTCATTTTGCTTTCTTTTATTTCCTATATCAGATAAAATATGATATTTCATAAAATCACACCCCAATCAAGCGACCCTTAAAGTTTCATATCTTTATTTTCATCTTTGTTCAAATGTTTTCTTCTCAATTGTCCACAAGCTCCCTTAATATCGCTTCCCATTTCTCTTCTTATAGTACAATTAATTCCGGATTGTTTCAAGTTCTCTTTAAATTTATATATATAATTTTTATCTGGTTTTTCATAACTTCTTTCTTCAACTTTGTTTATAGGTATTAAATTCACATGACATAAAATTCCCTTTAATTTATTTCCTAAAAGCTTTGCATCTTCTTTTTTATCATTAATTCCCTTTATAAGTGAATATTCAAATGTAATTCTTCTATTTGTTTTTTGTATATAATATTTACAAGCCTTAATAATTTCATCTATAGTATATGATTTTGCTATTGGCATTATCTCTCTTCTAGTATTTTCATCTGCTGCATGAAGTGATATAGCCAAGTTTATAGGAATTTGCATATCAGCAAGTTCATATATTTTAGGCACTATTCCACAAGTAGAAAGAGTTATATGTCTATATCCTATATTAAGACCGTTTTTCTCATTTACTATTTCTAAAAACTTTTTGACATTTTCGAAATTATCAAAAGGTTCTCCACTTCCCATTAATACAATATTCGATACTCTAGTTTTAATATCTTTTTGTATTTGAAGAACTTGATCTAATATTTCCCACGGTTGTAAATTTCTTTCCAATCCATCTATTGTAGATGCACAGAAATTACATCCCATTCTGCAACCAACCTGAGTTGATATACAAACAGATACTCCATGTTCATACTTCATCATAACACTTTCTATTATATTTTTATCTTCAAGCGCAAACAGATATTTTATAGTTCCATCTATTTTGGATTCAAACTTTTTGTATATCTCTAGTTTTCCAAGATTTGATTTATCAGATAGTTTTTTTCTTAAATCCTTAGAAATATTACTCATATCCTCTATAGAATCTATTTCTTTATATATCCAGCTAAAAATTTGATTTGCCCTAAATGATTTTTCTCCTATTTCCTTCATAAATTCCTTCATATCATTTTCAGTTAAAGATTTTAAGCATACCTTGTCCATTTAAATCACTACCTTATCCTTCTTAATTTAGCTATAAAAAATCCATCCATACTGTGTATATTAGGATACAGCTTTATATATCCATCTTCTTGATTTTCTAAATCAACATTTATATTTTCTATTGGCTCAAGTTTAAAATTATTATTTAGTTCTAAAAATTCATTTACTATATCTATATTCTCTCTATCTTCTATTGTACATGTACTATATATTAATAATCCACCTTTTTTTACATATTCAGAGCTATTTTGAATTATCTTTTTCTGAATTTGAGGTATATTCTCTAAATCTTTTTTCTTTTTATATTTTATTTCTGGTTTTCTTCTTATTATACCAAATCCAGAACAAGGAGCATCTACTAATACTGTGTCAAATTTTTCTATACTATCCTCGTCCAGTTTTGTAGCATCATTTTTTTGTATTTCTACGTTATTAAGACCCAGTCTTTTTGTATTTTCTTTTATAAGCTTTAATTTATGATCGAATATATCTCTAGCTACAACTTTTCCATTATTCTTCATTAAAGTAGCTAAATGTGTAGTTTTTCCGCCTGGTGCAGAACACACATCCAATATATTATCATTTTCACTTGGATTTATAACATGGCCTATCATCATAGAGCTTATATCTTGAATTTGAAAATAGCCTCTTTTAAATAGTTCGTTATTTTCTATATTTTTAAGGCTCTTTACTTTTATAGCTTCTTTAACTAATTTAACTGATTCACATTCTACTCCTTGTTCTTGAAATTTTTTAATTAAATTTTCTCTTGATATTTTTAGTTCATTGGTTCTTAGATATAATTCTGGTCTTTCGTTATTTTCTTCAACAAGCTTCTCAGTAAAATCTTGCCCAAATTTATCTATCCAATTCTTAATAATCCATTCTTCGTAAGAGTATTTTATAGATAAATACTTTACTATATCTTTGTCTTTATCAGGATATTTTATATCAGTTTGATTTCTAACAACATTTCTAAGTACCCCATTAACGAACCCCGATGCCTTTTTGCAGTATTTTTTAGATAAATTTACACTTTCATTTACAGCTGCAAAATCTTTTGTGCTATCTAAAAATAATATCTGATATATTCCCATTTGAAGAATATTTCTAACATGAGGAGATAATTTCTTAGCTTTTATTTTTGAAAATTTATCTATTACATAGTTTAAAAAATACTTATTTTCCGTAACACCATATATAAGTTCTGTACAAAACCCTCTATCAATATCTTTTAAGTTACTATCTCTTAAATGCTTATTAACTCCTAAATTAGAGTATAATCCATTATTTTCTATATCATATATAGCATTAAGTGCTACTTCTCTACTACTTTTCATATTATTCTCTCCTTTAAAATCCATCTATCCACTACGCACTGACTCATATCGACCAACTCTGTTATTTAAAATAGTTACAAGTTTAGTTCTTCTATTAATATTATCTGCAAATTCAAGATTTTATAATATACTATAGAGTAAAAAAGCCTTCCTTTGAAAAATTCTAAAGGTAGACTTTTTTTAAAACTCACTACAGGATTTGTTTTTAATCGTCTCTACTATTACTTAAAATTACTAATCTAACTAATTGAAGTATCGCACTAGCTGCCGCTGCTATATAAGTAAGTGCCGCTGCATCTAACACTTTCTTACTATATTTACTTTCTTCAGTTGTTATTAAGCTATTAGTAACTAATTGATCTATTGCTCTTGATGATGCATTAAATTCAACAGGAAGTGTTACTACCTGAAATAATACAGCACCAGAAAACAAAAGTATTCCAATCTTTAATAATGAAGGTGTAACTAAAAACCCAAGCATTATAAATATCCAAGACATAGATGAACTTATATTCACTATAGGAACCAAGTTATTCCTAAATGTCAGAGGAAAATATTCTTCTCCATGCTGTATTGCATGACCTACTTCATGTGCTGCTACTGAAACAGAAGCTATAGAAGTTCCATGGTATACATCATTTGAAAGCCTTAAGACTTTGCTTCTTGGATCATAGTGATCACTAAGTCTTCCACTAGCCAATTCTATATCTACATTCCTAAGCCCATTTTTATCTAATATATATCTAGCTACTTGAGCTCCCGTATATCCTTTTTGACTGTATACTTTTAAATATTTATTAAACGTTGTTTGAACCTTAGTTTGAGCATACATTGCAAGTAACATAGCTGGAATTAATAATATCATAGTTGGATCAAATCCATAATAATAAGGATACATACTAATTACCTCCTAAGAAAAATTTAATGGCCTCTTCTACATCTTCAATATCTATTTCTGTATTAAAACAAGGTCCATTTGGTCTTTTGTTTAATATACCTATTACTTGAAACTTAGATACATCCTGTATGCCACTGGTTAAGTCTCTCTCACAAGCAATAGCTATTACAGCTTTTGGTTTGTTCTGTATTATTATCTTTCTAGCAAGAGTCCCGCCAGTTGCAACAAATGCCTTCACATTGTATTTTTGCTTTAATTTAACCAAATCTTCTACATTACACTGCCCGCATTTCCTACAATTTTCTATATCGTTTGTAACCTTATGTTTACAAAAGTTTTTTTGTATGCAATGAGGTGTTATAAGCATTATATCCTCTGCTTTAAAGTTGTATTTATTAGAGTATATATAATTATTATTTAAAGTAACATATACCCTTCTAATATCATTTTTAGGGATACTGAATATTTTAGTAGTAACTATTATAAGAGGATACATTGCGTTTACTATTTTCAAATTAATTTTCATTATATTTTTATTTATTTTCTTATTTTTTAATATAAAGTATGAGACTATTGATGATAATATTATTATACTTATTATTATCATAAGTAGCATATTCAATAGTATAATACTTATATTTACAAACTTCATATCCTGACTATAAACAACAAAGTTAACCAGTTTATATAATAATGCAAAAAATAAAGCTATTACACTCATTAAATATATGAATTTTTTTTCATTATTCATATTATTCACCCAGTACTAATGTCTTATCTATTTGATTTCCTCTTATATAATCTTTAACTTTAACCCTTTTTTTACCAGGCATTTGAATTTCTTTTATAAGCAAATTAGTAGTACCTGTTGATACTTCGATTCCTTCTTGCGTTATATCCAATATAGTGCCAGGTGATTTATCTGAAGTTGATTCAAGCACCTTTGATGACCATATTTTCATAGTATCTCCATTATACTTTGTAAATGCACTTGGCCATGGATTAGTTCCTCTTATCAAATTGAATATATTCTCACACTTATCATCCCATTTTATATTACCAAGACTTTTGTCCATTATAGGAGCATAACTAGATTTTGAGTCATCTTGCTTTTCTCTTTTTAAATTATTATCTTTTATTAATTTTAAAGTATCTCTTAATACTTCTCCTCCGAGTGTGCACATTCTATCATAAAGTTCACCTGCAGTTTCATTTTCCCCTATATCAAGCTTTGCTTTTAATATCATATCTCCTGTATCTAGTCCTTCATCCATATACATAGTTGTAATACCTGTAGTTTTTTCTCCGTTTATAACAACCCAGTTTATAGGTGCCGCTCCTCTATACTCTGGTAACAAAGATCCATGGACGTTTATACACCCATACTTAGGTATATCAAGTATTTCTTTTGAAAGTATTTGTCCAAATGCAACAACTATTATAATATCTGGATTCATATCTTTTAATATAGATACAAATTCTTCTGACTTCACCCTTTTAGGTTGATGTATTTGTATTCCATACTTTAGTGCCTCCTCTTTAACAGGTGGCATACTCATTTTCTTTCCTCTTCCTTTTGGTTTATCTGGTTGAGTTATTACCGAAACAACATCGAAACCTTCCTCTATCAACACCTTTAACGATGGTACTGCAAAATCTGGTGTTCCCATAAATACTACCTTCATCTATTTCACCTCTTTAATTATCCTTGAAGTTTACCTTCTACTTTATCAGTAAATAAAATACCTTCCAAATGATCAATTTCATGGCAAAGTGCTCTAGCCAATAATCCTTTTCCTTCTATTATAAATTCCTTTCCATTTCTATTGAAAGCTCTAACCTTTACATTATCTGGTCTAGTTACTTTACCAAACTTCCCTGGAACGCTTAAGCATCCCTCATCATCAGATTGTTTCCCAGACGCTTCTATTATTTCAGGATTTATAAGTTCTATTAATCCATCTCCTACATCTATCACTACAACTCTTTTTAATATTCCAACTTGAGGAGCTGCAAGGCCTACTCCATCTGCATGATTCATAGTTTCTGCCATATCATCAAGTAATGTTATTATCTTAGAATCTATTTTGTCAATTTTTCTTGACTTTTTTCTTAAAACCTCGTCTCCATCTTCTCTTATATTCCTAAGTGCCATTTGAATTTCCTCCCTATAATATATTAAATGGATTTATATCTATACTTATATTTATATCATTATCAAATATAAATTCTCTTTTTTGTATACATATATACTTTATTATACCCTTTAACAGTTTTATTTCAATATCTAAATCCTTAGCAAGTATTTGCCATCTATAGTTTTGATTTATCTTTGATATAATACATGGATTCGGCCCTAATATAAAATCAAAAGAATCATACCCCTTTTTTCTAAGAAGATAAACTATAGAATCATAAAGCTTTTGTATATTATTTATAACTTTCTTTTCATTTTTACCAGATATAACTACGCTTATCATATTATCAAATGGTACGTAGTTAAAAGCCTGTCTTATTCTTATTTCATCATTATAAAAACCTTCAAAATCATGTTTTACAGCATGCTTTATTGCATAGTGATCTACATCGTAAGCTTGAAGTATTACTTTTCCACTTAAATCGGCTCTTCCTGAACGTCCAGAAACTTGACTTATAGTTTGGAATGCTTTTTCAGAGCTTCTAAAATCAGGAATTTTAAGAGACATATCTCCACATAAAATCCCAACCAATGTTACATGTTCAAAGTCAAGACCCTTACCAATCATCTGCGTTCCTATTAATATATCGGCATTTTTATTCTTAAACTCATTCAATATTTTTTCATGAGAGCCTTTTTTAGATGTTGTATCTTTATCCATTCTCAAGACCCTAGCATCTTTAAAATGATGTTTTATTTCTTCTTCTATCTTTTGAGTACCTATTCCAAACTCTTTTATATAACTACTACCACAGGTTGGACATTGACTCAATTCTTTTTCTTCAAATCCGCAATAATGGCATTTAGCTTTATTAATGCCTTTATGATAAGTAAGTGATATTTCACAATTTGAGCACTTAAATGTATATCCACATTTCCTGCAAGATATAAAGCTTGCATATCCCCTTCTATTCAGAAATAATATGGTTTGATTTTTATTTTGAAGATTGTTTTTTATCTCTTCATATAGTCTTGAACTAAATATAGTTTTATTTCCTTTATCTAGTTCATCTCTCATATCTACTACTTCTATTTTAGGCATTTCTTTATTATTAGCTCTTTTTTTAAGCTCTATCAATTCATATTCTCCTATTTTTGCTTTATAATATTCTTCTATTGAAGGAGTTGCGGAACCCAATATCAATGTTGAATTTTCTATGCTAGATATAAACTTAGCCACATCTATAGTAGAGTATTTAGGATTCGAATCTGATTTGTACGAATTTTCATGAAATTCATCTATTATTATAACCCCCAGTTTATTACAAGGAGCAAACAAAGCAGATCTTGCACCTATTATAATTTTCGCCTTTCCTTCTTTGACTCTCCTATATTCATCATATTTTTCACCACTAGAAAGTTTACTATGAAAAACTGCAATTATATCTCCAAATATATTTTTAAATCTTGATATAGTTTGAGGTGTTAAAGAAATTTCAGGAACTAAAACTATACTATCTAATCCTTTAATTAAAGCTTCTTTTATTATATTTATATATACTTCAGTTTTACCACTACCTGTTACTCCATGAAGTAAAAACGGTATTTTATTATAATCATCGATAGAGTATTTTAAAATTCTTAAAGCGTAAATTTGTTCTTCATTTAAATCTATATTTTTTTCTTTTATTGTATAGTTTAATTTAGGTTTTCTATAATAATCTAGTTTTTGTATATTCACATATCCTTTTTTTATCAATGCATCTATCGAGCTTTTAGTTAAATTTAATATACTCGTAACGTCATTTACTTCTGCACTTTCATTATCCTTTAAAAAACTTATAATCTGGGCTTGTTTAAATGCCCTCTTTTTATTTAAGGATTGTATCAATTCATCTATATCCGATTCAATATTCAAACTTATATTCTGAATATATTTTTCATTTTTTATACTTTTATATTCCCATTTTATTTCTAATATTTTTTTATCTTTTAATTTCTTTATAGTATTATTAATACTCTTTCCAAATTTAGATATTAACTTGTCTATTTTTATTTCATTCTTATTATTCTTTATTTCATCTATTAAGATATGCTCTTTTGAGCTAATATTATCACATTCATAAGATATTAATTTTACAACCTTGTAATTTGTAAGTCTCATGCCCTTAGGATATATGCAGTTTATAGCATCCATAAATGTACATATATATTCTTCTCTCATCCACTTTACAAGTTGTATATCTCTTTGCTTGAGTATAGGTTCTTTGTCTAATATATCTATGACTTCTTTTACTTTAAAATCTCCATCTTTATAATGTAATATATCAAATACAAACCCCTCTATAGGCTTGTTAGTTCTTCCAAAGCTTATTAAAACCCTATGTCCTATCTGTACTTCATCAATTAAAAATTCAGGAATCTTATAAGTATAAAGGGCATCTGTATGATTAGAATTATTATTGACTATAATTTTTGCATATTTTTCCACAAACTGCACCTACTTCATAATATAAAAGTCCAATATTATTTTAAATAATATAGGACTTTTATATTATAGCTATTTTAATAACATCTTTACTTTATCTAATATAATATTAGATATTTCGTATTTCTTCATTTTAGGATATTCTTGTATATTTCCATTTTTGTCTATTATTTTTACTATATTAGTGTCAACACCAAAACCCGCTCCTTTTTGAGTTAAATCATTCGCCACTATAAAATCTAGATTTTTCTTTTCTATTTTTTTCTTAGCATTTTGAATTAAATCATTGGTCTCTGCTGCGAATCCTACTAATATTTTATCCTTTTTGATTTTTCCTATTTCTTTCAATATATCTTTATTTCTGTCTAGCTCTAAAATCAAATCATCATCAGATTTTTTAATTTTTTTGTCAGATATATTTTTAGGTTTATAATCAGCAACTGCAGCTGATTTTATTATAATATCATTTCCTTCTAAATTATCTATAACCGCTTCGTACATTTGTTTAGCTGATTCTATATGTATAAACTTAGAAGTCCCCTTAGGTATATCAAGATCTGTCTTACCAGATATCAACGTGACATTCGCTCCTCGCTCTATAGCCTTTTGAGCTATTGAGTAACCCATTTTCCCACTGGATCTATTAGTTATATACCTTACAGGATCTATATTTTCTATAGTTGGCCCAGCTGTTATTAATATATTTTTATCTTTTAAGTCTTGTTCTAGTGTCAAAAGATTACATATCTGATTAACTATAGTCTCGGGAGAAGCTAATTTTCCTTTACCTATATCTCCGCAAGCCAATCTTCCTGATTCAGGCTCAACAAATTTATATCCAACTTCTTGGAGTTTCGATATATTATGTTGAACTATTTTGTTTTCATACATATTAGTATTCATAGCAGGCGCTATCAATACTTCAGCTCTTGTCGCCATAACAGTAGTAGATAACATATCATCTGCTATTCCATTAGATATCTTACCTATAACATTTGCAGTGGCAGGGGCTATTAAAAATAAATCTGCCCACTGTGCCAATGATATATGCTCAACATCCCAAGTTTTTAATTCATCAAACATATCTACAACCACAAAGTTTTGGCTTAGAGATTGAAATGTCAATGGTGTTACAAATTCTGCAGCTGATTTTGTCATTATAACTTTAACATTTGCATTTAATTTTTTTAACCTACTCACAATATCACATGCTTTATATGCAGCTATTCCACCGGATACTCCAATAACTATATTCTTTGAGCTTAACATTTTTTTACTCCTCTGTTTTTTCTTGTTCTACATGTTCTTGTCTTTCTTCTGTTTCTATTTCTTCAGCAGTCATAGGTCTATAATTTATTTTATTTTCATATACTTCTTGAGTCGCTATATCAACAGGCTTTACTTCTTTTGTTCTTACTAACTCTTCTTCACCTTCTATTAACTTTCTAGCTCTCTTAGATACAGCTATTACTAGATTATATCTATTATCTATTTTCTTTAAAAGATCGTTTATTGATGGGTATAACATATTATAATTCCTCCTTAAATTTCTTTATTATATTATTTTTGTATCTACATACTTTGTTTTTCTCTGCATGGATTATATTTTCAAGTTCACAAGTTGACTTATCAACATCTTGATTCATTATAAAATAGTGATAGTTTTCAATCTTCTCTATTTCAAATATAGCACTTCCAAATCTTTTATTAATATCAGCTTCAGTTTCTGTTCCTCTTTTTACTATTCTATTTTTTAATTCATCTAACGATGGAGGAAGTATGAATACAAATACTCCATTTGGGTATCTATCTTTTACGCTCATAGCTCCTTGGATATCTATTTCAAGTAAAACATTTTGACCCTTACTTAAAGTATCTAGTACGGCTTGCTTTGGTGTCCCATAGAAATTATCATATACTCTAGCATACTCTAAAAATTCCTCATTGCCTATCATATTCTCAAACTTTTCTTTAGATATAAAGTGATAGTTTATTCCATCTACTTCACCTTGTCTTGGCTGTCTAGTTGTAGCAGAAACAGAAAGATGTATATCTTTATTTCTACTCAAAAGTTCTTTGCATATAGTTCCTTTTCCAGCTCCCGATGGACCTGAAACCACTATTAAAAGTCCTTCTCTATTCATTTGTATCTACCTTCCTATTCTTCGTGATTATTATGATTATCTTCTTTCAATTCAAGTCTATGTGCCACAGTTTCTGGCTGAACAGCAGAAAGAATTATGTGCTGACTATCAGTTATAACCACAGCCCTAGTTCTTCTACCATATGTTGCATCTATAAGCATATGTTTTTCTCTTGACTCTTGAATCATTCTTTTTATAGGGGCAGATTCAGGACTAACTATAGCTATTATCCTATTTGCTGAAACTATATTTCCAAATCCTATATTTATAAGTTTTATTCCCATTTGTAATTCTCCTATTCTATGTTTTGAATTTGCTCCCTAATTTTTTCTAATTCGCTTTTTATTTCGACTACAAGTTCCGTTGTTTTTAAATCTGAAGATTTAGAGCCTATTGTGTTTACTTCTCTATTCATCTCTTGAATTAAGAAATCTATTTTTCTACCTATTAAATCATTTAAATCTATATTTTTTTCAATTTGCTTTATATGGCTTTTAAATCTAACCAATTCTTCTGTTATACTACTTTTATCAGCATATACAGCAACTTCCTGAGCTAACCTAGATTCATCAATCTCAATAGAGTCTTTAAGTAACTCTTTTATCCTATTTTCTAGCTTATCCTTATACTCAGCAACTACATTATATGAATTTTTCTCTATTTCATCAATACATTTTTCTAAAAGAGCGCATCTTGATTTAATGTCTTGTGCAAGTCTTTCTCCTTCTATTGTCCTCATATCTTTTAAGTTTATAAGAGCATTTTCAACTGCCTGTTTCAAGCAATTCCATGTAGCTTTTTCATCTTCTTCTTTTTCTTCTATTTTTATTACCTCTGGGAATTTGGCTATATTCATAACAGATATATCATCTCTTACATCAAACTCATTTTTTATTTTTATAAGTTCATTGTAATATTGAGATGCAAGATTTGAGTCTAACTTCAAGTTTACATCAGATTCTCCTATTATCTCGTATCTTACAAATATATCTACCCTACCTCTTTTAACATAATTTTTTGCAAGCTTTCTTACATCCTCTTCTAAAAAAGATATTTTTCTTGGAATTTTAACACTTATATCAGTATACTTATGATTTACACTTTTAGCTTCTATAATGAAATTAAATTTTTCATTACTATTCTCACCCCTACCAAACCCAGTCATGCTAATTGCCATTTATTTAACCTCCAATAATCCTTCACATATTTTAACAGCAGTTCCATTCATATATACAACATCGTCTAAAATCTCTATAAAAAGCTTTCCACCTTCTGATTCTACATTTACTTTATCTGATACTATTCCTAAGTATTTAGATATTATAACAGATGAGCATATACCAGTTCCGCATGCCAGTGTATATCCACAGCCTCTTTCCCAAGTAAATACCTTTATATTGTGTTCATCTATTATTTGAACAAAGTTTACATTAGTTTTTTGCGGAAATATATCTAGTTTTTCAATTTTAGGACCATACTTAAATATAAAATCCTTATCTATTTCATCTACAAATATAACACTATGAGGTACTCCTATTAATATAGATGATATATTAATAGGAGTACCCTCTATATATATTTTCTCATTAATAAAAATATCTCTATTAGTAATTACAGGTACAGCTTTTGGATTAAAGTTTGCTTTTCCCATATCAACTCTTATATTTCTTATTTCATCGTCTTTAAGATCTATATTAATATTCTTTATCCCATCTAAAGTTCTTACTTTAAACTCTGTTTTATTTACAAGTTTATTGTCGTATATGAATTTTGCAAAGCATCTTATTCCATTTCCACACATATTAGCTATTGAACCGTCTGAATTGTAATAAACCATTTGAGCATCAGCATCTTCTGTTTTTTTATAAACTAAAATTCCGTCTGCTCCTATTCCAAAGCGTCTATGGCAAACATGTTTTGCAAACCTAGAATAATCATTTATAATATATTGTTCCCCATCTACTGCTATAAAATCATTTCCAGCTCCATGCAGCTTCCAAAATTTAATCATCGGACTTACCTCCTTAAAAAGTTATTATATATTAAATTTTATTAGAATAAACAAATTATCGTTCAAATATTACGATTTTGTAACATTTGAACGATAATTACATAACTATTAACTTGTATTTGTATAATTTTATGAGATATACTAAGAATAAAATGAAACTTAAAAGAAGGGAAGGTATTATAATGGCATTAGATGGATTAGTTATAAATTCATTAGTTAAAGAACTTTCATCTCAATTAGTAGATGGTAAAATAGATAAAATATATCAACCTGAAGATGATGAGCTTCTTTTTAATATAAGAAGCAATAATACTAATTATAAATTATTAATAAGTGCAAATAGTTCAAACCCAAGAGTATACACTACAAACTCACACAACAAAAAAAACCCTATAAAAGCACCTCTTTTTTGTATGTTACTTAGAAAGCACATACAAAATGGGAGAATAGTAAAAATAGAACAACCTGATTTTGAGAGAATAATAAAGATCACTATAGAGTCTTTAGATGAGCTTAAAATAAGAAAGTCAAAAGATTTAATAATAGAAATAATGGGAAGACATAGTAATATAATACTTGTAGATAATGAAGAAAATAAAATCGTTGATTCTATTAAAAGAATACCTCTTAGTATTAGTAGATATAGACAGGTTCTTCCAGGCCAAAACTACATAAATCCACCATCTCAAAACAAACTAAATCCAGTGAATAATATAGATGAGAGTACATTCATTGATTCACTTTTAAATTCCTCTAAATCTGAATTGTATAAATCAATATATTCTTCATTCGAGGGTATCAGCCCTATAATAGCAAAAGAAATTTGTTTTAGATCAAATTTAGATATTGATGCTAATATAAGTCATATAGATAGAAAAGATTTCAAATTATTATATGAAACATTCAATAGATTATTTAACCAAATAAAAAACAATATTTTCTTTCCTTGTATAGCTATAGATAAGAGATTCAACAAAATTATAGATTTTAGTTGTATAAAACTTACTATGTTCAATCATTACTCTTTTATAGAAAGTGATAGTATAAACTCTATCCTTGAAACCTACTATTTAGAAAAAGATGTTAAGGAAAGAATACATCAAAAATCTCAAAGCCTTAGAAAAAGTATATCCAACAAATTAGATAGACTATATAAAAAATCTAAAAAACAAAAAGAAGAATTATTAGAATCTAAAAATGCAGATAAATATAAGATAAACGGTGAGCTTATAACATCTTATATATACATGATTCAAAAAGGTATGGATGAAGTTGAAGTAGTGAATTTTTATGATTCTAGTAGTGGCAATGTAACTATCCCACTTGATAAAAGATTGACTCCTTCTGAGAATGCTCAAAAGTATTTCAAAAAGTACAATAAGCTTAAAACTGCTTTAATTGAAATAACTGATCAACTTAAAATAACTGAAGAAGAAATAAATTATCTTGAAAATATAATGTTAAGTATAGCCAATTGCGAAAGTATAGATGAGTTAGATGAAATAAAAGAAGAGCTAATTAAGGTAGGTTATGTTAAAGGAAAAGTTAAGGATGGTGGTAAGAAAAACAAAGAAAAAAATGTTTTAAAGACTGCCCCTTACGAGTTCTTATCTTCAGATGGATTAAAGATATTCGTTGGTAAGAATAACAAACAAAATGATTATTTGACATTGAAAATGGCTACAAACAATGATATGTGGCTTCATACTAAGAATATCCCTGGATCTCATGTTATAATAAAATCTGAATTAGATGAAATCCCTGAATCTACGATATTTGAAGCAGCAATGCTTGCCGCTTATTACAGCAAGGGTAAGATGTCTTCTAAGGTTCCTGTTGATTATACGTTGAAGAAAAACGTTAAAAAGCCTAGTGGCGCAAAGCCAGGAATGGTAATTTATGAGACCAATAGTACTATTTATGTAACTCCTCTTGAAGAAGAAATAGTTAAAATACAAGGTAATGTTGAAATAAATTCTGAGGAATAATTAAGATTTAAATAACAATTTATTCATACTATCACATGTAATGAATATGTGGGTTATCAAAATATGTCTATGAAAATAACTCGAATGCAACGATACTTTCATAGACATATTTTTAATTTTCATATTTTATTATAAAACGCATTTTTCCTCCTTTTAAAAGTTCAGTGCATACAACTAATATATCTTTTTCAAATTTTACTTCTTAATATATAAACACTTTTATTTCATTGGATATAAATTCCTTAATTCAAAATTTTCTTTACATTTTTTATACGTTACTGTTATAATATATTTTCCTAATATATTTACTATTGAGAGGATGATTATTATGAGTGAATTATTTTTAGTTTCTTTATTTTCAGCAATTATAGCCTTTATTTGGTCTAATATAAGTGATTTAATGAACATGTTTATATGGGTAGGCTTTGCTGGCTGGACTAGTTTTTGTATAGCAAATGAAACCGATTCCATTAAAAAAATGATTAAATCTTACTCATGTAATTTTGCTGGTATATTTTGGTCAATGCTTACAATTTATATAAGCTCTTTAATAGATATTCCTATAATTTCAAATTTACTTACATGTGGGTTTATAACATTTATTCTTATTTATCAATCTAGATTCAAGAGGTTTTCATGTGTGCCTTGTAGTTTTATAGGTTGTTTTACAACATTTGGTTTAAATGGAGACTTTAAAATGGCAGCTATAGGATTATTATGCGGCGCTATTTTAGGTTATATATCTGATAAAGCTGGAGTTTTAGCTTTTAAAATCAAAAACTCTGATTCAGATGTAAAAGAAGTTGTTTAGAATTTATAAATGATAATGATATAAAAATAAATATTTTTTATTTTCTATCAAGGCAAGATCTAGTTTTACAATATAGTTTTGACAACCCAATAATAAAAGGGCTACTTATATCATTTTTATGATATAAGTAGCCCTTTTAGATTTATTAATCTATTTATATAGAATCTCTATTAAGTACTCTATTTAAAACTATTCCAACTATAGCTGCAAGGCTAAGCCCTGTTATTTTAACCGTTTCAGTTACTGGTATTCCTATTGATATTCCCTTGCCTTGAAGGTAGTTAGTTCCCAATCCTATAATTAGTATAGATCCCATTATTATTAAATTAGATGATTTAAATTCTATTTTACTATTTTTTACCGTCTTAACTCCTATTATAGATATCATAGAGAACAGCATTAAGCTTATTCCACCCATTACTGGTGTTGGTATAGTCTGCAGAAACATTCCAACTTTACTTATACATCCAAGTGTTATTGCAAACACAGCTGTTATTCTAAGTATAGATGGATCGTAGTTTTTAGTTATTGCAAGCACTCCTGTATTTTCTCCGTACGTTGTATTAGCAGGTCCTCCTATGAATCCTCCAACTATTGTTGCAAGTCCATCTCCTATTAAAGTTCTGTTAAGTCCTGGATTCTTTATAAAATCCTTTCCTACAACTGCTCCATTAGTTGTTACATCTCCTATATGCTCCATAAAAACCGCTAGTACTACTGGTGCTATTATTGCTATTGCTCCTATATCAAACTTAGGTAGTGTGAAGTTTGGAACCATAACCCAAGAAGCTTCTCTTATAACATTTGTATCTATTAGTCCTAAACTAAGTGATAGTATATATCCTGTTGCTACAGCTATTAGTATAGATAATTGCTTTATAAATCCTTTTGCGAATAATGTTATTAAAAGTGCAGTAGATAAAGTTACTATTGCTACTATAAAGTTTCCTGATGCCATACCAAATGCAACTGGTATTAGATTAAGTCCTATTACAACAATCATAGGTCCTGTTACTTGTGCTGGAAAATATTTTTTTACTTTTTCGATTCCAACTGTTTTAACTATTAAAGACATAATTAGATACATCATTCCAGCTACTATTATTCCGCCTTGTGCATAAGCTAAATCCCCATTGTATATTTCTTTAACTGTGATTATTACAGGTATGAATGCAAAGCTTGATCCTAAAAATACAGGAACCATTCCTTTTGTAACTAAGTGAAATATTAAAGTTCCAAGTCCTGCTGATATTAGAGCTACCGATGGATCAAACCCCGTTAAGATAGGTACTAAAACTGTCGCTCCAAACATTGCAAATAAATGCTGTATAGCCAGTATAGCTTTTTTAAGATTTTCATTAACCCCTATATTTTTTTCAACCGTAGATGATTCAATAGGCGTGTTCAATATTTTCTCTTGCATAAAAATACCTCCTTCATTTTTTTAAGGAGGGAGAATATAATCTCCCTTTATCAGCATCTCTGTACTGATTTAAAAGGTCAAAGTATTATTTATTTTTCATTTATAGAAACATAATCTTGACCATCAATTTCATCAAATTTAACACTTATAATTTCCTCATTAGATGTAGGTACGTTCTTTCCAACATAGTCAGCTCTTATAGGAAGTTCTCTATGCCCCCTATCTACAAGTACTGCTAGTTGTATGGATTTTGGTCTACCTATATCCATCACTGCATCCATGGCAGCCCTCACTGTTCTACCAGTGTATAATACATCATCAATCAAAACTACTTTTTTGTTATTTATATCAAAATCTATATCAGTTCCATTAAGTATAGGGTCTACATCTGCTTTGCTTAAATCATCTCTGTATAAAGTTATGTCTACCTTACCTATATTGATTTCTTTTTCTTCTATAGATGTGATCTTTTTTCCTATCCTGTCTGCAAGAGGTACTCCTCTTGTTTTTATTCCAACTAAAACAACCTCTTCTATCCCTTTATTTTTTTCTATTATTTCATAACTTATTCTAGTTATAGCTCTTGCTATAGCCTTATCATCCATTAATTTAGCTTTTTCCTTCAAGAATTACACCTCCACAATATAAAAAACTTCTCACCAAAAGGCAAGAAGTTATAATACGCATGTAAATCGTAGTCAATCTACGTATAATCCTTGCCAGTCTCTCTGTACTGTAATTAAAGGTTTGTTATTCACTTTTTTTAAATTTTATCACCTTAACTTATTTTAGTCAAGTATATTTAATATTTTTTCAAAGTGATTTGGAAGATGCGAATTAAATTCCATGTACTCTTTTGTCGTAGGATGCACAAACCCCAATGTTTTAGCATGTAGCATTTGACCATTTAATTTGAATTTTGAATTCTTTGGTCCATATATAGGATCTCCTACTAACGGGTGTCTTTTACTCAACATATGAACTCTTATTTGGTGAGTTCTACCCGTTTCAAGTTGCGCTTCAACATAAGTATATTTTTCAAATCTTTTTAGTACTTTAAAGTGAGTTACAGCTCTTTTGCCTCCTTCAACTATCGCCATTTTAAGTCTATCTACAGGATGTCTTGCAATAGGTGCATCAACAGTCATAGTATCTTCTTTTAATACCCCATGACTTATCATATGATATTTTCTAGTTATAGTGTGATCTTTTAATTGTTCTGATAAACAATTATGCGCATTGTTGTTCTTTGCTATCATCAAAAGTCCCGATGTATCCTTGTCTATTCTATGAACTATTCCAGGTCTTATAATTCCATTTATAGAAGATAGATTGTCCTTACAATGATAAAGTATAGCATTTACTAATGTACCAGTGTAATTTCCTGGTGCAGGATGAACAACCATTCCCTGTGGCTTGTTTACTACCAATACATTATCATCTTCATAAACTATATCTATATCTATATTTTCAGCCTCGATTTCTAATTCCTTAGGCTCTGGTACATTTAAATTTATTTTATCATTTGTTTTAGTTATGTATCTAGGTTTTTCTTTTTTATCATTTACTAATACATTTCCGTCTTTTATAATCTTTTGAATATACGACCTAGACATATCCTCAAATTTACTTGATAAAAAAACGTCTAGTCTGATACCTTCATTTTCTTCATTAACATCAAAATTTACTTGCTCCATATAGTCCTCTCCTACTCTTTGTCAAATAATATAATATACGAAAGTAGTATTCCTCCTATTACAACACATATATCAGCCACATTAAATACAGGCCATACTATAAAGTCGAAAAAATCTACTACAAAATTCAGTCTTATTCTATCTATCAAGTTCCCTATAGCTCCTGCTAGTATAAGTACTAATGAAACTTTATATAATTTACTAATATTTTTGTTAGTTCTTAGATAGTATACAATAAATGAAACTACCACAAATGCTACCAAAACAAAGAACCACTTTTGATTTTGAAGCATTCCGAATGCTGCTCCTCTATTTTCAACATATGTAAGATTAAATATATTATCTATAATAGTTATTCTTCCTATCTTCGATAAAAAATTAAGTGCATAATACTTTGTAACTTGATCTAACAATACTAAGAATACAAACAATGCTATATTCAATTTTATACCCCCTTATAAAGTGAACCTTAATTCAGATAAAATTTTTATTCCAACTGAACTTTTAGCTTTCGGATAATCTTTTTAACAGTAGAATTATATCATAAAATGCCATGGATATCATCCATGGCATCAACTAAAGCTCATCATAATCTAAGTCTAATCCTTCATATCTATTAGTAGATTCAAGACCTTCTACTAATTCACTATAAAAATATTCACTTTTAGTAAACGTATCTTCTTCTACCTCATCAAATTCTTTTTTATGCTCTTTTGAGCAATTAGAGCATAGAAGCGTTTCAGGAATTATATCAAGTCGTTCTGAGTCTATGTCCTTACTACACTCTTCACATTTACCATATAAACCTACATCGATTTTCTCAAGTGCCTTATTTATATTGTAAAGTCTTATAGATTCACCCGTCTTAAACTTTAAGTCCATTTCTCTCATAAATAGTTCCGTTCCCATATCAGCAGGATGATTGTCATATCCAGAAAGTTCTCCAGTACTATCTTTAATACTTGAATTTTTAAAATCATCCGCCGATACAGTATCATCCTCAATTTCCTCTATTAAATTAACTACCTTATCTTTTTCTTTTAAAAGAATTTGCTTATAATACTCCATATCCCTTTTATTCATTTTTTCCTCCTATCTATAGTTCTCAATAATGTCTAAAAGTTTAGCTATATATTGACCTATTAAAGGAAGATTCACCCAACTATGCAGTATATACGCAACTATAGCAGCAAGTATTGTGAACCCTATAGCACTTCCAAACCCTTTAGCAAGTCCTGCCACAAAATTTAAGTAAATAAGTTTTTTAGGACTATTTACTATTTCTGCGTACTCTCTTATTCTACTTTTATCTAGACTTTGAGCTAAATCATCTATTTTTTTTTCTATTTTATCCATTCTATCTTCCTTCAATTAGTTTTCCCCCTATTTGATTATTTATCCTAAACTCAACAGTTTTTTAATTATATTTAAACCTTATTCTATGAAGTATTATTTCAAAATTTTTCAAAAAAAATTCGTATAATTCATATATTTAATAAAATAGACTGTTGCAAAACAACAGTCTATTTTATTCTAAAAAACTATATAATTTTTAATATGCATATAATATTGATGAAAGAACTAAAGTATCGCCTATTTCTAAGAAACATATCTGTTAGAACTCGTTGACGACACAATCTATTCTATATCATAAAATAATTTGTTAATTAAATAAATTTTCTAGGAACAAGCCCAACTTTCTTATACACTTTTCTTAAAGTCTTTATAGCATTTTGTTCTGCTTTATTTGCTCCTTCAGCGTATATTTTTTCTAAATAATCTTTATTATTTAATAAGTCATTATACTTTTCCCTTACAGGTCTTAACGATTCTACTATAACTTCAGCAGTATCTTCTTTAAACTGCCCATATCCCTTGCCCTCGTACATAATCTCTATTTCTTGTATTGATTTTCCTGATAATTTAGAATATATATTCATTAAATTTTTAATTCCAGGTTGTTCATCTGAATATCTAACTATTCCAATAGAATCAGTGACAGCTCTTTTTAACTTTCTTACTATAGAATCAGGATCTTCTACCATTAATATAGAAGCATTTGGGTTATCATCTGATTTCGACATTTTTTTTGTAGGATCTTGAAGACTCATAATTCTAGCTCCAGTTTTTGCTATATACGGTTCAGGCACTTTAAAAGTATCACTATATCTACTATTAAATCTTTGTGCTAAATTTCTAGCGAGTTCTAAATGTTGCTTTTGATCTTCTCCAACTGGAACTAAATCCGTTTGGTAAAGTAAAATATCCGCAGCCATTAGCACAGGATAAGTAAATAAAGCTGCATTTAAGTTAGCCTCACTTTTTTGAGATTTTTCTTTGAATTGAGTCATCCTATTTAATTCACCCATATAAGTCATTGTATTTAAAATCCATGCAAGTTCTGCATGTGCACTTACATGTGATTGTATAAATATAGTATTTTTTTCAGGATTAAGTCCACTAGCTATATATTGGGCAAGTGCTTCAATAGTATTTTTTCTTAAATCCTTTGCTTCTTGGGGAACTGTTATAGCATGAGAATTTACTACACAATAATAGCAATCATATTCCTCTTGAAGTTCTACCCAATTTTTAAATGCTCCTATATAATTTCCTAGCGTAAGCTTACCAGATGGTTGAGCTCCACTAAATATTATTTTCTTATCGCTCATAATATACCTCCTAATTTATCCAAAAGTTCAGATTATAATTTTATACAAAAAACTCGCCTCTAAATTATTTAGAGACGAGTAAATTCCCGCGGTACCACTCTTATTGACATTTGTCCACTTATTATCCTCTAACGCAGGATTTGCGTTAAACCCTACTGTTATTTCAGGTTCAAACTCATAAGTCCATTCAATACAAACATCTGTATTAGGCTTTCACCATCCCTAACTCGCTAAAACTCAGTTAATACCTACTAATCTTAATCATAGATTTATAAATATCAAATTATATAATTAATTATATATCTTTTTTTATACAATTTCAATTATTATTTATCTTCACCTTCTAAACTATGTATAATAGCTATGTTATTATCAAAGTTCTCTATTTTCATATTTATATTAGTCCATCTACCTATTAGTTCACTTCTATTTTGCTCAAAATAATCGCAAATATTTTCTTTGTTTAAATCACTACCATCTCCAACTACAAATGTTATATTCTTGACTTTTTTTATATTATTTTCACTACATATTTCATTTAATGAGTTGTATATTCTGTTTATTAAAAATGTATCTTCCACAATTTCCCCTCCTCTACATTTTTATTATTTTGATGTCATACTATAAAATATATGTATTGAAAATAAATATAATGACACAAACATAAAAATTCGTCTAGTTGCTCAGAAATAGTTGTAAGTATAGTTGTTTAATCAATATGTTAGGTTTATAATATATCTTCTACACTATATAACCCTGCTTCTTTTTGATAAAGATATGTTATACATTTGCAGGCTCCTTTAGCAAAACAGTCCCAATTATATGCATGATGAGTTATTTCAAAACGTTCTCCCATAAGTCCAAACATAACCGTATGGCTACTAGATATATCCCCACTTCTTATAGAATGATACCCTACACTATCTTCTCTTCTTTCTCCTATTCCCCTTCTTCCATATTCAGCTAAATCCGAGAAATCCTTTTTAAGTGCTTTTGCTATAACCGAGCCCATCTCTTTAGAAGTTCCACTTGGAGCATCTTTTTTAAATCTATCGTGCATCTCTATTATCTCTATATCAGCTTCGTCTCCTATTGATTTAGTTACCATATCAAGTATTTTATACATTAAATTCACTAATCTAGACGTATTCGCTGCATAAAGAATGGGTATATGATTTGAATAATCTTTTATAATATCAAACTCCTCTTTACTAAATCCAGTTGTTCCACACACTACTGATTTATTATACTTTACAGCAGTTTTTAATACCTCCATAGAAATTTCAGGAGATGTGTAATCTACTATCACATCACACTTTTGTATAATATCATTCAAATCATCATAGATTATCGCTCCTACATTTTTACCTATATTACAAGCCAATCCAATATCTTCTCCTATGTAATCTCTTCCTTTTGGCGCTATTCCTCCAACTATATTTATTTTTTCATTTTCGGATGCAAATTTTGTTATAAGCTTACCCATTTTCCCTTTCGGACCAATAATAACTAAGTTAATCATTCTTTCACCCCTTAATATATTCTTGTATATATTTATATCATAAAAGTATATAAGAAAAGCCCCCTAAATTTAGAGAGCATTCAATTATACTTTTAAAAACTCTAACTCTTTACTTGTCATACTTGGAACAAACTCAATAATATCATACTTTGCTACCTGATTTTTATAAAATGGATCCTTTTTAAGTATATTCATAAGTTCTTCCTTCTCTTTAATATTAGATAAAATTACGCCTCCAGTTCTTGGAACTTTTCTTCCTGATGCTATGAAAAATCCTTTTGAATATTGTTCTTTTAAATAATCAACATGTTCCTGAAGATAAATCTCTACTATATCAAGTGCTTTGATATATGTAAGTGAAACTATAAACATTATAATCTTCCTTTCTATAATTTGCTAAGAGCATCAATAAATCGATTGATTTAATTAATACTATTATACATTCCTAAACTAATTCTCACAATCCCCGCAGGATTCCCTCTGACATACAATTCATAAGCTTGTTGCGGACTCACTCCCATTAAAGACTGTACATATATATCTGCTCCAGCTGTACCCGCTCCAACTTCTATTCCATGTTGATACGCAAGATAGTTAGCAACATCTGTATGATACATTCCTTTTATATTAAAAGATACATATGGAATATTTATTCTATCTGAATCCTGTCCATACATTATTACTCTAGGAATACTTTGTAGTCCCTTTTTTATATGTTTATATAACATTTTTTCATATTTTGCTATATTATTAATACCTACATTTTTTATTGCCTCTTCCGAATTTTTCGAATAAACTACTGTATCTTTACTTATATATTTTTTCTTTACAAAAAAAATACCTCATTACTCCTTAAAATCATCGAGTATGAGGTATTTTCATATTATACTTTATTCTTTTTTTAATATTATTGTAAATTCTTAAGAATACCAAGAACTATATCTTTTGAATTATGAGCGGCTTCATTTACAAATTCTTCATAAACTACATCTGCACTTCCATCAGCCTTATCAGACATAGCTCTTATTATTATAAACGGTGTATTGTTTACATAACAAGCATGTCCAATAGCAGCTCCTTCCATTTCAGCGCAGTATCCTTTCATATTATTTACAAGTCTATCTTTTAATTCCTTACTTGAAACAAACACATCTCCTGTTAAAACTCTACCTTTAACTACCTTGTATTTTTTATCAGAGTTAATACTAGAATTATAAGCTACTTCAATCAGTCTATCATCTGCTTTAAAAGTCGACTCTTCCATTCTCGGAATAACGCCTACTTCATAACCAAATACAGTAGTGTCAAAATCATGCTGTATTGTATCCGTTGATATTACTATATCAAATACATCTAAGTCATCGTGTAAAGCTCCTGCAACACCAGTATTTATAACAGCATCGACCTTAAATTCGCTTATAAGTATTTGAGCACAAAGTGCAGCGTTTACCTTACCTATACCACATCTTACTAAAACAACATCTTTTCCTTCGATTTTACCTACATAAAACTTTAGAGAAGCTTTTTCCACAATTTCTTTGATATCCATTAAATCTCTTAATATATCTACTTCTTCATCCATTGCTCCAATTATACCTATTATGTTCATATTTATTCCTCCTTTAAAATTTGTCTAGTTGCTACGCACTGACTCATGTCGCCAACGAGTCTTAAGAACTACATTGCTCGAAATTCACATACATTCATAGCGCCAACAAGTCTCACGACTCTGTTTCTTAAAATAGTTGATAGTTTTATCCATTTATCAATGTCATCAGTGAGTTAAAATATTATAGTTTTACTACAGATAAAAAGCGCTCCTTAAAGGAGCACTTTTTATTATTTAACTTTTTCTAATTTAATTCCAGTCTCATGATCATTTAGATTATGCTTTTCTAAATTTTCATCAGAAACCTTTTCTATAGAAAGACCTAAAGTTTCACTCATTATATAATCTTTATATATCTCAACTGCATTAGATATAGTTTCATCTCCATCAAAGAATATTTTTATATTATCCATCATTTCATAATCGTTATTCTTTCTCATTTGTTGAACCTTAGATATGAATTCTCTTGCATATCCTTCATTTATAAGTTCATCAGTTAAAGTTGTATCAAGTATAACAAACAGATTATTTTCAACAGATACATTAAATCCTTCTTTTGAAGAAATATTTATTAATACATAATCTTTAGAAACTTCAAAATCTTCTCCATCAAGATCAACTGTTAAAGTTTGGCCAGCTTCAAGTTTTCCAACTACATCTGATGCATCAAGTGAAGCTAAAGCTTTTCCGAATAACTTAATCTTTGGTCCAAGAACTGGGCCTAGTACTTTAAAGTTCGGCTTTAAGCTAAAGTTCATATATTCGCCTAAGTCTTTAGCAAATACAACATCTTTAACATTAAGCTCTTCTTTGATTAGTTCTACTAAATCATCTATTATTTCTTCATATTTACCATCTATTAAAACCTTTTGTATAGGTTGACGAACTTTTATTCTAACATTTTCTCTTGATGCTCTACCCAGAGTAACTAAGTTTTTAACTAAGTCCATTTTTTCTTCTACTTTTGAATCTATTAAGTTTTTATCAACCCTTGGATAATCACTTAAGTGTACTGAGAATTCTCCTGTAAGCTTTTTGTATATCTCTTCTGATAAATAAGGTGCAAACGGTGCAACCATTTGAGATATTCCAACTAATATTTCATAAGTTGTATTGTATACAGCTTTTTTATCTTCAGTTAATTCACTAGCCCAGAAACGTCTACGAGAACGTCTTATATACCAGTTTGAAAGATTTTCATTAACAAATTCTTGGATACTTCTTACAGTCTTTGTTAAATCATATGCATCTAAGTTTTGCTCTACCTCTAGTTTTAAATTGTTGTACTTAGATAATATCCATCTATCTAGCTCTGGTCTATCTTTGTACTCAACGAAGAAGTCCTTAGGATCTATTCCATCTGTGTTAGCATAAAGAGCAAAGAAGTTATAAACATTTTTGATAGTACCAAAGAACTTACTTTGAATTTCTTTAAGTCCATCAACGTCAAACTTAGTTGGGTTCCAAGGAGGTGATACATAAAGTAAGTACCATCTTAATACATCCGCTCCATATTGATCAAATAATTCAAATGGATTTATAGTATTTCCTTTTGATTTTGACATTTTCTTTCCATCTTTATCTAGTATAAGATCTGTAACTAGTACTCTCTTATAAGGTGCTTTCCCCATTATAAATGTTGAAATAGCAAGAAGTGAATAGAACCATCCTCTTGTTTGATCTATTCCTTCAGATATGAAATCAGCTGGAAATAATTGATCAAAGTTGTCTTTATTTTCAAATGGGTAGTGATGTTGAGCATAAGGCATAGCTCCACTATCAAACCAACAATCTATTACATCCTTAACTCTTGTCATAGTTTTTCCACATTCACTACACTTAATATGAACATCATCTATATATGGTCTGTGTAACTCTATTGTCTCATCTATATTTTCTATAGCTTTTTCAACTAGTTCTTTTCTTGAACCTACAGAATCTTTATGTCCACATTCACAAGTCCAAATATTAAGCGGTGTTCCCCAATATCTACTTCTAGATACTGCCCAGTCATTTAAGTTCTCAAGCCAGTTTCCAAAACGCTTTTCTCCAACAAATGAAGGGTACCACTCAACTGTATTATTGTTTTCTATAAGTTTATCTTTAAGCTTAGTCATTTCAATATACCAACTTGGCTTAGCATAGTATAATAGCGGAGTAGAACATCTCCAACAGTGAGGATAGTTGTGATCCATTTTTTCTTTTTTATAAAGTTTACCCTCAGCGTGTAGCCATTTGATTATATCTACATCTATTCCGTCCTCCATTACGAATCTGCCTTCCCATGGAGTAGTAGTGAATTTACCACTTTCATCAACTGGTTGAAGTACTGGAAGCTCATATTTTCTACCTACATTATAGTCATCTTCTCCAAACGCTGGAGCCGTATGTACTATACCAGTACCATCTTCTGTAGTCACATAATCTCCACATACTATGAAGAATGCTTTTTTATCAGCTGTTGCAAATGGCATTAATTGCTCATATTCCATATGCTCTAAATCTTTACCTTTAAGTTCTTCTATTACTTCATATTCTCCTTCTATTACCTTAGGAGCTAAAGTTTTTTCTATATAATAAACTTCATCATTAACTTTAATTTTTATATAAGTTTCATCTGGATTTACTGCAAGCGCAACATTTGATGGTAAAGTCCAAGGAGTAGTAGTCCAAGCCAAGAAGTATTCATCTACATCTTTTCTCTTGAATTTAACTATTACAGTATTAGTCTTTATCTCTTTGTATCCTTGTGCAACCTCATGAGATGCAAGTCCAGTTCCACATCTTGAACAATAAGGAAGTATTTTATGTCCTTCATATATATATCCTTCTTTATTGAATTTATCAAGTATCCACCAAACACTCTCTATGTAGTTATTATCAAGAGTGATATATGGATTATCAAGATCAGTCTCATAAGCCATGCGCTCTGTCATTTGTCTCCATAATTTTTCGTATGAGAAAACAGATTCCCTACATTTTTCATTGAATTTATCTATTCCATAGTTTTCTATTTCTAATTTGTCTTTTAGTCCTAATTGTTTTTCTACCTCTATTTCAACAGGTAGTCCATGAGTATCCCAACCTGCTTTTCTCTTTACTTGATATCCACTCATAGTTTTATATCTACAAACAGAATCTTTTAAAGTTCTAGCCATAACGTGGTGTATTCCTGGCTTTCCATTCGCTGTTGGTGGTCCTTCAAAGAATACAAATGAAGGGTTATCATTTCCATGCTCTATCGTTTTTTCCAATATATTTACTTCATTCCAAAAATCAGATGTTTGTTTTTCACTGTCTACAACTGAATTGATTAGAGATTCAAACTTTTTCATATATTTCATCCTTTCTTTTTATATATAGTATTGTCATTATTTTAATTAAAAACACAAAAAACCTCATCCCTATAAAGGGACGAGGTATATGCACGCGTTACCACCCTAATTATTACAAATAACTTGAAGTCATATGTAACATCTCATTTAAGATTAACGATTCTAACGGCTCAGCTTACTTTTATTTCAGCTTGCAACTCCAGGGTGATATTCCATCTTAATAATTTACTGATTTTCACCAAACATCAGCTCTCTTTAAAATTATTTGAAATGTACTTGTCCCCTTCTCAGTCTTTTATTATTGAGTTTTAATTAAGATTTAATAGCATTTTATAATATTTTTTAAAATTGGTCAATATCTTTTTTAAAATTTATAGAAAATTATGTATTTTGCGTATTATTACTCTATATCATCAAAAGTTTCATCTATTATTTTTATTTCATTTTGTAAAAGTCCCTTAAATTTACCTTTAAATAACTTAAATGATTTTCTGGTTTCTTCATAATCTTTTCTTATATCTATAACTTGATTATTAGCTTCTTCTATTAATTTTCTAGCCTTAAATTCTGCTTCCTCTATTATTAATTGTGCCTTTTTGGCTGCATTGGTATTTACTTCCTCAGCTGTATTTTGAGCTACTATAAGAGTGTTTTTTAAAGTTTCCTCTATATTTTTATATTTATTTATTTGTTCTGTCATCATGCTTAATTTATCTTTTAATTCTATATTTTCTTTGTAAAGCTTTTCAAAGTCTTCTTTAACTTCATCTAAAAATTCATCTACCTCTTCTTCTTTAAATCCTCTTAGTGCTCTTTTAAATTCTTTATTTTCTATGTCTAATGGAGTTATCATTACTTTAAAACCTCCTATAATATTATTTTTGCTTTTATTCTTAATCTTCCTTTTTTATTAACATCTCCTATATCCGATATTATACATCTACCTTTTCCTCTTACAGATACTAATACATTCTCTTCTATCTTCTTTGAGATATTATTTATAGGCTCATAATCTACACAAACTCTGTTTGATGAAATAATTTTATTTGCCTCTTGTCTAGATATATTATATACCGAAGATATAATACTATCAATTCTATTAGAAGAAACAGTAAATCCTATTTCTTTATAATTTATATCTATTTTTTCAATTTCAGAAATTGATATTTCTTTAACCTCTATATTATTCCTAGAAACCTTTGTCATGTTGAAAATTATATAATCTTTTATCTCATTTTGAACTACAACTTGACAAAAACTTTTATGTATTAATATATCTCCTATTTTTTCTCTTTTTATACCAAGTCCTAGTATAGCACCTAAATAATCCTTATGAGATACCTCTTTGAACTTGAAATTCCCCTCAATCATCAAAGCACTTATAGGACAATCCAAATCTTTTTCAGATACATAGTATGGATATATGTATATTACCTTTCTTTCAGATTCATCATATCCTCCATATACACTGTATTTTACATCATGTATAGAATTTAACACTGCTATAGAATTTTTTAATTCGTATGGATTTAAAAAATCAGTATATCTATAGTCATGATTTTTTGAAACAGCTAAAGCCTTGTCGATTACTTTGTATAATGTTTTTTTAAGTTCTAAATCATTTATATGTGAAGTTATTCTTTCTTTATCAATCATCTAAAATACCATAAATAATAATTTAATGATAGCTTGATATACAAATCCAATTAGAAAGTAGGCTATTATAGGCGATAAATCAAAAGGACCTGTATTTGCATACTTATACAGCATCTCTCTTATTGGATGCAATATAGGTTCTGTTACACTATATACAAAATCTGTAATCTTAGAATATTGCAGACTTGGTACGAAAGAAATCACACATCTTATCAAAATCATAAGTTCTAAGAATCTAACGAAATACGATACTGCCTTAATTATAATAAACATAAATGATTTCTCCTTTTATACATTTTTTTGCCATGGAAATAATCCTTTATTTTCAAGCTCCTTTTTGATATTTCCGTCTATGTCTATATTGCTAGGGGCTAGTATAAATATTCCTTTAGATACCTTTTGAATACTTCCATCTAATGCATATACTGCGCCACTTATAAAATGGAATATATTCTTTATAAGTTCTAAATCTTCTATATTTTCTAAATTAACAACTACAGCCTTTCTGTTTTTCAAGTTATCTACAATAGATGCAGCTTCATCATAATCTTGAGGTTCATGTATCATAACTTTCATTTGTGTAGTTGCATGTATATTTAATATTTTATTATTGTTTTTTACAGCTGGCTTTTGATTCAAATTAAGAATCTCTTCTTCATATTCTTCCTCATATTCTTCTTCATATTCTTCTTCAAAACCCATAAATTTCTTTACTTTATCTACAAATTTATCAGACATCTCTGTCCCTCCTATTTCATGTAATTTCTTCTACCAAATATAGACGTTCCTACTCTTACCATATTTGATCCCTCTTCTATTGCTACTTTGTAGTCATTACTCATACCCATAGACAAATACTTCATATCTACATTTTCTAAATTTAGTCTTTCTATTTCTTTTGATATATTTTTTATATCCTTAAAATATATTCTAACATCTTCTGGTTTATCAACATATGGTGCCATAGTCATAATTCCATTTATTTTTATATTTTTATATTTACTAGATACAGTTTTTATAAAATCTATAACATCTTCTTTAAAAAGTCCATGCTTAGTATCTTCTCTTGCTATATTTACCTGTACTAAGCAGTCCATAATCTTGTTTATACTCTTAGCCCTTTTGTTTATTTCTTCACATAAAGATATTCTATCCAAAGAATGAATCATATCCGCTTTATCTATAACATACTTTACTTTGTTAGTCTGTAAAGATCCTATAAGATGCCATTTCACTTTATTTCCTATGGAATCATATTTTCTTACAAGTTCTTGAGGTTTATTCTCTCCAACATGAGTTACGCCTAAACGTATAGCTTCTTCTATAATAGGTATATCTACAGTTTTTGTAACACCTATTAATATAATATCGTTTGGATTTACATTTGCTTTATTAGCAGAATTATTTATTTCACTTAAAACTTCATCTAAATTTTGTTTTATGTAATCCACTTTTTACACCTACCTTATCTTTTGGCCTTCTTTTATATTTTTAGGATTTATAATAAGTTCATCATATAAATCAATAGTGTCTATTCTATTTTTCTTAATATCTAAGTAATCAAGTACTATATACTCATTATTTTCTCCTAAGATACTCTTAAGTTCTTTAAAAACAGCACTTCCTGTTTCTGATAATATATATACTCCTCTTTTTTCTTTTATTTTAAAAACAGCATTTTTAGGTATTTTTATGCCACTTACCTGTCTATATATAATATTAAAATCACAAATTCTCTCATCATAAAAATCTACTTTTTCTTCATTAACTTCAAGCACTGATATATTTTTATTATTTTCATCTTTGTATAAATTTCTGACATTGGCATTAAATACTTGTTCACCTTTTCTAACTATTACATCTTCACCTATTTTTAGATGACTATTTTCTTTTTCATCAATAACTACAGCTATATACCATATATGATTATTTATTATCTTACCTATTGGTTCTCCTACCTCTACTTTATCATTTTTCTTTATTCTATTGTCTTTATTTTTAACTGTCGAAAGGTATTGTGAATTTAAATCTTCTATACTAGATACTTTAAGAATATTTTCATATTCATCTTGATTAAATGATATAACACCTGATTCTTGCGCAAAAACACTTTTAACAGAAGAATTCAATTCATTTTCTATCTTAAATTTTTCTTCTTCCAGAGTCTTTATATTTTTACCAACAATACTTTTTTCTCCCCATATCAAGCTCTTTTTATCTATAGAATCTAACAATTCACCCTTTAAATTCTCTATATTTTCTATATCCGAATTCATAAGTTTAGTCTTTATTTCTTCTCTTAATCTTTTTGTTGTCATATCTATTTTTTGTATGTCACTTTTGAGTATTTCTTCATTTCGATTAGATTTTATGCTTTCTATTCTTCTGTTTATAGTATCAAGTTTTTCTTTTTTTTGAAGATTTATTTCACCGTTTTGTATTTCAGCTATCTTTTTATTCTTCGGAATTCTTTTACCTTCTTGAACTAAGTAATCTATATTTCCCTCACCTTGCGATAGTATTACTTGTTCATCCTTTATTATAACCCCTTGTTTATTTATAGATTCTACTAAATCCCCATACTCTACCGTTTCAACTTGTATTGTATGACTAATCATATTATTTGAAAGCTTAACGAATATATAAGCAATCACACCAAGTATTATGAGGTAATTATACTTAATTTTTCTCTTCTTATATTTTCTTTTTTTTCTCTTATCCACAGAGTTCACCTCTATATAATTTAATAATTCTTCAAAAATATTATTTATCCTTTTTATATTTAATTTATACATTAATTAACAAAAAAAATAGGGTTAGAAAACGCACCCCTCTTAATTACTAGATTATATCAACAACTACCTAAAAGTCAAGAAAAAAAGAGGCTTAAATAAGCCTCTTTTGTTTAACGATTATAATATTATAGTTATTAAATTAGCACTACCTTCATTTATTATTTTCTGAAGTGTTTTTTGCATTTTTATTCTCACATCTTCTGGCATCATAAATAATTTGTTTTGAAGCTGTTCTTTAACTAAATCATGCAGTGATTTTCCAAACATATTTGATTGCCATATTTCCTCTGGATTTTCTTCAAATCCCTCTAAAAGATATTTAACAAGTTCTTCTCCCTGTTTTTCAGTTCCAACGACAGGAGACACCTCAGTAGTTATATCTGCTCTAATTAAGTGTATAGAAGGAGCCTTGGCTCTTAGCTTAACCCCATATTGATTTCCTTTTTTAACTTTCTCAGGGATATCTAAAGTCAACTCCTCCAATGACGGAGGTACTAATCCATATCCCTTCTCCCTAACATCATTTAATGCAACTTCTACTTTATCATATTCCATCTTAACTTTAGATAGCTTAGATATAAGACTTAATAATTGATGTTCTCCTTCAATTCTAAAACCACTATTTTCTTCCAATACATTATAAAATAAATTCTGTTTTGTATCTAGTTTTATATTTACTATTCCTTCTCCAAGTCCAACATCATCTAAATAACATTTATCCAAAAATTCAATATCTTCAAATCTATTTAAAATATTTGTTACATCTCTTATCTTGCCTACATCATCAAGACTTTCTTTTATAGTCTTTATTATATCATTTTTAATCCAATGATTTTTTTCAAGTCCTTCTACCCATTTTGGTAAATTTATATTTATTTCTCTAAGTGGAAAATCAAATAATATAGTTTCCATAACATTTTCAACATCGTCCAAATCCATATTAAGTATGTCAAGAGGTAATACCGGCATATCATATTTGCCTTCCAATTCATTTTTTAATTTTAGTGTTTGTTCATCATTAGGTGTTCTTGTATTTAAGATAATACTAAATGGCTTATTTAATTCTTTTAATTCATTTATAACTCTTTCCTCTGATGGTACATAGCTTTTTCTCTCTATACCTGTAACACTTCCATCTGTAAGCATTACAACTCCAATTGTAGAATGCTCTTTTATTACTTTTTTCGTTCCTATTTCAGCTGCCATCTCAAAAGGTATTTGTTTTTCCATCCAAGGAGTAGAGACCATTCTCTCTTTTCCTTCTTCCTCATGTCCTAATGCTCCATCAACTAAATATCCTACACAGTCAACCATTCTAATTTTCATTCTAAGCTTATCTTTAACTTTTATTTCTATTCCATCTGCTGGTACAAATTTAGGTTCAACAGTCATTATAGTTTTTCCTGTTCCACTTTGTGGTAATTCGTCTCTAGTTCGTTCTTTTTTATAATCATTATCAATATTAGGTATTACTAAAAGCTCCATAAATCTTTTTATAAACGTAGATTTACCAGTTCTAACAGGACCTACTACACCTATGTATATATCGCCTTGAGTTCTTTTGGATATATCTTCATATATATTACTCTTCACAATTATCCCCCCCGCATAAAATTTCTTAATAAATATATATTTCAAAAATATAAATTTTATTACAAAAAAAGAAAACTAAACTTTTAAAAGTTTAGTTTTCATCCATAGCTACTTCTTCCATTTCATGAGTTTTACTTCTTAACATAAGATTTATAACAGATTCTTTTACTTCATTATCTCCATATAGCACTTTATATATTTCATTTGTTATTGGCATATCAACATTATATTTTTTAGATAGATTATAAGCTGCCTCAGTTGCAAGTATTCCCTCAACTACCATTTTAATTTCATCAAGAGTTTCTTGTAATGATTTGCCTTTACCTATAAGTATTCCTGCTCTTCTATTTCTACTGTGCATACTAGTACAAGTAACTATCAAATCTCCTATACCTGAAAGTCCTGAAAAAGTACTTCCTCTTGCACCCATAGCCATTCCTAATCTTCCTATCTCTCTAATACCCCTTGTCATTAAAGCTGCCTTTGTATTATCTCCATATCCAAGTCCGTCGCAAACTCCAGCTCCAAAGGCTATTATATTTTTAAGAGCTCCTCCAAGTTCAACTCCTATAACATCAGGATTTGTATATACTCTAAATTTAGGATTTATAAATGTATCTTGAACATATTCAGCTATTTTCATATCTTCCGACGCGACAACTACAGTAGTAGGCATATCTTTAGATACTTCTTCAGCATGAGATGGCCCTGATAAAATAGCATAAGGATTATTCGGAAGCTCTTCTTTAACTACCTCAGATATTCTAAGGTTAGTGTTTTTTTCAAATCCTTTTGCAACATTCACTATAATTTGATCCTCTCTAACGCAGCCTTTTATTGATTTAAGTACACCTCTAACGCCTTGAGATGCTACTCCTAGAACTATTATTTTAGATTCTTCAACAGCATCTTTAATATCCATTGTCATATTTATATTGTTTGGCATTATTACCCCTGGAAGATATTTTAAGTTTTCTCTAGTCTTTTTTATACTCTCATACTGATCTTTGTTTCTCATATATAAGCTTACTTGGTATCCTTTTTTAGATAATAAAATTGCAAGAGCGCTACCCCAACTACCAGCTCCTAATACACAAATTTTTTCCATAAAAACACCTTCTAACTCTATTTTATTTGAACTTTTTTGCCTAGTTTTCTCTCTTTACCTTTAATAAGTCTTTTTATATTCTCTCTATGCGTAAATAAAATCAAAACAGTCAAAACGATAGACACTATTAATTCATTTTTACCTACCAAAAACATCAAAAACGGAAGTGTACATATTCCAAGCATAGAGCCTAAAGATACATATCTAGTAATACATATAATTATCACACCCATTAATATGGATATTATAGCTTGCAAAGGATTTATAACCATAATAGCCCCAATAGTAGTTGCTACTCCTTTACCACCTCTAAATTTCAGTACAACAGGCCAATCGTGACCTAAGACAACGAATAATGCAGATATTAGTGCAATATTTCTACCGCCAATCTTAAGTCCTATATATACAGCTAATGAACCTTTTAACGCATCTCCTAAAAAAGTTATTAGCGCGGCTTTTTTGCCCAAAGTTCTAAGTACATTAGTTGTACCTGCATTTCCAGACCCATGATTTCTAATATCTATTTTTGCAATAGTCTTTCCTAAAATATAAGATGTTGAAATATTACCTAAGAAATAAGAAATTAAAGCAGCTATAAAATAATCATTCATATTATTTATCTCTTCCTTTCTTTTTCTTTATAATTGAATCTAACAGGAGTACCCTCAAATCCAAAATTCTCTCTTATTTTATTTTCTAAGTATCTTTGATAAGAAAAATGTGTAAGTTCCTTATCATTTATAAATAAAGTGAATCTAGGAGGCTTAACACCAGTTTGAGTTGCATAGTAAATCTTAAGTCTCTTACCCTTATCAGAAGGTGGTTGATTTAAAAGTACAGCTTCTCCTATTACGTCATTTAATGCACCTGTTTGAATTCTCTTTGAAGCTTCATTCGAAACATATTTAACCTTAGGTAGTACAGTATTCATTCTTTGATTTGTCTTAGCTGATATAAATATTATAGGAGAATACAACATAAATGGAAATTTACTCCTTATATCTTGTATGTAGTTATTCATAGTTTTATTATCTTTTTCTATTAAATCCCATTTATTAATTACTATTATACAAGCCTTTCCTTCATCATGTGCGATACCAGCTACCTTAGTGTCTTGCTCTGTAAATCCTTCAGTAGCATCTATCACTATAAGTGCAACATCTGCTCTTTCAACAGCTGTTATAGACCTTATAACACTATATTTTTCTATATTTTCATGTATTCTACTTCTTTTTCTAAGACCAGCAGTATCTATTAATAAATACTTATCATCTCCATCTTCAAAGTAAGTATCTATAGCATCTCTTGTAGTACCAGCTATCGGACTTACTATTACTCTTTCTTCTCCTAATATATTGTTAAGTATAGAAGATTTTCCTGCATTTGGTTTCCCAACTATAGCTACTTTGATTACATCTGGGTCATATTCAGTATCTAATCCCTCTGGGAAGTTATCAACAACCTCATCTAACAAATCCCCTATGCCAAGACCTATTGAAGCAGATATTTCTATTGGATCTCCAAATCCTAGTTCATAAAAATCATAAAAATGCTCTGATTTTTCTTTATTATCTACTTTATTTACAACTAACAATACAGGTTTTTTAGTTTTTCTAAGCATCTGAGCTACTTCTCTGTCGTCCTTTGTAAGTCCAACTTTTCCATCTACTACAAATAAAATTACGTGAGCCATATCCATGGCAAGTTCAGCTTGAGTTCTCATTTGAGACACTATTATATCTTCACTCTCAGGCTCAATTCCACCAGTATCTATTAAAGTATAGTATTTATTTAGCCATTCTCCCTCTGCATAAATTCTATCTCTAGTTACTCCTGGTGTATCTTCTACTATTGCAATTCTCTTGCCTACTAATTTATTGAACAATGTTGATTTTCCAACATTAGGTCTTCCAACTACGGCAACTATTGGTTTACTCATTTAAAATTACTCCCTTTCTATGTTACTTTATTATTTTTTTTACAAAATCTGCACCTTTATTTCTAGCTGCATCTATTTTTATATTTAATCTTTCTTCAAGTTGTTCAAGGGTTATATTGTCTAAAAATATATCTTCGTCGGATTTTAACATTGCTCTAGGTATTACAAGCTTGTCCCCAAGATTTACATCCTTTAACTGATTCATTATATCCGTTGCAGTTATAAGTCCTGATACAGTTATCGTCTCTCCAAAATATTCATTTTTTATCTTATACACATTTATTTTCAGATTCTCTACCTTATCCATAACCTTTAAAGAAACTTTTTTTATAAACTCATAAGCAGATTCTCCAGTTGCAATGGTCACTGTCTTTTGCTTCTTCAATCTAACAAAAGTTTTTTGAAGATAATCATCTATCTCTCTTTCGAGCTTGCAAATAAGACCTACTCCATTTTCTATCTGAACAAAACCTTCATAAGCTTCATAAGAAGGCATATCTTTTTTAGCCATGATATAAAATTCGTCTGATAAAAAAACAAATCTAGTACCTAGATTATCAAGTGCATACTTTTGAAATTTATTTATATAATCTATAACCTGTACTGAAGAATTCCCATCATATATATTAGCATTAAATAATCCTTCTCTATACTTAGTAAGTCCAATAGGAACCACTGCAACACTTTTTACATTAGGATGTAGTTTTGATAAGTCTTTAAGAGTTTTATCTAGATTTTCTTTATCATTAACCTCAGGACATAAAACTATTTGAGCGTTCATCTCTATCCCTGCATCTGCTAACCTCTTCATTATATCATATATTTTGCCTGCATTTTTATTGTTGAGCATCTTTACCCTAAGATTTGGATCAGTTGTATGAACTGATATATTAACGGGACTTATTCTATATTGTATCATTTTTTGTATATCACCTTCACTCATATTAGTAAGAGTTATGAAGTTCCCTTGCAAAAATGAAAGCCTTGAATCATCGTCTTTAAAGTAAAGAGTTTCTCTCATTCCTTTTGGAAGCTGATCTATAAAGCAAAATATACATTTATTTCTACAGCTTTTAGCTTTATCTATTATAGGATTTATAAATTCGATGCCTAAGTCCTCATCATATTCTTTTTCTATTTCATATATATATATTTCTCCATCTTTCTTCTGTATCTTAACTTCTAAATATTCATCTGATATAAAAAACTTATATTCTATAATATCCTCTATCTTTTTATCATTTATACTTAAAAGTACATCTCCAACTTCAATACCTAATTCCTCTGCGATACTTCCTTTATTCACACCACTTATGATATTTTTTATTTCCTCAATGTTTTTTAGTTCCAATAACATCACCACTCTTTTAAATAATATGTCAAATTATATTATCACGTAATCGCTCAAATAGTCAAGATAACAAACTCCGTCTAATTCTATACATTCACTAATGTTGCTACTACCCATAAGTCAACAATTATATAATTTTATTAAAGATAAAAAAGGCACCTTAATAAAAAGTACCTTAATGTTTAACTATTATAAATGTATCATTTAGTGCATCATGAACCATTCCCATAACACACTTTGATATTACAAGCGATCTTCTCTCTAAATCATCTCTATCTTTTGCATAAAATATAGGTACTGTGTTTGACTTCATATTTTTATCAGTTGTAACAATAGCAATTATATAATCACTTAATCCTATATCCATAATTATCTCCTACCTTTCAAAAAATTAGTTTTTCCTTTTGCAGATTCTATAATAGGAGTATTCTTAATTATCTCTATTAATAAACTTTCATCTTTTTTTATAGGTATTATAGGCATTACTATGCTTTCTTTCTCTGGATTTCTTCTCAATATAGGAGTAAAATCCGGTTCGTCTTGGTCTTTTTTTATTCCAAGTTGAACTGATGCGTTATGTGCTATAACCTGTCTTTGACCAAAATTAGATAAAACACCTATATCATTAGGATCTTTAGGTATAATCTCAACAGCTAGTCCATCTTGTAAATATCTATTTCTAGACGATGAAAGTCCTACATTCATTATAACTACTCCGTTTATTTTAAGAAAAGGTCCATCAAATTCCATTTTAGCAGGTACAACATCAGCTACTTCTCCTACTTTATCTCTAGTCAACATAGTCTTTAATATTCTAGCCACAACAAAACCTGTAATCACAGATGATAAAATCGATACTGTGTTATTCATATTAAAAGTTTTTGATGATAAATAAAATACCATACCTGTAGCTAGTGCTGTTAATATTGCCATATAATTTCTAGCTTCAAATGCCTTGGCTATATCCTCTATATAAGCCATACCTCTTGGAACAATTTCAGTATCTTCTATATTGTCAAGACTTTGTCTTTCCATATTTCTAACATCCCTAAATTGCTGAGCTGCTACAGTTAAGAATGTAACTGCGGAAAACTCTTTTTCAGCAAGAGATGGAACTGCTACAGCTCCGAGTGCAGCAGCTATTATACCAAGAGTAATGTGAGATATAAAGCCTTGAGGATATGTAGGGTACTGTCTATAATCTAACTTCATCATGTACATTCTTGCAAATATACCCATAAAAAACGAACAGGATATTAAGTATACGTAATTTCCCAAACCATCATCTCCTTTTTATGATTTGCTTTATTTCATATACTTATTTTTACAAAAATAAAATAAATATCCCCTAGTAATTTAAGGAAATATTTATTCATTCATAGTTACTATAAATTCAGTACCTCTATTAAGGGCACTTTTTACCTTTATATCTGCACCCATAGATAGTATTATATGTTTTACAATAGCAAGACCAAGCCCTGTTCCTTCTATTTTTTTACTTCTAGCCTTATCAACTCTATAAAATCGTTCAAATATTCTAGGTATATCAGACTGAGGTATTCCCATACCCGTATCTTTTACAAATATTTTTATTTGATTATCTTTTTGAACTACAAAAACTGATATTTCTCCATTTTCAGGTGTATACTTTATTGCATTGTCAATTAGATTTAAAAATACTTGCTTTATATAATCTTTATTAGCCTTTATAATAATATCCTGACTTGAAAATTCATATATATACTTTATATTTTTATTTGTAGCTAGATTATATGTAAGATTGTATACTTCTTTGAATACAGAATATAAGTTAACACTATCATATTTTCCATTTTCGTTATTTTCTATAAAAGAAAGTACAAGTATATCGTCAATCAATCTTCTAAGTCTATTAGATTCTATCTCTATTATATCTAAAAATCTATTTCTAGTTTCAAAATCTATAGAATCATTGTTTTTTAAAGTTTCTACAAATCCATTTATAGATGTCAATGGTGTTTTAATTTCATGAGTTACATTTGCAACAAAGTCAGATCTTATTTTTTCTAGTCTAACATTTTCAGTTATATCCTCTATATTAATAATAGACCCTATGACTACATTTTTTTCATTTTTTAAATATATAGGATCTATCTTTATTTTATAGTACCTATCATTTTGATCCTTTATCTGAATTTTTTTATTCTCTCTAGTAGGAATTAGTGTAGATATGGCGTTTGATATAGCTTCATTATTTATAGCGCAGTCTATTTTTTGTCCTTCAAACATAAAACCACTATTATCAAATAATTTTTTAGCTACATCATTTATAAGTAATATCTTTTCTTCATTATCTATAGCTACTATTCCATTTGATATACTCTTTAATATAGATTTCAACTTCATATTTCTATCTTCTAACTGTTCTATATTAGTATTTATCTTACTTATCATAAAATTAAAATTACTAGACAACCTTCCAATATCTCCACTATACTGATTTTTAAGTTTAACTGAAAAATCACCCTCACTCACTCTATTTGATGCATATATAAGCTCTTTTAAATACTTTCTAAGAACACGCAAATATCTATATATTAAACTTGATACTATAATAAGCAATAGAATAATCAAATATATATCATTCATTTTTATATTAATCACCTTCTTTTAAATTTACCTTATACCCTACCCCTCTTATAGTTTCTATATATTTCTCATCATCTTCTATTTTTTTTCTTAAATGTCTTATGTGAACATCTACAGTCCTGGTTTCTCCAAAATATTCATATCCCCATATTTTGTCCAATAAAAAATTTCTAGATAAAACTTTACCGTGATTTTGAACTAAAAGTTTTAACAACTCAAATTCTTTTAACGTTAAATCTATCTTTTTAGAACCTTTAAATACCTCATAGTTTTGTAAATCTATTCTTATATTACCTAGCTCTATAGACGTCTTTTTTTCAGGCTTATTTGAATTATACCTTCTAAGTACGGCCTTAACCCTAGCCAAAACCTCTTTTATACTAAATGGTTTACTTATATAATCATCTGCTCCAACTTCAAGCCCATCTATCTTATCTTTTTCCATAGTCTTTGCTGTCAACATTATTACAGGTATATTCTTTATACTATTATCTTCTCTTATTTTCTTTAAAACCTCAAGTCCATCTATATTCGGAAGCATTCTATCTAATAATATCAAATCAGGCTTTAAATCTCTTGCTTTTATAAAAGCATCAAAGCCATCATATGAAACCTGTATATTATATCCCTCTATCTCTAAATTAAACTTCAAGAGCTCGACTATATGCTCTTCATCATCAACAACAAGTATATTTGTATTCATAGATTCTTCCTCCTTTAGAGTATCTGCATCACCATAGCCATTCTCTTTGAAGTTGTATTTTCTCTTCTATATGAATGGAATGTATTTTCATCACAATAAGTGCACAAGTTTGGATTAAATATATTCTCTCTCTTTATTCCATTTTTCATAAGTATGAATTCATTAATTTTAAAAAGATCTAAGTAATACTTTTCACCTCTTATTATATATAAATTCTCAGTTGAGTTTGTAAACTTTTCGTTAAATTTTTCTACTAAGTCATGAGAAACCTCATAACAACAACTTCCTATAGCAGGTCCTATTACACACTTAATATTTTCAACATTTGATTTAAATACAGTTTTCATTTTATTTATCATAATCGAAGATATCTCTTTGTAAGTTCCTCTCCAGCCAGCATGGACACAACCTATAACTTTATTTTGTATATCTATAAAAGCTATAGATACACAATCAGCTACAAATATCATTATAGGAACATCAGCAATATTAGTTATTATTCCGTCGGCCTCTTCAATATTTCCTATATTGTCCTTATCAACTATTACTACGTCATTTCCATGAACTTGCTTATTATATGTTAAATTATCAAAATTAAAGTTCAAACATTTACATATTTTTTTTCTATCTTCAAAAATAGACATATCCAATTCTTTAGTAGTAAATATAACCTTAGCAAAATCACATTTATTTAAATTATCAAAATCCATATACATCATGTTTCACCTTTTCTCATTTAGTATTTTTTCTAATTCTTGAACAAATGTGTTTATATCTTTAAAATGCCTATATACAGATGCAAATCTAACATAAGATACCTCATCTATATTCTTTAGCTTTTCCATGACTAACTCGCCTATTTTCTTGGTTTCTATTTCCTTGAACATATTTTTATTTATATTATATTCTATCTGGTCTACTATATTTTCAATTTGCTCAATTGAAACTGGTCGTTTTTCACATGCTTTTATTATCCCATTTATTATTTTACTTCTATCAAAACTTTCTCTATTTCCATCTTTTTTTATAACTACAAGCCTTACATATTCTATTTTTTCATAAGTTGTAAATCTTTTTTTACAACTTTCACACTCTCTTCTTCTTCTTATCGAAGTTCCCTCATCTGTTGGTCTAGAATCGATTACCCTAGACTGTAAAAAACTACAGTATGGACATTTCATAGCATACCTCCAATAATTTCTAATAACATAATTATATACATTAATGTTTTATATGTCTATGTCATTAAAATCAACTTGCTGATCTATTTTTACTAAGATCATATCATGTCCTATTTTAATTATATTGTTCCATGATATAGAACAAGCTTCTCCTCGTGATAACAAGTAGCCTCTTGAACCTTCATTGACAATTATTAAAGACCTTATTCTACCTTCTCCCATATCCAATTCTATATCATTTATAAATCCCAACTTTTTGCCATTATTTATATTAACAACCTCTTTTTCCATCATATCTGAAATTTTAAACATATGTATCTCCCCCTTTTATTTATAATAATTATGAATTAAAAACCTATTTTATACTATTTTTATAGATAAAAAAAATGACCACTTAGGGTCAAATATGCTTTCTCATATTTTTCAAAGCATTTTTTTCTATTCTAGAAACCTGTGCCTGAGATATACCTATTTCATCAGCAACTTCTATTTGAGTTTTACCTTTATAAAATCTTAAATCAAGAACCAACTTTTCTCTACTATTAAGCTTTTTTACAGCTTCTTTTAAGGCTATCTCCTCTATCCAAACTTCATCTCTTCCTTTTTTATCTTGAACCTGGTCCATAACATATATGGCATCTCCATTATCTTGATATATAGGATCAAACAAAGATATAGGATCTTGTATTGCATCTAAAGCTAAGACTACATCTTCTCTATTCATGTTTAACTCTTTAGCTATTTGAGTTACATTAGGTTCTTTTAGATTTTCTATAGTTAATCTCTCTCTTACTTGTAAAGCTTTATAAGCTATATCTTTCAAAGATCTACTAACCCTTATAGGATTGTTATCTCTTAGATATCTTCTTATTTCTCCAATTATCATAGGTACTGCATAAGTTGAAAATCTTACATTTTGACTTAAATCAAAATTATCTATAGCTTTAATAAGACCTATACATCCTATTTGAAATAAATCATCTATATTTTCTCCTCTATTATTGAATTTTTGTATAACGCTTAAAACAAGTCTCAAGTTACCATTTACAAATTTCTGCCTACACTCTTCATCTCCATCCTTTATTCTAACCAAGAGTTCTCGCATTTCTTTATTTTTTAATACTGGTAATTCAGATGTATTCACTCCACAGATTTCCACTTTATTTATTTGCATCATACCAGCCCTCTCTTCAAGTTATTTCTATATTAAATTATTTACAGAAATATGAATTTTATACTTAAAGAGGATGCTTAAAATTTTACATTTTAAACAAATTTTTTCATTTCTTTTTTTAATCTAAATACTATTTTTTTCTCAAGCCTAGATATGTATGATTGAGATATTCCAAGCATATTAGCTACTTCCTTTTGAGTTTTTTCATCTCCACTTTTAAGCCCAAATCTCAATTCCATTATCTGTTTTTCTCTTATAGAAAGTTTATCCAGTGCTATTTGAAGTAGTTCTCTATCTATTTCCTCTTCTATTAATTTGTATATTTCATCATTGTCAGTTCCCATAACATCAGAAAGTAAAAGCTCATTTCCATCTAAATCAATGTTCAAAGGTTCGTCAAACGATATTTCTACTTTTTTCTTACTATTTTTTCTAAGATACATAAGTATTTCATTTTCTATACATCTTGATGCATATGTAGCAAGCTTAATATTTTTATCCAATTTAAATGTATTAACAGCTTTTATAAGACCAATTGTACCTATTGATATTAAATCCTCTATGTCAAGACCTGTATTTTCAAATTTTCTAGATATGTATACTACAAGCCTTAAGTTTCTCTCTATTAATATACTTTTAACACTTTCATCATTCTCTAGTTTTTTTAAAACCTCAGCTTCCTCTTCAGCATTCAACGGCGGAGGGAGTATATCATTGCCACCTAAATAATATATCTCATCTTTTCTAATAACATTAAATTTAATCAATAGTTTATTGACTAAATATACAATTTTATTCTTTAATTTGTAAAACAACTTAACCATAAACTTCTCTCCCCCTTAATAAAATTCGCTTTATTCTAACGCATAGCTCATATCGCCAACAAGTCTAACGACTCTGTTGCTTAAAATAGTTTCAAGTATAATTATTTAATCAATATTACAGATTAATGAAAATTCTATGATTTCTTATCATATAAAATTAGGATTTATTATTGCATCATATGCATTCATATCATCCGAACTTAAATTTGATAAGCCCAATATTATATTCCCCTTTTTATGTCCCTGTATTTCTATGTAATCTGCCTTTATTCCTATCAGCAATCCATCTTCATTTCCTACTACTTTGTAAGGTATCACCCTAAATCTACTCGAAATAGCATCACTTAGCTTACTCATTAAATAATCTACTTTTTTAAAATTCATAACTGAATAATCCACATATACTAGTTCTTGAGGTAAAACATCTTCTAGCTTTTTAACATCCACTATCATTACAGGATTCTGGCTCACAGGATCCTTTAATAGATTACCTGTATCCATTAAAGTGTTAAATACAACTTGCTTGTCTTCAATCTTAACAGTTATATCATTTTTTAAATCTTTAAATACATTAATGCTTTTTATTATTTTGTAAAACCTATCAAAAAGACCACTACTAACTATAAAAAAAGTTGCATAAATTAAAGGTAAGCATACTAGAATATAATTTATCCCAGAGCAATAAACTATATAAAATATACTGCCTGCTAAAAACATATTCACAATATAAAACACCATCAGTAATTTAAGATATTCCTTAATGCCTTTATACTCAAAACTTATAAAGACTATTAATAAAGCAAAAATAATTTTCATTAAAATATTGTATAAAAATATCATACTTGGAATAAAATAGACCATACAATATAAAGCTCCTATAAAACCACCTGCAAAGGCTTTATATCTTGAAAAATTATTATTTACTATCCTCGAGGTTGTTTTCAATACCATGTAATTTGCTAATAGATTATGTACGAAATAATATTCTGCATAAACTATCATTTAAACCACCTTTTTTCTTTTGACATGTATTAATTAAAACCTATAAATAAATTATACTAAATTTTAAGTTATTTTTATGTCATAATAGGTAGTCGAATTGCGATTTATTTTCCTCATTTTTTAACAATATTTTCCCATCTTAAAGTTATGCATAAATACTTAAAATTATGCAAAAAAAAAGAAGATAATATTATCTTCTTCTTAAAAATGTAGGTATATCCAAATCAGGATCCACACTATTATTTATTTTTTCTTCTTTAACTTGTTTAATTTCTTCGTTCTTCTCTTTTTTATCTACTATATTTAAAGTAGTATCTTGTCCTTCTTCAAAGCCTGTAGCTATAACTGTTATTCTAAGTTCATCACCTAGTTCTTCATTTATAACAGCCCCAAATATAATATTAGCTTCTTCATCACACGCTTCTTGAACTAAGCTTGCAGCTTCATTGATTTCGAATAATCCTAAATCATCGCCTCCAGTTATATTTAAAAGGACACCTTTCGCCCCTCTTATAGAAGTTTCAAGTAGTGGACTTTGAATAGCTTGTTTTGCAGCTTCAATAGCTCTGTTTTCGCCTTTAGCATTACCTATACCCATATGAGCTAATCCTTGCTCTCTCATTATAGTTTGAACATCAGCAAAGTCTAGATTTACAAGTCCAGGTACAGCTATTAAGTCAGATATACCTTGAACCCCTTGTTGTAATACATCATCAGCTTTCTTAAAAGCATCAAGCATAGATGTTTTCTTTTCTACTATTTGTAATAATCTATCATTTGGTATAGTTATCAATGTATCTACATTAGATTTAAATTCTTTTATACCTTGTTCCGCATGAATCATTCTTCTTTTACCTTCAAAAGTAAAAGGCTTTGTAACAACACCTACTGTAAGTATTCCTAATTCCTTAGCAACTTTCGCAACTACAGGAGCTGCTCCCGTTCCTGTTCCACCACCCATTCCAGCAGTTACAAATACCATATCCGCACCTTGAAGAGCTTGTGTGATATCTTCCTTACTTTCTTCTGCTGCTTTTTGTCCTATTTCAGGATTTGCTCCCGCTCCTAGTCCTCTTGTTAACTTTTCTCCTATTTGTATCTTTTGTTCAGCTTTCGATGTAAAAAGTGCTTGTTTGTCTGTATTTATAGCTACAAACTCTACACCTTGTAAATTAGCCTCTATCATTCTATTAACAGCATTGTTTCCTCCGCCGCCTACTCCTATTACTTTAATTTGTGCAAACTGATCCATACCAACATCAAATTGTAGCATGTAAGAACCTCCTTACTTATATAATTCTTTTTATTTTTTATACTATATTTATTAAATCATATTTTTTTAAAATTTTTATTAATATTTAAGTTATTCAACAGAAAGTATTAATTTCCTCTTTTTTTATTAATCAATTTATCAAAAGCATGTCTTCTAATAATAGCAAAATTTTGAAATAATCTTCCTCCAAAAACGAATATACTAGCATAATACAAAGGAAATCCTAATCTATCTCCTATATAGGCAAGTATACCAGCTAAAATTGCATTTCCAAAAAAACCAGTTATAAATATAATTCCATCATACTTACCTTCAAGTGTTCCTCTTATAGCTCCAAATACAGAGTCCATTGCAGCTAATAGCCCTACAGATATGTACAAAGAATAACTATCAGGATAAGTTACAGGTATATAATATCCAATAATTATTCCTAGTGCAAGTCCTATCAAAGATAAAATCAAATTAATCACCTTCTTTTATATATTCAAAATCAAATTCACCACTATATTTAGGTATTATTATTTCATCTTTTTCCTCTACTTCAAAACCTATATCATAAAGATATTTATTCAAGCTCATCTGTGAACCTGGATTTTCCATAGCAGATTTCAAAAATTTCCTATCACCTATTGCCTTTATAACAAATGGTTGTCCATATGTATTTCCATTCACTGTTATGGTAGGACCTGCACACTTTATCTCAGAAAATGTAGTCAGCCTTTCTCCATTTATAGATATAGCTTCTGCTCCAGCAATCTTAAGATCATTTATAACTGATAATACATTTCTGTCGTGAATAACAAAATCTTCAGCACGCTCCCAATCTTCCATTTCTCTTTCACTATCACTCATTATGACTATTATACCTTCTCCAATTACATCTTGGAATCCAGTTATAATTTTATCGCTATTTAATTCTTCTTCTAGTATGGTTCTTATAGAACCTGTATCTTCAATTTCAAGTTCATATTTGGCTATATTCGATTTTTTCTCAAGTATTAATTTATTTAGGTTCTCAACTTCAACTCTTTCTATTTCTATTTGATTTTCAATTTCTTTTATTGTTTTCAATGTAACAAAAGTTTGATCACCCTTAAGACTTTTAATGTTTATAGCTATTACTATGCCTATTATGAAATTTGCGATTATCATAGATTTTTGTTTTATCTTTATATTACGCATATTATTTCACCTTCACATTATATTCTACTGGCTTGGCATATTTAAACTCTATAGTCTTATTATATCTAGATATTTTTATATTATCTTGCTTTTTTACATTGGCATCTAAATTCCATTCATTTCTAAGTTGATAAATTATTCCAAATCTCATATTCAAAGCAGATTCTAATATATCAGGGTCTCCTATACACTTAATTTCAAATGGAGTCATTATAGGATTTCCATTTACTATAACCTTATCACCAGACAAATGTATTTCTGTACTCAATACATATCTTTCTCCATTTATAGATATAGCTTCTGCACCTGCTGCATTTAGCTTATTTATTATAGTAAGTATCTGATCATAATTATAAAGCAGTACTGTTTCATCATTTGTTCCTTGTTGTTTTTTTATAGTTATTATAACCCCCGGGCCACTTACGTCATAATATCCAGCTAATGTCTCATACTTTTTAGTATCTTCTTTTAAATTTTTTACAAGAACATTTTTTTCAGCCTCAGAATCCTTGTATTCCTGTATTCTACCTTCTAATTCTTGTACATCTTTTTCTAATGCCTTTTTCCTATCCGTCAAACTCTTTAGTTCAATTGACAACTGATTGGCTTTTTGTGAAGACACTAATCCACCTGTAGTTTTATCTACCGTTTTAAATTCAATTATAATTAGCATTCCTAACAAAACACTCAGTATCAACAATGACAAACTATTTTTCTTCAAAATAACCCACCACCTATTCAGGTCTATATACGGGATATGAATCATACCTCATATCTACTATACCAACTTTTATATTCTTAGTATATAAATCTATCAATATTTTATTTAATTCTGTCATTTTATAATCTAAATTTTCTCCTTTTGCAAGAAGAACTCTTATTCCATTTATTGTATATAAATCTATATTCTTTTTGTCATCTATATTTATTTGAGATATATTACTTAAAATTTTAGCATTATTACAAGCATTTAGCAAATCCAATATCTTATTTAATAAACTATCGTCTTTTATTTCTACACTTTGCCCGATTTTCAATTTTTGAAGATTTATGCCTCCAATTAAAGGTACATCTACATTTTTCAAGTCATCTTCAACCTTTAAAACTATTCCTTTTTCATTTATAAGAGCATAAGAACCCATATAAGGTATAGCGCACATAGCTACACGTTCTTTTAAGTCTATGATTATATTATCGGGAAATTTTATTTTTACATTAGCATCTTCTATGTATGAATTTTCAAGTAAATTTTTCCTTATTTGTTTTGGACTGTATTTATATATATTATTTCCAAGTTCTATTTTACCACTAATTAATACATCTTGTCTGCTAAGTTTAACCTGTCCAACAATACTTAATTTTTTTAAAGTAAAATAATCTGTTTTTATTACTATGTATCCAAATACGCATATTATTAAGATCATTATAAAAGTAATTATTTTATATTTTTTTTTCATAGAACTTGTCCCCCCCTTTTCAAAAATTCTATTTATGATGAATCATGTCTAATATAATCAACAAATCCTCTTAGGTTTCAAAACAAATTAGAAACGACATGATATTTTAGTATATAAAAAGGGCTTAAGTCTAAGCCCTAATAATGTTAGCTCCTAGACTAGTCAACACCTTTTCCATAGATTCATATCCTCTTTCTATATGATGTATACTGTCTATTTCTGTATATTCATCCGCAGCAAGACCTGCTAGAACAAGAGCTGCACCTCCTCTTAAATCAGAAGATTTGACCTTTGCTCCCATTAATTTATCAACACCTCTTATTACAGCTAATTTTCCATTAATATTGATATTAGCTCCCATTCTAATAAGTTCTTCACAGTGTTTAAATCTGTTCTCAAATATATTTTCATTTATTATACACGCACCATTTGATAAGGTCATCAAAGCCATCATTTGAGCCTGCATATCAGTTGGGAACCCTGGATGAGGTAAAGTTTTTATAACATCTATAGAGTGTATAGTTTTAGGCGCAATCAGTTGAACCTTGTTGTTTATATATTCAATCTCACATCCGGTTTCTCTAAGTTTTGAAACAATGCTGTTAATATGACTTGGTATTATATCATCTATAATTATTCTACCCTTCGTTATTGCTCCCGCTACTAAATAAGTTCCTATAGCGATCCTATCAGGTATTATTCTATACTCAACATCATTTAATTTATCAACACCCTGTATTTCTATACAGCTATTTCCTGCTCCTTTTATATTAGCCCCCATAGCATTTAAAAAGTTTGCAAGGTCTATTATTTCAGGCTCTTTTGCTGGATTATATATTTTTGTTATTCCATTACTTTTTATAGCGGCTAGCATGACATTTTCAGTTGCTCCAACACTTGGAAAATCAAGAGTTATTTCACAAGCCTTATTATGTTGTCTTTTACATTTTATATATCCATGTGTTTCCTCAATGTCTACTCCCATTTGAGATAATGACTTTAAGTGTAGATCGATTGGCCTTGGGCCTATTTCACATCCACCTGGATAACTAATCTTAGTATGACCAAACCTGCTCACCATAGACCCTAAAAATATTATAGAAGATCTCATCTTTCTAACAAAACTTTCAGGAATTTCAGATGAGTTAATATTTTTAGTATCAATAATTAATGTATCACCCTCAGTTTTTACATAGCAACCTATATACTTTAATATATCAATCATTACTTTAACGTCTGATATATTAGGGACATTGTGTATTACACTTTCACCTTCATTCAATATAGTTGCCGCTATTATGGGTAATACTGAATTTTTTGCACCTTTTAATCTAATTTCACCTTCTAATTTATTTCCACCTTGGACTATATATTTTGCCAAAAGGGCCACCCCCTACTAAAAGTTAAATTGATATATTTTAAATTTGTCTTTATAATATATAATTTTATGTATTAGCAGGGTTTTATGTTACTTTAAGACGTCTATAATTTCGATATATATATTATCAATAGCTTTAGAATTTCCTATTTCCCCACTATTTCTACCCATTTGAGCTAGTTTTTCTCTATCTCCAAGTATCTTAAATATAGTGTCTTCCAATTTTTTATACGTCAATTGCTTTTCTAATATAGCTATTCCAGCACCTTTTTTTTCTATACTTTTAGCGTTAAATTCTTGATGATTTTCTGCTGTATAAGCCTTAGGGATAACTATAGAAGGTTTTGATAATACAGTAACCTCTGCAAGCGTTATAGCTCCAGCACTACATATTACCAGATCACAGGCAGCTAAAGCACTTGCCATATCATCAATATACGGAACTACTTTTTGGCATCCTCTAAAGTTCTGTTCTTGTAATGAATTTATAAATTTATCATAGTGATTTTTCCCTGTTACATGTATAAATTGTATATCCTCTTTTACAAGTCTTGGAATTATTTTTTTCATAGAATCGTTCAATTTTGTTGCTCCACCACTCCCACCTACACATAAAATCATCCTCTTATCTTCATTTATTCCAAGTTTTTTTCTTGAAGAATATTTATCACTTATTAAAATTTCTTTTCTAACTGGATTTCCAGTAAAAACCACATTATCTTTATCTTTAAAATATTTTCTAGCATCCTCAAAGCTTATCAAAATCTTACTTGCAAATTTAGATAAAATTTTATTTGTTATACCCGGGAATGCATTTTGTTCATGTATTATAGTAGGTATTTTATTTATACTTGCATTTAAAACTACAGGACCGCAAACATATCCACCTGTCCCTATTACTATATCCGGCTTGAACTTCTTTATTATTCTTCTTGATTGTTCTAACCCCTTAAACAACTTAATAACCCTTTTAAAATTATCTACACTTATCTTTCTTCTAAATCCCTGAACAGTTATTGTTTTAAGTTCATAACCTGCTTTTGGAACTATTTCACTTTCTATTCCATTTTTTGTTCCAACAAATAAAATTTCTATATCTTCAATTTCTTCTTTTAATTTATTTGCTATAGCTATAGCTGGATAAACATGACCTCCTGTCCCTCCACCTGAAATTAAAACTTTCATCAAATCAACTCCTGTCTATCTTAACATGTCTTGATATATTTAATACAACTCCCATAGCTGCCATAAATATTATAAGAGAACTTCCTCCATAACTTATGAACGGAAGCGGCATACCTGTAACAGGCATTGAAGATGTTGCAACAGCTATATTTATCATAACTTGTATTCCTATTTGAGATGTAATTCCTGTGACCAACATACAAGAAAATGTATCAGGACAATTAATAGCTATTCTTATACACCTGTATATTAAAAATAAAAATAACAATAATATAAATATACACCCTACATATCCCAACTCTTCTCCTATTATGGCAAATATAAAATCATTTTGAGGCTCTGGTATATAAAAAAACTTTTGTCTACTTCTTCCAAGACCCAGCCCAAATAATCCTCCAGAACCTAGTGCATACAATGATTGGATAACTTGATATCCATCCCCTAACGGATCTTTAAATGGATCCAAAAACGATGTAAATCTTTTAAGTCTATATGGTGCTATTGCAATAAGTACACCTAATAGGGCAAATCCGGAACCTATCATAGTATATACATACTTTAAATCCATACCAGCTACAAATAGCATGATAGATGTAGTCATTATTATAGTTCCTCCAGTGGATAAGTCAGGCTGTAGCACTATAAGTGCAAAGAATACACCAGATATCATAAGAGGAGGTACGATCCCTTGTATAAGATTATTCATTTTATCTTTTTTGTTATCTATTATCTTAGACACTATTATTATTGAAGCAAATTTAGCTATTTCAGATGGCATTATAGTAAGTCCTCCAACTCCAAGCCAACGCTTTGCTCCATTAAATGATTTACCCAGTGGAGTAAGTACTGCCACCAATAATATCACAGTGATAATACCTATCATAGGCATAAATTTTTCCAGTCTTTTGTAATTTATCTTAGATACAAAAATCATTACACAAAATCCTAGTATTGAATATATCATATTCCTCTTCAAAAAATAGTAAGCATCATTTTGCTTAAATTTAGCCTGAACGTAACTTGAGCTAAATACCATTATAATACCTATTACTACTAATAATATCGTAGTGTAGAATATATAAGGGTCGAAATGTTTTTCTCTTTTTTTAGCCATTTAAAAACCTCCTTAATAGATTAAAGGCTAAATACTTCATTCTTAAAATGATTTCCTCTAACTTCATAACTTTCATACATATCCCAGCTAGCACAAGCAGGAGATAATAAAATAACATCATTTGGAGAAGCTAATTCATATGCTTTTTCAACTGCCTCTTCCATACTCTCAACCTTATGGCAGTTATCAAATCCTTGTGCTATAGCACTTTCTCTTATTATGTTCGATGTTTCCCCCAAAAGAACCACATGTTTAACTTTTTCATTAAAAAGTTTTGTAAATTCTGCAAAATCACTTTTCTTGTCCTGGCCACCAGCTATTAATATAATAGGGTTATCATATGCATTTAAAGCTTTTATAGAGGCATCTGGATTAGTTCCTTTTGAATCATTTACGAATTTAATATCGTTTATTTGTCTTACAAATTCAAGTCTATGCTCAACCCCACCGAATATCTTTAAAACTTGCTTAACAACCTCCATATCAAGTCCATATACAGCTGCTATACTCACAGCTGCTAACGCATTTTCTAAGTTATGACTTCCAGGTATACTTATTTCACTTATATTCATAAGTTTAATCTCTTTGTCATTTAAATTTATTACTATTATACCGTCTTTAACATATACACCTTCATTTAAAATATGTTTTCTACTAAAGTATACCACTTTACTTTTACAATTTTCACCTAATCCCCTAGTAGTTTCACAGTCATAGTTCAACACTGTAAAATCACTGTTATTTTGATTTTCAAAAATTCTACACTTTGCATTTATATAATTTTGCATAGTCTTGTGTCTATTTAAATGATCAGGAGTTATGTTAAGTATTACACTTATTCTCGGTCTAAATTCTTTTATACTTTCAAGTTGAAAGCTGCTAAGTTCTGTAACAAGTACAGAATCTTCATTTGACTTATCTACTGTATCAATTACAGGGTTGCCAATATTTCCAACTATGTAAGTATCCTTATTTGCCTTTTTAAATATTTCTCCAACAAGTGTAGTAGTCGTAGTCTTACCATTAGTTCCTGTAATCCCTATAAAAAAGCTTTTAGATAATCTATATGCTAACTCTACCTCTCCTATGACTTCTATATTTGATTCTTTTATTTTTTTTATAAAATCAAGATTTAGTGGAACACCAGGAGACACTATAGTTAAATCTACACCACTTATATCTTCTATATGTTGTCCTAATACATATTTAACATCATATTCATTTAAATCATTTAATATATCCTTTAGTTTTTCTTCATCCTTTATATCATTTACAGTAACCTTTGCACCTTTTTCATAAAGCTTTTTTATTGTGGATATTCCTGTTCTGGCAAGCCCAACTAATAATATATTATTACCATTTAAGTTCATATTAAACTCCCCCTAATCATGTCTAAGCTAAAGATATGAAACCTATTATACTAAGTATTATACTTACAGTCCAAAATACGATAACTACCTTTGTTTCATGCCATCCTTCCAACTCAAAATGATGATGCAAAGGACTCATCTTAAATACTCTCTTTCCTGTAAGTTTATACGATGTTACCTGAATTATTACGGATAGTGATTCTGCAAAGTATATACCACCTACAATAGGAATTATAAGGGATAGATTCAAAAGTATAGCTGCAGCTGCAACAGCCCCACCTAGAGCCATAGAACCCGTATCTCCCATGAATACCTTTGCAGGATGCGCATTAAATTTCAAAAAGCCTAGACAGGCTCCAACCAAAGAAGATGAAACTATAGCTATCCCATCATTTGCATATTTAATTGATATCATAGCAAAAAACACCCCAACTATTAAAGTAACTCCTGATGCTAATCCATCAAGCCCATCTGTTAAGTTTACACTATTTACGGTAGCAACAGTTACAAATACTATAAACGGGATATATAAAAATCCTAAATCTATATTTTGCTTTAAAAATGGAACTATTACTTGAGTTCCCAGTATCGAAGTCTTCGATTGATATATTGCAAGTAAAGTAGCCAGTGCAAATTGACCTATTAATTTTTGATAAGCTCTAAGACCTAAAGATCTTTTAAGAACCACCTTTATGTAATCATCTAGAAATCCTATAAGTCCAAATCCTATTATTGATATTAAAGCAAATATCATATCATTATTGATTCTAGCTGTTGTTATACAAGTCATAAACACAGCTAGAATCATTATTATTCCACCCATTGTAGGAGTTCCATTTTTTATCAAATGGCTTTTAGGTCCCTCATCCCTTACTGTTTGCCCAAATTTTAATCTTTCTAACATAGGTATAAATATAGGCCCTAATATTAAAGTTATTGCAAACGAAACTACAATAGTCATTATCACATGTTGTATATCACCCATTTTATAAACTCCTCTCGCGTTTTAAGCTTTCTTTATTGAAAGAATTAGATTTTATAATTATTTAAAAAATCAACTATTTCTTCCATTTTCATCCCTCTTGAACCTTTTATTAAAATAACATCTTCTTTTTTTAGTATAGTTTTGAGATAATCAATAACTTGTAAATTACTATTGAAGTTTAATATATTTTGTTCATTAAATCCTTTTTTGATTGCCCCATTTCCTATATACTTCGAATCTTTTCCAACAGTTATTACTATATCAGAGTTACCAATTGCATATTCTCCTACTAATTCATGACCAACCTTTGCATACTCTCCCATTTCAAGCATATCTCCAAGTACAGCTATTTTTCTATTTTGTTTATATTCACCAAGTATGTTAAGAGCTGCTCTCATAGAATCTGGACTTGCATTATAAACATCATTTATTATTTCAAATGAATCTGTCCTTAATATATCCAGTCTCATTTTACCATTTTTAAAATTTAAAAGCCCTTTTTTTATTTCATCTATGCTAAGTCCTAGCTCAATTCCAGTTAATATAGCTGCCATTGCATTATATATATTGTGTTTCCCTCTTGCAGGAATAAAAAACTCTTCTTTTTGATTATGAACTATACATTCAAAATCTATCCCCGTTTCATACATTTTATATTCAACACAATATAAATCATTGTCTTTTCCAAATCCAAATGTTTTTAATTTATAGTCTAATTCTTTATTTTTTAAAGTTTTTAAATACTCATCATCCGCATTTATTATAAGGGTATTATCATTAGTAAAGTTTTTAGTTATTTCAAGTTTTGCCTTTAATATGCCTTCTCTAGATCCCAAATTTTCTATATGCGAAAGCCCTATATTGGATATTATAGCTATTTTATGATTCACTATATCTGATAGATATTCTATTTCACCAAAGGAAGACATTCCCATTTCAAGTATAGCACATTCATGTTCATCTTTAATCTTAAATATAGTTAACGGAAGTCCTATATGATTATTGAAATTACCCTCTGTTTTTAGTGTATTATATTTACTAGATAACACACTATATATCATATCCTTAGTAGTAGTTTTTCCTGTACTTCCTGTAACAGCTATATAATTTATCAAAAACTTTTCTTTATACAATCTAGCTATATCTCCTAAAGCCTTAGTTGTATCCTCAACTTCTATAATACTTACATCCTTACTATCAAAATCCAAATCATGATTTTTATCCTTTAGAAATATTCTACATCCATTTTTGTATGCATCATACACAAAATCATGTGCATCATATTTTTCTCCAATCAGAGGAATAAATATAAATTCATTACCTACATTTTTACTGTTTATACTTATATTTTTTATTAAAGTGTCTTTATTTCCTTTTACAAGCGTTGCATTTAAATTATTAAGAATTTCATTTATAGTTATCATTTTTATATTCTATTCCTTTCCTAATATTTCTTTAACTACTTCTTTATCATCAAAATGTATTTTTTCTTTACCTAAAATTTGATAATCTTCATGCCCTTTCCCTGCTATAATTACTACATCTCCATCTTCAGCCTTATCTATAGCATGCTGTATTGCTTCTTTTCTATCCAGTATAACCTTATAATCTAATTTATCTATTCCCTTTAAAATATCCTTCACTATATCTTCTGGAATTTCGGTTCTAGGGTTATCACTTGTTATAACTGTATAATTAGAGTTGTCTTGGCTTATTTTTCCCATTAAAGGTCTCTTTGTCTTGTCTCTATCTCCTCCGCATCCAAATACTGTTATTATATTCCCTTTTACAAATTCTTTAGCAGTTTTCAATACATTTTCAAGTGCATCAGGCGTATGAGCATAATCTATTATCACACTGAATCCTCTGTCCGTTTCTACACTTTCAAATCTTCCTGATACACCATTTGTATTTTCTAGACTTTCAGCTATAGTTTCTTTTGGTATATCCATTAAATAGCACAGAGCTATAACAGCTAATGAATTATATACAGAAAACCTTCCCGGTATAGGAGTTTTTATATTCATTTGATATTTCGGTGTTATTAATTTATATTCAATTCCACTGGAATATATTTTTATATCTTTTGCCATTATATCTGCTTCTTCTTCTATAGCATATGTCATTATAGGTGTTTTTAAGTTTTTTATAGACTCATATATTTTTTTCCCACCATCATCATCTAGGTTTATAATGTTACCAAGAGTTGTTTTATGAAATAACTTTTCTTTTGCCCTTCTATATTCATCTAAGTCTGTATGAAAATCAAGGTGATCTTCAGTTAAATTTGTAAATATACCGAACTTAAATTCGCAATCATCAACTCTTTTAAGCTCTAATGAGTGAGACGAAACCTCTATAGCGCAATCATTTATATTTTTATCAAGCATTTCTCTGAAGTATCCTTGTAGTTCAACACTCTCTGGAGTTGTTCTTGATGAAACTATTTCCTCATCTCCTATTACATTCTTTATCGTTCCTATAAGACCTGTTTTTTTATTATTATATTCAAGAACTTCTTTTATAAGATGAGTTATGGTCGTCTTTCCATTAGTTCCTGTAACACCTATTAAATTTAATTTTTTAGTTGGATTATCATAAAAATTAGAAGATATTTTTGCCATTGCTTTTCTAGTATCTTCAACCCTTATAAACGTATATCCTTGTATGTAAATATCCTCTTCTACCAAAAAGGCTGTACTTCCTTTTTGAATAGCATTATGTATGAACTCATGTCCATTTAAGCTAAATCCCTTAATACAAATAAACAAACTATTTTTTTTTAATTTTCTTGAATCATAGTTTATATCATCTATATTTATGTCAACACTCCCTTTAATATTGACAGTATCTAAACCCTCTATCAAATCTCTCAATAACATATTAGTGCTCCTTTCAAAATATAAAAAATTCGCTTCACTATAAAAGACAATGCATATAAAAATACATTGCCTTTTTAATTATATAACACTTTATCTTTTTTTAATAGCTTATTTAAACTCAACAGTAATTATAGAATTTACATTCAATTCTGCATTCGGATCCTTATCTTGAGATACAGCAATTCCTGAGCCTATTGGTTTAAGCTTCAACCCTAATTTTTTCAAAATATCGTCACATTCTTTTACAGTTTTTCCCGTTAAATCTGGAACTACTACATTTATTATATTCTCATTCCCTTTATTATTTGGCTTAGTATAAAGTATTATGTTAGATTCTTCAAGTACCTTAACTCCAGGCTTTGGAAATACATCTATAATTTTTTCTTCTCCAGTTGCATATATATTAGGCGCGACTGTGAATTTAAAATTCTTCTCTTCCAAAATTTTCGCTGCTTCCTTAAGTTTTATATTTCTAACCTCAGGAACACTCACTTCTCTTTTCACGAAATCAATTTTTTCTTCCTCTGTATAATCAGGTTTTATATCTAGATATTTTAAAGTATTATAAATTACCTCTTTAACTATAGGTCCTGCTGTCGTACTACCGAACTGAGTCTCTCCATTAGGTTCATCTAATATAGCAAGTACGGCTATTTCAGGATTTGACGCTGGTGCAATTCCAACAAACGATGTTATATATCTCCCATTTGCATATCTTCCATCTATAACTTTTTGCGCTGTTCCAGTTTTTCCACCAACATGATATCCTTCTATATAAGCTATTTTACCCGAGCCTTCTGATACAACCGATTCCATAATATTTCTTAAAGTTCTTGATGTTTCCTTAGAAATAACTCTTCTAACCTTTTTAGGATCTATACTTTTTATAACATTCCCTTTATTATCTATAAATTCTTTAACTATTCTTGGTCTCATAAGTTCTCCATCATTAGCTATACAACTTATAGCCGTTATAAGTTGTATAGGAGTAACAGATATACTTTGACCAAAAGATATTGTGGCAAGCTCTACAGGCCCTACATTCTTTTCATTGTATATAAGTCCACTCTCCTCTCCTGGAAGGTCTATTCCGGTTTTACTAGTAAGTCCAAATGCTTTTATATATTTATATAAGTTTTTTACTCCTAATCTTTGACCAACTTCTACAAATACGGGGTTACATGAATTTTGAACAGCTTGAGTAAAGGTTTCCTGTCCATGAGGTCTATAATGTCTCCAACATTTTATTCTTCTTCCTCCTACCATAATAAATCCCTTATCATAAAACTCATCATCAGGAGTTACAACCCCCTCTTCAAGTCCAGCTGCGGATGTTATTAACTTGAATGTAGATCCTGGCTCATACGTATCATTAACCACTGGATTTCTCCACATTTTAAACCAGCCTTTTATCTTATCCTTTTCACTATATTTATTTAATTCTTCTTCAAAACTTTTGTATATAGGCGTTCTATAGTTATTAGGATCATAATCAGGTTTTGATACCATAGCTAATATATCACCTGTCTTTGGCTGCATAACTATTACATGCACTCTTTTAGCTTTATTTATAATAAGAGCTTTTTCTACTGCTTTTTCAGCATAATGTTGTATAGTTTCATCTACCGTAAGAACCATTCCAGATCCATCTTTAGGTTCATGATATTTTTCACTTCCCCTTGGAATTTCTCTACCAGATGCATCTGTACTTATAACTAGCCTTCCGGAAAATCCTTTTAATTCCTTATTATATTTAAGCTCAAGTCCAGATACTCCCTCATTATTAGGAGATACATGCCCTAATATATGAGCTGCAAAATTCCCATATGGATAATATCTTTTATTATCCTCAGCTATCCATATACCCTTCATTTTAAGCTTTCTTATTTGGGATGCCTTGTCATCCTCTATCCATCTTTTAACCTTCACAAGTGCTACGTTCTTACTAATTTTTTTGTATATCTCATCTTCTTCCTCTTCAAGTATCATAGATAATTCTTTAGCTGTAGACTTTTTATCCTTTATCTCAGATGGCTTAGCCCATACGGTACTCTTAGTTATACTATATGCAAGCTCTTTTCCTTTTCTATCGTATATAGTTCCCCTCTTTGATTCTATAGGAATATCTCTTGTTTGTTGAGCTATTGCTTTTTCCTTTAGCCAATCTCCTTTTACTAATAATAAATATCCTATTCTCCCTATTAATAACACAAATATCAACGCTACAATCATCAGTATGAATACCAACCTCTTTTTAGTCCTAACTCCAAATCTAGACAAAGACCTATCCCCCTTCATGTTTCACCGTAATAATCATCTACATTAAATTTATGCTTTTCATTATAATTACTATTCATAATAAAAAAAAGATATGCTTAATACGCATATCTTTTTTTTATTATGGAAAATCATATAATTTTTGAGTTGCAAGTAACATTGCTAAAAATACTACAACATAAACTATCTTGAGCGACGGAGCCCATAGGACTCGTTGGCAACATGAGCTATGCAGTAACATGAATCGAATTTTACTTGAATTGTACTGTAACTATAGAGTTTGATTCTACTTGAGTATTTGCAATCGGATTTTGAGTGACTGCCTTTCCATTTCCTGTAGCTTTAAGTTTTAGACCTAAACCCTCAAATATATTTGACACTTCTTTTATAGTTTTTCCTTCTACACTCGGAACATTAACCTTATCATTGTCATTTTTTCCTTTTACATATAGTATTACATTTGATTCTACAGGTATTTTAGCCCCTGGTTTTGGGAACATATCTATAATTTTCTCATTTCCATCTACATTCATATTAGGTTCTATAGTGAAGTTAAGTTTATTATTTAATAATAATTTTCCAGCTTCTTGAAGCGTCAAGTTTCTAACTTCAGGGACTATAGTCTCTTCTTTTATGAGATCTTGTTTTTCTTTTTCTGTATAAATAGGTTTTACATTTAAATATCTTAAAGTATTATATATTATATCTTTAACAGCAGGAGCTGCTACACTTCCTCCATAATAGCTTTGTACATTAGGTTCATCTACAACAACCAAAACTACAACCTTTGGATTATCAGCAGGAGCTATACCTACAAAAGAAGATATATATTTCCCTTGTGCATATTTCCCGTTTATAACTTTTTGAGCAGTTCCAGTTTTTCCTCCAACATGATATCCCGATATGTATGCATTTTTACCTCCACCATGTGTAACCTCAGCTTCCATTATGCTTCTAAGTAACTTAGATGTATCTTCTGATACTACATTTCTTACTTGCTCAGGTTCAAATCTTTCCACAACATCTCCATTGCTATCTATAAACTCTTTAACAACTCTTGGTTTCATAAGTTTTCCATCATTAGCTATAGATGAAACAGCTGTTATCAATTGTATTGGAGTCATAGATATTCCTTGTCCAAATGACATAGTAGCAAGTTCCACAGGCCCTACATCATTTTTCTTATATGTGATTCCTTTTCCCTCTCCAGGTAAGTCTATACCAGTTTTTTCTGTTACTCCGAAAGCTTGTATGTACTCGTATAATTTATCTAGTCCTAATCTTTGACCAACTTGAACAAATACTGGATTACATGAATTTTGGATAGCCTGAGCAAAAGTTTCTTCTCCGTGACTTTTAGGATATCCGGCATCCTTTATCATTCTGTCTGCAACCATAATATATCCCTTATCATAAAATTTCTCATGTGCTTTTACAACATCTTCTTCAAGTCCTGCTGCTGCTACTATAAGTTTAAAAGTAGACCCTGGTTCATATATATCATTTACCATAGGGTTTCTCCACATATCCATCAATACATTAAGCTGATCTTCTCCCGAATCCATGCGTTGTTGATACACAGGGTATACCGGTATTCTTGGATTGTTAGGATCATAATCTGGTTTTGATACCATAGACAAAATTTCACCAGTTTTAGGATCCATAACTATTGCATGGACCTTTTTAGCATTAGAATTAATTAAAGCTTTATCCACTGCCTCTTCTGCATAATGTTGAACAACCTCATCAATAGTTAAAACTATATTCATTCCATCCTTAGGCTCATTATACTTCCCATTTCCATATGGAATTTCTTTTCCTGATACATCTGTGCTTATTATATTTCTACCCGGAAGACCTCTTAGGTCTTTATCGTATTTATTTTCTATACCTGCCATTCCCGAATTTTCGGTTGAAACATGTCCAATCACATGAGATGCAAAGTTTCCATAAGGATAAAATCGCTTATTGTCTTTGACTACCCACATCCCTCTTAGGCTATGTTTTTTTAATTCTTGCATCTTATCATAATCTATCCATCTTTTTACTCTTACAATGCTCTTACCAGAATTTAGTTCTTCTAATATAGCGTTCTTGTCTTCTTCTAACACCTTAGCAATAACATCCGCATAATCTTCTCTTAAATCTTTTTTGCTTGAAGATATCATCTTAGATGGTTCTGCCCAAACAGTATATTTAGTAAGACTTAAAGCAAGTTCTTTTCCTTTTCTATCATATATAGTTCCTCTTTTAGCTTCTACCGAGACATCCTTTGTCTGTTGAAATAAAGCCTTTTCTTTTAGCCAAACGCCTTTTACTAATTGTAAGTACCCAATCCTTACAACTAAACATAAAAACACAAAACACACTACAAATAACATCTTAATCAATCTGCTTTTATAGCGCATATTAGATTTAGACAAAAGCTCCCCCCCTTATCATCAATCAATATTTATATAAACAGTTTGTTCTTCATTTGGATAATTCATATTAAGTTTTTCTTTAGCTTCTTTTTCTATAAATCCACTTCTGCTTAGTTCATCTAATTTTAGATCTAATTGTTTTTTTTCATTTTTTTTATTTTTAAGTTCTGTATCCAAAGAATGTATATCGTATCTAAGATTAGATATAATAGAATATCTATACATAAAGGTTATTACTATGGATAATATAATTGCGACAAATACAACACTTATCAAATTCTTTCTTTTATTCTTAGACTTTTTATTTTTAAACTTGTTTATATTATTGAGTTGAGATTTTTTCTTTAATTTCTTTTTCTTTATTTTCTTATATTCATTTAAACTTATTGTGTCTTTTTTATCCATACTCAATCCCCCTTTGCATTTGAGTATACTCTAAATAATCAATTATATTTTTTCAGCAACTCTTAGTTTAGCACTTCTCGATCTTGGATTAAATTCTATTTCTTCATCAGTTGGTATTATAGGTTTTCTAGTTATTATCTTAACTATTCTTTCCTCATCACATTGACATATAGGAAGTTCTTTTGGACATATACAATCTGTATATAAATTTTTATATATATTTTTTACTATTCTATCCTCAAGAGAATGGAATGTTATAACACATATTCTTCCTTTAGGGTTCATAATACTTGCTGCATCCTCTATCGTCTTATCTATTATGTCAAGTTCATTATTAACTTCTATTCTTAAAGCCTGAAATGTTCTTTTAGCAGGATGGGGTCCATCTATTCTAGCTTTTTTAGGGATAGCCCTTTTTATAATGTCAACTAATTCTCCTGTGGTTTTTATATAATTTTCTTCTCTTGATTCAACTATGAATTTTGCAATTCTTCTAGCCCAATTTTCCTCACCGTATAACTTTATAATTCTATTAAGGTCATCTTCACTATAATTGTTAACTATATACTCAGCTGTAATAGGATTTCTAACATCCATTCTCATATCAAGATGTGCATCTTGCATATAAGAAAAGCCTCTTTCTCTTTCATCTAATTGGTGAGATGATACTCCAAGGTCCATTAAGATACCATCAATACGATTTACACCTATCTTTTGAAGTTCATCTTTTAAGTTAACAAAATTAGAATGTACAAACTCAACTCTACCCTCATAAGCTTTAAGTCTTTCTTTGGCAACGGTAATAGCATTTATATCCTGATCAAACGCTATTAACATTCCGTTTTCTCCAAGTCTCTTTGCTATTTCACTAGAATGACCTGCTCCCCCCAAAGTACCATCTACATATACTCCATCAGGTTTTATATTTAAATTTTCTATACATTCATCTAATAATACTGATACGTGATTAAATTCCATTTTTTCCTCCTATATTGTTAAATAAACTAAATTTTGTTATTTTTCTTATTCATAAATACCAAATGAATAAAGCTTCCTACAACTATTGTTGATAAACTTATAACTTGAGCGATTCTAAGAGGTCCAATCATTAAACTATCGATTCTAAGACCTTCAATAAAAAAACGTCCAACAGAATATATAATAGCATAATATGCAAATACATTCCCATCGTATTTCTTGTTTTTTCTAAGCCACATTAAAAATAAGAACAGACAAAAATTCCAAATGGACTCATATAAGAAAGTTGGGTGTACATTAACTCCATCTACATTAATCGCCCAAGGAAGATTAGTTGGTCTACCGTAAGCTTCTTGATTTATAAAATTCCCCCATCTTCCTATAGCCTGACCAATCGCTAAACCAGGCGCAATTAAATCTAGTATTTTGAGAAAATCTAAATTCTTAAATCTACAATATATATACCCCACTAGAACAGCAGCTATTATAGCACCGTGAATAGCAAGTCCTCCACCTCTTATATTTATCATTTCATATATGCTGCCTTTATATATATCCCAATTAAATATTACATAATACGTTCTAGCTCCAATTATAGAACACGGAATAGCTATTATTAATAAATCTAATAATTTATCTTCATTTATACCTACTCTTTTAGCTTCTCTAAGCGCCAATATCATACCTATCATTATACCCGTAGATATTAAAATTCCATACCATCTAACGCCTATCCCAAATATAGTAAATGCAATAGGATTCATAGAAAACACCTCCAAAAATAAAAAATTCGTCTAGTCGCTATCACAAAGAAAAAAACTAGGTTAAACCTAGCTTTTATTATACCACAATATCAATTTTTAAGTTATTATTTAGGATTTATTATTGATATAACAGAATACTCTTCATTAAAATGTTTATTGAATCTATCTTTCACATCTTCAAATGTTATAGATTTTAATACTTCTAAATAATCTATAAAGTTTATATCTCTAAAATGATACGATATAAAATTATTAGCAATAAATTCTACTGAATCGAAATACTTTAAGAACATCCCTATTTTCTTTTTCTTTATTCTATCAAAATCTTCTTTATCAAGACCTTCTTGTTTATATTTATTTATATAGTCAAATACAATATCTTTAACTTTATGAGGATCTTTAGATTCTCCTCCTATAATAGTGTAGCCATGGTCTATTTGAGATACATGATCACAACCGAAATTCTGGTTAATAAGTCCACTTAAATAAAGCTTTTCATATACACTACTTCCTTTTTTAAGTATCATATCTAGTATTATTTCAGTGCATATCTCTTTTTTAAGAAGATTATTACCCCTCATATTTACGTCTAGATCCTTTATCCCTATATTAAATAAAGGAATGGATACAGATAAATTCTCTACTATTTCTTTTTGTTTTATTTGATTTGGTTCTTCCTCTTTAAATATCTTTATATCATCAAGAATGTCCTTAGGCTTTATAGATTTATTAATAGACTCCATTACCTTATCAATATCTAAATCTCCAACTACAAACAAAGCCATATTAGAAGGATTATAGAAGGTATTATAGCACTTATATAATTCTTCCTTATCTATCTTATATATACTCTCCACACTTCCTGCAATATCTATTCTCGTATTGTGCTTAATATACATAGCCTTTAAAGTATTGAAATATACCTTCCAATCAGCATTATCATCGTACATATTTATTTCCTGAGCAATAATTCCTTTTTCTTTTTCTACATTTTCATCAGTAAAATAAGGTGTTTGAACATAGTCTATTAAGTGATCTAAGGATTCATAAAAATTATCAGTTGCAGAAAATAAATAAGCTGTCATAGTAAAATTAGTAAAAGCATTCGCACTGGCCCCCAGCAAAGAAAATTTATCAAATGCATTACCACCACTTGGCTGTTCAAACATCTTATGCTCTAAGAAATGAGCTATACCTTCGTTAACTTTAATTTTTTCAGTTTCATTTATAGGTATAAACTCTAATTCATTAGAACCGTAATTAGTAGCAAATACTGCATATTTTTTACTAAAACCTTCTTTAGGCATAAAAAATACTTCTAAGCCACAATCTAATTTATCATAGTATATTTCTTCTTTTAATATATCATTAACTATTTTTTTCATGTTTTTATGCCTCCTTTAGTTTCTCAAAAAATACACAGTATCTAGTGTTATCCCAGAAGATACCTCTACAACATCTTTAATTTCAACATTCTCTATCTTATTCATTATGCTATCTAAATCTTCATTAACTCCGCTTATACCTTGACTATAATAAAAATCAGATAAAGAATTTAAGCTGTCTCTAACAGACTTTATAGAGTTTATTATAGAGTTTTTACTATTTCGTATTTCTTCCTCAGATATATCAGATTTTTTGATTTTTTCAAGCTGTTCACCTATGAGTTCTATAGCCTTATCATACTTATCTATTTCTATTCCAGATGAGATAAACATAATAGATTTATACTTCTCTATCATAGAGTAAACGTAATAACATAGACTCTCTTTTTCTCTTACATTTAAAAACAACTTAGAATGAGGTCCTCCTCCTAATATACTAGAATAAACCATTAAAGAATAATATCTATTATCCTTATAATCTATATTAGTTCTATATCCTAGTGTTATCTTACCTTGAGTAATATCCATCTTGTCTACTATATTTTTAATAGAATCCACACTGTTTACATTTTTATCCCCAACTACATCTATAACATTGCCTCTTTCAAATTTAAATATATTTTTTATATAATCTAAAACCATATTTTTATCTAAACTCCCAGCAATAACTATATCTATTGGAGATGTTTTTATTATATTCTTATAATGATTATACAGGTTCTTCTCATCTATAGATTCTATATCCTCTTCATATCCATACTCGTATATACTAAACTTTTCATCTTTACACATTTCTTCAATACATCTTTCAAGTGCAAATCTGCTCTTATCATTTATTCTAGACTTTATTTTATCTCTTAGATTGTTCTTTTCTATATCTAAATATTCCTTATTAAATCCGTTATTCTCTACTAAAGGATTATTTATCATATCGTTAAAAAACACTAAGCTTTCTTTAAGTATTTCTTCATCTAAATAAGTTTCATCTGTTATAGACATCTTAAAGCTAAGTATCTGTATATCTCCTTTTTTAGCTACATCAGCATAAACTCCTGCCCCATATAAATCATCTAGTTTCTTAGATATCTCTCTTTGGCTTTTAAATTTATTGCTTCCACTTTTAAGTATATTAGGTATTAAAGCATTTTTAGTCACTTCTTTTCTATCAAGTGGTCTTTGCATATACACACTTATAAGATTAGTTTTAAATTTATCTACACCTATAAAAGTCAAATTTATTTTATCGCCTAAATTTATTTTCTCTACTTTATGCAAATTATTTACCTCCTTCATTTTCTATTAACTTTATTTTCTTATAAAGTTCGTCTACTAATACATCATTTTCATTAAATGGTCCTATGTAATAAAATCCAGTTCCATCAGGTATATCTAACTTTTCAAGTATATATTCTCCTAAAGACCTTATATATATGTTTTCAAATAATGCAGTAGGCATAACCAAATACAAACGGTCTACACCATATTCTAGTAATTCATCTCCTGCTTTTATTATATCCTTTTTATGATTTTCTAAAAGAGGTAATTTAACTTTTATATCATAATTTTTGTCATATTCAAGATATTTTTTTATCTTTTGTCTAAAAAGTATATCCTCATTTAAGTTGTTCTTCTTTTCAAGTCCAACCAGAAGAACACCTATGGACTTATTATCACTTATAGTGTTTATAATTTCTTCCTTATAAGCATTGGCAAGTGCCCTTGAATTCCAAAGTAAATCCGTCATACTCATATTTACCTCATACTTTAATATCCCTAAATTATCTATCCTATTTTTTAATAAATCATAATCTTTTCCCTCTGTCAAAAACATAGGACATACTATTATATTTTTATAGCCTCTATTTAGCAAATCTATCAATGTATCTTCTATATAGTTATCTGTATACAAATTGCTATTCACTACTGTATATTCGTTTTTTAATTTTTCAGATAACTTTTTTCTTAAAAGATTAGATTTATCCTTGAATTGGCTAGATCCTAAATGTTCATAAGTCCCTTTATATTTATAAAGATTATATGTCATATTAAAAAAAGAATAAATACCATTTCTATAATAAATTTCTTTTGCTCTTTGATTTAAGTTATACCTTCTATCTTCTCCATCATATACTAGTACTATAGCTTTTTTAGATTGTTCCTTGTCAGATAATTCTAAAATTTTCGTCTTAATATTTTCTTGAAAAAATATTATTATTAAAAAGTTTAGTATAAAATACGATATAAAAAAGCTTGTAATCAAAAACTCTGTGTTCTTGTCTGATACTATATTATAAATTCCAATAGTAAATATTATTATACATGCTCTTTCTAAAAATCCATCTAATACGAATATACAAAAAAAACACAATCCTAATATTATTTTTTTTAACAAATTAATCACCCACATTTTATAATTATAAAAGTTCTTCATATACTTATAAAATTATGAGTACTTACAAAAATAAAGAACAGAAGTTTTTCTGTTCACTTAAACATTCGGAATAAAATTTTTAACTATATTCTGTATCTCCCATTTTAAATCGACTTTATTACCTTCATATGCACTTTTAGATATATTTTGAATTTTTTTTGATACATTTTCATTAGATGTTACAAATATGTTCTTTATATTCGAATTTTCATTTTTTACTATATTCTTTATACTTTTTTTTAGTGATTCTTGGTTAATATAATTTATATCATTTTGATTTTTAAAGTTTACATTGATAAGAGCCGTAGTGTTAGTACATAATACATTACAATTACCTATATACTGTATTTTAGATATATCTTGTTGTATATCTACTGCATTTTTCATAGAAGTATTATTTGAAGTCGAATTACATCCACAAATTATAAAAACTAATGCTATAACCATATAGGAAATATATCTTCTATTCAAAATATCACCTCCTCATATTATAGTTTTTTCTTTTTGTTATATATTAATGTAAGTAATTTTATATTTTTCAGGAAATTCTAAACAATATAATTTAATTTTTTCAACATATATTTTTGTTTTGTTGCACGTATAGCTCATATAAGTTATAATAACTCTGTATGTTTTAAAGTTTTTTACAAAAACTAGTTGATAACTAATGAACGAAAGGAAGATTCATATGAAATTAGGTATAGTTGGTTTACCTAACGTTGGAAAAAGTACTTTATTTAATGCTATAACTCAAGCTGGTGCAGAATCAGCAAATTATCCATTCTGTACTATAGAACCTAACGTTGGTGTTGTTTCAGTTCCAGATGAAAGATTACATAAATTAAAAGAAATATATAATTCTCAAAAAATAGTTCCTACAGCTATAGAGTTTTGCGATATAGCAGGTCTTGTTCGTGGAGCTAGTAAAGGAGAAGGTCTTGGTAATAAATTCTTATCTCATATAAGAGAAGTTGAAGCAATAATACACGTTGTCCGTTGTTTTGAAGACCCTAACGTAGTTCACGTTGATGGTTCTGTAGATCCTCTAAGAGATATAGAGACAATAAACCTTGAGTTAATATTCTCTGATATTGAAATACTTGAAAGAAGAATACAAAAAACTCAAAAGGCTGCAAAAGCTGATAAATCTCTTATGTCTGAGCTTAACTTCGTAAATAAATTGAAGGATACTTTAGAAGACAACAAGTGCATAAGAACTATGGACTTTACAGAAGATGAGCAAGTTTTTGTTAAGCAACTAAATCTTTTAACTTCAAAACCTGTAATATACGTTACTAACGTATGTGAAGATGAGCTTGCTGATGAAGCTGCTAATAATCCATTGGTTGCAAAAGTTAGGGAATTCGCTTCTTTAGAAAATGCTCAGGTAGTAGTAGCTTGTGCTCAAATAGAAGCTGAAATTTCTGAACTTGAGGAAGATGAAAAGAAAGAATTCTTAGCAGATTTAGGTCTTCACGAATCTGGTCTTGATAAGCTTATAAGAGCTTCTTATTCTTTACTTGGACTTATTAGTTATTTAACTGCTGGACCAAAGGAAGTTAGAGCTTGGACAGTAAAAATGGGTTCTAAGGCTCCTGAAGCTGGCGGAAAGATTCACTCAGATATCGAAAGAGGATTCATAAGAGCAGAGACTATAGCATATAATGATTTAGTTAATGTTGGTACTATGAGTGCTGCTAAAGAAAAGGGGCTCGTTAGACTTGAGGGAAAAGAATATATAGTTAAAGATGGAGACGTTATATTATTTAGATTTAACGTGTAATATTAAAGCCTGATGAAATTTCATCAGGCTTTTTTTATGTGTGCTAACGGACTATTATATGCAATTTTTACATTTTTCTAGTATGTGGGAATGCTATTAGTTAAATACCTCTACTATGTTAAATATTTAAGTAACAGAATTCGTTGGCGTAATGTGGATGAATCATGTTTTATATATCGACTTTTCAGTACATTATATTTCATTCCATATAATCAACTGAATATTATTATCCTTTGGACTATTGATGATACTTTATCATATTAGGAAAGATATGTCACTTTTTATAGCTGGTATTAAATAAGATTTATTTTATTTCCATATAACTCCTTGTGGAATTATTTTCATAAGGCATCTTTCATTACCCATTTTTATACTTTTTAATAACTCAACATCAACTTTACATTGAAAGGCTTTTTCAAATAGTACTTTACTATACCCAGCAGTACATTGGCACCATGAATCAGAATCTAACCTATCTACATCTGCAAGCATCGGACACGGACAAAAATTAAATTGTAAATAAAGATCTCCATTTTCATAAAATAATCCTGCATCTTTTGCTTTTTGTAAATTTCCAAACTCCTCTAAACTTGATGCTAATCCCATTAGTTCTTTCACTAATTCTAATTTCTCATCCATTCCATAGCCACACTGACATTTCATTCTAATCTTCTTAGTAGTTACTTTATCAAGTTTGCTTTCTAATCTCTTCATTGTAGAATTTACCCATGTAGCATTATCCTCTGATTTACCACTTTCCTCTTTTCCATATACAACTTCCCTTGCAATATCTTCATTACTCTCATTTTTTACAGCTTCATAAATAACCTGCTCTTGGATTTTCCTTATATCAAACATAAAATCCCCCTTTTCCTAACTTTATCTAGTGATAGCTTTATCACTATTTTTATAATAAAGGAAAACTTACTTTTTTACTTCTGAATTCTTGCTCTATTTAATAGCAATACATAAATCCATAGTAACATTATTATTTTTTCTATCAATATTGTGATAAATACCTAATCCATATCTTTTATCCCTTTTATATCCACTAAGTGGAAGCCAAATATTAAAAAATCCCTGGAATGTCACAAAAATATCACATATATATCCATTAAATCGATAAACTGCAAATTTACCACCTTTTATCATTGTAACATTCTCTAACTCTACATCTTCATCAACAGTGATGCATAAATCATATATACATTTATCTAATTGGGTAATAGATGGATCATCGTAAGATTTTTCAATCAAAAGTGTATCTGATTTAATATAGTTTTTGTACCGTTTCATAAATCTATACCAATTAATACCTATATCACTATAATTTCCTATATATCTTTCATAGATTACTTTAAAATCAGCTAGATTTTGTATAATAATCTTCTCATCATAATATTCAAAAGACTTAAAATCATTGTATTCACTAGGATAAAATGGATTAGCAACGTACGTTGAATTCATAGCCTTTCTAAATTCCACTGGACAAATACTATACTGCTTACTAAAGGCTGAACTATAATTAGAAGAACTGTATCCATAATCAACTCCAATATCAGTAATAGTTTTATTTTTTTCAACCTTAAGACTTACTGCACTTTGATCCATTTTTATACGTTTGATAAAAGCATAAATACTTACTCCTGTTTCTTCTTTAAACATTCTGCTAAAATGATATTTTGAAAAATTACAGTGATTAGCAACATCTTCAATAGAAATGTCTTCATATATATGCTGTAAAATATACTCAATACTTTTATTTATCAAAGGATTTTTAATTATCATTTCAATCCCACTCCCCTAAATGCTTTTTACATAACTACTAATGATTTTAGTTTTCTAAGAATTTTACTGCCATTTATAAAAAAATATTACGGAAAATGATAACTTTATTAATAACATTGATAATGAAAAATATAAGCTTCTTTGAACAGTCTTTTCATATTTATTTTATACTTAAAATAATCTTTACCTCTTTAAATTATAACATATTTTGTAAATGTAATATTACTTATGATACGTCATTTCCACTTATAAAAATAGCCTTAACCAAGTACTATCAAGAATCAAAGACTACTTTTAATATTAATTCATGGTGTCGAGTATAGAAATCCCTCACGAGCTTTTCTAAATCAAAACTTCGCCTTTGGCTTCTACGGTTTAAACACTTGCGCAGTAGTTTCTTTATTTCTAAGCAGAATTGACCTATCATATGCAATTTTTATATTGTTTTTGAAGATGGGAGACGGTAATTTTAAGATTCTTTAATCTAGTACCACAATTATTATCAGATTTATTATAATGCATAAATGCAAATTTACTTTATCTTAGAAAAATAATTATAAATACCATTTATTCCTTCTTTTATTTGAGCTACATTCGTTCTAGAAACACTTATCTTCATCAAATTTATATCCTCCATTTTAAATGCAAAACTTTCTCTAGTATCCTTAATGATAATTCTACTCACAGCTAGATCATCAATAATTGTATCAAAGTTTATTTTTTTATTTGTTTCTAAAGATAAGAAAAAACCTGTCTCAGGAACATTTACTTTTAGAATCTCAGGATTAAAGTTATTACAGATATTTTTTAGATATTTCATTCGTTCTTTGTATTCATTTTGTAACATTACTTTTGACTTTTTAAACATACCATTTTTTATATATAAATCTAAAGCACCTTGAGGAAGAATAGAAGTGTAAATATCAGACCACTGTTTATACTTTAAAAATGGAGTTATTAATTCTTCTGGCAAGACAACTGCAGCAATCCTTAGACCTGGTAGCAATATTTTTGAAAATGTTTTCAAATAAATAACTTTATTACTTGTATCAAAAGAGTATATGGGATCATTTTTAGTTTTTGTATCTAGGTCTACTAAGTAATCATCTTCTACAATATACACATTATATTTGTGTGCTAATCTTAATATCTCTTTCTTCTCTTTAACTGTATAACTTCCACCCGTAGGATTATGAAACCTAGGTACTGTATAAAAAAACTTAATCTCTTCTTCTTTGAATATTCTCTCTAGTTCTTCAAAATCAATTCCATTAAATTTTCTCTTAATTCCAATAGTTCTTATACCATTTAAATGTAAATTTTTAATCATACGATCATAAGTAGGATTTTCAATTAATACAACATTTTTTCCATTAGGAAAATCCATTTTATTCAGTATATTTACTGCTTGCTGGGATCCTGAAGTAATTATAATTTGAGAAGCTTTGCAGAATATCTGATAATCCTGAAGGTATTTTTTTATAGTTTCAATTAACGAAGGTAGTCCTTGAGGCTGCCCATAGGATAGTAACTCTATTTTATTTTTTCTCATAGCCTGATCCAAGCAATGATGAAACTCATTGTAAGGTATTAGATCTTTATCCGGAAGAACTGTTGAGAAATTAATTTCATAATCTGTTGTAAGCTTTTTTTCATCTTTTGCAACCAAATAATATCCACTTTTGGGAATAGAATATATAAAATGTTCCTGCTCTAATTGCTTATATGCTCTTACAACTGTAATATTGCTACATCGAAATCTGTCAGCAATAGCTCTTATAGAAGGTAATTTTTCTCCTATTTTTATTTTTTCTTCTTCTGCCAAGTTATTTATATAGTCTATGATTTGTGTATATTTTTTCAACGACAACTCTCCAATCTGTACTTATACACATCATTTTTTCTTTTATTGATATTTTTCTACATTTTTATTATACTAAAAACTGCAGCTGCATTAAGGTAAAAGATATCATTATTGAAAGTTTTTATGAAATATCATGTATGTATAGATAGAATTTATACACAATATAAAAGGAGTGATTTAAATGAATAAAGAACAAATTATAGAAAAAGTAAAATCTATTGCAGAAGGCTATTTTGAGAGAGGTGAGTTTTTCTGTTCTGAATCAGTTGTACATACTATCAATGAGTTACTAGGATGGCCTTTTCCTAAAGAAACAGTAAAATTAGCCTCAGCTTTTCCTGTTGGTATGGGAAAATCAGGATGTCTATGTGGAGCTGTTAGTGGTGGTCAAATAGCTCTAGGTATGGTCTATGGAAGAAATCACGGGGAATCTATGAATCAAAAAATATTCCCAATAGCAGCAGAATTACATGATTACATAAAAGAAGCTTATAAAAGTACTTGCTGTCGTGTAATTACTAGAAATTTTGAGTTTGATTCACCTGAAAGAAGAAAACACTGCATTACTATAACGGGATTAGTTGCTGCTTGGGTAGCTAATAAGTTAATAGAAGATGGTTCAATAGATATAGATAAAATAAGTTTATAATAACGGAGAGTGTAGAATGAAAAATATAGTAAAAAAACTACCTATCCCTGCATCAGGGTTAATGTTGGCTTTAGCAGCATTAGGAAACTTAGTAGTATCTTATGGAGAGACATACAAAAATATTTTTGGATTAACTAGCTTCGTTATACTATTACTTCTAATAATAAAATTTATATTACATCCTAATGTTGTTGCCGAAAACTTAAAAAATCCTGTGGTTGCAAGTGTTGCTCCTACTTTTTCTATGGGTATTATGCTCTTATCAACTTACATTAAGAGCTACTTACCTTCTATTTCATTTGCCATCTGGATTTTTGGTTTATTAATACATTTTTCATTGTTATTTTATTTTACTAGAAACTTTATTTTTAAGTTTCAAATACAAAAAGTTTTTCCAAGCTATTTTGTAGTATATGTTGGTTTTGTAGTTGGAAGTGTAACAGCACCAATGCACAATGTTAATAATTTAGGACAACTTCTATTTTGGTTAGGGCTAATATTTTATTTATTGCTATTACCTATAGTAATTTATAGAGTTTTGTTAGTGAAGAATATTCCAGAACCAGCTTTACCTACAATAGCAATTTTTGCAGCACCTGCAAGTTTATGCCTAGCTGGATATATTAGTGCTTTTCAAAGTAAAAATTTAGTTATACTAGTTTTTTTAATCATTCTTTCATTATCAACAACTTTTTCTGTACTTTTATATATGCCCAGACTGTTAAAGCTCAAGTTTTATCCAAGCTACTCAGCTTTTACATTTCCTTTTGTAATAAGTGCAATAGCTATAAAAAAAACAAATTTATTTTTAAAAAGCAATAACTATAATCTAAGTTTCTTGAAATATATAGTGAAATTCGAAGAATATTTTGCCGTTTTAATAGTTATATATGTTTTAATAAAATATATTGAATTTTTATCAGTCACAAGAAATTTATCTTCAAATCAATAACTATCATTTTTTAATTAAAAAAATAAAAATAAGAGAAGCTTTCGCTTCTCTTATTTTTATTATTTATTAAGCTTGTTCAGCCATTTTTTTGTAAGTTTCATATCTTTGCTTAGAATCTTCTTCAGCTTTAGCAAATAACTCGTCAGCTATTTCAGGGAAAGCTTTTTGAAGAGATGTGTATCTTACTTGTCCAAGTATAAAGTCTCTAAAGCTCGCTGTTGGCTCTTTAGAATCTAATGTAAATGGATTCTTTCCTTCTTCTTTTAATGTTGGGTTGTATCTATATAAATGCCAGTATCCAGATTCAACTGCTTGCTTAGTATTGAATTGAGTACGTCCCATTCCTTCTTTAATACCGTGGCTTATACATGGAGCATAAGCTATTATTAGAGATGGTCCATCATACTTTTCAGCTTCTATTAAAGCTTTCATGAATTGATTTTTATCTGCTCCCATAGCAACTTGAGCTACGTATACATATCCGTAAGTTGCAGCTATCATACCAAGATCTTTCTTCTTAACTTTCTTACCAGAAGCTGCAAATTTAGCAACCGCTCCTGTTGGAGTAGCTTTTGAAGATTGTCCTCCAGTGTTTGAGTAAATCTCTGTATCAAATACAAGAACATTTACATTTTCTCCTGAAGCTAACACATGGTCAAGTCCACCATAACCGATGTCATAAGCCCAACCATCTCCACCTACAATCCACATAGACTTCTTGATTAAGTAATCTTTCTTATCTTCTATTTCAGCTAATACTTTCTTAGCTTTTTCATCTGTTATATTATTTGATTTTAATAATTCAAGAACTTTAGCACTTGATGATTTAGAAAGATCTGCATCGTCTTGAGAGTTTAACCACTCAGTAAATACTGATTTGTATTCATCTGCTATATCAAGTTCTATTATTTCATTCATTAAGTCAGTTAATTTGTTTCTCATTTGCTTAACAGCTACTGCCATACCAAATCCATATTCAGCATTGTCTTCAAATAGTGAATTAGCCCAAGCTGGTCCTTTACCTTCATGATTTGTACAGTATGGAGTAGTTGGAGCTGATCCTCCCCAAATTGATGAACAACCTGTTGCATTAGCTATTATCATTCTATCTCCAAATAATTGAGTTACAACTTTAGCATAAGGTGTTTCTCCACAACCAGCACAAGCTCCTGAGAACTCAAGAAGCGGTTGCTTGAATTGACTTCCCTTAACGTTGTTTGGACTTACTAAATCTTCTTTTGGTGATACACTTATAGCATACTCCCAGTTTGGAACTTCTACTTCTGTTTGTGTTTCAAGAGGCTTCATTATTAATGCTTTTTCTTTAGATGGACAAATATCAGCACAGTTTCCACATCCTGTACAATCCATAGTAGTTACTTGAATTTTATATTGAAGTCCTTCAAGACCTTTACCTACAGCTTTTTTAGTTTTAAATCCTTCTGGTGCATTATTAACTTCTTCCTCAGTTAATAACACTGGTCTGATTGCAGCATGAGGACATACGAATGAACATTGGTTACATTGAATACAGTTATCTATTTGCCACTCAGGTACGTTAACAGCTATTCCACGTTTTTCATATGCAGCAGATCCATTTTCGAATGTTCCATCTTCCATACCAACAAAAGTACTTACCGGAAGAGAATCTCCCTCTTGTCTATTTATTGGATTTAATATTTTTTCTACAAATTCTGGAATATCTTTAGATTCACCTATTGCAACTTCTGTTTGTACAGCACTTGACCAAGAAGCAGGAACTTCTATTTTAACAAGAGCATCTAATCCCTTATCTACCGCTGCATAGTTCATATTAACTACTTTTTCACCTTTTTTACCATAAGACTTAACTATAGAATCTTTTAAATACTCAACAGCTTTATCTAACTCGATAACTTCTGCTAATTTGAAGAACGCAGATTGCATTATCATATTTATTCTATTTCCAAGTCCTATTTCAGATGCTATATCAGTAGCATTTATTGTATAGAATTTAATTTCGTTATCAGCTATATATTTCTTCATTGATGCTGGTAATTTTTCATCAAGTTCTTCCATTCCCCACTTACAGTTAAGAACAAAAGATCCGCCTTTTTTAAGTCCTTTTAATAAATCATATTGATCTACATAAGATTGGTTATGACATGCTATAAAGTCTGCTTCGTTTATTAAGTAAGTAGATTTTATAGGTTGTTTACCAAATCTTAAGTGAGAAATAGTTATACCACCAGATTTTTTAGAGTCATAAGAGAAATATCCTTGAGCATAAAGATCTGTTTTATCTCCTATGATTTTTATAGCACTCTTATTGGCTCCAACAGTACCGTCTGAACCAAGTCCCCAGAACTTACATCTTATAGTTCCTTTTGGAGCTGTGTTTATTTCTTCTGTTACTTCTAAAGATGTGTTAGTTACATCATCTACTATTCCTAAAGTAAAGTTATTTTTAATTTCTGATTTATTTAAATTATCATATACAGCCTTAATTTGAGAAGGTAAAGTATCTTTTGATCCAAGACCATAACGTCCACCAACTATTATAGGTGCATTTTCTTTTCCGTAGAATAAAGTACGAACATCTTGATATAAAGGCTCTCCTAATGCTCCTGGCTCTTTTGTTCTATCAAGTACAGCTATTTTCTTAACTGATTTTGGAAGAACATCGAAGAAATACTCAGGTGAGAACGGTCTGTATAGACGAACTTTTATTAGCCCTACTTTTTCACCTTTAGATGCTAAATAATCTATAGTTTCTTCTATTGTATCTGTTACTGAACCCATAGCTATTATTATGTTTTCTGCATCTTCAGCTCCATAATAGTTAAATGGCTTATATTCTCTACCTGTTATTTCACTAATTTCTTTCATGTATTCAGCAACAATTCCAGGTACTCTTTCATAATATGTATTAGATGCTTCTCTTGCTTGGAAGAAAATATCTGGATTTTGAGCTGTACCTCTAGTTACAGGATGTTCTGGATTTAAAGCTCTATTTCTGAATTGTTTAACAGCATCTTGATCTACAAGTCTTGCGAAATCTGCATGATCTATAAGCTCAACTTTTTGAATTTCATGAGAAGTTCTGAATCCATCAAAGAAGTGTACAAATGGTACTCTTGATTTGATAGATGCTAAGTGAGCAATTCCTCCAAGATCTATAACCTCTTGAACTGAACCTGATGCTAAGAAAGCAAATCCAGTTTGTCTTGCTGCCATTACATCTGAGTGATCTCCAAATATAGAAAGAGCATGACTTGCTACTGCACGAGCACTTACATGAAATACACCTGGAAGAAGCTCTCCTGCTATTTTATACATATTTGGTATCATTAAAAGAAGTCCTTGAGAAGCTGTAAATGTTGTAGTTAAAGCTCCCGCTGCTAATGATCCATGAACTGCACCTGATGCTCCTCCCTCAGATTGAAGTTCTACAACTTGTACTCTTTGATCAAATATGTTTTTCATTCCATTAGCTGACCACTCATCAACATGTTCTGCCATAGGAGATGATGGTGTAATTGGGTAAATAGCTGCAACATCAGTAAATGCATATGATACATATGCAGCAGCAGTATTACCATCCATAGTTTTCATTTGCTTTGCCATGATAGTAAATCCTCCTCATTATTTTAATTTTCTTATCTTGAGTATAGTATACAATATACATACTGTCAATCATTCTATGATTTCAAAAAACAAATCAAAATCACATGATTAAACTTTCTGTATTTTTATAAAATTTAATTTCTTTTAATTACATAATAGTCCATATTTTTATTAAAATCAAGTAAATATAGTATAATTTTGTTACTAAAATTTATTTTTTCTAATTTTTCAGTAATTTCAATCTTTTTATAGGTATAATTCAATTTTAAATATATTTGAAATTTAAATTTTTTATTATGTTCCAAATTTTACCCATTCATTAGATTTATTAAACTATTTGTAGACTTATATTTTTTTCCAATAATATAAAGGTAGCCTAATTAGGCTACCTTTATATTATTCTTATATATATTTTTTTTATTCATTAATTAATTCTACTAAATCTCCATTTCTAACTCCAGCTGCATTTCCTTCTTCTACATCAACGTGCATTTCAAGTGCAAACTTTGGACTTACTCTTACTAATACGTTTTCAAATACTACTGCTCTTCCTCCGAAAGTTCTTATCTTAACCTTTTGATTGTCTGTTACATTGAACTTTTCAGCATCATCAGTATGCATATGTATATGTCTTGAAGCTACTATAACTCCTCTTTCAAGCTCTACTTCACCTTTTGGTCCTACTATTTTTATTCCAGGAGTTCCTTCAAGATCTCCTGAATCTTTTATAGGTGCTTTAACACCTAATTTAAATCCATCACTTAAAGCTATTTCAATTTGAGTTTCTCCTCTTGCAGGTCCTAATACTCTAACTCCTTTAATTTCTCCCTTTGGTCCTATTACATCTACTTTTTCTTCACATGCAAATTGTCCTGGTTGAGAAAGGTCCTTAAAATGAGTTAATTTAGCTCCTTGTCCAAATAATACATCGATGTCTTTTTGTCCTAAGTGTATATGTCTATTTGATAATGCTATAGGTAATTTCATTACTCTAACCTCCTAAATTGTTTTTCAAGGAATATTATACTTTTTTTGATTCGAAAAATCAAATTTTTAGTAAGTTATTTCTTTTAATATATCATAAAAACGCGGAAAAGATATTTCTACACATTTTGTATTGTCTATATTTGTATGTCCAAATGCCACTAGTGAAGCTATTGAGAATGCCATGGCGATTCTATGGTCTGAAAAACTCTCTATACTACAACCGTTTAGCTTCGTCGGCCCGTTTATAATCATTCCATCATCCAATTCTTCAATATCAGCTCCCATTTTTTTAAGATTAGAAACAACACTACTTATTCTATTCGACTCTTTAACCTTAAGTTCCTTTGCATCTTTTATAATAGTTGTCCCTTCTGCCTGCGTTGCCATAACAGCTATTATAGGTATTTCATCTATAAGTCTTGGTATTAATTTTGAATCTATTGTAGTAGAATTCAAGTTGGAATGTTTAACTAGTATATCACCCATCAATTCTCCACAAACATATTTTTTATTTAATAATTCAAAATTTCCACCCATATCATTTAATACATCTAAAATTCCAGTTCTAGTTTCGTTAAGACCTACATTTTTTATTAAAACCTCAGATCCTTTTAACATACTAGCGCCAGCCATGAAAAATGCAGCAGATGAAATATCTCCAGGAACGTATATGTCTTCAGAGTATAGATTTTGAGCAGGATTTACATAGATTTCATTCCCACTTACATCTATATCTGCTCCAAAAGACTTTAACATAATCTCTGTATGATTTCGGCTTTTGTTCTTTTCTATTATCTTAGTAGGTGAATTTGCATACAAAGATGCAAGTATTATAGATGACTTAACTTGAGCAGAAGCTATAGGCATTTTATAATCTATTCCATTCAAATTTCCCCCATCTATAGTTATAGGTGTGAAATTAGCATCTTCATTACCAAATATCTTAGCGCCCATAAGTCTTAGTGGATCCGTTACTCTTTTCATAGGTCTTTTAGCTATCGAATCATCACCTATTAAAGTTGACTTAAAATTTTGACCAGATAATATACCCATGATAAGTCTTATTGTCGTTCCAGAATTCCCCACATATAATTTATCAATTGGTTTTTTAAGACCTCTAAGTCCTATACCATGTATAATGATTTCATTTTTTCTACATGTTTCTACTTGTATCCCCATTTTACAAAAACAGTCTATAGTGCTTAGGCAGTCTTCTCCATTTAAAAAATTTTTAACTTTATTCTTTCCAGTAGATATTGACGATAACATTATAGCTCTATGAGATATAGACTTATCTCCTGGAATATCGACTTCTCCTTTCAATTTTAGACTATTAAAATTCATCTCTAACCTCCTCTATTACATTTATTGTCTCATTTTCATCTATATTGTCTACTACATCAACACTCGAATGACCAGTCGGCAGCACTAGATTTATTTTTGAAAAACTATTTTTTTTATCTTTTTTCATAACTTTTAATATATCAATGGAATTTATACCATCAAAAGTTATAGGTATGTCGTAGGATTTATAAACACTCAATACTTTTTCATAATAAGCTTTATTTATATATCCTTTTTTATAAGCTAATTTAAACGCCATATGAGTTCCAATTGCAACAGCAAAACCATGACTCAATCCACCCAACTTCTCTATACCATGCCCAAATGTATGGCCTAAATTTAATATTTTTCTAATACCAGACTCTTTTTCATCTTTTTTAACAATGTTAATTTTTATATTCGAACATTTTTCTACTATATATATCAAACATCCTGAATCTAAATTTAATATCTTATCTTTATTTTTCAAAAGATAATCCAAAAATTCATAATCACATATAAGAGCATACTTAATCACTTCTGAAATCCCACTTAGAAATTCATTGTAACTTAATGTTTTAAGTGTATTAATGTTTATGTATATAAATTCTGGCCTATAAAAACTACCTATAACATTTTTATAGTTTCCTAAGTTTATTCCAGTCTTACCCCCAATAGAGCTATCCACTTGAGATAACAATGTTGTAGGACAGTGAATCAGATCTATTCCTCTCATATAAGTAGATGCTATAAATCCACTTAAATCTCCTACAACACCACCACCGAGTGCTATAATCAACGATTTTCTACTCAATTCATTTTCTATACAAAACTTAAATATATCTTCATATACTTTCAAATTTTTAGAGTTTTCTCCTGGATTTATAATATATTGTTTAATATTGATATTCTTTTTTTTGAGATTTAAAGTTCGTATAAAATCATTAATGTACAATTTTTTTACATTCTCATCTGTTATAACCAAAACTTTGTCATAGTTTTTTTTTATATCTATTTCATTAAAATCTTTTTTTATATAAACTTTGTATCCACTTTCCATCCTCTATCAGACAACCTTTCTAAATAGTTTTGATAGTTTTTAATTATATCTCGCATATTATCTTTCCCAAATTTTTCCATAAAAATTTTTGCAATAACGAATGCACATACATTCTCAGCAACAACACAAGCTGCAGGTAAGGCACAATTATCTGACCTTTCTATTGATGCCTTATAATTTTCAAGACTATTTATATCTATACTATTAAGCGGCTTATATAAAGTAGGTATTGGCTTCATTACGCCTCTTATTACTATTTCTTCACCTGTACTCATTCCACCTTCTATACCACCTAGTCTATTAGTATTTCTATAAATACCTCTTTCCTTTGAATAATATATTTCATCATGTACTTCAGATCCTTTTAAGGTCCCCATTTCAAACCCAAGTCCAAACTCTACCCCTTTTATTGCTTGTATAGACATGATATGAGCACTTAATTGAGAGTCTAGCTTTTTATCATAATGAACATAAGATCCAAGTCCAGAAATAACATTTTTTATCCTAACCTCAAATATTCCACCTAAGCTATCCCCTTCTTCTTTTGCTTTTTTTATTTCATTTATAAATAATTCTTCATATTCTTTATCTACGCATCTTACCTTTGATATTTCAGACTCTTTTTTTATGTAATTAAATTCAAACGATTTGTTTACCTTGTGCTTTCCTAGTTGTACTACATGAGATGTGAAATCTATATTAAATTTCGATAAAAATTCTTTACAAAGTGCACCAACTGCAACTCTTGCTGCTGTTTCTCTAGCACTTGCCCTTTCCAAAACATTTCTCACATCTTCAAAGTCGTATTTTAAACTCCCAACCATATCAGCATGTCCAGGTCTTACTTTTGAAACAATCTTTGTATTTTTATCTATTTCTTCAACTGGATTCATATATTCTTTCCAGTTTTCATAATCTTTATTTTTTATTTCAATTGCTATAGGACTTCCTATAGTAATGCTTCCCCTCATTCCAGATAAAATATTTACTTTATCCTCTTCTATTCTCATTCTATCTCCTCTACCATATCCCTGTTGTCTTCTGGATAATTCTTTATTAATATTGTCAACATCTATGTTTAGATTAGACGGAATTCCTTCTATTATTGTAATTAAAGATTGTCCATGAGATTCTCCACTAGTTAAATATCTAAGCATATTTTTCCCCTTTCCTCAAATAAGGGCTAGTTATAACTAGCCCTTATTCTTTAAATCTATGATTAATTTTTTTATATCTTCTTTATATGAATCATTGCTTTTTAAATCCACATCATCCGTATTGGTTATATAGTAATTATGAAGCAATTTTGTATTTATACTCTTAAATAAGAAATCGACTGTTATTTGACCTCCCATAAATTGAGTTTCATAAGGTTTACTTCCTCCTACATGTATAAATATACCAAGCCTTTTTTTATTTCTATCTATAGATGGTCTTTTGAGTATATATTTACTTGCAAAAAAAGATTGAGTTCTATCTATTAAGCTTTTAAGCTTCGCAGGAACACTGTCAAAGTAAACAGGAGATATAAGTATCGTTCCATCTGATTTATCGAACTTTTTATACATTTGACTCATATCATCAGTTTTGTGACAAACCCCCGTCTTATCACAGTAACCACATGCATTACAGAACTCGATGTCCATATCCCATATATTTATAATTTCATAATTTATATTATTGTCATAAAGTATATTACATACATAATTCGATATAATATAACAATTTTTTCCTTTTCTAGGACTTGCATTTATAACTAAAAGCTTCATCTATATCCCCCCTATTTATTAATCTACCTTATTCTTTACAAATAATATAAGTATATCGTCTTCTAATCCATCTCTTCCTGTAAAATTTTTCAGTTCTTTTTTAAGTTTATAGTATATATTAGAAGTAGTGTTATCATAATTATCTTTTATTAATTCCTTTAATCTATCTAACCCAAATTCTTCTCCAAGTCCATTAGATGCTTCTATTATACCATCAGTATATATACATATAAGTTCATACTCGTTTATATTGTATTCATATTCATCGTATACCATGTCTGTTAATACACCAATTGGCATACCTTTATCAAAATCAAGATCTTCTACAATTATATCTTTGTTTTTTTTAATTCCTATAGAATGGTGATGACCAGCATTTGATATTACTGCTTTTCCAGTTTTAGAATCAAATATTCCAATTCTAGCTGTAGCAAATGCATTAACCTTATCAAAATCATCATATAATATACGATTCATCTTAGTCAGTATGCTCCCAGCTGATTCTTTTTCATATACTAATGCTTGAAGTACCCCTTTTATCATGGCTACAAAATAATTAGACATTATACCATGCCCCATAACATCTGCTATAAATATACACATCCTATTTTCATCTATTTTTACTATTTCACAAAAATCTCCACCTATATATTTTGATGGTTCATGAAAAAATACTATTTCTTTTGAATCAGAAAATTCCATTTGACTATTACTCATTATAAGTTTTTGCTGCTTTGACACAATTTCAAGCTCTTTTTCTAATAACTCATGCTCAAATATTTTCTTAGAATTATTGTACATTTGAATAGCAAGCACCGTTTGAGATGAAAATATGCTAAGTATCTTAATATCATCATCAGTGTATTTTTTACTATTAACAGCTGCTATATATCCTACAGTTTCATTTTCAACTTTTAATTTGTAATATATTAAAGATTTTATATCATTATCGTTTATATATTTTTTTAAATGCTTAGGATTGTAGTATTTACCATTTTCATCTATATCATTTCTTATAAGACATCCTAATGCATTATGTATATTTATATTCTCATTACCGTATTGACTAAATGCCTGTGTTTTATTGTTATTATCATTTAGTATAACTATTGAACTTTCACTAAGTGTAAGCTTACACAACTGCCTACTAACTAGAGAAAGAAAATTATCTACCGATCTATTAGCATATAATTCTTGAGTTGCTCTACTTATATAGTTTATAGCTCCTCTTAATTTTTTTATTAGTGTATCTACTTTATAATTTTCCTTTGTTATTTCTATTGAAAGACTTATTAACGAAGAAACAGAAGATATAAAGTTTATATCTTCTTGTGTCAGGTCATCCTCTTCTGTTATATAACAAGTTATAAACCCTATTACATTGTTATTCGCTATAAGAGGAAAAACTATTCTTCCCGTATACCCTTCTTTTATAGCCATATTTCTTTCCATTATAGCTCTATCATCTTCAAATATATTTTTTACCCAAACTATCTTCTTTTCAAATACAGCTTCATGTATATATTTAGGATACTCATTAAAATTTATTTTAATTTTATCTTCATCTCCACTGGAAAATAAATCAGGTATATAATCTAAAGTAGCCGAACACACTAAATAAGAATATTTATAATTATTCTTATAAAACAAGTTTATACAAGCTTTTCTAGGATGTATTACCTTTAACATCTTAGACACTATTTCATCTTTTATATCAAAAAAATTCATAGATGCAGTAACTAATTTGGATATTTCTAATATGTTATATACCCTATCTCTATCATTTTTCATAATTCGTCCCCCACTTAAAACAATTTTATCCGAAAGCTATTTAGAAAATCTCTCTTTAAAAGTATTTTCATTTATATTTTTTATGTTACTATATATGTCATTCATAGTAAATACCAAAAGGGTTAAAATTATACCCATATAAAGTTTTGTATAGTTTGAAAATTGCATAAGTACAAACATAACCATAATTGTTTTAATTTTTAATTTTGAATTTTCTTTTACCACCTCATCAAATAACTTTTTCCAAGACAATGTTCTATTTTTCATATTTTCTTTTATTGCATCCGTTATAATTTTTTTGTAAAATAAAAATCCTATCAAAATTACAGTGCTCATATATATGTTGATTTTTACCATAATCAAAAATACAAATATATTTAAGATATATTTAGCTATTTTAGCGAGTAATTTGTCTATCTTTTTTATAATATCTATATTATCTTTTTTCTTAATGCTATATTTATTTACTTTTTTTAAATCTTTTATTTTCACCTTTATTAATTCCTTATATATTAATCCAACAAAGTTATTCACTATAAAATCACCTCTTGTTTTTTATTTTATTTTTTCCATTTATAAAAAATTTTATACTTAAAAAAGCTAGAGCTTTAGCTCTAGCTTTTTTCTTTTAATTATAAACAAGTTAATAGACATTACTATACAAGTTAAAATCAACGCAGTTACGAATATATATATACTTATGCTTTTAAAAAATTCAAGTGGCAATAAATTTATTATTATACTCTCTTTTGGACTTAATAGCCAATCATCATTATTGAAAAATATTTTATGAAACGCAGTAAAATACTTATAATAATTTAAAGCTATTATAGAACATAATAGTGTAAATATAACACATGTAGTCAGAATACTTTTGTTAAAGTATTTTAGCATATTCTCAATATCTTTTTTATTTGCATATATTATTGTACAAATAATTAATATTGCTATTCTTTTTATCCAAAGTCCTATTTGGAATATATACTTTACATCCTTCATATGTCGTTTTTCCTTATCTGAAAATACACCTTTGTACTCTAAATCTGCGTTATCCTTTAGATAGTTTATCAAATTATAAGTTATATTTTTTACATCTTCTTTTGAATATGTAATGTTTTGATAAACATTATTTTTATCGTATTGAATAAAGTATGAGAAAGAATTTAAAGAATAAAATTCAATGCTAATTAAGAGTATAAGAAAAAATATTAAGACCCCACATAAATAATATATAGTTTTTTTCATTTTAAGCCATTGCTTTTTCCAGTTTATCTAGATGTTGTATAGGAAAGTATTTAAGTAACTCTTTAAACTGTTCAACTGTAAGACCAGATGTAGTTGTATATATTCTTATCTGTTCATCTAATGAGCCATTCTTAAATTGCTCCTTAATAGCTTCAAAATTCACATTTTGTTCCATTATAAATCACTCCTCAAATCATTTTAATTATATTATTTACTAAAATGAATAAAAATATTCTCTATTGATTTTTAAGTTTAGTTATATTATTATTTAATAAAAAAAGGAGACTATTATGCTAGATTTGCAAAGTACTTTAAAACTAAGTGTGTTGTTCAAAAATGTATCAGATAATGATTTAAATAATATATTATCTAATATTAATTATAAAATAAAATCATTTAATAAAAATGAATTAATAGCTATAGAAGGAGATCCTTTAAACAGTATAGGTATCGTAATATCTGGTAATGTAGAAATCCAAAAAATTTATCCATCTGGTAAGACCCTTACAATTTCAACTCTATCATCAGGTAATATCTTTGGAGAAGTAATAGTTTTTTCTCAAAAAAACACATACCCTGCAACTTTACTTCCAATAACTTCTGTAGATATTATGTTTATATCAAAAGAAGATATCTTAAAAATCTGTACAATAAACCCCGATATACTAAAAAACTTTATGTCACTTTTATCCAACAAAATCCTTATGCTAAATAAAAAAGTAAAAACACTTTCTTATCAGACTATAAGAGAAAAAATTTCAAGTTATCTTTTAGATGAGTATACTAAGCAAAAAAAATTATTAATCAAGATCCCCTATTCAAGACAAGAAATGTCAGAACAATTTGCTGTAACTAGACCATCTTTATCTAGAGAGCTTATAAAGATGAGAGAAGAAGAATTGATAGCATTTGATAAAAACACTATACTTATAAAGGATTTAGATAGACTAGAAGATTGTATATTGTAATAAAAATAAAAGCGAAGAATTAATTCTCCGCTTTTATTTTTTTACTAACTATTTAGTTTGTCCACCACTCATTTGTTGTTCAGCCATTTCAACTAATTTTTTAGTCATTGTTCCACCTACATAACCATTTTGTCTAGCTGTTAAGTTTCCTTTATCCATACTTTCATAATTAGATAATCCTAATTCATTAGCAGTCTCAAGTTTCATTTGATTTAATGCTTGCTTAGCTGCTGGAACTGCTTTGTTATTATTATTATTGTTGTTAGCCATATTAAATCCCTCACTTTATTTTTTATTTGTTGCTTGTTAGTATTTTGTGAAGAATTTTAAATTTCATGTATAGTATTTTTTGTAAAAACATGTTTTTTATGGTGAATACAATTTTATATATTTAAACACTCTAATCTTAAGAAATTTAAAGCGGTAATGGAAGTTATATTTCGTATTCTATTTCTATCTCCTTTTAAATTCAATTGTTTAACTTTTACAACTCCATTTATGAAAAGTCCTATATATACAAGTCCAACAGGTTTTTGCTCAGTTGAACCACTTGGTCCTGCTATTCCTGTTACAGAAATCCCTATATTAGACCCTGTGTTTTTAGCTACTCCAACAGCCATTTCAGCCGCAGTTTGTTCGCTTACGGCTCCATATTTTTCAAGTGTTTTCTCTTTAACTCCAAGTCTTTTCATCTTCGACTCATTTGTGTAAGTAACCATTCCCTCATTAAATACAGACGATATTCCAGGATAGCTTATAAGCTTTGATGCTATAAGTCCTCCTGTACAAGATTCAGCAGTAGCTATTGTTAGGTTTTTATTTATAATCATCTTGGCAACTTCAAACTCAAGGCAAGTATCATCTTCTCCATAAACAAATGGAGATAACCTTGAATAAATTTCATTTTTTAATGGCTCAATTAAGTCTTTAGCTTCTTTTTCAGATGAAGCCCTAGCTGTTATTCTAAGAGTTACCTCTGAGTTTTTTGCATAAGGCGCTATTGTTGGGTTAGTCTGAGCTTCAATTAAATCCTGTATTTTTTCCTCTACAGAGCTTTCTCCCATACCACATATTCTTAAAGTTTTAGATTTTAAAATATTCTTTTGATACTTTTGAAGATACGGCTTTGCATAGTCCTTAAACATATGTGTCATCTCTCTTGGAGGACCTGGAAGCAATATAACTATTTTTTCATCCTCCTTAATTATACATCCCGGTGCTGTTCCGCAATCATTTTTTAATATAATACTATCTTTAGGAAAACAAGCCTGTTTCTCATTTGATTTAGCCATATCCTTATTTTGAGATTTAAAATACTCTTTTATATAATCACTGCACTCTTTGTTTAATTCAAGCTTTTTATTAAAAAATTCAGCACACACTTCTTTTGTTAAATCATCCTTAGTAGGTCCCAATCCACCAGTTGTAATAACCAAATTCGCTCTTGAAAAAGCTATTTTAAGAGCCTCTTTTAATCTATCTGGGTTGTCTCCTACGACAGTTTGATAATAAACAGAAATACCTAAATCAGCCAGTTCTTTAGCTAAAAACTGTGCATTAGTATTAACTATATCCCCTAGAAGTATTTCCGTTCCAACACATAATATCTCTGCTTTCATATAATCACCCCTTTGCTTATCCATATATTAATATTATATGGTTACATTTTTTTCTTTAGTATATGTTGTTTTAACAATTAATACCAGCAAGATATCCTGTAGAAAAAGCTATTTGAAGATTAAATCCTCCCGTATACGCGTCCGTATCAATAACTTCACCTACAAAGTACAATCCTTTAACTAATTTAGACTCCATAGTACTTGGATTAATCTCATTTATTTTTACTCCTCCTGATGTAACTATAGCATCTTTTATAGGTCTATAATTTTTTATATTCAAAGTCATATTTTTTAAAATATAAATTAATTTTTTTCTCTCTTCTTTTGATATTTGATTTACTATCTTTTCAGGATTTATCTGTGTCAATTCTATTATCGTAGGTATCATCTTTTGAGGAAGTAAATCCTTTAACGCTTCTTCAAAATTTTTGGTAGAATACTTATCAAAATCTCTTTGTATTCTATTATCGAGCTTTTCATCAGATAAAGCTGGTTTTAAATCTATTATTACTCTGTAATCATTCTTATCTATATCTTTTATATAACAGCTCGCAGACAATACAACAGGGCCTGATATTCCATAACTATTAAAATTAAGTTCTCCAAAGTCATCATATACCTTTTTATTATTTTTATTAAAAACTTTTATAGATATATTTCTAAGAGTTAGCCCTTGTAAGTTTTTCACCCATTTTTCCTTAGTTTCAAGAGGAACTAAAGATGGCTTTATTTTAGTTATATTATGCCCATTTTGTCTTGCAAATTTATATCCATCTCCAGTTGATCCTGTTTGAGGATAAGATGCTCCTCCAGTTGCAACAATTACACTATCACACATTATACATTTTCCATCTTTCAATACTATATTTTTTATACATCCATCCTCTGATTCTACTTTATCAACTTCTCCTTTTAAAATCTTTACATTATTTTGCTTCATATACTTTTTAAGAGCTTCAACTACATCATAAGATCTATCTGAAACAGGAAACACCCTATTTCCTCTTTCAACCTTTGTTTTAACACCTAATTTATTAAATAATTCTATAACATCCATATTAGTAAATGTATAAAACGCACTATATAAGAATTTTCCATTTACAGGAACATTCTCAATTAACTCTTCAACATCACAGTCATTAGTTATATTACATCTTCCTTTTCCCGTTATTAAAAGCTTCTTTCCCATAACACTATTTTTTTCTATTAAAGTAACATCTAGACCTCTACTACCAGCAATAGCTGCTGCAAGCATTCCGGCTGCTCCTCCACCAATCACTACTACTTTTTTATCTATCAATCAAAATTCCTCCTCAATTAACTCATCACTTTATACTTTAAAATAATACCCGAAAAACAAAATAAGGACAAGATTAAATCTTATCCTTATTTTATATATTCACTATTATCCTAAAAGAGCAGCTCCAATTGCACCTGTAAATTGAGCACGATTATCAGTATTTATTTTTTTGTTTAATCTACTTTGAAGCGCATCTTTTAAGTATTCATTCGTACATAATCCCCCCGAAAAAAACACTTCTTCATTTAAATTGATTTTAGATGTAAGAGAACTTACTTTATCTACTATAGAGTTAACAAGTCCAGCTGCTATATCTTCTTTTTTAGATCCCTTAGATTTTAAGCTTATAATTTCAGATTCAGCAAATACAGTACACATACTATTTATTTTTACAGGAATCCCATTATAAGCCATATCAGATAACTCCTTTATGTCTATATCCATGGCATTACATATAACCTCTAAAAATCTCCCAGTCCCTGCTGCACACTTATCGTTCATTATGAAATTCAAAACCCTTCCTTCATCATCTAATTCAATAGCCTTACTGTCTTGTCCTCCTATATCTATTATTGCACTAGTTTTTTCATTCAAAAATTTAGCACCCTTAGCGTGACATGTAATTTCAGTTATTTTCTTATCAACAAAATCTAGTGCAACCCTTCCATAACCCGTTGCTACAATACTTTTTATACCTTTTCTATTCAAATTATTATTATGTAGCATATCATCAACTAAACTTTCACAAGTTTCCTTAGGACTCCATCCACTTGGATGTACTCTATATTCAACAATCTCTTTATCTTTCATAAGTACTATTTTAGTTGCAACTGAGCCAATATCTATTCCTATAGTATACAATCTAACGCACTCCTTAAATCACCATAATTTTTCACACATATTTATTTCTTTATCTACCCTGTACAAACCTTCATTCTTTAGTTTATTTTTATGCACCAAATTATGTACACACGATAATACTTCTTCTTTTAACATTATAGACATTCCACAGCATTTGCTTATAATTCTAGGTGTTGGTACTATTGTATATTTTATTTTATCTTTCTTTAATACTTTTTCAAAACAAAATCCATCATTATAAGAATCAAATAAAATATAATACTTTATCAAGCTATAACACCTTTCTTTTCTTTAACCATTTCAACCAAAGCTTCAACTCTTGTTTTTATCTGACCTGTATCTTCCTCACTATAATCACTTTCTATCATTATAACAGGTATTCCTTTTGCTTTTAATGCCTTTTCTACACTTTTATATTCAATTGCATACGTAGAACAAAATTGTAGTGAATTATATATAACCGCATCTACTTTATATTCATCAACATATTTTAATATATCCTCTATTCTTCCTTCATTAGGTGTAAAGCATGCACAGTTTATGCCAAGGTATCTACTAGCTAAATTTTCGAATTGTTCATCCATATTTTCTGCATTTTCAATAACTTGATTTTCAAAATATCTAGTCCCAGTACAAGTTTCTTCACAAACGACCACTGCATCACTTGTCTCTACTATGTGATGTATCTTCCAATTAGGAATAGACATAGGCGTTCCTGTAATCATAATTCTTGGAGTATCCTTTTCGAATACACCTTCATTCTTTTTCACTCTATCTTCTAACTCATCACATAAATTATTCGTCTGTTCTATAAATCTGTCTATATCATCATAAAAAGCAATTTGAGATACTAAAAGAGCATCTTTTCCACTTATAGGAACTGGATTACATTTTCTAAAATTATATAGCCTTTTTAAAACTTCTCTTTTTTTATTTACAAGTTCTATTTTTTCTTTTAAATTTTCAAAATTAAGTTTATTTCCCGTCTTTGCTTCTAAAACATCCTTATATATATTCATCTCATCTATCCAATGAAGTTTATCTTTTTCTCTTTTCATCTGTGGCAAGTCCATAACATGTACATCCATATAATCACCAAGTATTTCCCATGCCTTCTTTTTTCCATCACATGTAGTTTCTCCAACTACCATATCACACGATTGAAAATACGGACATGTTCTACTCAACTTAGCGCCAATTGAAGCTTTAATAAGAGGACATGTATTTCTTGGCATTACTTTTTCACCATCAGGAACCCAAAATTGAGATCCAGAACATATTCCTACAGGTACACAATCTAAAGCTAATGTTATTTCATCTGGCACAAATACACAAAAAGATCCTACAACTTTTTTATCTTCCTTTTTTGAATCTTGAAGTTCTTTTATTCTAAGCCCATGAACTTCAGATATTACAAAATTATAATAATTCATATTTTCCGGTCTCTTGTCTTGAGAAAGATATATATCTTCATAAAACATCGGAAGAACTTCGCAAAGTCCATCGTGTTTTTCTATATCAATATCTAATTCTTCCCACATTTTTGTATAATCTGCCATATTATCTCCTCCAAAATAAGTTTTATAAACGTTTTTCTTAGTATATAGTACCTTATTTTGTTATAAAAACCAGTAAATATAAAATTTATCAATATTCAAATTTTTGTTATAGAAAAAAACTATAAAAAAATACATGAATATTAATTCATGTATTTTTTAATCTTCTTTTTCAACAATACCTATATAAGGTACATTTCTAAACTTCTCTCCACAATCTATTCCATATCCAACTATGAACTTATCTGGTATTTTAAATCCTGCATAATCAACTGGTATGTCACATTTTCTTCTTTCAGGTTTATCAAGTAAAGTACATATTTTTAATGATTTCGGATTTCTAGCCATTAAATTCTCACGCAAGTAGCTAAGAGTAAGTCCAGTATCTATTATATCTTCAACTATAATTACATTTTTACCTTCTATATCACTGTCTAAATCTTTTAATATTCTTACAACACCTGAACTTTCAGTAGACATTCCATAACTGGACACAGCCATAAAGTCCAATTCTATATCTAAATCTATTTTTCTTATAATATCAGATATAAATACACAAGCACCTTTTAATATTCCAACAAATGTAACTTCCTCGCCTTTATATTCATTTTCTATAGTTTTAGCAAGTTCATAAACCTTTTTCGATATTTCTTCCTCACTTATAAGAACGTCCGTAATTTTATACACTTTAATCACTCCCGTTTGTTTATTCTATCAAATTATATCATACTTCCAATATTATGTGAATATTTTTAGTTTTATACTTTTTAATATTCGTATATTTTTTTAAGTGATTTTATTTACTTATTAATTTTATCCATAACTTTAAGATACCATTCTTTGTTACCATCTATTTTTAATTGCATATGATATAAATTTACATCATGTCATTTTATTTATAAAAAAATAAAAGCCCAGGAATATACCTTAGCTTTTATCTTCTATATCGTACTCTATATTATCTATAACATTACCATATTCACTATCATATCTATGCTTAATATTCTTTGAATTAGCTTCATACTTGTCTAATTCTTTATTTATTTCTGTAAGTAAGTAAAGGATTACAACCCCATCATCAATAATACCAAGTCCTAGTACAACCTCTGGAATTAAATCTAATGGAGATATGAAATATATAAAACCAAATACCAAGAATATAAAAACCTTTAGTTTTTTAAATTTAGATACACACCTATCCTTTAAAAAATCAGATAAGAGTCCTATTCTTTTAAAAAATGATAAAGCATATTTAAATTTTTTCATAATATATCATCCTTTTACATATTTATTTGTATTCAATTTTTACAACTCATTAACACTATATATTAAATATATAGTATAATTATAATATATATTCACAAATTAAAAAGTCTTTAAAGGAGAATTTTATGATACAAAAATTTACCAATAGCTTTTCCAACTTCAAACCTCAAATAAATAACTATAAAAATTTTTCAAAATCATCTGTTCTAATACCTTTAATTCAAAAAGATTCAGACCTTTTTATTTTATTTGAAGTACGATCGAAAGATTTAAATACCAGCCCATCAGAAATTTCATTTCCAGGTGGAAAGTTCGACATGTCTGATATAACTCTAGAAAAAACTGCTATAAGAGAAACATGCGAAGAACTTGGATTAAACGAAAAAAATATCTCTATAATAAGCCCTTTAAACATATTAGTTACTCCATTTAATATGATTATACATCCATTCCTAGGTACAATAGATGATTATAGTGATATTAGTATAAATCAATCTGAAGTAGACCATACATTTTTGGTTCCTTTAAATTTTTTTATAAATACACAACCTGAATCTTATAAGCATAAGATACAAATACTTCCTTGTGATAATTTTCCTTACAGTTTAATACCTAATGGTAAAAACTATAAGTTTAAAGAGGGTATATATGATACATTAATATACGAATATGAAAATTATGTTATATGGGGTATAACTGCTAGAATAATAAAAGATTTTATAGACACACTTAAAGACAATCTACACTTATAAACTCTTGATTACAAATAGAATTAAATTGGCAAAACGAGCAATGTTTACCTATTTTCTGATTAAATTTTTTTTCATTTATTATACTAACTATTTTGTCTTTAAGCTCTATTTTATTGTATTTATGATCCGTAGCGTTATAATCTATTTTTATATAATTATCAAACCTTGGATTATAATATATGAGACTTATATTATTAGGACTTACATCGAATTTTTCAGCTATATTATGCAGATATATTTTAGTTTGATATGATTTTTCTATCTTTGATTTATCAAACTTACTTTTACTAGTTTTCCAATCGTATACAGTTATTTTTTCTTTTTCTATTCTTATAAGGTCTACTTTTGCTATTAATGACATTTGCGTGTCTTTGTATCTTATATTATACTCAGGGTACATATTTTCTTCTCTTTTTAAGAACTTTTTTAAATTATTAAAAAGTATATAATCCTCTCTTCCTTGCTCTAACTCTTCATTTATTCCTATATAATATCTCTGTGCCAGTAGGTGAAATTCACTTCCAAAATTTTGATTATCATTACTCCACTTTATATTATCAATATATATTTTCTTGAATTTAAGTCTGCAGGTATCGTAAGTATCTATACTAGATTGACTAAATTGTATGTTCTGTAAATCACTCATTTTTACTTACTCCCCCTTCTATGAATTCTTGTGTTACATTAAAGTATATAGAATGATTCGATTCTTTTCCATTTGTATATACATATAACCTTTCCTTCGCTCTAGTAAATGCTACATATACAAGTTTTAAAGTTTCAGATAGTATTTCGCCCTTCATCTTTCTTGTTATGTTTTGAATTTCTTTATTTTCTATTAAATAATCTATTTGAGATTTATATAAAGTCTCTATGTTTTTATATCCTTCCTTTAAATAATACAATTCTCCTATAAACTTATCACTGAACTTACCAGGATAATCAGATATTGTCATATGAGGTATAATTACTATATCCCATTCAAGACCTTTAGCTTTATGACAAGTAGTTATAGTAACACTTCCTTTTTGTGGCTCATATCCTTGTTCTTCAAATACCATAGATGCAAAATAGTTGAATGAATTTTTATTCTTTAAAAGTTCGTAAGCCAAATTCTCTAATGTAAAGTTACTATTTTCGAAAAACATTTTATTGCATATACTCGATATATAATCTAATATTGCAAGTTCTTGTAAGTTAAATTTAAATTCCTCTCCTATTTGGACTAGAAATTTATCTATCTTTTGTGTTGAATATACAAATAAACTTCTAAGACTTTTAAGAATTTCATCTATACTTTCACATGAATCCATTTTTTGTATAGAATCTTTATTTTCCATTGGAAAAAATATATCTTCTATATCATATTTATCGAATTCACTTTTTTGGATTTCACTAAGTTCTTCATCATAAACCATATCTATAACCTTAAACAAGTTATCTTTAACTGGATTAGCTATAAAATTTACTATTTTCCCTATCTTCTCAATTACAAGAGCTGCCTCCCCTCTATACTTATCTATAACTTGATAAGGTATATCTTCTTTTTCAAATAAATTAATATATCGATCTATCTTATAGTTATATCTAAGAAGTAGTGATATTGTTTTATCTGGATACTTCTTTATAATATTTTTTATATTACAAACTACATCTTTCATCTCTATATCTTCATTTTGACAAATTCTTGTATATATACCTATATCGTCTACAGTAGGGTTTTGAAATGGATCATCCTCATCAACAGGTTTTATATACTGGTTTACCAGCACCTCATCTTTATTAAGGTCCATACCATTTTCATTACTCCATTTTACTAAGTAATTTGCAAGATTTAATATATTCTTTGTGTTTCTACTAGATACTGGGATAACTATTTTATCTACATCGTCTCTTTCACAAAATCTCCTAAAAAGCCTATAATCCGAATTTGTAAAAGTTGACATTATAGCTTGATTAGGATCTCCGACTCTAACTAAATTATTGTGATTTCTAGATAATAATGCCAGTATCCTCTCTTGAGCAGGAGATGAATCCTGTGCCTCATCTTCAAATATATACGTATATCTTTGTTGAAATTTATTTAATATATCTTCTCTATTTTCAAGTAACTTCAAAGCCCTTATTATTATATCATCATAATCTAATTTTCCTTTTTTTATAAGATCCTTTTCATATAAAATGTATATATTAATTACTATCTTCAAAAGATCATCCATCTTAGGGTTATTTCTTAATATATCCTGAGCTTCATTGTAAACTATCCCTTTTGACTTTAAATAACTTATTATATTCTTTGCTACAGATATAAATTTATCGTTCCATTTTTTTTCAATCTTTTGTATATACTCCTGAGAACTATTATTTCTTATATTCAAATATTTAGAATATATATGTTTATAATTTTTGTAAAATTCAAATGAATGTTTTCTAATTATGTCATTCGCTTCAATATCATCTATGACCTCAAAATCATCATCAAGACCCGCGTCCTTTGGACTTTCCCTTATAACAGAATTTGCTAGAGAATGAAGTGTTTTGCATTCCCATCCTTTATTGCTATCAAGCCCCCTATCTTCTAGTAAGCTTTTTAACTTTGTTTTAAAGTTTGATACAGCACTGTTGGTAAAAGTGACTATAAGGATTTTACCATCTTTATTCAATCCGTTCTCTATAAGTTCCGCAGTTTTTGATGTTATAACTGTAGTTTTCCCAGCACCTGGAACAGATGGTACAGCAAGTGTTCCTCCTCTATACTGCATTACCTGTATTTGACCTTCTCTCCACTTCATAACATATCTCCTTTAAATATCTATATTGCTTATATATTTACTCAACTCACCTTTTTGTTCATATCCATTAGAGTTGAATTCACTGCTGTATATATATATTCTATCTGAAGCTTTTCTAAGCAAGCTATCCACTACACTTTTGGTCTGCTTATATCTATATAATTCATCATTGTCAAAGTTCCATTTTTCACCTTTATTTTCTCTTAAAAATATAAATGGATTGTAATATTTTTTTATACCTATTTGATGCCATACATCAGAACTCGAATCTGTCCATATCTGTATTTTACTAGTTTTAGAACTTAGTAAATATGAATAAGATGACCAAACCTTTATTCCCTTTGATTCAGTATTATCTCTAGTATCAGAAACTCGTATGCCTCTTAAAATCATATCTATAAACAATTTATTTTTATTATTTTTAAACTTTTCATTCTCATTTGCATAATCTATAAACGATTTGGATAAATTTATCAAATAATTACATGTACTTAAATTTTCAGCACTTACATCAAGAGGTAATAATATATCTAAAAACATTTTTTTCAAAAATTTGTCCATATCCAGTTCACTGTTTGTATTTTCATATATCCAACTTCTTAAAATTTCATATTTATCTGTGTATTCTTCATCTATATCCATAGATGTTAGTTCTTCAACCTCGGGAAGTTCATACGGCTCTTTTTGGGTTATCCTATTAGTTATGTATCTAGACCTTATCATATCTGCACCTAACACAAACGATATCATCTTACATATAGAATCTTTATTAGGACTCATCTTCCAAGAGCTATTCGCTAAAAGCGTTACAGTAACCAAACTATTTATATATGGATTGTCAGTAAGAGATCCACTTCTAGTCATAATATTTATATTAACATCATTTTTTTCCATCTCTTTTTTTATTCTATTTTCAAATATAGAATCTATAAATGGTCCTATTATATCTATTTCCTCTTCTTTGTATCCATTTTTCAATAAATTATTAATCTCTTCAGATATTTTTAGTATCATATCACTTCTCATAGTAGTATTTCTATATTCTATATTTTGCGTATTTATAAAATCAGATGTTCCTATGTCTATTTTTTTACACTTGGGAAGTATAATTTGTTTAAAAGACTCTTCATCGGCTCCCAGTATTTTAGTTATAGCTCCATCTGAATTATAGGCAATATGAGTTTCCTTAGCTATATTCATAACCTTATTTATGAACTTAAGCTCAAGAAATGACTTTTCTTGAATATCATCTACTATAAAACAATCTATATTATTTTTTATATACTCCTCATATAAAGGGTTATCTATTATATATTTATTAAAAAGATATGATGCCAAACTAAAATTCAAAACACCTTCGCTTATATTTTTTCTTACAAATACATTTATTATATCTTTCATGGATACAATATTTTCTTTTATAAATACATCTTCTATATCTAAAAAGTTAACTAAATATTTATCCACATCATTAAATTCGATGCAATTTAGAGATATCTTAGATATATTATTGAGTATATCTGATGATAAAACCGAATTAGGTATATTTATGTCCAGAAATCTTCCTCCTTCTCTATATTTGTCCACAAGTTTATTTAGAAGGTATTCACTAATTTCCATATCTAGAAATTTAGGAGTAGTCCTTTTTATTTTTATATTTTTTTCTACCAAAGGCCAAAATAGTACGATATGATTTCTAATTATTTTATAAAACGTACTAGTATCTATATCCTCCCAAAATCTTTTTTGAGATTTAGAGTTTATAAACACAATTATTTTATTTTCATCTACGTTATTTTTTATAAATTCTTTATATATACTTATCAGCTTAGTCGTTTTCCCAGAATTGGATGACCCAGCGTATACATATTTATTCATCAAAACACCACCACAGTTTTTATTTGAATTCTCATATTACATTATATCATAACCAAAATATACAAATTTTCGTAAAATAAAAAAATTCGTCTACTCGCTCCGCGGTGACTCATGTCGCCAACGATCCCTAACGGGTTTCGTTGCTCAAAAACAGTTGCAAGTGTAGTTTTTCAACCAACGTTATCTACAGATTTAAAATCATACAGTTTCCTGATAGAATAAAAAACCTTATGCCGATATCGGCATAAGGTTCTCATTATTTAAGCAAAATTATTTTGCATATATTCTTCTATTTCTTTAGCAGTACCCATAGATACTACCTTTTCAGCTACTGACTTCATTTCTTCATACTTTAATGAATTTATAAGCTTTCTAGCTGGAAGTATAGATATTGGACTCATACTGAATTCATCTAGCCCCATTCCAAGAAGTATTGGAATCATTCTTTTATCTCCTGCAGCTTCTCCACACATTCCTACCCATTTACCTTCTTTATGACCATTATCTATAACCATTTTAATAAGTCTTAAAACGGCAGGGTTAAATTGGTTATATAGGTTGTGTATTTTTTCATTCATTCTATCTACTGCAGTAGTATATTGGATTAAATCATTAGTTCCTATACTGAAGAAATCAACATGCTTTGCAAGAATATCTGATATTAATGCAGCAGATGGAACTTCTATCATCATACCAACTTCTATATCCTTACTATAATCTACTCCTTCTTTATCTAAGTCAGATTTAACACTTTCAAGTATTTCTTTTGCTGAAAGTAATTCTTCAAGACTTGATATCATAGGAAACATAATTCTTAAGTTTCCATGTATACTAGCTCTTAAAAGAGCTCTTAATTGAGTTTTAAATATATCTTGTCTATCAAGACATAATCTTATAGCTCTATATCCTAAGAAAGGATTCATTTCCTTATCCATTTGAAGGTAAGAAAGTTCTTTATCTCCACCTATATCAAGAGTTCTTATAACTATAGGCTTTGGACTCATACTTTCAAGAACAGCCTTATAAGATTCATATTGCTCATCTTCTGTTGGAAAATCCGATCTATCCATGTATAAAAACTCAGTTCTATAAAGTCCAACACCTTCCGCATCGTTATTTATAAGACCTTGTACATCATTTGGAGTTCCTATATTGCCAGCTAACTCTACATGTCTTGAATCTAGCGTTTTACTTTCTTGTCCTTTTAAAGACTCTAATTCTTTCTTTTCTTTTTCAAAATTTTCTTTTAAATCCTTATATTCATTTATGATTTGTTCATCTGGATTTATTATAACTTCACCTGTTTCTCCGTTAAATATCAAATAATCTCCATCTTTAACAGTTTCAGTTATATTCTTAAGTCCTACAACCGCTGGTATTTCTAAGGTTCTAGCCATTATAGCTGTATGAGATGTTCTCCCTCCTATATCAGTTAAAAATCCTAAAACCTTTTTCTTATTCATAGTTGCAGTGTCAGATGGTGTTAAGTCATGAGCAATTAACACAACTTCTTCTTCAAGAGCTGATAAATCTACGAATTTTATATCTAATATGTGTCTTAAAACTCTATTAGCTACATCCTTTATATCAGCTGCTCTTTCCTTCATATACTCATTGTCCATAGATTCAAACATAGAAACGAACATACTCTTTACTTCATTAAACGCATAATCAGCATTTATTTTTTCATCTTTTATTTTGTTTAAAGTAGAATCTACAAGTTCTGGATCTTCAAGAACTAGTAAATGAGCTTCAAATATTTCCGCTTTTTCTGCTCCTAACTCTGCTAAAGCCTTTTCCTTAACCTTAGTTAATTCTTCTTTTGATTTAGCTATTGCATCTGTTAATTTTTTTTGCTCCAGCTCTATATTCTCTATAGTTCTCTTTTCTATAACTATTTCATTATGTTCTAGTACTAACGCTTTCCCCAAAGCGATACCCGGTGATGCATTCGTTCCTTTAATCATTCTAATCTCTCCTTTGTATGCAGGTATTGATTATGCTTCTCCGAATCCGCTTTCAATAAGCTCTGCAACTTCATTTGCAGCTTTATCTTCATCTGAACCCTCTGTTATTACTGTTATTTCACTTCCCTTTGAAGCCCCTAAACTCATTATTCCCATTATTGATTTTGCATTTACTTTTTTCCCATTAAAATCTATTTCAACCTTAGATTCAAATTCAGAAGCCTTCTTAACAAGTAATGCTGCTGGTCTAGCGTGTATTCCACTTTCGTTCTTTATAGTTACTTTTTTTTCCATTTTAAATTCACCTCATCTATTTATTTTCTATTTTTTTGTTTTTGGATATTTTTATATAATATAAAAAGACATCAACAAATGCTTATGAATATTTTTAACAAAATCGTACGTCAATATCCAAAAAACGTACATATTCATAAAACAATTTGGTTAATGCCTGCATAATCAGTAACACACCTATAGTCTTTTTAATTATAAGCTATTAAGTTTATATATATGGAGAGTAATATAACCTACTTCATCTTGAGAAACTTCTTTTCTCAATTCATTTTGTATTATTTTAGAAATATCATATGCTATTTTGTATTCAAAGAAAAACTCTTTTTTTATTGTATCTAATGAGTTATTCACTACAGTTTTCCCATTGTTTACCCTATCTATTAAAGCCACTAAATGATATACAAATCTATTATATATCATTAAATCTTTCCTCATGTCCATTTTCAACTTTTTCTCAACATACTCAACTATCATATTAACTAATTTAGTATTTTTCAATGCAGATGTTTTACTCGTATTGCTTCTTCCTCCATGTATATGAAAAGCTATAAAACCTATTTCTGCATCAGGTATTTCTATATTTAATTTTTCTTTAAGCATATCTACAGCTTTACTAGCTATATTGTACTCTTTAGTATACATTAATTTTGTCTCTAGTAAAAACGGATTTACTATCTCTATACCTTCTTTTAATCTCTTTATAGCAAAATTTATATGGTCTATAAGACCAATATGAATATATGGATTTAAATCTTCTTTAAGTTCATTTGATGCCATATCTATTATTTGTTCAGCGGTTTCCAGTATATCTTTATCTACATTATAGATAAGATTCTTATCTTCATCAGTAAGAGCTACAAATGTGTTTTCTACATTGTCTAATTGTTCTAAAAGCATACCCTTTTTTTTAGAAAAACCTATTCCTTTTCCTAAAAGTATATAGTCTTTTTCACCTTCACTAACAAAAACAGCATTGTTACTCAATACTTTTTTAACCAAATATTTACTCATATGCATCCTCCATGAAAAATATTATAAATTTTTCAATTCTATTTTACAAAATATTATTTTCTTTGTCAATATAATTCTGAATCTATTTTCTGACTTTTTAAATTTTGTCGTATTTTGTATTATTTTTTTTAAAAAATATCATTTATTTCTATTTTGTATGTCTATTATAATATCTTTCATAATATTATTTATCAAGTTTTCTTTTTTTACCAATATTCTATTTAAAATATCTTTATATTCATATTCTTCAAAATCATAATTCCCATTTATATACAAAAATACTTCCTTAAAATTATATACCTTCAACCTTTCAAATTCCAATTGGTTCATCCTTATTTCATATATAGATATTACTAAATCTTTATAAGAAAATGTTTTCCTAAGATCTAACAACTCTCCTACTTTAGGAACTATTTTCTCTAATAATAATCTTAACGATATATCTCCTTTAATTTTTAGTTTATCTGCTAATTTACTTATAGTTTTATTATTCATATTTTTTATTAAATTGAAACAAAAATCATCACAAATTTCATCTATTTTAAAATAATATCTATTTCCATATAATTTATTCAAACTTTTTAATGTGTCTAAATATCCTAGATTAATATTTCTTTCACTCCTATATTTATTAAAATCAAGAGTAGGACCAAGGTTTTCAGATGGATTTATATATATTATTTTCATTCCCTTTGTATTTACTCTTTTCGTTCTTCCAATTCCATAAAGCCTTATGACTACTAGTTCATCATATCCTTTATCCTTCAAAAGCCCTATAGGAAGGTTATCATAAAATCCTCCGTCTAAATATAGTTTCCCATTTATTTTTTCCAATTTGAATATAGGTAAACTCGAGCTAGCTATTAAATAATCTACTAACATATTTTGAGGTATATCTTCAAGAAATAATTTTTGTGGTTTTAATGAATTAATAGATACCGTTACTATCCCAAAATCTTTTTTCGAGTTTCTTATTTTATTTTCGTTTATATGTTCAGTTAACAGATTCTTTAAAGGTGATATATCTAATCCTTTATTATTCAAAGTTTTAGATAGTATTTTTATTATCATGTTAAAATTTTTTATATCTATGTCTATATCCTTTATTTTTTCAAATATATCGTATTCTATGTTTATTACATTTTCAGGAGTTATATTTGACCATATTTCATACGCTCTTTCATATTCATCTTGAACTATCAAAGCTCCATTAAGCGCTCCAACAGAAGTCCCTGCTATTCCATCAAAATCTATGCCAATTTCCTTTAATGCTTTGTATGAGCCTATTTGATATGATCCTTTAGATCCCCCTCCTTCTAGTATTAAGCCTTTCATAATATCACCCATTTATAGTTGTATTATTTTATAAGAATGCTTTTATATATAATTTAGAATTTTCACTACTACTCAAATCAATTATTTCGTCACCTTCTTGTATTTTTAGTAATGGTCTAGATATATTTTGAGATGGTATAAATACTATTGTAGCTTCTCTTCCATCATCTAATATAATTTTGCTTCCTAAGTATTCTCCAGCAATTTTTTTTAAAAATAAATACAAAAGTTTAGTATCTAATTTAGACAAAAACTCTTTTTCAAGTATTTTTATAGCTTCAAAAGGAGTTTTCCTATCTCTATAAGGTCTTTTAGATGTAAGCGCACTATATACATCAGCTATTGCTATTATTTTAGCATACAATGATATTTCTTCACCCCTTTTACCCTTGGGATATCCACTTCCATCTATTCTTTCATGATGTTCAAGCACTGCTCTTTTTATTTTATTATTTATACCACAAGTATTTTTAACCATATTATATCCTAAAATGCAATGTTTTTTTATTTCTTCATATTCTTCCTTTATTAAAATATCTGGTTTTTCAATAATTTGCTTTGATATTTTTATTTTCCCTAAATCACTTAATATAGCGGCAAGAGTAAGTTCTTTTAATTCTTCTTCGCTTAAGTTTATCCATTTCCCAATCTGATAACTGATCAAAGTCACAGTCATAGAATGCATATATATATAATCATTCATATCTTTTACTTGGTTTATAAGTTTAAATAAATTAAAATTTCCATTACATGAATCAATTGCGTTTTGTATAGTTTTTTCAAAACCCTCCTTTTTTATTTCTTGACCTGATTCTATGCAATAAAAATCTTTTTTTAATCCATCAAGTAGAGTATTCATATCTTTTCTAAAGTCATAAATTTCAAAATATTCTTTTGTATAAATCTCATCCATTCCTTCTTCAATAACAACCTTAACTTCTTGTATATTATGACTTAAAAGCACATCTTTTATTTTTGATATATCATTAAATTCAAATCCTTCCGATAATAAACATATGCCGTTGCTATTTATAATATCTTGTGCAAGAATCATACCCATTTTTAATTCATCTATACCTACAACAAGTTTCCTTTTCACGTCTTTATCCCCCCATATTTTTACTATTTTTCTATATTTTCATTATACTATAAAAAAAAACAAAATTCTAAATTTTGTTTTTTTTATATGTTTTTATTTTTTAATAAGTTTTGATCTTTTTATGCAATAGATATACATACAAAGTACATAGATATAGATATTACTAAAAACAATATACTTCCCATGATAAAGGCTTTCATTCCCTTGTCTTTTATACTCTTAATATTTACACTAAGACCCATACCAACCATTGCCATTAATATAAATATTGAACTTAATCTAGCTAATATTTTTATTATATCAAAAGACAGTAAATTTAAAGAACTTATTACTCCCGCAAGAATGAAGTATAGTATATACATCGGAAATTTAACTTTACCTGCTTTAGTTTCTTTCTTAAATAAATAAGTAAGAACCAACGATACAGGTACTAACATTACCACCCTTCCCATTTTGACTAATGTTCCTATTTCTCCTGATTGATCTCCCCTTGCAAAAGCTGCTGCAATAGCATGTGCTACTCCTTGAAGAGATATTCCAGACCAAATACCGTATTCTAAATCGCTCATACTGGAAGCTATTGCTATATAAGAGTAAGCAAGCACACCTATGGCCCCTAAAAAATTTATTATAGAAACTGCAACAACTGAATCATCTTCTTCTGCATTTATGCAACTACTCATTGCAACCACAGCTGAGGCTCCACAAATGCTAGATCCTACTCCAAGCAATACAGCTACCTTATTATTTATCTTTAATATTTTTCCAAGTAAATAAGACAATATCAAAACAAAAGGAACATATAATACAATCATTATTACAACCTTAGGCCCCAATTGCATAAGAGCCCTAAAATCAAGCTTAAATCCAAGTAATACTATTCCCCACTTTAACAAGGTCTTAAGCGAGAAGGTTATTCCAGGTTTTAATATATTCCTAGTATTTAAAACATTATTGTATACAATTCCCAGTATGATACCTATTGTCAATGCTTCTAAATTTATTATGTTTTTTATACTATCATTTATAAACATAGATATTATCGATATTAAAAACACAAATAATAATCCTGGTAATAATTTTTTAATTTTATTCAAGCTAATCACTCCTTTAGCCCGATTATACCAAAGAATATATATAATTAAAAATTATGTTTTATTATATATATATAAATTTTACTTATGGTTATGACAGTACTTTATGAAACTGTTTGTAAAATTTAAGAACAAACTGCTTTTATATATGAAGTTGAATTCTCTTTTTATGTTTATTCCTTTTATAGGCACTATTTTTATAAGTCCTAAATAAACTTCTCTTTTTATAGCCTCTTTTGAAATTATAGTGTATCCTAAATTTGATTCAACAAGAGATTTTATAGCATTTATACTTCGTATTTCCATATAAACATTCATATTCTCAACACTATACCCAATCTCAGATATTTTTCTTTCAAATATATCTCTTGTTCCAGATCCTTTTTCTCTTAGTATTAGTTTGCCTTTTATAACTTCTTCTAGTTCTATTTTAGGTGCAAACTCATGTTTAGGAGATACCGCTAGTACAAGTTCATCATCTTTGAATTTTATATATTCAAACCTATCTTTATCAAAAAAACCTTCTATCAAAGCAAGTTCTATTTCTCCATCTTTTAACTTTTCAATTATTTTTCTTGTATTATCCACATCTAATATAACATCTATATTTGGATAATCTTTTTTATATTCCCCAAGTATATAAGGCATTACATATTCTCCAGTTGTCATAGTAGCACCAATATTGTATATTTTTTTTAAAGATGAATTATTTTTTATCTCTGATTTTAACACTGTATTCAAAGCTTTCATTTTTTGAGCGTAATTATATAGTATTTCTCCCTCTTTAGTCAGATACATTGTTTTGTTAGCTTTTTTAATGAGCTGTGCACTATAATAATTCTCTAAATATTTTATTTGCTGAGATATTGCAGGTTGTGTTAAATTGAGTATTTTAGCTGCTTTTGTATAATTTTTAGTTTTCACAACAGTTATAAAAGTATCTAGTCTCGTATCTATCATAAAAATTCCTCCATTTAAGTACTATTAATTTTATTATAATCGAAAGAATTTTTTATATCATATATTTTAAGTATTAGTAAATAATAATTTTGTGTTTATTCTTTTTATAAGTGGGAATAAATATATTGAGATTGATAATAAATTTCATTTATATAGGAGGTATTTATATGGAAAGAATGGTAGGTTTGAAAGCCCCTGATTTTAAAATGCAAACAGCATTAGGTGATGGAGAAAATTTTGGAGAAGTTTCACTTGATTCTTATAAAGGTAAGTGGGTTGTTATGTTTTTTTATCCGCTTGATTTTACTTTTGTTTGCCCAACCGAAATAACATCTTTAGATAATAAATACGATATATTCAAAAAATTTAATGCGGAGATTCTAGCTGTAAGTACAGATAGCATTCATTCTCATAAAGCTTGGATAAACTCATCTAAAGATATGGGCGGGCTCGGAAAACTTAGATTCCCTATAGCTTCTGACAATACTCATAGTGTTTCTAAAGACTACGGAGTATATATAGAAGAAGAAGGTATCGCACTAAGAGGTTTATTTATAATAGATCCTGATGGTGTATTACGATATTCTGTTGTTCATGATTTAAACATAGGTAGAAGTGCTGATGAAACTCTAAGAGTTCTACAAGGGCTTCAAGCTGGTGGGCTTTGCCCCGCGGATTGGAATCCTGGAGATGAACTTTTATAGATAAAAAAATCGCCCTAGAATTATAATTCTAGGGCATTTTTTTATCTATAATCATATCCAATATTAAAAGCTTTTATATTGTGGTCTATAAATTTTTCTGGAACGTTTTTTTTGATTATTTTTTCCCAAGTTTCTTTTTTTATGTCTAATTCTTTTGCCATAATTCCTATTAACACAGTATTCCCTACTTTTGTATTTCCCAGTTCTTTTCCTACTTTTATAACATCTATATCAACTACACTACATTTTTGTTTTAAATTATCTAACATTCCTTCTGGATATTCTTCTATCTCTTGCTGAATACTAGTTGATGGTATTCTATAAGTATTAACAATAGCCAATCCATTACCTTTTATCATGTGAGCATATCTGTATCCCTCCATAGGCTCCATGGCAAGTAATATATCACACTCTCCATGAGGAATATTTGGAGAATATACTTTACTATCTATTTTAACACTACCATAGACTTTACCACCTCTTTGAGATAATCCTATAACATCATTAGTTTTTACATCATATCCTTCTTCTAGAGCTGCTTCACTTATTATTTTAGTAGCTATAACTAGACCCTGACCTCCAACACCTGCTATCAATATATTTTTTTTATCCATTTCAATCACCCTTTATTATTTATTCTTTAAATCATCATCTGGCTTAGATCTTTTAATTGCATTAACCGGACATACTTGTGCACAAATAGAACATCCAACACACATATCTGGATCTATAGATGATTTTAATTTATCGTGTCCCTCATATTTTCTCATTAATAACGGCGGACAATTAGTTTTAATACAACTTCTACAACTAATACAAATATCTGGATCTACATAAAAATGAGGATGTCTCATTCTATATTGAAGTGCACAAGGTCCTGTAGCAACTACTATAGATAATCCTTCATGTTTTATTTCCTCGTCAATAACTTCTTTTGCTTTTTTATAACTATATTGATTTAATACTTTAATTCTTTCAAATCCTATAGTTTTAAGTAGTTCTTCTATACTTACATCCATTTGTTTATCAGAACTTGCATTTGGCTGTCCACCTGTCATTGCAGTAGTTTTATTGTCTAAAACTATGATTGTCATATTTGCATTCTCATCTAATTTATGCATCAAATTGATAAATCCAGGTACACCCGAATGAAAAAATGTTCCATCGCCAATCATTGCAACTATAGGCTTTTTATTCCCAGATAAATCCCAAGCTTTTCTCATTCCCTTAAGTATGCTAACACCAGACCCCATACTCATATTTATGTTATGTACTTCAAAAGGAGGAAGTACACCCATAGAATAACATCCTATATCTCCAATAACATTTACTTTAGATTTTTTAAGTATGTCATAAATAGGTCTATGAGGACATCCCGAGCAAAATTGTGGAGTTCTTGATGGAACTTTTAATGCTTGCTGTTCATTAAATTTTGTTTCTTTTATTACCCCTGCCTTTTGAAGACCTTTTTCTACATCTTCAATTTGTATTTCTCCAGTAAATGAAAAGTATTGTTTTCCTTCACAATTTATACCATTTATTTTTAACTCATTCTCTATAAAAGGCATCATTTCTTCTAAAATTATTATATTTTTATATTTTCGACTTAGTTCTTTCATTTTATTAATAGATATTGGGTAAACAAGACCCAACTTATATATAGAAGCATCTGGATCTATTTCTTTTAGATGTTGATACACAAGACCCGAAGTTATTATAACTGTATCTGTTCCTTCTTTTTCTTCTAATCTATTTAAATTAGTATTATAAGCATAATCCTCTAATCTTTGAAGCCTTTCCTTCATAAAATACTGTGCTTTATCTGTATACGGTGGTAACATACAGTATTTATACGCATCTTTTTCAAAAGGCTTAGTCTCAATATCTTTTCTTTCTTCTAAGTTGACTACACTCCTATTATGGCATAATCTGCTTGTTATTCTAAGCATAAAAGGAATGCTGTAGTTTTCACTTAATTCCAGTCCTATTTTTGTATAATCTTTAGCTTCTTGAGAATCACTAGGATCTAATATTGCCACATTTGCAAACTTCCCAAATATTCTGTTATCTTGCTCATTTTGAGAAGAATGCATTCCAGGGTCATCTCCAGTAATAAGCACAAACCCTCCATTTATTGTGCTTTGTGTAAATGTCATAAGAGGATCTGCACAAATATTAACACCTACATGTTTCATACTACAAAGTGATCTTACCCCTCCAAAAGATGCTCCCATAGCTACTTCTAACGCAACTTTTTCATTCGTTGAGAATTCACTATACACTTCCTCATACTGATTCATATTTTCTATAATCCCAACAGTAGGAGATCCCGGGTAACTAGATGCTACTAATCCACCTGCTTCATAAAATCCTCTAGCTATAGCTTGATTTCCTGTCAACACCACTTTTTCATTCATAAATTTCACAACTCCTTGTTATATAATTAGACATTTTTCTGTTCTTATTATATGTTTATTTTATTACATTTAATCAATTAATACCCATAAGCTTACATTCATAACAATATAATTTGTTAAAATTTATATTGTTGCATTAATTATATTATTACAGGTATCTATATAAATTTTTTGGATATTCTAATTTAAGGAGGAGGTTTTCTATGAGAAATAGTAGACGAATAAAAGATTGTATAGTTTCTATAAGTCAATCGAAGAATGAAAAAGACTCATTAAAAGATGCACTAGATATGCTTCCTATAGAGGATATGATAAAAAATAATGATACAGTAGTCATAACCCCTAACTGGGTCAAATCTAAACAACCATCAACAGCTACAGTAATAGGCCCAAATACTTTAAAATCATTAATCCAATATGTGAAGACTTATAATCCTGCAAAAATATACATAGCAACAGGTTCTGGAGGAGATGAAACACCAGATGTAATGAAGTTTGTAGGTTACGATAAGGTAATTGAGGATGAGCATGTAGAGTTTGTAGACTTAAACTATGGACCATATACAACAATAGACTTAGATCATAATATAATCCCAAGTACTAAAATTAATAGGTTGATAGACGAAGTTGATGTGTTAATATCATTCACACAGCTTAAGCAACACGAAGAAGCTACTATGAGTGCTAGTATCAAAAATATAATGCTTAGTTGGCCTCCAGCTGGCGTTCATGGATTTCCAAAAAAGAAATTAGGTATACATGAAGATTTACATGGTTTTATAGTTGCAATGTCTAAGAAAATACCAATAGATTTAAGCATAATAAGTCTTGATAAGACTATGATAGGAAACGGACCAAGCGAAGGAAAAGCAGTAGATACAGATGGTCTTATAATAGCAGGTACAGATCCTGTTGCTTGTGATACTGTTGCAGCTAGAATGTTGGGATTTTTGCCACAAGCAGTTAATTATTTGTACAGGCTGTATATGGATAAGGTGGGAGAAGCAAAGCCTGAGAATATGATATTAAAAGGTCTTCCTATTGCAAAGGCAGAAAAAATTTTCTCAAAAGCCGCTTATAATCAAGAGATAGTTATAGATAAAAACGGGATTAAAAATATTCATGGAAACCAAAAATAAGTTGAAAACATTATGTTTTCAACTTATTTTATTTCATCCATAGATTCAACTATAGTAACCTTACTATAAAAGAATTTTTTTTCTAATTTGCTTAATTGCAAATTTTCTTTTATTCCTATTTTATCTAATATGTATATTCTTTTAAATCCACTCTTCATGAATTTTTTAAATATATTTTTCATAGAGCTCTTTTCATCTGTTTCAAATTCGTGTGGCTGTACAACCAAATTGTATCTTGATGTTTTTATTTTTTTTATATTTTCTTTATACTCCATAAAAAATTCATTTACATCTTCCTTTGATATATTACCACCTACATTTATTAAAAACATTCCGTCTGTTTCACTAACATTTATTTTAAACATACAATACCTCCCTTTTAAGTCTCTATATATATTTATGAAGGAGTGTATTATATATTGCTACTATTTTATAATTTTCTTTAGTACGTTTAATCTATTTTTAGAATTGTATTTTTTACCTAATATCTTAATATTGATTTCATAGTTTTTACACTTTTCATACATAATCTCGTCTATCTTATTTAAGTCTATACTTTCAATATTTTTTATCATTGATATAATACTTTGTACATATGTGGTTATCTCATCATATAATTCATTCATATTGTAGAGTCGCCATGGCTCATTTTTAAAGAGAGAAATACTATAAATATGTCTTAACATAATTATTTTAAATTCATCACAATTGTATAGATTGGATATATAACTGATAGATTTTTTCCTATTTATATGCATATTGATAAATTCACTCTCAGATATCATACTTTTAAGTTTATCTATATCTACAATATTTAAATCATCATATATTATACGTAGATCCTCTTTATTTAAATCAAGTGCATCTATAATAATGTAATCTACTTCTAATTCCAATCTATGTATCTTTTCTCTCAACTTTAATATATCAACACACTTATTATAAAAATGTTTTATAGGATCTTTTTTATCATAACTTTTTTCGTTTTTTATAGCCTCGATATTTATCTTTAAAGAAATTATTTTTTTTCCTATATCTTCTATTCTATTGTATTGAAAATTCTTGAATATACCTAGATCCATTATAGAATTAGGATAATAATCGTATACACGTGAACTTATTTTTTTTGCAAACATTTTAAAATAAAACTCATATACCTTTGAATTTAGCAAAGTCACTATATATTCTAAAGAAAAAATTTCCTCATACATATCTTTTATATAAAAAGAATATACATCTGCACTACAATAATATTTATTTTTATCAATTGCAAATTTATTATACGAAGCTTTGTAAGGATACATTATCTTATCCTTTTCAAAACACCTATAATCTCTACCCCATTGAAGCTCGTACCATTTTCTTATATTTTTTTTACACTCTCTTCTATTCATCAATCTTTGCTTATACTTTCCTATATATTCTAACGCATTGCTATATTTAGATTCATCTTCAATAAAATCTGAATATATTATGAACAAATCATTATCTTCGATAAGGTATGTATTTATATTCTTGTTTTTAATCCATTTTCTAAGTATACTTTTTTCTATGTTATTATCCTCAACCTCTTTACTGTTTAATACAAACGCTTTATCACATCCACTTATTATCCCTTGAAAACTTTCAGCTATATTTTTTAATTTATAATCTGAGTTTTGTTTTATTTTATTATAAATATTGTATTTAATATCAGATACAAGAATCCATCTATCATCTTCAAGATTTGATTTCTTTAGATTGAATTTTTTAAAATAATTATCATTTATCATAGCTTGAAGACTTGTATCAATATAAAAATTCAAATTATCATTCTTAAGCTTATAAACGGATATAGTATCAATATCTAGTTTTTTCTTAAATGTAAATATGGCACTAGCTACACCTACACCCTTAAATACCTGATTCCCATAAAAATCTACTATTTCTAATATACTACAATTATTTTTCATATATTTTCTAAGTAATTTCCCACTAGGGCTTTCTATAAAATATCTAGGAGTTATTATACAAGCTTTTCCATCCATATGCAAAACATCTAGTATTCTCTTATAAAAACAATAATATAAATCAGATTTATCCTTGAATACTTCTCTATATTCATCGATTAACCATTTTTTGTAATTATTGTCCATTTTTTTACTTCCAACATACGGAGGATTTCCTATAATATAATGATATTTATTGCTCCAAAATTCTCTTTCTTTAATATACCTATCCATTTCCCATTTAACCAAACTGTCTGAACTTATAATATTAATGTCGCAACTAAAATTTTTTATATCTTTTATAATCAAATTAACAATAGTAATATCTATGGCAAATTTATCAACATCAGATCCATATATACAATTTTTTAACAAATGATAGTGTACATTTTCATTTTTCCAATAATCTAAACCCGTAAGCTTTATGTCTTTGCCTCTTTTTTTTATAGTATATATTTCATCCTTGTATACCTCTCTAAGAATACTTAAATTCTGAATAAACTTGTTTCTTAACATATCATAAGCTTTTATGATAAAATGTCCACTTCCGCATGCAGGATCTAAAATTTTTATAAAAGGTTTTTTTACTATATCTTCATTAACAATAGTCTTATTTAAAATATAATCTATTATAAAGCCAGGCGTATAAAACTGCCCAAGAGACTGTCTAATCTCTTCATCCATAAAAACTTCATATAAATCTCCAAGTATAGTATTATCTACACTATGTAAATAATCCACATTTAATTTTATTTTATCTATTGTCTCATACATAATGCATAATTCATTCTCACTCAACTGGGTTTCACTTAAATTTATCTCTTCACAAAACAAATTCAAATCTTCATAGTTTTCTGTATTTTCAAGATAAATTTTTAATATATCTTGAAGTTTATTGCCTATAATAAATCTATTCTCATCATAAATCCCTTCGAGTTTAAAATTATTATTTTGAAATATTCTAAACAAAAAAACCTTATTAATAAAAATATAAGCCTGCCTAAACGCCAAAGATTTATCACAATTTTTATATTTAATACTTAAGATTCTCATATATATACCAGTTAACTGTTTGTGCATTTTTTTAAATCTAAATACTAATTTTTCTTTAGTAAAACTCGATTCATTGCCCATATAGCACTCCTTAGCATTATTTGTTTAAATAAATTATACTACAGCTAATTTATTTAAACAAATATCAGAACCATTTATTATTAATCCAATCATTTACAAATTTTATATCACAACTATTTGCAACATTAATTAAGTAAGGGATTTCTTTATAATCATCTAGATCAACAACCTTTGAAATTTGAGGATTTACTCTTAAGAAATTATCCCTTAATAATTCACGACTATAGTAACTATCCGCATCCATATTTCCATCAAACAATATACTAAGGAGTGGATATGGCGGATTTTGATTGAGACCCCACTCAATAGCTCCCCATTTTCTCGTATCTCCTTTCACATCTTTATGATTGAATCCAGTTCCAATAGATAAAATCCTCATATCCTCAAGTTTTTTATTAGCTCCATTTACATTCTTAGATACACAAATAGAGGCTAAGCTAGGATTATTCGCTATAATTCCTCCATCTATATGTCTTTTATAAGATGGAAAGTACACAGGTGCTGCACTACTGTATAGAGCTGCATCTATTACATACTCAGTATCCGTTCCCATCCCTTCAAAATTAGTATAAAACATCGGCTTCCAGCTTCCATTATCCTTACTTATAACTTCAAAACTCGGTATCAGTACCTTCTTTTTTAAATCTTTTAATTTTAAATTTTTAGGGAATACACTCATAAGCACTTCCTTTAAATGCTTATTATTATATTTCGGTCTAAAAAGTTCATTATATTTAGGCGAAAATATATATTTACAATTAACCATAGAGTAAATATTTAATATTTCTTTGACAGACAACCCATAGGCAAGACCTAATGCTATAAAACATCCAGTTGATGTACCAGCAAATAAATCTGTACTTTTTATTAATTTAGGATTTTCTTTTTCTAATCTTTGAAGTATAGTAGCACTAAGAACCCCCCTTATTCCGCCCCCATCGAATGCCATTATTCTATATTTTTTCTTAGACATAAAAATCCCCCCCTCTAAAGCATCTTAGTATTATCATATGCTTAAGAGAGATATGTGGTGAGATGCAAAAAAAGACCCAGCAAAAGCTGAGTCTTTATTTAAAATGAGCAAATCTATAAGCCGAGTTCTGTCTTGAATAGTTATCTATCTAGGCCTATTGTTACCAATAGGCTCAAGCGACCTACCTACGGAAAGGGAACGAGCAACTCCCTTTTCTAGTTCCTACTTGGTCTTGCTCCAGGTGGGGTTTACATAGCCAACTAGTCACCTAGTTGCTGGTGAGCTCTTACCTCACCTTTCCATCCTTACCATAATAAATTATGGCGGTTTATTTCTGTTGCACTGTCCTTAAAGTCACCTTCACTGGGTATTACCCAGCACCCTGCTCTACGGAGCTCGGACTTTCCTCGTGTTTGCACACGCAACTATCCGACTTACTCATCATTTAATTTTTCAACAAAATATATTATATCACAATATATTATTATTGTCAAAGACTACTTATGAAACTAACAATTCAATTAAGCTAAAGAATCCATATAAGTTAAGTGTTCTTTTATATCTACAGAAGGATGATTCTCATACTTTACTATTTCACCTTCCCAAGTTCTTATCATTACAAAATCTTTTCCTCTCGATATTAAGTATTGAGGAAGTATAGGAGTTTTACCTTTTCCTTTTGGAGCATTAACTATATAAGTTGGAACAGCCATTCCAGATGTATAGCCTCTTAGATACTCCATTATCTCAATTCCATCATCTATAGAAGTATTAAAATGAGTAGTCCCCTTAACATGCTTCGCATGGAATATATAGTAAGGTCTTACTCTACACTTTAATAGTTCGTGATTTAAACATCTCATAACAAACTTATCATTATTTATACCATTTAATAATACCGCTTGATTTCCAAGAGGTACTCCAGCATTTGCAAGTTTCTCACAAGCAGTCTTAGTCTCCTGTGTAATTTCCATAGGATGATTAAAGTGTGTATTTATAAATATAGGATGATATTTTTTAATCATATCACAAAATTCATCAGTAATTCTTTGAGGCATAGTAACTAGTGTTCTACTTCCAAGTCTTATATAATCAACATGAGGAATATCTCTTAATTGACTTATTATCCACTCTAAATAATCATCATTTAACGTAAGAGGATCTCCCCCTGTTATTAGTACATCTCTTATTTCTTCATTGTCTCTTATATAATCTATAGACTCTTGTATAACTTCTTTAGACTTAGCTTCATCACATTGACCTATATTTCTTCTTCTTTGACAATGCCTACAATACATAGCACATTCGTTAGTAACATTTATTATAAGTCTATCAGGATACCTTCTAGTTATACTTCCGGCCGGATTTGTAAACTCTTCTCCCATAGGATCTAAGTCATCTACATCATCTTGAATCTCTATAAATTCAGGTATAGACATAAGTTTTATAGGATCAAATTTTTCTTTTGGATCTATTAAGCTTAAATAGTATGGAGATACAGCCCATCTGAATTGTTTTCCTACCTCTTCTATTTTGTTGATTTCTTCATCTGTTAAATCCAGTATTTTAGATAGAGTATCCACATCTCCGATTCTATTAGATAGTTGCCATTTATAGTTATTCCAATCTTCCTCTGTTCCTCCAAGAACAGATAGAATTTTATTTTTTCTCTCAATTAGATTTTCTTGATTTTCTAAGCCCTTAGGTATAGTTTTTTTGACTTGTAGATAATCCTCGATTCTACCCTTTAACTCCTCAGCTCTTTTTAATGAAATCTTTCTCTTATTGTTTTCCATATAAAACCTCCTTGTATTACATTATTTATTTTAAATATGAAAAATCATACTGTTGTAACATTTTCATAGTTGATTATAAGTTGTTTCTATTTATATAAAAAATTACACTATAAAATTTTTATAGCTTAATTAAGTTATGAACCCGACGTTTTGCGACATTTTTCGACATTTAACCAGTCAATTATTGTTTATACAGTTCTAATTATGCTTATTCACTTAGATTAATTGAATTTAGACATTGTATCTAGGTAAGAATTTCATCAAGATTTGTAAATTCTAATTCCGAAACGTTTAAAGTTAAAGTTCGTCTATTAATTATACCATCATTAATATTAAAAGTAAATATATTAATTTACATACAAAAAAATAAAACAGCTATTTATATAAATAGCTGTTTTATTTTATTCTTCCAAGAATATTTTTTGCTTTTTTCACATTATGACTTTCCCCAACAATCATTATAAGATCACCTGGTTGAAGTATATTATATCCATGAGGTATTATTTTTTCACATCCTCTTAATATTGATAGAATTAAACAATCTCCTGGTAAAACTACCTTGTTTAATGGTTTAAGGAAGTATTCTTCATTTTCAAGATATACTTCTTCTATTATAAAATCATCTTCTTCAACAAATAGTAAAGAAAACGCCTTTGGATGTATTATAAAATGTTCCGCCATAAACGCAGTTGCAAACTCTGGAGATACACTCATAGCCCCGTATAAGGCCTCTCCTTTAGGTATTGACTGGCTATTTGTTAAAAGTATTATATGCTCTATACCAAATTTCGTCTTACATATTCTGCATATTTCTGTATTCATATCTTCTATACTTTTTGCAACAACAACAGTATCTGCTTGTTTTATTCCTATTTTCTCAAGCCATTTAACATCAGTTGCATCTCCTAAATATACAGTTTCTCCAATCTCAGTTATCTTATCAAATTGAGATTTATTATATGTTATGAAACTCAAATTCATTTCAAATTTCTTAAGTCTTCTAGCAAGTAACATACTCTTATCATTAATACCTATTATAAATACATTTTTTTTGTTTTTTAAATTTACTTTAGGCATCATCTGATTGAACACAAGAGGTGAGAAAGTACAAGTTATTATAGCTACCAAAATAACTGCACCATTAGTTTCTTCTTTTATTAGCCCAAGCTTTAACCCAATTGCACTTGCAGCTATAATAAGACTAAGTCTTGATGATAGCAAAAATCCAGCTGCTATACTCTTTTTCATAGAAAAATTAAACCTTAGAAGTAAAGATGGTATTATTTTCACTGCATATACAGCAACTAATAAGGCTGGTACAAGGTATATTGATTTTGGATTGCTAATAACAGACTTAATATCAAAATTAGCACCGACCATTATAAAGAATATAGGGACAAAAAATCCATATCCTATCGCATCAAGTTTAACATACAAATCCGATTTATCTTTTTCGTCTAAAAGGGCAACTATAAGTCCAGCTAAAAACGTTCCTAAAATAATTTCAGTACCAAGACTTTGAGCTAAAGCTATAAATATTAATATTAAAGAAAATGCCCCTCTAACCTTTATCTGCGACGTAGTATCTGCTAGTTCTTTTACTATCTTATTGTTTACTACAAATCGAAGTCCCATTCTATAAAAAACAAAGAAAGCAACAAACAATAGCAAAACCAAAAGAACTTCATACGCTGCCTTTGATGTATAAAATGTAACGAAAAACGTTATAAGTACCATAGTTACAAAATCAGATATCAAAGCAGTAAGTAGTATAGTCTGACCGTATTCTGAGTTTATTATATTTTTTTCCTTTAATATAGGAACCACTATTCCTAAAGATGTAGTACTGAGTACCAAACTCATAAGAGCTACATTAGATACAAGTCCAAATACTTTAAAAACATATGATATTCCAAACGATAGAACCAATGTTATAAAGAATAAAATTATAGCTACTAATAACGGTTTTTTATACCATTTAGATTCCAAATTTTTATTAGTTGGCTTCATCAAATTAAAGTCTATTTCAAGACCTGATAAAAACATCAAAAATGCAAATCCAAATGTATATAAGAACTCAAGCTGTGGGCTATCTTGGATTAAATTGAACCCACTCTTTCCTATAATCATCCCCGATAGTATTTCTCCAACCACTATAGGTACTGGTATAAACTTAATTCTAGTTATTAATATAGGCACAAATGTTGCAAGTACAATTATTATTAATAAAGATATATATGAAATAGATGAATGTTCCATATAAATCCCCCTTTCTCTTCTATTTTATAGTATTCTTTTATCAAGCAATATCTATACCAAGTCTGTATATTCATCTTTATTTTTTTAATATTTTTATATTTTTTCTATACCTTGCTGCACTTTATTTTATAATTTTAAGCATATATTCCATGAAGAGGTTCTACATTTCTATTGAAAATACTAATATTTTAAATAAACTTCTAGGTAATCTTCTTTAATAAAATTACCTAAGTTTTAATATAATTATCAATATGTATAAATTATATACTTTATGTATAAAATAATATGTTTTTTAGAAATTAAAAAGGTATGATTCAGTCGAACCATACCTTTTGTTTCATATTGATACACTTATAATTTGATATCCTTTTCTTAGTGTATTAAAACAATACACATGTTTCATTTTAAGACACCGATTAAGCAGCTATTTTATCTTTGTTCTTGTTTTTTCTAGATAAAAACAATCCAAATATTATAAGTCCAAACACTATCCCTATAGGATTTGCAATGCTCGAAGATTGTTTAAATCCTTCTGGTGCTTGTATTATATAAGCCGTTGTTACAATAGTCATAAATACAGCCGGTATGCTTGCAATCCAATGATTTTTATTTTCTTTAGTTAAATAAGCAGCTCCTGCCCATAACATCATCATAGCTAAAGTTTGATTAGCCCAAGAGAAATATCTCCAAATTATATTAAAGTCCATAAATGTGAGCGCTATGCCTATGGCAAATAATGGTAATGCTATTGAAAATCTCTTAACTAAACTATCTTGCTTATAATTTATAGAATCGGCTATGGTAAGTCTTGCACTTCTAAATGCAGTATCTCCTGATGTTATAGGACACGCAACAACTCCAAGTAAAGCCAGTAATCCTCCAAATTTTCCAAGTAAAGAAGTTGATATTTCATTAACTGCAACGGCCGCTCCACCTTTGGCAAGTACAACAGCAAGTCCTTCAGTTCCTCCAAAGAAAGTCATAGCAGCTGCTGCCCATATTAAAGCTATTATTCCTTCTGCTATCATAGATCCATAGAATATTCTTCTAGCTTCACTTTGCTTTCTAACACATCTAGCCATAAGAGGAGATTGTGTAGCATGAAATCCTGAAATAGCACCACAGGCTATAGTTATGAATAAAAATGGGAATATAGGAGTTCCCTTAGGATGTAGATTTGAAACAGTTATTTCTGGTATATGATATCCCTTTACAACTAATCCTCCAGCTATACCTATAGCCATTATAAGAAGAGAGGCTCCAAATACTGGATATATCTTTCCTATTAATTTATCAACTGGAAGTACAGTTGCTAATATATAGTATGCTATTATTACTACAACCCAAAATCCTTTGTCAAATGAAGTTAAATTAGCTAAAAGTCCAGCTGGTCCTGTAACGAATACTACTCCAACTAATATTAACAATACTACTGTAAATACTCTCATTATCTTCTTTACAGTTTCTCCTAAATAGATACCAACTATTTCCGATGCACTAGTACCTTTATGTTTCATAGATAAATATCCTGATAAAAAGTCATGTGTGGCTCCTGCGAATATGCATCCAAATACAATCCATAAAAATGCTGCTGGTCCCCATAAAGCCCCTGCTACCGCTCCAAATATAGGTCCAAGTCCTGCAATATTTAAAAACTGAATAAGAAAAATCCTTGGCCAACTCATAGGTATATAATCTACACCATCTTCCATTTCAATAGCCGGTGTAACTTCTGAATCATCGATTCCAAGAATATTTTCTACAAATTTACCATATATAAAATATCCTAAGATTAAAAGTATAATTGCTGAGAAAAACGTTATCATTATGTTCCCTCCTTAAAATTTAATTAGTTTTAACTAAATTATAATAAAGTTTTTGTTTAAAAATTTAAATTTGGCATGAAATGCAAAAAAAAACACATAAAGTGCATTTATATGCCCATTATGTGCTTAAATTCTTTGATATTTTTTCTACTAACAGGAATTTTAATATCTAAGTCTCTTAATTTAACATTATAAGTGTTGTTAAACCAAGGTATTATCTCTTCTATTTTATCTATATTCAAAATATAAGATCTATGACTTTTGAAAAAATCATACCCCGAAACCTTATTATAAAACTCAGATATACTCATATTAACAGTATATTCTTCACATTTTGTATAAACTAAAGTATCTCTTTCTGATGATTTACAATAATATATATCCTTTATATTTACGACTATCATTTTTTCATCCTTTAAAACAGTTACTCTATCACATATACATTTTTTTTCTTCACAAACCTCTAATCTCTCTATTTTTTTTAAAGTAGTAAGTATTCTTGCTTCAGAATAAGGCTTTAATATATAATCAAATGCCTCCAGTTCAAATGCTTCTATGGCATGTTCTTTATATGCAGTTATAAAAACGATTTTAAAATCTTTATTAAACTTATTTATAACCCTAGCTAGACAAACACCGTCTAACTTTGGCATATTTATATCAAGGAATATAACATCTATATCATTGCTTTCTATAAATTTCAAAGCATCTAGTGAATCATCAAATTCTTTTAATATCTCTATTGAACTAAAGTTATTTATAAAATACTTAAGCTCATCTCTTGAAGGAGATTCATCATCTACTATTATACATCTCATATTATTTCCTCTTTCCTTCACGATATATTATAAAGCTTATTTTTGTCCCTTTATCGAGTTTTTGTATATCAAGGCCTTTTCCATATATAAGCCTTACTCTATTGTGCACGTTTAAAAGTCCAATCTTGTTTTCCTTCATGTTTCTCTTATATATGTTTTTTATTATTTTCTCATCTATGCCAATACCATTATCTTCTATAGATATTTCAACGTTATCATCATACGTTTTTTGAACTTTTACCTTTACACATCCACTACCTGTTCCCTTTATTATTCCGTGTTTTATAGAATTTTCTACTAAAGGTTGTATTATAAGACTTGGAACTTTTATTTCTATACTCTCATCTATATCATATACTACATTTAATTTATCTCCAAATCTAGCTTTTTCTATTTCAACATAAGCTTTAACTTGGTCTAGTTCCTTTTTTATATCAACACATGATTCACCTATCTCTAGGTTGTATCTAAGATAAGTAGATAAGTTTATTATAAGTTCTCTTGCTTTGTCAGGATTTACCCTTATAAATGACACTATAGTATTTAGTGCATTGAATAAAAAATGAGGATTTATCTGAGCTTGCAAAGCCTTTATCTCTGCTTTATTTGTCATCTCTTTGAGCCTTTCTATTTTAGCTATTTCAAGCTGAGTCGATATTATCTGAGAAAGACCAATTGCTAAGGTTTCATCTTTAAAAGTTATACAATCTTCCTTATTATAATAAATTTTTAGTGCTCCAACTACAGATTCACTATCCTTCAAAGGCATTATTATAGCAGATTTCAATGGACAATTTGCATTCGGGCAATCTATTTGTATATGAGTTCTAAGTATTACTATATCGCCAGTTTCTATTACCTTCTCAGTAGCACGAGTCAATACCTTCTCACCATCTATATGATGATCATCTCCATCCCCTATATGAGCTAATATATACTTTTTATCCGTTATAGACACAGCACTAGCTCCTACACTTTCTTTTATAACTTTACATATTTGTTTTAAAGAATCATTAGTTATATTTCTGAAATAAGGAAGAGTCTTGTTAGCTATTTCAAGAGCTAATTTTGCTTGCCTTGCAGCAATCTCTTCTTTTTCTTCAAATATATTCTCGGTAATTAATATTACGATTCCTATACCTATTCCATTAACTAGGGTCATTGGTATATATATCTTCTTAACTATTAAAAGAGCTACTGTAAACGGTCTTGAAAGCAATAGAATAAGTCCCATGCTTATACTTTCAACTAGTATTCCACCTAAAATTCCGTATATCCACCTACTCTTATTAGTTGCTTTGTTGTATATAATTCCCGATACTATACCTCCAATTACTGTACTTACAAAACATGGGAAAGCAGTTATTCCTCCTATGTCTATCAAGTATCTATGAAGCCCTGCTATTATACCTGATAATATTCCAACAAACGGGCCGCAAAGTATTCCCCCTGCCATAACCCCAATTATTCTAGTGTTTGCTATAGCACCTCTAACATCTGTTCCTATATAAGTTCCAAGTACCCCAAACGTACCAAATATAACAGATAGTACAAAGAGATCTCTATATGTGAATTCATCTTTTTGTATTATCTTCTTAAAGCTTTTTATCTTTGATATCATAAAAGCAATTAAGACTACATATCCTAGATTGTTTATAAGATTTTTTAATAGGTATATCAAATTATCATCTCCAAAATAATTATTGACTATAATTATATCAAAAAAACAACCCTTTATTCAGGATTGTTCTTAAAATTTATCAAACTATACACAAGTACATAAGTAAACAATAAAACCATTCCAAACATCAAAGAAAAATATATAGCTTCGAGTTTAAAACTATTTACAATGTATCCAAATAACTTCATAGGATTTGATACTATATCCCAGCTATTAAATCTAACGAATCTGCCCAAATATATCCCGTATCCAGCAAGAAAAGATACAATACTTACGAATATCCAAGATACAAAACTATTAAACTTATCTTTAACTATTATCTGATTTAAATATAAAGATGCTACACCTAGTAGGTATCCTATCAAAGCATAAAACGCTATAAGTATAAAGTCATACCATATCCAAAAGTTCCTTTGAAATTCCAGAGTGTCTTCTATTTTGAATATATATTTTGATGTACTTATATGTATAAAATCAGTTATTATATAAGGAGAATTAGGATAAAATAACAACCATATGCACATACATATAAACATTACTATATTGTTTATATGTCCCCTACCTTTATAATATCTATTATGTACTATCAAAGCAAACATAAATGGTATCCAGGCTAAAAACAAATTCCAAATGTATATAATATATTTATATGTGTTGAGTCTATAACATCCATTTCCAGCCATAACTACAGCCATCATTGTAACTAAGAAAAACACACTAAAAATCCAAGTTAATTTTTTATTTATCACATTTTACCTCCTTGTAATATCTAGGTTATATTTCCAAATCTAGATTATCATATATTTGTAAATTTATCTATAAACAATTCATATCACCTACATCCGATAGCACTTCAATTATTCTATTAATTGCTTTTATCCCTTACTATTTTATTTAATTTGATTTAAAACTAGTTGAAAATTCTTCTATTTTTATCTATACTGTAATCAACTGAAAATTCAATAATTTCATATACTAAAGGAGGATTATCATGTATAGCTTTAAAAATGACTATAGCGAGGGTGCTTATCCAAAAATTTTAAATGCCTTAATAGAGTCAAATATGACTCAAGAAGAAGGATATGGATATGATAGACATACCCAAAATGCAGTTTCCAAAATAAAAAATTTAATACATAATAAAAACGTTGATGTTCACCTTATATCTGGAGGAACTCAAACAAACCTTACAGCAATTGGAGCTTTTTTAAAACCTCATGAAGCTTGTATATCTACTAATACAGGTCATATTGCAGTTAATGAAACTGGAGCAATTGAATATACAGGGCACAAAGTAATTACAGTAGATTCAGATGACGGAAAAATATATCCAGATAAAATTGAAAACATATTAGATTCTCATTCAAATGAACATGTTGTAAAACCAAAGCTTGTATATATTTCTAATCCAACAGAACTAGGTACAATATACACAAAAGAAGAACTTAAAAACCTTAATGAATTTTGTAAATCCAATAACCTTATATTATATGCAGATGGAGCACGATTAGGTTCTGCTATTTGTGCTAAAGGAGCTGATTTAACGTTATCTGATATGTGTAATTTTACAGATGCATTTTTTATTGGTGGAACAAAAAACGGAGCCCTCCTTGGTGAAGCCTTAGTAATAAAAAATGAAAATTTAAAAGAAGATTTTAGGTATCATATAAAACAAAAAGGAGCATTACTTGCAAAAGGAAGACTTTTAGGAATTCAATTTGAACAATTATTTACTGATAATCTTTATTTTGAACTTGCAAATCATGCTAATGAAATGGCTTATCTTTTAAATGCTGGTCTAAAAGAATCTAATTGCAAGTTTTTAATAGACTCTCCAACGAATCAAATTTTCCCTATCTTAGAAAATAAAATAATAGAAAGACTAGAGCAAAAATTTAATTTTTATACTTGGAAAAAAATAGATAATAATCATTCTGCTATCAGATTAGTTACCTCATGGGCTACTAAAAAAGAAGCTGTACTTGAATTTATAAATGAATTTAAAAAATAAATTAGAATTAAAATAGTCAACCGTTTGGTTGACTATTTTAACTATATATTAAATTCTCTTTATAATAAATTTATGTAATGTTGTTTTTTTTGTATATATAATCTAAACTGTACTTTTCTTTTTTCTTTAACCATGCTATATCCATGAAGTAAATGCCAAAAGATACCCCAAAAGCAGTTGAAATCAAACTTAATAAACTACTATTTGATATTTTAAAATAATTACAAATATAATTAAGTAGACTAAGCCCTAAAAATGATTTAATAAATCCTATTGATCTTTTTTTCAAATTTCCTTTTTCTAACTTTCTTATATTAATAATAATTATAATTCCTATATATATCGGGTATAAAATCATACTTCCTATTAATATAATCAAAGTTTTAGTATTAATCCAATTTTCTATTCCCGTAAACATACTTAAAAATAATACCCCAAGCTGCATTAATACTATTCCAGTAATCATTTTCGGAAGATTTATATTTTTGTTCATCGAATCTCTCCTCTTTTTATATGATGTTCATCTTTTTACAAGTAATATACACAATACCCAGTCCCAGAATAACCATATAAAATAAATACATAGTCTTAAAATCCTTATCTATTTCTTTTTTTACTTTCTTATACTCCTCAAGATTAAGTTTTTTTCTTTTTGGAAGTGATGGTATTATCAATGTGAATAATATTGCATTTAAAAATAAAATTAATTCATCATATCTAATAAATCCTGTATTATTTTCAAAAAGTTCAAATTCAAATAACATACTTATTGTTGCTAAAATACTTATAGTAATTGAACTATAGATTAATATATTTATTATACTCTCACTTTTTATTTTGGCTTTAAAATTAAAACCCTTTAGATATATATAATATACTAGTAATGTTAGGATACACATTTCTTCAATTATATGAAAAATCACATTGATACTAATATCTTTGCGTCCTAAAGAAATTGAATATAAGGTATATCCCAATAATGCTATTATATTAATTACAGATGATATTTTTAATGCATTATTGAATGCAAATTCCTCTAGTTCATCCTTATCCATCAAAGCTAATAATAAAAATACAGCACTCACAATAGTTGCTAGTACCGACTGCATCCCGATTAATTGTTCTCCCATATTAATCATTCCTCTATCTCCTCCAGAATTTCAAAAATTTCATCAATAGTCTTATCAAAATATTTAGATATAGCAAAAGCAAGTTTAAGTGAAGGATTAAAAGTACCTCTTTCAATTTCCAAAACAGTACCTCTGTTTATCCCCAACTCTATAGCTAAATCCTCTTGAGTTAAATTTTTTTCAGTCCTGAGAAGTTTTATTTTTGTATTAAATAACTTTTTACGTTTTGCCATAAACCTCCACCTCTTATATATAAGATACTATTTTTGTTGTATATAGTCAACATTTTGTTATATATATAAATCATTCATTATATTAATTTTATCCGAAAACTAAAAGTTCAACTGTAGTAAAAACTCTATATAAATTAAGTTTAACTTTATATAGTAATATGAAATACAATATTTTTATCAAAAAAGAACTCATAATTTCTGAGTTCCTGTATTAAATAGCTGTAATATTTATTTTTTAAAATCATCATTTCTTCTTATTTCTAAAAACATCCGGCCTTATTTTTATTTATTCTAAATGACTTGTTATCAATTGCCCTTTGAACAGCCAATATACCATCAAGGTGGTCATATTCATGTTGTATTAATTCTGACAAATCCCCTTTAGGTTCTAATATACAATCATTCCAATCCAAGTCTTTATAATAAACTTTACACTTTTTATATCTATGTAGTTTTACCTCTAGCCCTGGGTAACTCATACAATCATCCCACATTTCAAACTTTTCACCATCAACAAACTCAAGTCGCGGATTTATTAAAACTATTGAGTTATCATCAAAATTCATGTATATTATCCTATAAAGCTCATTAATTTGAGGTGCCGCTATTGCTCTTCCAAATCCATACTTTTCTCTAAAATTCATCATCGTATCATGCAAATCTTTAACAATTTCTTCAGCTTTATTAATTTCATCTTTTGAAATTGCTCTACACACCTCATATAAATTTTCATTCCCTAATAACAGTATGTCTTTTATAGCCATTCTTTCCTCCTCCTATTTTATTATAATAGTTTAAATTATATTAATATAATATACACATGTTTGTTACTTACTTTTAGATATATTTTAACATAATTTACCTATTGTTACTTCACTCAAATATAGATAACACATTAAAATGATACTTATTAAAATTGGAGTAAATCATATTTAATAGATTAACAATATTTTAATAAGTATCATTTTTCGTTTAATTTTTATGACACGATAAAAAATAGCCAACCCATTAAGGTCGACTATCCTCTATACATTCTCTGATAACTTTTCTTCACATTTAAATACCTTATTTACATATTCACTAGTACTAGCTGCCATTAATGCACCGTATTCAAGATTAAATTCTATAGTATCTCCTACCTTATACTCTTTATCACTGTCTGTAACATCAACTATTAAATGATCTGAGCTTGCTCCTAATATTTCTTGTTTTGGATCAACCGTACTCATTCCATCTACATTGGTATCCTGTTTTCCTATTCCCACTATTGCTCTTTTTCTAATACCCTTATCTTCATAGTGTGGCTTATTTCCAAATGCATCTACTCCTATCTCTCCTATTGGTATAGATGGTTTTTCTTTAAGTTCTACAATCTCACATACTAACTTAAATGCATCTTGATAAGCCCCTTTTATATCTTGAGAATAAGCCGTTTCCTTTCCAAGAGCTATTGCCTCCCCAAGTCTTAAGTTAGTAACTCTATCAGGCATCTCACCTTTATCTAGCAGGTGAAGTGAACTTGAATTTCCCCCTGATATAAAAGAAAGCTTAATATCGAATTTTTCTTCTATTTTTTCTCCAAGTTCACATAGTCTTCCTAAGTTATCTTTTGAAGGTATTACAGCTCCATAGCACGTTAAATTTGTTCCAAGTCCAACAAATTCTATGCTATCAAGCTTTAAAATTTTTCTTATAACCTCAAATAGTTCCTCTTCTTTAAAATAACCCTCTCTTAAATCTCCAAGATCTACCATTAAAGCTATTTTATGCTTTTTATTTAATTTTTCACAAATTTCATCTATCTTTTTTATAACTTCAAATTCAGAGTTAAGACTTATATCTGAATACTTTACTACATCTTCAATTTCTGTAAGCATAGGTATTCTTATAAGTATTTTTTCAAGATTTATATCTTTTAGCTTTTTTAGGTTCTTTATTCTAGAATCAGCTATATACTTAACTCCACTATCCTTTATGTAATCTACAATTTCAGGAAAAGCACAATATACTTTGGTGACTACAGCCATTTCTATATTATTTTTCATACATTGTTTACTCAGTAAACTCACATTATGCTTTAATTTGTCTAAATTTATCTCTATTCTCGGATACAATACTATTCCCCCCTATATTCCTAAACTCTTCTTCATAAGAAGTAATGCAGATTTAGGATGTCTCTTAGACAAAACTCCTAAAGACGCCATAATATAATCATTATCAACTAGTATTTTGGCTTCCTCAGATGGAAATAACTTCATTTTTGTTGTATTTGATTTTGCTATTGACTCCATTATTTTAACCCTTAAAGGTAGCCTAGTCAAGGCTCCTCCAGTACCAACTATATACTTAACTTCTGTTAGGTCTTTTCCTTCAGCTATAGATGTTCTTCCTCCTGCACCATATAAATCTCTAACTCTACCTGCATGTCTTTCACATGCTCGTAGTGTCGCTTCTTGTGTTAACCTTTCAACGAATTCTATTTGTTGTTTAGTTTTCGGTATAGGAACATGATTGTCTATTAAGTCTTGAAAATCACACCCCAGTTCTTTAGATAGTTTATCTTTCCCTATTAAATCAACTATGTTTTTCATATTTATATATACTCCTAAATCACCTTCTACAGTTCTTTTTGCTAAAGGTTCTGGACTTAAAAGTATTCTATTTATTTTCTCACTTCCGTCTGTTACCGAATGTAAATCTGTCGTGGCTCCTCCTACGTCAAACACTATCAAATCTCCTATTTCTTCATAAAGTAGTTTTGCACTCTCCATTACAGAGCCAGGAGTAGGTATAATAGGACCATTTATTATTTCTCTAACATGTTCCATTCCGGGTGCATGTATTATATGCTCTTCAAAAGCATCCTGTATTACTTTTCTAGTTGGCTCTACATTTAATAAATCTATCTTAGGATATACATTATCTACTATATAAAGTTTTGATTTCATACCCTCAAATATTAGTTTAATTTCTTCTTGATTTTCTATATTTCCTGCATAAATAATAGGGATATCAAGATTCATATTATTTATAAGTTCTGCATTATAAATAGCTGTATCTCTTTCTCCAAAGTCTACACCACCAGCGATTAATATTATATTTGGACGTGACTCTTTTATTTTTTTCAAATCTGTTCTTCTAAGCCTTCCAGACGTAACATTATGTACAATAGCTCCCGCACCAAGAGCTGCTTCTTTTGCAGCTTTTGCAGTCATATCGTATACTAATCCGTGAACTGTCATCTTAAGTCCACCAGCTGCACTTGATGTAGCAAGCATTTCTTCATATTCAATTTTATTCTCACCTAAGCTTTTGGCTAGACTATCTCTTGCTCCATTTAGTCCTATTCTTACATCACCTTCAAGAACTGAAGTAGGAGCTTGACCTTGTCCTATGAATTTAGGGTTATTTGTGTTTATATCATTAAATGCATTTACAACAGTAGTTGTGCTACCTATCTCTGCTACTAAAACATCTATTTTCACACTATTCCCCCCTTCCATATAATTTAATTGAGTTGTGCAATATATACTGCACAACTCAATTATTTAAATATTTTAAGCTTCTATTTGAGCTAATTTTTCTTTTCTCTTATTTACAAGGAATGTAGCTACATGTATTCCTCTAGCAGTCTTTCCAAAGCCTGCATCAATACCCTGCTTAACTGCTATTTCTGGAGTAACTTGAGTTCCTCCACAAGCTATCATAATTTTATCTCTAACTCCTTTTTCTACTGCATATTCATGTAATCTTTTCATATTCTTGTAATGAATATCATCATGACTTATTATAGTTGACGCAAGTACTGCATCTGCATTTAGCTCTATTGCTGCATCTACAAGTTTCTCTATTGGACAAGAAGTTCCTAAATATTCAACTTCAATTCCCCATTTTTCTATTCCACCATGCTTAATATCTATAACCTCACGAAGACCAACTGAATGCTCATCTTCTCCAACAGTTGCTGCAACTACCTTCATAGGTCTTTTTTCTATTTCACTCCAAAGTTCTTCATCACTCATAATCTCAGGCTCTGGTGGTATTTCAAGCTTACTTATATCAAGATCTGCATCTAACTTACCTTTTACTTGTACTCTTGTTCCCTCTGATGGATGCATCATTTCAACATGTATAACTTCAGGATCTTTAAGATTCATTTTTTTAGCAAATTCAATAGCTGCAAATTCAGCTACTCTACTACTAGTTGGAATGAATAACTCGACTTGAACTGTTCCATCAGCAAGCCATTCTACTTCAGGTTTAACAAAGTTTGAATTTCTGTACTTTTCATTTTCATCTAAACGACTAAATACGTTGTCATTTTCATCAAGTTCGTCTATGTAAACTATCTTCTCAGGATTTTCAAACGTACATCCTCCAATTAATGAAGATGGATTATCTATCGCACTCTCATCATATTGAGCAATGTTATTATATCCAAAGTGAGCAGTTACAGGTGCCATGTAATCTTCATCTCTTTCAAATACATATCCTGCACCTATTCCACCATTTATTTTTCTAGCTATTCCGTCACCATTTCTCTCAGGATACATTCCAGAATCTACGAAAAATCCCTTTTCTACTGCTTCAAAATATCCTCCAACCTCAATCATTTCTTCCATATAAAGAATAGCTCTTTCTTTTAATTCTCTAACTTTATCTCCTAAGTATCCATCCTTTTTAAGTTCAACCATATCAAGTAATCCATCAAGACCTACTAAAGTTTGCTTAGCTGTATCACATGCTTCTATGTTGTACATATGCCATGGCACATTTCTTCCCTCATCAGGAGTTATAGTCGATTGAATATCCGCTCTAGTAAGTTTAGATATCATCATATTCATAACATGAGTTACAGTAGCCTCTCTTGAAGAAGATGTAACGTACTTAGTATTTTGTTGAGCTCTCATTCTGTACTCATCAAATAACTCTCTTAATGCAACAGCATAAGGCAAATCGTACTTAATGCAAGGAACTGGAGCTGCTGATGGAGGTACAGTTGATAAGCATATATCTTCTTTTTTCATACCTACTTTATGTGAGAATATAGAGTTTAGAGCATGTTGTACCATAAGTTCTGGCATAACCTTCCAAGCATCTCTCGCAGTCGCATTTGCATTATGAGCACCGTCTATTTGCGCTATATCTGCCCAAACCATAATTTTCTTAGATTCAGCTGCATCAATATAAGATCTTATCATGTTTATATTTCTATATAATACATTGTACTGTGGATCTTGATGTGCTCCATTAACCCCTTCTTCTGCAAACATTACAGCTATATCAGGACCAGCTACTCCTGATACATAAGAATGGTAATTTATAGGTCTTCCTACTTCTTCTTCTATTAAATCAACAGCTTTTCTTTGAGCTCTAACTTGCTTTCTTGTAACAGGAATACCTCCTATACCTTGAGGTGATCCTTCTATTAATCCATCATAGTGAGATTGACCAGCCGTTCTAATAACCATTAAATGATCTGCACCATGCCATGCAGCCATTCGCATTCTTCTTATATCATCCTCAAATCTACCAGAAGCAATCTCTGTAGTTATAACTTCTTTGGGTTGAGGATCTAAATTTTCAAAATACCTAACAGCAGCTGGTATTCCTATTGAATTTTTAAGAGCAGGTGAACAATCAGAGTACTTATGTCCTCCCATTTCTATTTCTTTATTTTCTCTCCAAGTCCAGCCTCTTCTTTTAGGTCTATAGTTTTCTAAATCATCTAATATATTTCTTATATCTAATTTTTCATTAACATCTAGCTTTTTCATATTTTTTCTTTCCCCCTTTAATAGCTATAAAGTGAAACTTAATTCAGATGAAGTGTTTGTTTCATATGAATTTCTAGTTGCGTAAGTGCCCTGTGGGTAAACTAATCCAGAAGCTGTTAAGTTCTTATCTCCAGCCTTAAGAGGATGGAGTCTTAGAACTTTTAGCTTTCGGATACACTAGCTACAGCCTTGTCTTCTCCAAATACCTCAAGAGCATAATCCCAATACTTGCCCTCTATCATACTAAGACCTGCGTCTCTAATAGATAAGTTTTTATCTTTAGCAACTCTATAAACTATATGCCCAACTCCCTTTCTCATAAGATTTCTATCCATAGCACCATCAACTAAAGGCTTAGCTTCAAGACTTGAAAATCCCATTCTAAGAAGAACAGATCTTTCTACCGATGGAGTTGTGTTTTTTCTACCAAGATCTAGCAATGGATCTACTATTTTCCCAGCAAGTTCCCAAAATCTATCGTATAATTCTTGATCTGACAAATTAGCCAAATGTACTCTTCTTTCATTAAAATCATCTGCTCTTTTCAAAATTTACACCCCCAAATTTTCTTTTAAACAATTAACATTAAGGCTTTTTAATACTTCTTTTACAAATTCTTTACTAGACTTAGTATCTTTAGCTAAAAATTCTAAATCTAGTTCATTTATTTCAGTTGCATTCATTCTTTGTATACAGTTTTTTATATATGAACTCTTAATTTTATTTAAATCAAGATCCTTAATCTTAATCATAGATGGATGACTAGGTAGTATTATACTTTCTCCAGCAATCTCATCCTCTGGATTTCCAAACCTTATATCTATACCATTTTCTCTTGCAAATGCAAGTTGTGGTTGGATATGCTTTCCTGCTCCTGTATATTCAGTTTCCTGAACCACAATTATCTTATGCTCATCCATTTCTTGCGCTATACAAAATGCGGCAGCAAGTGATGTGTTCCCAGCAGGACCTCTTTCAAGACCTTCAAGTTGAGCTAAGGCTTCTGTCATATAAAATACCTCTCCTTGACTTACAGATACATATCTATCCATGTATCTGAGTGGTCTACCAGCGGATCTTGGAACATCTGATCTATCTGGATTTGTACAAAACGGTATTCCAAATCCAGTATGTCCTGTTGTAAAGGATTTTTTATTAAATTGAGTATCAGATGCCATATGAAGACCTTTTAAATTAACGCTAGCTCCTACAACCTTAGTATCAAAAGCTCCAGCTTTAATAAGTCCTCTTGCTGTACCAGTTAAATTCCCTCCACCTGCATTAGTACAAACCACAACATCAGGATCTCTTCCTTCTTTTTCTCTAAATTGCATACTAATCTCATATCCAAGGGTTTCAACTCCTCCAATTCCAAATGGAGTATATAAAGATGCATTGAAATATCCGGTTTCTTCTAACAATCTTAAAAATGTATAAAACAGTTCAGGTCCTACACTCAACTGAATAACCTCAGCACCATAAGCCTCACATTTTCTAGCTTTTTCTATAATTTCAGGCTGTCCTTTTCCCTGACTATCATAGCATTCTTGAACTATAATACACTTAAGTCCTTGCATAGCAGCTTGTGATGCAACCGCTGCTCCATAATTGCCACTAGTTGCAGCAATTACACCTTTATAACCTAATTTTTTAGCATGGTATACAGCATTCGCAGCACGTCTTGCCTTAAAACTTCCAGATGGGCTAGATGCTTCATCCTTTACAAATATTCTTGCTCCTTTTCCTTTTGCTGAACACTTTCTAGCAAGCTTAGTTATATTTTTAAGCTCTATCAAAGGAGTATTGCATATTGCTACACCCTTTTGAATATTTTGCATTTCGTCCAAAGTATAGCCTGTTTCTCTCATCATTTTTTCATAGTTGAACTCTACAGTTCCTGATTCAAATAATTCATAATCTATTCCAACAGCATTTTTCATTATTTCATTTTTTCTAGACATTACACCTAAATAACTCATATCTTTATTCACAGTCTTCACCTCCGAATAAAATATCTTTTAGCTGAAGACCTATTTGTAAAAGTTCAGGAACACACTTTCCATAATCATGCTTGTAATATGGGTTTATTTCTATAAGTTTGCCCTTAACTATTCTTTTAGTTATAGTAGTTATTTCAACTTCATCATTTATGGATGCATCATTATTTAAAAATCCTTTCACCCACATTTCAAGAGGTACTTTTTTAGTATCCTCTGGAACCTGTGGCGCTCTTTGATCTGGGTTTAATATCACATTATGAACTAAAACCCAATCTCCCTTTTTAGCATTCATTTAATTCACCCCTAACAACATCCACATTCACATTCTTTTTTTACTTCAACCATTTTTCTCATATCCCCCATAATAGCTCTTGGTACAGGTATATCAAGCATAGTTTTAAGACCCGGATTAGCATTTATAACATGAGGAATACTGTTAACGCACATAGCTATAGTTCCTACTCCTCCTGGTATTTCTGGTTTTATTTGAAGAGATATATCTGGTACTCCTTTAATTTGTACATAATCTCCTGTATCAACACCTTCAAGATGAGGAAGTATTTGTTGTGGATGCTCCATCTCAACCTTTACATCACCATCTACATATCCATAACCACATTGCTTGCAACCTGCTACATTTCCAGCTTGAACCTCTGCATATTGACTTTGTCTGTATACATTAGATACGATTGATTCTCTTGTCTGGTCTACCTTCTCTAGATTCCATCCAATTCCATCTGTAATCATCTTTATAGATTCAGGAAATCCTACATGTCCTGCTATTGATCCATCCTTAACTCCTTTTTCAAAATCTTCAGGAGTAACTCCAACACCTTGTTCTACCATAACAGCATGACCAAATGGAGATAAATCATTTACTCTTGATGCTTTTATATAATCTACTCTTTCACAAGTTCCTGTAAGTGCAAGTATTAATAAATCAAGTACAAATCCAGGATTGATTCCTGTTCCAAGCACAGAGACATGATTTTCTTTAGCTATTTCATCTATCTCCCTAGCAAGTTCTGGTTCTTGTGCATCTGGATAAGCCATTTCCTCTGCAGTAGATATTACATTCATTTTTCTTTCTAATATAAATTTTATTTTATCAAAAGCTCCTTTTGTAAATGAGTCAGTAGCAAGTAAAACTACATCTGCACACTTTTCTGTAAAAGCTTCTTCTTCATTAGATTTAATTATTATTTCGCTTCTATTTTTTCTATCAACGCCTAAAACTTCATATATGTCTTTTCCAACTCTACCTTCATGTTTATCACAAACAGCTACAATTTCTACTCCTTCTTTCTTTAATAGCATATTAGCCATTCCACTTCCCATTGCTCCAAATCCCCAAATACCTACTTTAATATTTTCCATTATATTTCCCCCCTTAAATTTTCATAAGTTATAATTTCTTTCACTAATAGATATAGCAATATGCATGCCACTTTATTTTAATATTCAGAAAATTCAAGCTTAGCACCAGTATATTTAGGTATTTTCCCAACTTTCAGAAAAGTCGTTCTTTTTTTTTAACAAATATAAGATTTTATTTTTTCATATCAAATAGATTTTTTTAATAAAAAAAGCAAATATATTTGCATGTTAATGCAAATATATTTGCTTTCCTAAATATTATATTTTTTAATTTTATGCTGAAGTGTCTGTCTTTTTAATCCCAGTTGTTCAGCTGACTTTGTAATATTCTTTTTATTGTTTATTAAAGCTCTTGTTATAAAATCAACTTCAATCTCTTTTAACAATTCATCTAAACATTTTTCATTTGATGTATTTATATTATTTTTAATATTTTCAGACTTATTAATCTGTATATTTAAGTGTTCAATTTGGATACTCTCTTCATAATCAATCATGCTAATAGCTGAATATATAGTATTTTCAAGTTCTCTTATATTACCATGCCACTTATGATTTAATAACGCTTTTTTAGCTTTTTTATCTATACATTTCACATTTTTATTTAATTTTTTATTGTATTTTTTTATAAAGTAATCTGCTAAAAGTATTATATCTTCTTCTCTTTCATTCAAAGAAGGTATATATATAGATATTACATTAAGTCTATAGTAGAGATCTTTTCTAAGCTTATTTTCTTTTAATAGCTTATTGGGTTCTTCATTAGTTATAGCTATTATCCTCACATCTATAGGAATATCTTTCATGCCTCCAATTCTCCTTATATAACCTTCTTGTAATACTCTCAGAAGTTTTGCTTGGAGTTCTATCGGCATAGAGTTTATTTCATCTAATAGTAAGGTTCCTTTATTAGCTTGCTCAAATAATCCAGGTCTACTTATAGCTCCTGTAAACCCTCCTTTTTCTGTACCAAACAAAATACCTTCAAGTAAGCTTTCAGGAAGAGCTGCACAGTTTTGGGCTATAAAAGCCTTGTTTTTTCTTACACCTTCATAATGTATACTTTGACTAAAGAGCTCTTTCCCAGTCCCCGTTTCTCCATATATAAAAACAGGAGCTGGAGTTTGAGATGCTTTTTTAGCTAATAATATAGCATTCTTAAAAGTTTCACTCTCACCTATTATATTTTCAAATGTATACTTTTTAATATTACTTTGAATTATCTTCTTTGGATTTGATTTTTCTCTATGAAGGGTCAATATTTCTTCTGAAAGTTCTTTCATTTTAGTTATATCCTTAGATATTTCAATAGCTCCTAGTGTTTTTCCATTCTCAATTATAGGTATTGTGGTATTTACAGTGGTGATTTCGTTTTTGTATTTATTCAGATAAGTCTGTTTTTTATCTTTTATAATTTCACCACTTTTTAAAACTTTTAAAAGAGTACTCGTTTCTTCATCTAAGCCATTGAATATATCTAGCAAATTTTTGTTTAGTACTTCGGTTTCTTTCATGTGTTCAAGTTCTGCCATGGCCTTATTATAAACAACAGTGTTTCCCTCATTATCAATAACATGAATTCCATCTTCTATATAGTGCAAAATATTTTGCATTAATTTAATATAATCTTTAGTATTCATATCACAATCCTCCAAAACCTGAACTTAAATATATATATATCATATAATTTACATAAAATTAATGTAATTCAATTTTTTAAGTTAATTCATAAACAATTACCCTTCTATTAATATAATACAAATTCATCTGTAAGATTTTTTATAATTTCTCCTGCTTTTTCAACCTCTCTATGAGTTATACAAAGATCTATTGCATCAGCTATAATCTTCATTTCATCCTCTTTCATACCTCTAGTTGTAATAGCAGGAGTTCCTATTCTTACTCCACTAGTTACAAAAGGACTCTGTGGATCAAAAGGTATAGCATTTTTATTCACAGTTATATGTGCCTTATCAAGTATTTTTTCTGCTTCTTTTCCAGTTATATTTTTATTTCTAAGATCTAAAAGAATGAGATGATTATCAGTTCCTCCTGTAACCAAGTCAAACCCTCTATCAATTAATTCATCAGCTAGTGTCTTACAATTCTTAACTATTTGTTCTTGGTAGTCCCTAAAATCATCCTGTAAAGCTTCTTTAAAACTTACAGCTTTAGCCGCTATAACATGTTCCAAAGGTCCACCTTGAATACCAGGGAATATAGCTTTATCAATCTTATTTGCATACTCACTCTTACAAAGTATAACCCCTCCTCTTGGCCCTCTTAGAGTTTTATGAGTAGTGGTAGTTACAAAATCAGCGACATCACATGGATTCTGATGGAGTCCTGAAGCAACAAGTCCAGCTATATGAGCCATATCAACCATCAACATAGCTCCAACCTCATCAGATATTTCCTTAAACTTTTTAAAATCTATTTCCCTTGGATATGCACTTGCACCTGCTACTATAAGCTTAGGTTTTACCTGATGAGCTTTTTTTATAACATCATCATAATCTATTCTTCCATCCTCAGCCAAAACACCATATTCTGTGAAATCAAAATAATTTCCAGATATATTAACAGGAGAACCGTGAGTTAAATGTCCCCCTTGAGATAAATTCATACCCATAACCTTATCTCCTGGTTTTAGAACAGCAAAATAAACCCCTAAATTTGCATTAGCACCTGAGTGTGGTTGTACATTAGCATGATCTGCACCAAATATTTCTTTAAGTCTACTTATAGCAAGATTTTCTATAATATCTATATGTTCACATCCCCCATAATACCTCTTACCAGGATATCCCTCTGCATATTTATTTGTAAGATGGCTTCCCATAGCTTCCATAACAGCTAAAGATACGGAATTTTCTGATGCTATAAGCTCAATATTTCTATTTTGTCTATCAATTTCATTTGATAAAGCTTCATATACCTGTTCATCCTGTTTCATTAAATTATCAAAATTCATATTTTATCCCCCTTAATATTATTTTTCTCTTTAAATTATATTTAAATATAGTTTTCAATACTCCTTTTATTTTTATATTTTTTTATATTTTTTAAAGATTTTTTAGTAGAATTTTGATATAATTCTCTAGTATGTATTCTTTCATAAGGGGTGAGTATTATGACTATAACAGAAAAAAAAGGGATACTAAGAATAGCTCTTTACGCTGGAGAAATAATGCTTAAAAATGGAGCAGAAATATACAGAGTTGAAGATACTATAACTAGAATATGCATGTCAAAGAACATAAACCATGTAAATGCATTCGTAACACCAACAGGAATATTTGTTTCAGACGATAGAATGGATGGTATAAGCTTTATCAAAAGAATAAAAAGTAGAAGTCTAAATCTACACAAAGTATCTATGGTAAATAACTTTTCAAGAGACTATGTAAACTCTCATATGACAATATCTCAAGCCTTATCTGCATTAAAGCAAATAGAAAAAGCAGATAAATATTCTATTTTTGTAAGGCTTTTTTTTACAGGAGTTATAGGTGGCTTTTTTTCTCTTATGTTCGGAGGAGAGTTTTTAGATTTTATATCTGCCTTTATTATATCTATGATATCAATATTTATAGCAGATGAGATAACTAAAATAAGCGATACTTCATTTTTATCAACAATTGCAGCTTCATCTATTATAGGATTACTTGGTATATTATTTACTCTTATAGGAATTGGAAAAAGCCTTGATATGATAATAGTAGGGTCTATAATGCCTTTAGTCCCTGGAGTCTCATTTACAAACGGCTTAAGAGATTTTATATCAGGAGATTTACTAGGTGGCCTTGCAAAAATATTCGAAGCTATATTCATAGCTATATGTATAGCTGTCGGAATAGGAATAGTGTTCCAATTATGGGTTAACTGGTTTGGAGGTGCATTCTAATGAGCCTATATCTTCACTTTATTTACTCATTTTTATCAACAATAGGGTTTTGTATATTTTTTAATGTCCCTAAAAAGGATATTTTATATGCATCTCTTACAGGAAGTATTGGTTGGACATTATACACTTATTTAAATAATATAACTAATTCAGCTTCTTTATCAAGTTTTATAGCAGCCACTGTAATAGGTATATTAGGCGAAATATTTGCAAGAATGAATAGAAAACCTGTTACAGTATTCATAATACCAGGTATAGTTCCCCTGGTTCCAGGTTATGGCATGTACTTGACGATGCTAGATATTATAAATAATGATTTTTATAGTGCAGCTAAAACTGGTAGTGATACTATATTTATAGCTGGATCAATAGCAATAGGTGTTGTATTAGTTTCATCAACTGCAAAATTATTTAAAAAAATAAATAAAAAAAATTCGTCTAATGCTACCCATTGACTCATGTCGCCAACGAGTCCTACGGACTCCGTTGCTCAAAACAGTTGAAATTGTGGTTTCTTAACCTAAATTATGCGTAATGACATTTTTTATAATACTCTAGTATATAAAAAAATGCTGATTAATATTAATCAGCATTTTTATTATCTAGTTAACTATATTCGTTATAATAGGAGTATACTCCTCACTCTTTTTAAATTTAGGTTCATTTTTCTTTATTATCATAAATGTTACACCCATTAAAAAAGCTCCTATTATAGCACTCATAGTTTCTATATTTGAGCTGTAGTTTATAGATGTTAATACCTTGTTTGATATAACTATTCCTATAAATAAAACCATTAATGGTATTACATATGCTATAGCAGCAGCCTTTAATACATTAGGAGTACTTATGTCTACTTCAACAAAATCACCCTTTTTAGCACCAAGTCTATTGATTGCCTCTATTTGCATATCTTTGCTCTCTTCTTTTCCCATTCCACATCCACCACAGCTTGCACAAGCCGAATGTCTTTGCATCTGTAAGATAGCTGTATTTTCATCAGTACTTACAACAACGCCTGTTTGTCTCATTAATCTCACCTACTTCATAAATTTGAGCATTGTGTTTACAAGCTCATCTATAACTCTATCTTTTTCCCCAATATCATTTGAATTATCAATTGTGTTTTTTACACATCCTTTTACATGATTTTCAAGCATTATACCTCCTACCTTATCTATTGCAGAACGTATTGCAGCAATCTGTATAAGTATGTCTACACAATATTTGTCTTCATTGATCATCTTTTGAATACCTTTTACTTGACCTTCTATTCTTCTAAGTCTTTTTATTATAGCATCCTTATCTGTTTTACTTTTTTCAGCCATCTCTTTCATCCTTTTACAACTCCTTATTGTTTTAAATAGAAATAAATAGCAATTATTCCAATCATAGTCATCCTTCTTATAAAATCAAAATTCCTAGAACTCATAGTATACTTGTCTTTTGCCGCAATAAGTACATGTCTTAATATTATATTTATAAGACTTAATACAAATATAAGAGTTATGTTGCTATAAGATATCATATCAATATTACCTTTAAATAATTTCATTATTGTTAAAATAGCTAAAAAAACAACAGCAAATATTCCAAATTCTTCTATAATCTTTTTCAATTTAATCTCTCCTTTAGATACCTTATACCAGTATATTTATCTTCATTATACTTGTCTATGTAGTAAAATGTCAAATATATATATATATTAAAAGTCTGCCAACAATTTTTGTTGGCAGACTCTTTTATTCATATATTTATTTTTCTTCTAACTCAACTTTTATATTAAGTTCTTCTAATTGCTTATCTTCCGCAACAGCTGGTGCATTAGTCATAGGACAAGATGCATTTTGAGTTTTAGGGAATGCTATAACCTGTCTTATATTATCTTCTCCTGCAAGTAACATTACAAGTCTATCCAGACCAAATGCTATTCCTCCATGTGGTGGTGTTCCAAATTTGAATGCATCAAGTAAGAATCCAAACTTATCATAAGCTTCTTCTTCGCTAAATCCTAATGCATCAAACATTTTCTTTTGTATATCTGCATTAGATATTCTTATACTTCCTCCACCTATTTCAAATCCATTTAATACTATATCATAAGCTTTAGCTCTTACATTTAATTTGTCATTATCTAAGTTAGCTAAATCTTCATCCATAGGAGATGTAAATGGATGATGCATAGCAACATATCTATTTTCTTCTTCATCATGCTCAAATAATGGGAATTCAGTGACCCATAAAAGCTTGAATTCATTTTTATCAAGTATTTCAAGTCTCTTAGCTACTTCATTTCTTAAATTTCCAAGAGAATCAAATACAACCTTGTTTGTATCTGCTACAAATAATATTAAATCTCCTTCAGAAGCTTCCATTGTTTTTAATATAGAATTCATTTTTTCTTCATCAAAGAACTTAGCTATTGGAGATGTGACTCCTTCATCTGTTACTTTCATCCAAGCAAGCCCCTTAGCTCCATAGTTCTTAGCATAATCTTCAAGAGACGTTATATTCTTTCTAGTGAACTTATCAGCATGTCCTTTAACATTTATCCCTCTAACAGATCCACCATTTTCTACAGCTGATGAGAATACCTTAAATCCACAATCCTTAACTATATCAGATATGTTTTTAAGCTCAAATCCAAATCTTACGTCTGGTTTATCACATCCATATCTCTCCATAGATTCTTTGTATGTCATTCTAGGGAATGGAAGCTCAATGTCAACATTTGATATTTGCTTAAATATTTTTTGAAGCATTTTTTCCATTACATCTATTACATCATCAATCTCAACGAATGACATTTCACAATCTATTTGAGTAAATTCCGGTTGTCTATCAGCTCTCAAATCTTCATCTCTAAAGCATTTTACTATTTGGAAGTATCTATCCATACCAGATACCATTAGAAGTTGCTTAAATAATTGAGGTGATTGAGGTAGAGCATAGAACTTTCCCTCATTTACTCTACTTGGAACTAAGTAATCTCTAGCTCCTTCTGGTGTTGGTTTGTTTAAGAACGGAGTCTCTATCTCTAAGAAGTTATTATCAGATAAATAATTTCTAACTATGTTAGCTACCTTATGTCTTAAGATTAAGTTCTTTTGCATAGATGATTTTCTCAAATCTAAATATCTATACTTAAGTCTTAAATTTTCTGAAACCTCATCGTCATCCTTTATGTAAATAGGAGGGGTTTCTGATTTATTTAAAATCTTTATTTGATTTGCAAATATTTCTATATCTCCTGTTGGCATATTAGGGTTCTTAGATTGTCTTTCAAGAACCTTTCCTTTTATAGCTATAACGTATTCAGATCCTAATTTTTCAGCTTTTTCAAAAGCTTCTTTAGATACATCAGTATCAAATACGATCTGACATATTCCTCTTATATCTCTTAAGTCTACGAATACCAACCCACCTAAGTTTCTTTTCTTTTGTACCCATCCCATCAGTACTACTTCTTCACCTATATTAGACTCTCTTAAGTCACCACAATAATGCGTTCTTTTTAATCCACCTAAGCTTTCCATATGTAATCCTCCTAATTAAATCATCTTTTTTAGTACATCTGCTATTTCACTTAATTTTATCTCTGTTTGTTCTGATGTTTGCATATTTTTAAGTGTTGCTAAGTTTTTTTCTATTTCATCATCACCAAGTACTATAGTGTATTTAGCATTGATTTTATCTGAATATTTAAATTGGGCTTTTACACTCTTACCTACATGATCCTTGTCACAAGATATATTATTTTCTCTTAAAGACTTTAGAATCTTAAAGCTTTCTATCTCAGCTTTTTCTCCAATTGTAACTACAAATATATCTATACCATCTTCTTTAGGTATTTCTATATTGTTGTTTTCAAGAGTTAAAAGAAGTCTCTCTACTCCAATAGCAAATCCTATGCCTGGAGTTTTTGGACCCTCTAGTTGTTCAACAAGCCCATCATATCTTCCTCCACCACATACAGTACTTTGAGCTCCTATATCTTGTGAAATTATTTCAAAAGCAGTCTTAGTATAATAATCAAGGCCTCTAACTATCTTAGGATCTACTATGTAGTTTATATCCATTTTATTTAGATAAACCTTTACTTTTTCAAAGTGATCTTTACAATCGCCACATATATTGTCTATCATTAAAGGTGCATCTTTTATTTCACTTTGACAAGATTCATTCTTGCAATCAAGTATTCTAAGAGGATTTTTTTCGTATCTAGTTTGACAAGTATTACACAATTTATCAAGTTTTTCTTTTAGATAACTTCTTAATTTATCATTGTATTCATTTCTACATTTAGGGCATCCTATAGAGTTTATTCTAAGCTCTAATTTTTCAAGCCCTACTCTTTTGAAAAACTCCATTGCAAGAGCCATAACCTCTGCATCTATAGAAGCAGATTCACTTCCAAATGCCTCAACTCCAAACTGATGAAATTGTCTCATTCTACCCGCTTGTGGTCTTTCATATCTAAAGCATGGAGTTATATAGTATAACTTTGAAGGCTGAGCATCTGCGTAAATCTTATTTTCAATAAAAGCTCTAACAGCACCGGCTGTTCCTTCTGGTTTTAATGTTATATCCCTTCCTCCATTATCTTGGAATGAATACATTTCCTTTTGAACTATGTCAGTAGTCTCTCCGACACCTCTTTTAAAAAGGTCTGTACTTTCGAATACAGGAGTCCTTATTTCTTCATATCCAAATAAAGCACATACCTGTCTAAATAGATTTTCTACATGAGTCCATTTATACGAGTCCTTAGGTAATATATCTTTAGTTCCTCTAGGCGCTTTAATAGGCATCTTTTAAAACCTCCTCTTCTTTTTTCTTAATCATTTCATCAACTCTATTTATATAGTGCTCTATGTTTTTGACATTGGCAACTCGCTCAATTCTATTTTCATCTATATACACTACCTTAGAATTAGCTCCTGCTCCTAAAGCATATATAGTCTGTTTTTCTTCCATTATTTGAATATTATATATACATTCAAATCCCTTCTTAGCATATCCTATATTTTCAAGATTTCCAAGCATATGTTTTTGTCTGTACATATAATACGGTATAAGATTCATTTTATACGCATATTCCATAGACATATCTATCATCTTAACCATGTCCATATAATGACTAAATTCGTAATCATCTATATTTTCATTAAGTTTCGAGGCTCTTTTTATTGCCATAGTGTGTACAGTCAAGCTTTCTGGATCTAGCTTTGATATTTCCTTTAAAGTTTTTTCAACCATTTCAGGAGTTTCTTTTGGAAGTCCTAAAATTATATCCATATTTATATTATCAAATCCAATTTCTCTGGCCATATAAAAACATTTTTTTATATCTTCTACATTATGAGCTCTTCCTATTTCCTTTAAAGTTTCATCATTCATAGTCTGAGGATTAATGCTTATTCTTGAAACATATTTTTCTTTGAGTACCTTTAATTTTTCTATTGTTATAGTATCTACTCTTCCAGCCTCAACCGTAAATTCCTTCATTTTAGAAAGATCAAAATTTTCGTATAAGGCATCTATAAGTAAAGAAAGTTCATCTGATTCAAGAGTAGTCGGCGTTCCTCCTCCTATATACACAGTTTCAATCTCTTTATTAGTCTTTTTAACTAACTTAGATACTCCTTTTATCTCTTTTATAAGACAATGTAAGTATTCTTTTTTAAGATGACCCCATTGCTTCAATGTATTTGAAGGAAAAGAACAATAAACACATCTCGTTGGACAAAATGGTACGCTTATATACAAAGCTACTTTGTTTTCATCTATAGGATATACAAACTGTCGCTCAACACAAGCTATATTATATGCTAGATCTACCTTGCTCTCATCCATCTGATATTTCTTTTTTAGTATATCTTCTATATCATTTTTAGATTTCTTCTCATCCATAAGCTCATGTATTATTTTAGTAGGTCTAATACCTGTTAAAATTCCCCATGGAACAAATGATTTATATATCTTGCTTAATACTTTAAATATACTTCTTTTTATTATAATTTTACTCTCTTTTCGCATTATTTTATCATCGTAGTCTAATATATCTATTACTGCTTCTTCTTCGTAATGTAGGGCAAGCTTATTATTTTGGTAAAAGTAAGTTTTAGATATTATTAAATCGTTTTTTACATATACCTCATTCACTAGAATATTATCTTTTGTATCTTCATCTTCTATAAATTCAAATTGAGATGTAAACAATTTTAATAATTCACTAACTTCATACTTGTAGTCGTGATTCTTTAAAAATACATTAAGCATTAAACTCTCGCCTTAACCTTTCTCTTAGCTCTTAATATATGGATTATTAAATTTTTCTATTTCTATAGTACTAGCTGGTCCATGACCTGGTAATACTTTTAAGTTGTCATCTAATTTAGATAATCTATTTACAGATTCTATTATTTCATCATAGTCTCCACCAAATAAGTCCGTTCTTCCTATAGATGATTTAAATAGTGTATCTCCTGTAAATAATAAATCATCTACCTTTATACACATTCCTCCCGGAGTATGCCCTGGAGTATGAATTATTTGAAGTTCTAGATTGCCTAATTCTACAGTTTGTCCATCAATTAAATATATATCTGCTTGAATTTCTATACTTCCACCCATCATATACGTTAAATTATTTTGACTATTACTCAATACTATTTCTTCTTCTTTATGAGCTAATATATCTGCACCAGTTTTTTGTTTTAATTCTTCAACTGCACCTATATGGTCAGCATGACCATGGGTAAGTATTATATAATCTAAATTAAATTCATTCTTTTTTATAATATCTATTATTTCATCGCAAGCTCCACCCGGATCTATTACTGCACATTTTTTAGTTTCAGTATTACCTAATATATAACAGTTTACACCGTATACCCCAGCTACTATTTTCTCTAAAAACATAAAAATCCCCCCCTTAAAAATGCTTCTTTGAATCTATTAAAAGAGTTACAGGGCCATCGTTCATAATATCTACATTCATATGAGCACCAAACTTACCCGTTTCCACTTTTATTCCATATTTTTTAGCCTTATCTATAAGTTCTTCATATAAAGGTACTGCCTTATCAGGCTTTGCAGCATCTGTAAAATTAGGTCTTCTACCTTTTCTACAGTCCCCATAAAGAGTGAATTGAGACACAACCAAAAGATCCCCTTTTATATCTAATAAAGATAAATTCATTTTTTCATTTTCATCTTCAAATATTCTTAAATTAACTATTTTGTCAACCAAATATTCTACATCTTTTGAGTTATCATCATCATTTATTCCTAATAAAACCATAATCCCTTTACCTATCTTTCCAACTACATTTTGATCAACTGTAACACTTGAGTTTGAAACTCTTTGAACAACAGCTCTCACATTAACATCCCCTTTAATTTATAACTCTATATACATCTATAACACCAGGTATATTTTTAACCTTTTTCATTAAAGTATTAAGTTCTTTTATACTATCAATTTCCAGTAATAAGCTCATATTAACAAGTTTATCCTTATTGGTTCTAGCATTTATTCCATTTAAAGCTATTTTATCTACTGTAAACACATGAGTTATTTCTGTAATAATTCCTCGTCTATCATGTGACTTAACCTGTATTTCAGCTTCAAACCTTACTTTTTTATTTAAGTCCCATTCAACCTCAATTGATCTATTAACTGTCTCAGCATTATTTACATCAATATTAGGACAATCTTTTCTATGAATAGAAACGCCTCTACCTTTAGTTATATAACCTATTATATCATCCCCTGGAAGAGGATTACAGCATTTAGCTATCCTAACTAATATATTATCGACATCTTTTACCACAACCCCTTGACTGCTTGTTTTTCTCTTACTTCTATATTCTTTTTCGTTTATAGTTTCTTCAATTTTATTTTCTATAATTTGTTTTTGATTATCTTTTTCATGAACTTCTCTCAGTTTTGACATAACTTGAGATACTATAAGTCCACCATATCCAATAGTTGCATATAAGTCATCATCTGTAGGTTGATTAAATTTCTTAGATATTGCGCTTATATTCTTGTTTTTCAAGAATTCACTTAAAACATACCCTTGTCTTTTAACTTCTTTTTCAAGTAGTTCTCTTCCTCTTTGGATGTTTTCTTCTCTTCTTTCTTTTTTAAACCATTGTCTTATCCTATTTTTAGCATGAGAAGTCTTAACTACATTAATCCAATCTCTACTAGGTCCATTACTGTGAGCCGATCTTATAATTTCTACTATATTTCCATTTTTAAGTTTATAATCAAGAGGAACTATCCTTCCATCTATCTTTGCTCCAATACACTTATTACCAACGCCAGTATGAACCCTATATGCAAAGTCTATAGGGGTAGATCCTGCAGGAAGTTCTATAACGTCTCCCTTGGGTGTAAATACGAATACCTGATTAGTAAATAAATCTATTTTAAGTGCTTCCATAAACTCTTTAGGATCATTTAAATCCTTTTGCCATTCCATCATCTGTCTAAGCCACGAAAGCTTTATGTCCATATTTTCTTCATTATCAGTTGTATCACCCTGCTTGTATTTCCAATGAGCTGCTATACCATACTCTGCTATTTTATGCATCTCACGAGTTCTTATTTGGATTTCAAGAGGTTCTCCATCCGGTCCTACAACAGTAGTATGAAGAGACTGGTACATATTAGGCTTTGGCATAGCTATATAGTCCTTAAATCTACCTGGCATTGGCTTCCATATAGTATGAACTATTCCAAGAACTGCGTAGCAATCCTTTACATTTTCAACAAGTGCTCTTACAGCCATTAAATCGTATATTTCTTCAAAACTCTTGTTTTGATAATGCATTTTTCTGTATATACTGTAAAAATGTTTAGGTCTACCATATATATCACATTTTATACTTGATTTTTCAAATTTATCCTCCAACATATCTATAACTTTAGTTATGTAAGCTTCTCTTTCTTTTCTCTTTTTTGCAACCTTTTCAACAAGCTCGTAATATCCAGGTGTGTCCAAGTATCTAAGTCCTATATCTTCAAGTTCCCATTTTATCTTTGATATACCTAATCTATGTGCAATAGGTGAGTATATTTCCACAGTTTCTTTTGCTTTTTCTTTAGCTTTTTCAGGAGTCATAAATTTAAGTGTTCTCATGTTATGTAGTCTATCAGCAAGCTTTATAAGTATAACTCTTATATCCTTTGCCATAGCCATAAACATTTTTCTAAGATTTTCCGCTTGAGTTTCTTCTTTTGATTTATATTCTATTTGCCCAAGCTTAGTTACTCCCTCTACAAGGTCTGCTATTTCTCTTCCAAATTTTTTTGCAATATCCTCATAAGTATAATGAGTATCCTCAACTACATCGTGCATAAGACCTGCCGCTATTGTATATATATCCATCTCTAAATCAGCCAATATATAAGAAACTTCTACAGGATGTATAAAGTATTTTTCACCAGATTTTCTATACTGACCTTCATGAGCATTCTCTGCAAAATTATAAGCCTTTATTATTAAATCTAAGTCGCTGCTTGGGCTATACTGCTGTATTTTTAGTAATAAATTTTCTAACATAAGATCACCCTATTTTCACTTTATGTATTTTATATATGAAAATAGTTGGTAACACTACCAACTATTTGATTTATTAATATGTTATTAAAGAATTAATATGATAATTACCTAATTTACTTTTTCCATTTAAAAAATCTAATTCTATTAAAAATTCCATAGCAACTACTTCTCCACCTAATTTTTCAATAAGCTTTGCAGCAGCACTCATAGTTCCTCCAGTCGCAAGAAGATCATCTACTATAGCTACTCTTTGCCCTGGTTTTATAGCATCTTTATGTATCTCAAGGATATCAGTTCCATATTCTAAATCATATTCAAACTTTTCAGTTTGAGCAGGCAATTTTCCTGGTTTTCTAACTGGTACAAATCCTATTCCAAGCCCATAAGCAACAGGTGTTCCCATTAAAAATCCTCTTGCCTCAGGTCCTACTATTACATCTACATCTTTATCTTTTAAATCTTCTATTATCTGATCTACAGCGTATTTAAAAGCTTTTCCATCTTTTAATAATGTAGTTATATCCTTGAAATCTATTCCTTCTTTTGGAAAATTCTTTATATTTCTTATTGTTTCCTGTAAGTTCATTATTTATTCCTCCCTAAAACTATCTCTTATACTCAATATAATGATATTTACTCTATAATTAAAACTATAATATTCCATACAATCGAGTTTGATTTTGCGACTTATATACGTATAATAATGAAATTTAATTCAAATGTTGATATAAAAAGTCACAAATAACAATTATATTATATATTGTAAAATAAAATTTATCAATATCCAATTCGCTTAACACTAACGCACAGCTCAATTAACTACTATTTATTTTAAATATTTTACCCAAGTATAATATTAATAATCTATTGCCGTGGAAATATTTCTATCGTTTATTTCTACTTGATATTAATATAGATATTGTTAAATACATTCCCATCACAGTTGCTATTAAAAATCCAACTATACCTAAAATAGGGTATCCTTTTATACTAGGTCCTGTTTTTGTGGTTATAATCATAGATGATCCTACTATTGTAGACGATAATATAAGACTTACAGCTAGTTTATTAGTCATATTATTTATTTCTTTTTCTAGATTTGTAAACTTAATTTCATCTATAGTAAATTTAATTTCATTTTTTTCTAGATGTCTCAAAAGGAGCTTTATTTGTTTAGGTATAACTTTAAAATCAGTAAGCGCTTGTTCTATATAAAATTTTGATTTAAATAAAATCTTATCTGGCTTAAATTTATTTAAATAAAATTCTTTTATAAATTCTTTTACTATCGTAGACAAAGCAAAATCAGGATTTAGTTTTTTAGCTGTACCTTCAAGAGTTATTATAGCTCTTGCTAAAAGTGAAAATTGAGAAGGTAACTTTACCTTATTCTTTCTACTAAATCTCATGAACTCGTTTAATATTTCTGTTAAATTTATCATTTTAATAGGCATATCGTAATAATAATGTATAAAAAAGCTTATTTCTTCTCTTAGTTTTCGTACATTTGTGTTATCACTTATAGCATCAAGTTCTATTAATGAATCTATTATTTTATCTACATCTTTGTTTATACTTGCAAAGAATATATCTGTTATAAAATTCAATGTAATATTATCTATCAATCCAACTATACCAAAGTCTATAAAAGCTATTTTATTGTTTCCTATTGCAAATATATTTCCTGGATGTGGGTCCGCATGAAAAAATCCATAAAAAAACACCTGCTTCATAAATGACATAGCCCCTACATCAGCAATTGCCTTAGTATCCCACCCTATGCTTTTTATATCATTTATATTACTTACACTTATTCCATCGATTTTTTCCATTACAAGAATCTTTTTAGATGATACGTTCCAGTATACTTTTGGAATATATACATTGATGTCATCTTTAAATATTTCTCTAAACTTTTCACAATTCCTAGCTTCAAATGTATAATCTAGTTCTCTCATTATAGTGACAGAAAATTCTTCTATAACTTCACCAAAATCAACCACGGTTTCTTTATAGTATTCTTCTATTACCTTACCTATAAGTTGAAGCATTTCTAAATCAGATTTTATAATATTCTCTATATTAGGCCTTTGTATTTTAACTATTACATCCTTGCCATTCTTTAGCTTAGCTACATAGGCCTGCCCTATAGATGCTGCTCCTATAGGAATTTCATTGAAATCATTAAATACTTCCTCAATTTCAAGGCCCATTTCACTTATAAAAGTGCTTCTAGCTGCCTTTATATCAAAACATTTAACATTATTTTGAAGCTTTGATAATTCTTCTATTATATCTGGATCTAGTATATCAGTTCTGGTACTCATTATTTGACCTAGCTTTACAAATGTTGGTCCAAGCTCTTCAATGGCTCGTCGTACTCTTTCGCCGGTACTCATATTCTGTATTTCTTTATTAGGCGTTAGTGGCATTTTGTATGCAATTCCATCTATTTTCAATTTCTCCACTAAAAAACTAAAACCATACTTCAATAATATTTGCATTATATTTCTAGATCTTTTTAAGTTTCTATAGCCTGTTTTTATCATAAGAGCACCTCTCATTAAAAAATTCGTCTAGTCGCTACGCACTGACTCATATCGCCAACAATCCCTACGGGCTCCGTTGCTCAAAATAATTGCAAGTGCAGTTGCTTAATCTACATTATCTACAATTTGAGAATAATATAATCCCCTATAAAATCAAAAATTTGTCTAGATAATATCTCCACTTGTCTTACTAGAAAAGCCCCATATTATTTTGAAAATAATATGAGGCTTAACATCAATATCTTATGCTAAAATTTAGTCTTTTGCTTAATCAAAACCCATGCTGGACTGGCTATGAATATAGATGAATATGTTCCAGCCGCCATTCCAACTATCAAAGGAAGTGTAAAATCTTTAATAGATTCAACTCCTATTACATAAAGCGATATTATAGCTATTAATGTAGTAAGAGATGTATTAATAGATCTTGATATAGTTTTAGATATACTTTGATTTGCAATATTTGCATAATCATTTTTCTTAGCATGCTTCATATCTTCTCTTATTCTATCAAATACAACTATAGTATCATTTATAGAGTATCCTACAACAGTAAGTACAGCTGCAACAAATGGACTGTTGACAGGTACTCTAAATATTGCATATGCGCATATTAGTATAATAACATCATGAATAAGTGCTATTATAGCCGCTATACCGTATGAAAATTCAAATCTAAAACTTACATATAAAAGCATACCAACAGCAGCTATAAGAGTTGATATAATAGCATTATCTCTTATTTCTTTACCTACTGTAGCACCAAATTGTTCAGCCTTTTCAGGCTGTTCTTCCTTTAAATTATATTTTTCTTTAAATTTGTTAAATACTTCTTGTCTTTTATCTGAATCAAAATCTTTTTTTGTCTTTATCTGAATAATTTCTTTCTTTTCTCCTACAAAGTTCACAGTCATATTTTTGTCATATTCATCAGTTGTAGTTCTTATATCCTTAGTTGAAACAGTTTTATGAAGATTTATCTCCATTAATGTTCCACCTGTAAAATCGATTCCAAAGTTAAGTCCATTTGTAAGTATTATTACAAGTCCTATAGCTATAATAGCAAGGGATAATCCAAACCATAACTTCGTTCTTTCTATTATCTTCATATTATTCCCCCCCTAAGCTCCAAAAAATTTCTTATTTTTTACTATATTAGCATGGACTAATGATTTCATTAATGTTTTCGTAATAATTATAGCAGTAAAGAAAGATGCTATTATACCTATCATTAAAGTAAGTGCAAATCCTCTTATAGATCCTGTCCCGAATTGGAATAAGACAATACCTGCTATAAATGTTGTTATATTTGAATCTATTATAGTTCCAAGTGCCTTTGCAAATCCTGAATCAATAGATGCTCTAAGTGATTTTCCATTCTTCAGTTCTTCTTTTATTCTCTCAAATATTATTACATTCGCATCAACTGCCATACCTACGGACAATATAAGTGCTGCTATTCCCGGAAGAGTAAGAGTTACTTTCATTTGTGAATATATATACATTATTATAAGAATATAAGCGGTAAGAGCTATATCAGCAATTAATCCTGGAAGTCTGTAGTATATTAGCATATAAAGCATTACTAAAAGTATACCTATTGCAGCTCCATTTACACTTTTTTTAAGGGCATTTACCCCAAGACTTGCAGTAACAGTAGATGTTTGAACTTCTTTAAATTCTACTGGAAGTGCTCCTGCTCTTATCAAGTTAGAAAGTTCTGATGCACTCTCAACTGTAAAATTACCACTTATTGTAGCTTGTCCATCTGGAATTTCTTGATTAACTCTTGGAGATGATATAATCTCATTGTCAAGAATTATAACTATCGGAGAGTTTGTAGGTGCAAGCTCTCTAGTTGCATCTGCAAACTTCTTAGCTCCTTCACTATTAAATTCTAGAGAAACTATAGGTTGATTAGTTTTTTGGTCAAACTTAACCTCCGAAGTTTTAACTTCTTTACCCGTTACAACTATAGTTCCATCTTCTTTCATAAATTTAAGTTGTGCTGTTTTTCCTATAGCATCCATTGCATCTTTGGCATTCTTAACGCCTGGAAGTTCTATTCTTATTCTTTTTTCTCCTTCTTTAACTATAACAGGTTCAGAAACCCCCATACCATCTATACGCTTTCTAAATACCTCTATAGTTTGATCAAGAATTTTGTTAAGTTCTTCTCCTGTTGCATCAGTTTGAGCTTCGTAAACTACGAATACTCCACCTTGTAAATCTAATCCTTGTTTTATTGAATTTTCCATAGGATTAATATTAACTTTACCTATGTTAACTCCGCTTATTGCAGCATAAGCAAAAAATACAATAATAATAAACAAACTAATAAATTTTGATAAATTTTTAAGTTTCATAAATGTACCCCCAACCTATTTATGCTTTTTAGCATATTCTACATAATCTATTGCAGATTTTTCTAAAGAATTTCTTTCTTCTTGAGTCAATTCTCTTATAACCTTAATAGGATTCCCATAAGCAAGTACACCTGATGGAATTTTTTTATTAGGAGGAACTAAGCTTCCTGCTCCAATTAATGTATAATCTCCTATTTCAGCTCCATCTAATATTATAGCGCCCATACCCATTAAACTATAATTCCCTATTTTACAAGCATGTATAGTTGCTTTATGTCCAATAGTGACATAGTTGCCTATTTCTGTTTTATTTTCTTTACTTATATGAACTACAGTTCCATCTTGTATATTAGTGTTTTCACCTATTATTATTTCGTTTTCATCGCCTCTTAATACGCAGTTATACCATACATTTGTATTCTTCCCCATTTTTACATTTCCTATAACATCTGCACTTTCTGCTATGAAACAACTATGGGGGATTTCAGGTTTTTCTCCATCATACTCCTTAATCATCTTTACTTACCTCCAACATAATTTTAGCTTTAACCATAATCGCACATTCTGTACGCTTTTTTTGCATCTTGCACCCTAATTCATAAGGCTTTAATATATCATTATTAAAGTTATGTGCATTAGCATGACATCCTCCTGAACAATAAAATTTAGCCCAACAGTTTCTACATTCTTCTTTTGCATATACATGCGCATTTTGGAATTTAAGTTGTATATCCCTAGGTATACTTAAGTTTTCATCAAGTATACTTCCAAGCTTAAAATCTTCATTTCCAACAAACTGATGGCAAGGATATAAATCACCTTCTGGTGTTACAGCCATATATTCACATCCTGCACCACAACCAGTAAGCCTTTTAATAACACAAGGACCTTGGTCCAAATCTATCATATAGTGGAAAAATGTAAAATTGTCATCTTTTATTTTTCTGTTAGCATATTCTTCTGCCAATTTTTCATATTCTTCAAATATCTTAGGTATATCTTCTTCTTTTAATGCATATGGGTTGTCATCACTATCTACTACAGGCTCAACAGAAGTTAAATCAAACCCCAAATCTGCAAAATGAAGTACATCTTTTGAGAAATCTAAGTTATCTCTAGTAAATGTTCCCCTTACATAGTAGTATTTACTCTTATCTCTACTATCTATTAATTTTTTAAACTTAGGAACTATAATGTCATAACTACCTTTGTCATTTAAAGTAGGTCTCATTTCATCGTTTATTTCTTTTCTTCCATCAAGACTTAATACTACATTGTGCATATTTTTGTTAATATATTCTATCTTTTCATCATCTAACAAAACACCATTAGTAGTAATAGTAAATCTAAATACCTTATTTTTTTCTTTAGCTTTTTCGTTTCCATATTCAACAAGTTTTTTTACTACTTCCCAGTTCATTAAAGGTTCTCCACCAAAGAAGTCTACTTCTAAATTTTTTCTATTGCCTGAATTTTCAAGTAAGTAATCTAATGATTTTTTTCCTACTTCATAACTCATAAGTTTTCTTTCTCCACCAAAATCTCCTTGAGATGCGAAACAATATTTACACTTTAAATTACAATCATGAGCCATGTGCAAACACAAAGCTTTTACAACAGGCTTTCTATTCACAAAACTCGGATGATATTCATATTCATCATTTGAATATAAAAGTCCTTCTTTTTCCAGAGTTTTCATTTCATTACATACTTCAACTATCTTTTCTTTTGAATACTTATCCTTTAGAATATCAACTATTTCATCTATATTCTTATCCTTATAATAATCCAAAATATCATATGCTTCATTGTCTATAACATGAACTGCTCCACTATTTACATCTAAAGCTATATTAACTCCATTTAACGAAAATTTATGTATCATACCCATCTATATGAACCTCCTAAGTAAAATGCCTATCTTCCATATTACCAAACTTTTAGTAATTAATCAATATTAGTCAAAATACCGATTATAGAAATTTATCTAATGCTGTGATTAACTCATATCTGCAACGAATCTTACAGAATCCATTGCTCAAAATAATTGTTACTTTAGTTCTTTAATCAATACTATATGCAAAAAATCATATTATTTTCTTACATATTAAAAAGGAAAAAGCAGCATACCTTCAAAAGAAGTTATGCTGCTAAAATATGTATAATTATCTTTCACATTCTTGGTTAGCTACTGTACAAGAAGTTTTACAAGCTGATTGGCATGAAGTTTGACATTCTCCACATCCACCCTTTTCAGCACTTTTCTTTAAAGTTGCTTTTGACAGTGTTTTCACGTGCTTCATAAGTATTCCCTCCTATAAAAAGATTCCTTATTGATTATATCATAATTCTACCATAAATCAATCTTTTTTCATATTTACACCTATAATTCCACCTATCCCAGCAGATAATACGTTAAGAATCATTTTATATAGCATATTCATTTCAAATTTGAAATTTTCATTTGCTAAAAAATACATAATTATCATGAACAATACATATAATACTCCAGCTAATATGCCATATAAAAATCCATTCGATCCATTCTTGTATCCCATATAAAAACCCGCACATGCAACACTTAAAGTTATTATAATAGATGTCATAAGTGGTATTGTAGAAGATGATACAGAAGTATAGGTTAGAACCAAGTTATAAATAAGAACAAATATAATGGTTATTAAATATGAATAACCTAAAGCTTTTAAAAAATATGTAGCTTTTTTCAAAAAAACACCTCCTTGCTTTTTATAAGATTATATTCGCAAGAAGGTTTTTAAATTACTTATTTTTAACTTTTCCTATCGCCCACTTCTCAATGTGAAGTTTATTTCTATCTCCTCCAACTTCAACTGTAACAATTTCTTCTGATACACTAAATACCTTTCCAACAAGTCCTCCTATTGTAACTACTTCGTCTCCAACCTTAAGATTTCCTCTCATTTCTTTTAGTTGCTTATCTTTTTTCTGCTGAGGTCTTATAAGTAAGAAATAAAATATTACTATAAAACCAATCGGCATTATTAAGTTTACTAAATTTGCTGGCATCTTAACTCCTCCTTTTTTACTATATATTAAAATTCCATATGAATTTTTTAAACCCTTTTTTATACAAACTCTAAAAATTATAAATTAAGTTTAACTTTATAATTCATATCCATATTTAATGAAGAATTCTTGTCTAAAGTCTAATAATCTATCTTCTCTTATAGCCTGTCTTACATTCTCCATTAATTTAAGTAAAAAATGTAGATTGTGAGTAGTTATAAGTCTAGAAGCTAGTATTTCATTTGCTTTAACAAGATGTCTTATATAAGCTCTTGTGTAGTTTTTACAGGCATAGCAATCACATTCAGGGTCAAGAGATGTAAAGTCTTTAGCATATTTTGCATTTCTTACTACCACTTTTCCTTGGCTAGTCATAGCTGTCCCATTTCTAGCTATTCTAGTAGGAAGTACACAATCAAACATATCTATACCTCTTATAGCTCCTTCTATTAATGCATCAGGACTACCAACCCCCATTAAATATCTTGGCTTGTCTTTTGGTAAAAGAGGAGTTGTATATTCTAATACTTCATACATTAATTCTTTAGGTTCTCCAACACTTAATCCTCCTACTGCGTATCCAGGAAAATCAAGCTCCATTATTTCTTTTGCTGACTGCTCTCTTAAATCCTTATACATACCACCTTGAACTATACCAAATAAAGCTTGTTTTTCTGTATTATGGTGAGCTTCTTTACATCTTTTAGCCCATCTCGTTGTTCTTTCTAGAGAGTTCTTAACATAATCTCTACTTGCAGGATACGGAGCGCACTCATCAAATGCCATAATTATATCTGCTCCTAAATCAGTTTCTATTTCCATAACCTTCTCTGGGCTTAAAAAGTGCTTAGATCCATCTATATGAGATCTAAATTCTACACCTTCTTCTGTTATTTTTCTAAGTGGTCCTAAACTGAATACCTGAAATCCACCACTATCAGTTAATATAGGTCTATCCCAGTTCATAAATTTATGAAGTCCTCCAGCTTCTTTTACAAGTTCATGTCCTGGTCTCATATAAAGATGGTATGTGTTACTTAATATAATTTGAGAATTGATTTCTTTTAATTCTTCCGGAGTCATAGATTTTACCGTTGCTTGAGTTCCAACTGGCATGAATATAGGAGTTTCAATTATACCGTGTGGAGTGTGTATTCTTCCTAGTCTTGCCCCGCTTTGCTTACAAGTTTTTATGTGTTCATATCTTATTGCTGACATTTTATATCTTCCCTTCGTTCTATTTTTTATCACATATATGAATTAAACCTAAATTGCATATCCTTAATTTAATTTCCCACCTTACACCCTATATAGCTTAACTATATATAAGCAATTTAAGAATTTAACTTTTTATCTTGTTTATTCATGTCCTTATCCATAAATAAATACTTTTTAATAGCAAATAATCCAGCTATAGTACATATTCCTATGAAAGCTTCTATCATCCCCTTATCTTTTGGTATCAATAAAAGTTTTCTAGCTATAGCATATAATAAAACATCTATTACACTTTCTGGTGTGTGTAGAGTAAGCATTATAACAAGTTCTACTCCTATAACTAATAAAAGAGCATATCCAAGTATTGCCTCAACCTCATAGTAAGCAACAGGATCTAGTGCGTTGCTTACATAAGAACTCCATATAACTCTGGTTAGATCTACAGCTCCCAACAATACCTTAATTAATATTATTAAGGCTAATACACTTTCAAAAACATGACTAACCCTTAATATAATTTTCTTTACTGACTTTTTATCCATCATGTCACCTCAAAGTATTATTTTATAAACATTGCATCACCAAAACTGAAGAATCTATATTTTTCATCTACAGCTACTTTATATGCGTTCAGTATGTTTTCTTTTCCTGTTAAAGCTCCAACAAGCATTATAAGAGTTGATTCTGGTAGATGAAAATTAGTTATAAGTGCATCTACTATCTTAAATTCATATCCAGGATATATGAATATTTCTGTCCAACCACTTTTCTCTTTTAATAATCCATATTCATTTGCAACAGATTCAAGAGTTCTACAACTAGTAGTTCCAACAGGTATTACTTTTCCCCCATTTTGCTTACATTTATTTATTTTATCAGCTTGTTCTTTATCTATCATATAAAACTCACTATGCATTTTATGATCTAGTACATTATCAACCTTTACAGGTCTAAACGTTCCCAGACCTACATGTAAAGTTACAAATGCTATTTCAACACCTCTATCCTTTATCTTTTGTAGTAGTTCCTCAGTAAAATGAAGTCCTGCTGTAGGTGCTGCTGCTGATCCATCGTGTTTTGAGTAAACAGTTTGGTATCTTTCTTTGTCTTCTAGTTTTTCTGTTATATAAGGAGGAAGTGGCATACTTCCAAGTTCATCTAAAATTTCTTCAAATAATCCATCATATTCAAACCTAACTATCCTTGATCCCTCTTCTGCTATATCTATAACCGTAGCTATAAGCTTATCTCCAAAAGAGAATTTAGTTCCTACCTTCGCCCTTTTACCAGGTTTTACAAGAACCTGCCAAGTATCTAATTCTATTCTCTTTAAAAGTAAAAATTCAATTTTACCCTTAGTTTCTAATTTTTCTCCTATAAGTCTAGCTGGAAGAACTCTTGTATTATTGAGTACTAAGCAGTCCCCTTCGTTCAAGTAATCTATTATATTTTTAAAAACCTTATGCTCTATTTTTCCTGTTTCTTTATTCAATAGCATAAGTTTTGATTCATCTCTTTTTTGAAGAGGAATCTGAGCTATCAACTCTTCCGGTAAATCAAAATTAAAATCACTAGTTTTCAAATTAAACGTCCTTTCTATCTTTGTATTTCTATTCCCGTGTAGTAGTGCTTTAATATATCTTCATATGAAAGTCCTTGTTCAGCCATATTTTTTGCTCCCCACTGACTCATTCCGAGGCCATGGCCCCACCCGTGTCCATTAACTGTATATTTATCCGAAACAATACTTCCTAAATTTAATTGTACAGTTTCATTATTGCCTATTAAATAAATATTAGTATTATTACTTATATCTTTAACTCCATCACTTGTAATAACATGTGTGTTATTTAAATTGTTTCTTTCTTTATTCCCATCAGTTGAATAAATATAAAACAACTCAGTTCCACCATCCCCTTGTGCCTTTGCTATATCATAATAATTACTTTTAAGGCCAAGAATAGTTCTTGTAGAATCTCTAGTATATTCTTTTTCACCTTTTGTTCCTATAAACTTAATCTTTATAACTCTATCATTTTTAGATAATTCTTCTATTTTCACATCAGTTATTGTGCCTATATCTACTTTATTTTGTAATAATTTATTTTGAATATCCTCCTTAGTCATAGCAACAGACCAATTATCATTAGGGTACCCTAAAGAATAACTATCTTCCACTCCTCTTAAGTAAGAAACTTTATTGCCCCATACATTTTCAGAATCTTCCGTTTTACCACCACTATTAGAATGATAAAGAGCACTTACAACTCTATTATCACATACCATAATCTGACCTCTAGTTTCATCTACTGCTTTATTACTATTTGGATGTTCCGAGCTATATCCACCATATACCTGTGAAAATGTATCATCAGTTAAATCAAATCCATACTTTTTATATTTTCCCATATTCATTATAGCATAGTTCCTAGCAGCTATAGCTTGAGCTTTAAGAGCTTCTATTGGCCAACTTCCAGACATTTCTCTAGGTACCACTCCATATAAATATTCATTAAGACCAACTCTGTTTATAACAGTCATATTGTTATTATCGCTTCTCTTAAATAAAGCACTTCCTCTGTACTTTTTGCCGCTGATTCCCATTATACCAGCTTTAGGATATATATATATATCTTTATCAGAAGAATCATACATAAAAGCTATATCATCATTATTCATAATTTGAACAAAGTTGTAGTCAGAACTAACTACCTCAAGACTAAAATCTGATAGATTGCCTGATATTTCATTTTTATAATTTTGTGCACTATTTTGATCTAAATGACTACCTATATATACTTTAAAGTTTCCATCATAGAATATAAAAGACTTTATGTTTTTGCTTTCTAAACTCTGCTTAACACTTAAAGCCTCTTGTATATTGTTGTAACTTTGTGCTATTTTTATATAATATATAGATTCTTCATTTTTTACAACCAATTTAGTTTGATTAATTTCCATAAGATTCTCCATACTACCATCTTTTAAAATACCTATTTCAAATCCATTATCAGAACTCAAATCAACCCTCGGTAACGCAGAACTACCGTACTCAAGTCCTATTTTTAAATATTCTGGTACATTAACACTTGCAAAAGAATCAATGGCAAATAAATTGAATATAAAACACACAATAACTATATTAACAAATTTAGATCTATATTTCCACATTATATGCACCTCATAATATATAAATTTATATTTTTAAAAATTTACTTCTCATACGGAATATTAAAATGCTTATAAGCATTAGAAGTAGCAACTCTACCTCTAGGTTTTCTATCTATAAATCCTAACTGTATTAAGTAAGGTTCATAAACATCTTCTATAGTATTTCTATCCTCACCTATTGATGCTGCAAGTGTATCAAGACCCACAGGTCCGCCTGAAAACTTTTGGATTATATTCATCATAAGCTTTTTATCTACATAGTCAAGACCTAAAGAATCGATTTCTAGCATCTCAAGAGCAAGATTTGCTATTTCCTCATTTATCATTCCATCTCCTTTGACTTGAGCATAATCTCTAACCCTTTTTAATAATCTATTTGCAATCCTAGGTGTTCCTCTTGATCTTTTACCAATCTCAATAGTAGCTCTTTCATCTATATCACATCCAAGTATTCCCGCTGATCTTTTAACTATACTGGCAAGTTCATCTATATTATATAAATCAAGCTTACATATAACTCCAAATCTATCTCTTAAAGGTGATGTAAGCATACCCGCCCTTGTAGTTGCTCCTATCAATGTGAACTTCGGCAAATCTAGTCTTATAGACCTTGCAGACGGTCCCTTTCCAATTATTATATCAAGACAAAAATCCTCCATTGCAGGATACAAAACTTCCTCAACATTCCTATTTATTCTATGTATTTCATCTATGAACAAAACATCATTTTCATTCAAATTAGTAAGTATTGCAGCCAAATCACCAGCCCTCTCAATTGCAGGCCCAGATGTTATCCTTATATTAACACCCATTTCATTAGATATTATAGTCGAAAGAGTAGTTTTCCCAAGCCCTGGTGGCCCATATAATAAAACATGGTCTAACTGCTCACCTCTATTCTTTGCTGCCTCTATAAATATCTTAAGTTTTTCTTTGGCCTTTTCTTGGCCTAAATAGTCATTAAGATTTTTAGGTCTTAAACTACTCTCTATATCAACATCCTCGTTTTTCATACCAGAAGTTATAATTCTATCCTCTTCACTAAACATACCAATCCTCCTTGTCTATTTCATCAGATACATAAGACTCTTCTTTATAAGTTCTTCAGTATCAGTGCATTCTTTCTTCAACTTACTAGCAGCTTCTTTTGCCTCAGCTAGAGAATAACCTAGTGATACTAAAGCTTGTACAGCCTCATCTGCTTCAAGTATGTTTTTATTAGATGAAGTAAGTAATGTTTGCTCAAATTCAACATTGTGTTTATCTATCTTATCCTTAAGCTCAAGTATCATTCTCTCAGCAGTCTTCTTACCAACACCAGGCGCTTTAGATAAAGCCCCTATATCTTCACTCAATATAAACGCTCCTAGCCTCTTAGGTTCTGCAAATGACAATATTGAAAGAGCTACCTTAGGACCTATTTTTGAAACTGAATTTAACAGTTCAAACATTTTAAGCTCTTCCTGAGTTTTAAAACCGCACATACTCATATCATCTTCTCTAACTATAAGTTTTGTATATATCTTTACTTCATCATTTTTTTTAACTTGACATATGGTATTTTGAGATGCATTTATTCTATAACCTATTCCATTGCACTCCACAACTATAAAATCAATATTAATTTCTTCCACTATACCTTTTATATACTGATACATAATTTCCTCCTTATTATCCTATTATTTTTTCAAGTCTGTTAGAATGGCAATGACATATAGCCACAGCTAATGCATCTGCAACATCATCCGGCTTTGGAACTTCTCTTAAATTAAGAAGTGACTTAACCATAATTTGAACTTGAGCCTTTTGTGCCCTACCATAACCTACTACCCCTTGTTTTACCTGCAAAGGAGTATATTCATACGTTTTTATATTGTTATGAGCACACGCAAGCATAGCAACCCCTCTAGCCTGTGCTACCGTTATAGCAGTCTTTACATTTTTATTAAAAAATAGTTCCTCTATTCCAATCTCGTCTACATTGTATTTTTTTATAAGTAAATCCAATCCTTCATATATCTTTTCAAGTCTTTTAAATACATCTAATTTAGAAGATGTTTGTATACACCCATAATCTATAACTTTAAAATTATTTCCTTTATACTCTATAATACCATATCCCAGTATAGCAATCCCTGGATCAATTCCCAATACAATCATTTTTTCATCTCCCAAACATATATTCTACATAATTATATAATATTTTTTAAAATAATAAAACCTATGATATTCTTTAAAGAATATCATAGGTTTTATTTTAACTTCCAAAATCTTCAAGCCTTTCATTTAACTCCTCTAGAGAATTTAATATAAGACCAGATTTTATCTGTTCTTGATCTATAGAGGGAAGTGCAGATATTGAAAATTCTGTTTTTTCAACTACATTTTTATTTCCTTTTTCATCATACTTATATATGACTATGTATCCATTGTCCTCACCTATTTCATAATGCTTATCACAATAACTATCTATCTCCTTTAATAAGTTGATTTCTTTAGAATTAAAACTTAACAATTTGAATTTAGAATATTTTTTTTTCATATACTCTTTAAATTCTAACTCACTCAATCCAATAACGTCTTTTGAAACAGGATTTTCTGTAGTTTCTACATGCTCACACTTATTATATTTAGTAGTTATTTTAATGACAGCACCTTTGTCTACTAATACCTCGTCTTTTTTGTTGATAGCTTTAACTTCAATTTTCTTTTCTTCTTCAGCCTGTACAGTTTTGGTAACAGGTGTACCTCTATCTTCTTTTTCAAGTATCTTTCCCATATAAAACCCTCCAACAAGAGTTAATATAGCTATAAGCAAAATAGGAATTTTGGAAGATCTTTTTTTCTCAAACATAAAAATAACCTCCTTTTAGAGGTTATTTTATCCATTAAGTATCAATTTATACAATTTTCATTTAAATTTAATATTTACTCTATTCCTTCATTTAACTTTTTGATTAATTCATCTAAGTTTATTCCATGAACTGCAGCAGCTTCTTCTAAGCTTTCCATTTGAGCAGATGGGCATCCTATGCATCCCATTCCAAATCCCATAAGTATTGGTCCTGCATTAGGATTGTGTCTTAAAACCTCTGCTATTAACATATCTTTAGTTATTTTCATAATAAATTACCTCCTTATTTTATCTAATTATAATATTACCATATATTTATAATTTTTCAACTACATCATTTTTAAATTTTTCTATACTTATCCTATCTATAAAAAATCCTAATTTTTCACCCACTAAAGCATTTTCATTATAGTAATCAAGTATGATTTCTACTAATTTATATGCATCTTCTTCACTCAGATTTTCAGCTATTATATCTGACATCCTCTGATGAAAACCTGCACTTCCACCTGCCGTTATAATAAAACCTTCTTTAGTTGCTATTACACCTACGTCTTTTGCATATACACTAGTACATGCATTTCTACATCCTGCAACACCTATTTTAGTTCTATTTGGCATTTCTTTTCCATGAAAATTTCTGCTTATTTTCATACCTATTCTTATAGTATTTTCCTTAGATCTTTTACAAAAACCTGCTGGGCACATCTCTACATTCTTAATTGAATACTGGTTTTTAACCGCTGGTTCCATATCTAAATCATTCCATATACTACTTAAATCTTCTTCTTTTAAATTAGTTATCATTATTCTTTGTCCTGATGTTATCTTAAGTATTCCATTATATTTCTTAGCAGTATCTGCTATTTTTATCATTGTATCTGCAGTTATAAAGCCTCCTGGTATATGAGGCGTTATAGCAAACATCCTCTTTCCATCTTTTATCTTTTGTAAATTTCCAAAATGTGCTCCCATTATCCTCACCTCTATTTATGTAACTCAATTATATACTTTATATTATACCCATATTATAGCTTTTTTAAATTACTTTTTCCGTAACACATGTTACTTTTATATATTTTTTAAAATTCTTGTTGTATTCTATGATTTTTTAATGCTGCATTTTCTTTAGTAACTAACATAATTGTTATTAAAAATGAACCAATATCAGATACAGGATACGAATAAAAAACTCCATCAACTCCAATAAAATTAGGAAGTATAATAACTAAAGGTATTAAAATAAGTATTTGTCTTGATATGGTAAGAATAACAGACTCAATTCCCTTGCCTATAGCTTGAAACCAACTAGCCCCTATAGCTTGTATTCCAACTATAGGAAGTCCCCAAATCATCATAGAGAGTGCATCCACACCTATATCTATAGTAATTTGATTATGAGTAAACATTTTCATGACTTGAGTTGGAAATATAAGTACTATTAAAAATCCAATAACACTTAATATAGTTGCATATATATTGGCATACTTTAAACTTTCTTGAACTCGTTTAAACTTTTTAGCTCCATAATTAAATCCTGCTATAGGCTGGAATCCTTGAACTATACCATATATAGGCATGAACATAAACATCATAACTCTATTTATTATGCCTAACGAAACAATATAATAATCATTTCCATAAATCACTAACATATTATTTACAATAACCATCAGTAGACTTCCTGATATTTGTCTAAAAAATGTAGCCATACCTACACTTATAATTTCTTTCACATTTTTTATCGTAAACTTCATATTTGAAATTCTTATCTTAAGTATATTATTTCCTTTTAAATAATATATGATAATCCAAATAGCACTAGATGATTGAGCTACTATAGTAGCAACAGCAGCTCCAGTAACTCCCATTTTGAATATAAATATAAATACATAGTCAAGTACTATATTCACAACTGCACCAATAACCATACTTATCATAGCAGTTTTAGCATTACCCTGTGCTCTTATAGTATGATTTGTAGACATAGCAAAACTATTAACCAATATACCAAATGCTATTACATTCATATACTCTTTAGCATATGGCATTATATTAGGTGTAGCACCACATATTATAAGGATTTTATCCATATAAGCAAATATAATAATAGTTAATATAAAATTTACTATTAAATTAAGTGATACAGCCTCTCCAAGAACTTTTTCTGCACTGACTACATTTCCTTCTCCTAGTCTTCTTGAAATAGATGATGCCGCTCCCACTCCAACCATTAAGGCTATAGCCATCATAACCATCATAATAGGCATAGCAATAGTAACTCCACCTAAGGCTAAAGCTCCCACTCCTTTACCTATAAATATACCATCAGCTATATTATATAAAGCATTTACAAGCATACCTATTATTGCTGGTATAGAAAATTTTAATAAAAGTTTATTCATAGGATAGTTTCCCATAATATTATGTCTTTTATCCATATTATTATCTCCTCTTTATCTTATTTTTTGTAAAATGTATATATTTTTAATAAACTTCATATAATTTGTTAAAAATAAAAAAATTCGTCTAGTCGCTACGCACTGACTCATGTCGCCAACAATCCTACGGGCTCCGTTGTTCAAAAATAGTTGCAAGTTCAACTCTTTCATCAATATTATCCACAACTTAATAATCATACAATTCCTATAAAGTAAAAAACTATGATTAAAAATCATAGTTTTTTTAGTCTTTACAATAATCAGCCCAACAATACATTTTATCTATATTAATTTCATCACAAGCAGACCTATATTTTCTAGAAAAATCTTTATTCATATTTTTATAATTTATAAATCTTTCATTTACTATATCCCAATTTATATTATCAATAAAAACATCTATATATTTATTTCTATCTATACCAAAATCAATCATATAAGCATGTTCATATACATCCATGACAAGAAGCGGATAAGACATCAGTACCGTTCCTACATCATGTGCATCAAGCCCATATATATGCAGACTATCATCTAACGAATCAATAGATAATACTACCCATCCCCTCATAGATAAACCTATATTTTTAAATCTTTTTTTAAAAAATTCATATGTTCCATATTTTTTTTGTATTTTATTAAGTATATCTCCATAAGGCATATTGTTTCCTCCGCCTAAATTAGAAAAATACAGTTCATGTAGCTTAACTCCATCAACAGCGTAGCTTTGCCCAAGCATCAAACTTCTTGTCTTGCTATAAGTAGTATTAGGATTTTCATATAATTTGTTTTCATCTAATATAGTCCATATTTCATTTACCTTACTAACATAACCTTCATATAATTTATAATGCTGATTTAGTTGATTCAAAGTTATTCCATTTATATCTTCAAAATCATACTTTTTAGCTTGTATATACTCCATACCATCACCTCTTATAATTAAATTGCTCTTATATAGTATATATCCTCCATTTAAAATGCGTGCTTTCTTTATAAATATTCTAGAATAGCTATTGACAATACCATCTATATATCGTAATATATAGATATAACATTTTATAAGTTTTAAGGAGGTTTGTATAATGAAAAAAACTATTAAAAAAAATAAAAAATCACATATGAATTGGTCATGGATTTTTATGATTTTATTTATTACATTATCAATTTTGGATATCAGGTTCGGAATTTTAGGATTTATTTGCATGACAGTCCCAATGTATCATGCTATTAAAGGAAGAGGTAAGGTTCATTGTTCTCACTACTGCCCTCGTGGCTCATTGTTAGGTAAATTTTTAAACAGTATAAGCCTTAAAAATAATTTACCTAAATCATTCAAAAGTAAAACTATAAAAAATACGTTACTTAGCTTAATGTTTATAATGCTTACTATATCATTAATACATGCAGGTCTTGATATAAGAAAAATAGGTTTTTCAATCTTCAGATTTATGATGGCCTCTCTTTTAGTGGGTATTATAATGGGTGTAGTGTTTAAACCAAGAAGTTGGTGCCAAGTATGTCCTATGGGTCATGCTACTGGATTAATAGATAAACAAATAAAAAAATAATCCTAAAAAGGGCTGTCTCAAAATGATTTAATAAATCATTGGAAAAGGCAGTTCTTTTTCACTAGACTCTATTATTTATATGCAAAACAAAAGTCCCAGTATTGTATAATAACAATATTGAGACTAAAAACTTATCTTATATTTGTATTTGAAAGAGCTTTATAAATAGATATAGCCATTTCAATCATAGTTGCATTATCTTTTGGTCTAAAGTTCCCATCATTTCCACTAATTATTCCAAGGCCTTTGCATGTAGCTACATATCCTGTATAATTTCCTCCTATATTTTGCTCATCTTTGAATCCAAGTGAGTATATACCTTTCATATTTGCCATTTTATCTTTATCTATAAGCTTTACAATCATTTTAGCCATTTCTTCTCTAGTTACTTTATCATTTGGGTTGAAGTTTTCTTCTTTGTTCTCTATCAAATTATATTCTACAGCTAATTGTATATAATAATAGTCCTTACTGTCCTTTGGTATATCTTTAAATTTAAGTTCAATATTTTCATCTGAATAATTTGGATAATATCCTCTTGAATTTACAAGCATTTTTACTGCATCCATTTTTATAATTTCTTTATTATCCTCAAACTTATTAAGATTTATTATACCACTGTCATTAAGTATACTAAGTTCTTTCTCTGCCCAGTGTCCTTCTATTTTATCCTTGCAATTATTCTCTTCTTTAATCATTTCGTTTCCATCATAATCTATAAATTTTCCACTAATTGCATCTAAACTATAAAAATCATATTTTCCTTTTAATGGCTCTAAATCATATAATAAAGTTACGTTTCCTTTACTTCCTATTTTTTTATCATATCTAATTCTTTCATACTTAAGTTTAATATTATGATTATCAAAATATATATCCTTAGCTTTATCTTTATCTATTATTCTGCCATTACTTGAAAAATCAATATCTTCATTCCAATTATATTCTATGCTATTTATTTCTCCAGTTTTAACATTTATATTCACACTTATCCCATTATCTTCATATTTTATTCCATTTACTAATCTATAAAATTTATATTCATAGTCTAAAGGGTATACTTTATTTCCACTTTCATCATAAAAATAAGTTTCTACATAATTTTGTTTTGTATATATATCCATTATTTTATTAGGGTAATAATTCTTTATTATATTTACTGCTTTATCATATCCTTCTTCCCAAGTTAATTTTGGATTAATATTTTTACCTTGTTCAAAATCATATAAATCCAAATATATAACCTCTTTAGTAAGCGCATCTATTATTATTTTCCCCCCACCATAAGTTTCATCAAAATCATTTTTATTAAAACGAGCCTGCCATGTTGTTTTTCTATTTTGAGACAGACCCTTCTATTTAATAATTAGCAAATCAAGACCATAGTTCAAATCCGTTTATTCCTGTATATTTATCTCATAAACAACTTCATTATAAACATTATTTTTATCAGTCTTATCATGAAGTATATATCTTATATTAATCGTACCTTCTTTGATAGCTTTAAACTTCCATTCATACGAATAAGTTTCTTCATCTTCAGAAACACTCTGAGATACTATTTCAATTAAAGCATCCTCATCATCACATACCATAGAATAACTGGTTTCCTTTGGATTTTGTAATATAATATCAAAATCATCTCCTACCTTAACATTTTTTTGATATTCATTGTTTAGATTAAATTGAGCTATACTTCTAGTTTTTTGTTTTAAAGGTTCATCTGAATTCATTTGAATACTCATTATATTATTATCCTTTTCTTCTGTTTTAACAGTTTGAATATTTCGAGTACTTTCTTCGTTTTGTATAGAAGGTTTTATATCCATACTATAATTAGATGTAATTTCTTTTTTCTTAGGTGAAATTTTATTAACTTTTTCATTATCAGAAATCTTAGATACTTCCTTTGGTTTATCTATATCATTATTTTTACCAGAATTTTTGGAGTCAATATTTTCAGTAGAAGTTTGCTGAACCTCTTCATTATTAACAGTTTCATTAATTTGTATGTTAGTATTTTGTTCAATATCCATCATATTTAATTTATTAATATTTTGTACACTAAAAAATACTATAGCCAAAGATGCAGCAATATACATATATTTGCTCCATTTTCTTTTTATTTTCAACCCCTCATTATTTAACCTTTTTCTTAATGCTTCATCATAATTCTCAGGCAAAGCAACCTGCTCAATATTATTTAAGCTATCTATTAAAACAATCATTTGTTTATACTCACATTTGCACTGTTTGCAACTATTCATATGATTTTCAAATTCAAGTTTATCATTACCATCTAAAATATCATCTATGTAATAAGAAATATTTTCTCTGAATTTATCACAGTTCATGCGATTTCTCCTTTCATTTATATAAAGCTTTCTTCCTTCATACTTTCTTTTAATATCTCTTTTAGATTTTCCCGACCTCGTCTAATCCTAGATTTAACAGTTCCAAGAGAAGAATCTGTTATATTAGCTATTTCTTCATAACTAAAACCTTGTATATCTCTTAGTATGATTGCTGTTTTTTGAATAGATGATAATTTATCTATTGCATCCCGTATTTGTTGAGTTTCTATTTTTTTATCTAGTATTCTTTCTGGGTTACTCTCTATATGAGTATCTTGTTTATTTATAATATCTTCATTTATCGGTATCACCTTGTTCTTATCATTCTTCTTAATATAATCTAGGCAAGTATTCATAACTATTCTATATAGCCACGTTGAAAAAGAGGATTTCTGATTAAAATTTTTCATATACCTGTATACCTTAATCAGGGCTTCTTGTGATATATCCATAGCATCATCAGGATCTTTTACGATTCCTAAGGCTATATTATAAGAAGTCTGCTTATATTCATCTATAAGTGTTTCAAACGCATCAACATCCCCATCTATGCATCTTTTAATTAATTCATTTTCATTCAAACCCAAGTCCTACCCTCCTTAAACTTAAAAGCCCCTTGTATTTATTAGACGACTTTTAATCGAAAAAGTTTCATTTTAATATGTAATAAATATATTCTATAACAAAATCATAAAATATGATATGAATATAAATTCTATGTATTGAAATAAATTCCATTCACAATTTTTAACTCTTATTCATACCATAGAAGTATTCAGATTAAAATTTTTAAAAGGAGGTTTCTGATGATTCCATATCCCCCTTCATACAATAAAAGACCCTCAGTGAATAGAAATGATGAGAATCAAACTAAAAATCATAAAACAATATCAGTTGTAGGAACCGGATCTATACAAGTGCCCCCAGATGTAGCAACAGTAATAATAGGAGTTGTAACCCAAGATAAGGACCTACAAAGAGCACAAGCTGAAAATACAAAACAGTCAAACAACGTAATCAAGGCTTTAAACAACATAGGAATAGAAAATGAGGATATACAGACTATAAATTATTCAGTAAATATAAACTACGATTATATAAATGGGAAACAAAAATTTAGAAACTATGAAGTAAAACATATTCTTCAAGTAACAATAAAAGATATAAATCAAGTAGGAGAGGTTTACGATGTATCAATTAGAAACGGAGCTAACATAGAAGGTGGAGTAACCTTTAGCTTGTCTAATGAAAAATACTATTATGATAAAACCTTAGATTTAGCGGTTAAAGACTCTGTAAGAAAAGCAAATAATGTAGCAAGTTCCTTAAGTACAAAGGTTAATAATATTCCTTTAAGTATAAAAGAAACATCATTTGGTCAATCTCAAGTATATCCTACAAATTATGCATATAAAAATAATGCCCCACCTATTCAAAGTGGACTTATTGAAATTTCTGCACAAGTAAATGCTACATTTGAAATAATCTAAAAATCTAGTACCACCCATTATATTCTTCATCTTTTTTACCTTTTAATATATGAATATCATATGGTGTATAATCTTCTATAAGTTTTTCATTGTAATATACTAATTCTTTTATATCAAGATAATCCATGGTATTTATTAAATCATTATATACATCGATATCTTTCTCTTTAAGGTTCATAAATTCAGTAGCTACAATTCCAAAATTAGCTTCTAGATATGCATTATATATTTTATGAGTCGTACTATGGTTTTTATCTGATATTAAACTTCTAAATTTTTTAGTATTATCAAAATACGCTTGGCAATATCTTGATAGATTATTCAAATCATATTGTTTTATATCTATATTTTTTATACTTGCTCTTAATTTATTACTATTCTTAATAACTTCACCCCACACGGCTATAATATTCATAGGTTTTCCTCCAAACAAAATTTAGTTTCTACTATTCTATATATAAAAATAAGAGTTTGAATTCAAACTCTTATTTTTATATTATTTTTAATTTAGTTAAATTTTATTCTCGTACTCAATATTTATATTAGTTTTTAAAATAAACATTATTTTAAAAATCTTTCAGCATCAATTTTAGAACTTAATTTCTTTAATTCTTCTATAGTTTCAATTATATCTTTATCATTTCTATCACCTAGTAATGCTTTCTTCTCTATTGTTAATCTAAATAGACTAAGTGATATTAAATCTAATTCTCTTTTATTTAATTTCATCTTACACTTCCCTATTTATATATTTTTACCTCAAATTTCAAGTAAACTATCTCTATTTTATATATTAGCTATTACATAAAACTTAATGCCATAATTAAGCTTTACTACACCATCAAAACACCCTAATCATCACTAAATATTGTATAATATTTTTCATTTTTTTACAATTATTTTTAATTTCTATATTGCTATCTATGCATATAACTATAAAAAAAATGATCTCTGTTTAATACAGAAATCATCATATTTAACATCTATAATTTTATAAAATATACTCCTTTAAAGATTAATGTAATCTTTATTTTACTTCTTTTCTATAAAATAATAAACCTGAAAGAAATACAATAGCAGAAATACCTAAATCAACTTTTACAGAAGGCTTAGAAATCCCACCATAAACAACTATCAAAGCCCCCATAAGTGCAAGTATAGGAATAATAATCCTTTTAATAGTGGATAAGTCATTCATTTTAATCATAAATGCAACATAAATAACAATATAAAATGCATAAATTAAAGCTATCGGTAATTCCGAAACATCTATGAACATTTCACCAGGGAATAATCCTGCAAAATTCATATACCAAACTACTAAATATACACAAATCAAGCCAAAACTTGCCATAGCTGAATTAGTAGGCATATTAGTTTTACTATCTACTTTAGAAAAAATTTCAGGCTTTATACCTTGCCCTCGAATGGCTAATGAATAAAAAGAACGGGAACCTCCAAGTATAAGTCCATTAAGAGTACCTAAACAAGATACTATTATAAATGTAGTAAGAACAGATGCTCCTAAACTTCCAAATACAACACTAGCAGCAAGATTAACAGCATTGTCTCCTTGTTGTAAAATAGTCTCAGCTGGAATAATTCCAACTATACCAAGGAAATATGAAATATATATAACCACTATAGCTGAACTTCCGAATATAAGAGCTTTAGGAAGAGTCTTTTTAGAATCCTTTATCTCTCCATTGATTGTTGTTGCAATAATCCATCCTTCATATGCAAACGCAGTTCCAAGTACAGCAGCTGCAAATCCATTTCCTCCACCCACAGCACCTGTAGCTTTAGTAAAGTTTTCAAGCAAGATTCCATTATTAACTCCCTGAAATATACCAACCATTGCTATAACAATTAAAGGAACTACTTTGATTGCCGTTGACGCGACTTGGAACTTACCTGATAATATAGGCGATAAATAGTTCATAGCATATATCCCTATCATATATATAGCAGACACAATCCATACAAAGTTACCCTCTTTATTAAATAAAATAGCAGTATAATTAGCAGCTACCCATGCTAGTACGGCAGCTAATGCTGGATAATAAATAATTGCATTAAACCAACCTATTAAATAAGCAAACTTTTCTGAAACTATACTCTCAGCATAGTCAACTATTCCGTTAGATCTTTCAAACCTATTAGAACACTCTGCAAAAACCAAAGCTCCAAAAATCATAGAAATTGCTCCAACTAACCAAGCCATTAAAGCTGTTTTTACATTCCCTCCAGAAGCCATAAGAATATTATCTGCCTTAAAAAATACTCCTGACCCTATTACTATACCAATAACCATAGCAACAGTGGTCCAAAGGCCATATTTCTTTTCCATCATAGTATTTACCTCCTTTAAATCTTAATCCTATTTTAAAATTATATATAAATTTTAATTTAATATATTATATAACAACATTTAAGAAAATTCTATATTTTACGACAATTTTTTGTAATTTTTTATATTTCATCATAATATTTATTCAGATAGTTTACATCATAAATATTTTCAAAATAAAAACTGCTTGTCAAATAAATTCGACAAGCAGTCTAGAAATATTTAAAATAAAAAATAGACTTATCTGTTAATACTATCCTCATTTATTGGATTTCCTTATTACATATTTTAGACTCAACATTCGATTTTGTATCTTGATATCCTTCTACCAACTTCTTATATGCTATTTTTTCCTCTACAGATAGCTCTTCATCGTATTTCTCTAAGCACATCTGTATACTCTCTATAGCACAGTCCATTCCTTGAATAAATATGTTTAATTTTTTATCGTCATGCATAATTTAATAGCCTCCTCTCTATGGAAGCTTCTCCATAGATACGGTCTTTTAAACCCTACATTATTATATACATCTAGATATCCATAAAAACTTAAAAATACAAAAAAATCACCCTCCTACATAGACATTTTGATACATGTCCATATAGAAAGGCGATATACATTGTGTATATTCTTAATTCAAACCCACGTAAAAACCTTGATAAACGTTCAAATTTCAATGATTACTCTTCCAGTTCCCAGTTATGGTAAACTTCTTGTATATCATCATCATCTTCCATCATATCTATCATCTTATTCATAGACTTAACTAAGTCTTCAGTATCAAGCTTTGCAGTAGTTTGAGGAAGCATTTTTACATCTGCTGCTATAAACTCATATCCTTTTTCTTTTAATGCATCACTTACAGCACTAAAATCTTCTGGAGCTGTTAAAACTTCAAATCCATCTTCTTCAACTATGAAATCTTCAGCACCAGCTTCTAAAGCTATATCCATTAACTCTTCTTCATCTATACCTTCATTACTTATCATTATTTGACCTTTTCTATCAAACATGAATCCAACACACCCTGAAGTTCCTAGATTTCCGCCGTTTTTATCGAAATAATATCTTACATTTCCAGCAGTTCTGTTCTTGTTATCAGTTAATGCTTCTACTATAACTGCTACTCCACCAGGTCCATATCCTTCATATACAACAGCCTCATAGTTGTCTCCATCAAGCCCGCCAGCTCCTTTTTTAACAGCTCTATCTATATTATCATTAGGCATATTATTAGCCTTAGCCTTATCTATAGCTGTTTTAAGTGTTGCATTATATTCAGGATCTGCTCCACCTTGTCTTGCTGCAACAGTTATAAGTCTTGCGTACTTAGTAAAAACTTGAGCTCTTTTTGCATCTTGCTTACCTTTTCTATTAATTATATTTCCTATACGTCCCACAATCTCTCACTCCTTAATATCAACATTAAACATTGTAATTTTAACATAAATTTTCATTTTAGTAAACAAACTAGAAAATTGGAGGCTTTGGAGGCATAATTCTTTTGTGCTCTGATCTTTTATGTAATCTATCTATTATCTCCTTGTCCTTTTGAGGCACATCTTCTCCTTTAACTACTTTATCTATCATGTCATAAGTTGTTCCCATTTCATTCTCATCAGTTTGTCCTTCCCAAAGACCTGCAGATGGCGCTCTATTTAAGACAGATTCAGGAACACCTAAAACCTCTGACCATTCATAAACTTCTCTCTTTGTTAAGTTAGATATAGGAAGTATATCTACCCCTCCATCACCGTATTTAGTAAAATATCCAGTATGTACTTCAGCTGCATTATCAGTTCCAACTACCATATAGTTTAAATTATTCGCTACTGTATAAAGAGTGCTCATTCTCACTCTAGCTCTTAGATTGGCATCTGATATTCTAGCGTTATCTTCATTATATATACCCTTATCTTTCATGTTATCAATTACTATATCGAACAATTTAGATTGAACTTCAGTTAAATCTAAATCCAAGTACTTTATGTTACAAGCCTTAACAACCTTTAAAGCATCTTCTCTATCCTTAGGATTACTTTTTATTGGCATAATTACTCCTAATGAATTATCAGGAAATGCCTTTTTAATCAAACAAGCAACAAGAGCTGAGTCTATACCTCCAGAAATTCCTACTACCAATCCATTAGTACCAGATATTCTAACTTGTTCTCTCAACCACTGTACAGTTTTTTCTATTTTTTGTTCTATAGTCAACATTCCATAACCCCTTTCTATATATATATCTCTATTTATTATAAGTCAAATTTATTAATTTATTTTACATAAATTTAATTATATCATAAATATATTTCGTAGTTTATGATAAAAATAATACTGGTGATAAAATATGAATATAAAAACTATATTGATAGGTTTTATAACAGGGTTTATAAATGGTATATTCGGTTCTGGTGGTGGAAGTATACTCGTTCCTGCTCTTAATAACATTTTAGAAATAGAGGAACATAAATCTCATGCAACTGCTCTTAGCATAATAATATTTTTTACACTTACCAGTTCATTTATATACATAAAAAATGGTATATTTAATTTAGGTGTTACCTATAAAGTTGCTATTGGAGCCACTATCGGAGGAATTATAGGAGCTAGACTTTTGAACAAATTTTCAGGTCCAAAACTTAGATTAATATTTGGATTTTTTATGATAATAGCTTCCTTAAGGATGGTGTTTTAATGCTTATATTAATAGGGATTTTATCAGGTATTATAGGTGGTATGGGTATAGGTGGAGGAACAATTCTTATACCTTCTCTATTATTTTTAACTTCTATAGATCAAAAAATGGCTCAAAGTGTTAATTTATTGGCATCTATTCCAATGACTATATTTGCACTTATTTTTCACATAAAAAATAAGAGTGTGGAGTATAAAGTTATACTACCTATAGTTTCATTTGGAGTAATAGGTGCTTTGTTAGGATCCAAAATATCATCAAATTTAAACTCCGATTTTTTAAGAAAGATATTCGGAGTATTTTTATTTATAATGGGAGTTTACGAAATAAAAAAAGGTTTACAGAGAAAAGACACTACTCCAAAGTGAGGTCACTGAAAAACTTATTGTTTTTCAGTGACCTCACTTTATCTTCATTTTTTTATCCTAGTTCTACATATAAGCAATCATAGTAAACTATATTAAGTCCAAGTTTGTTAGCCTTATCTATCGTCTCTTCATCAAAACTTCCAGGTTGAAACCATACATTTTTTAATCCAAGCTCTGATATATCATCAAGTAGTTTGTTTGATATTTTAGGATTAACTACTACACTTACACAATCAACTTTTTCTGGTATATCTTTTATAGATTCATATATTTGATACCCTTCTATCTCGTTGTACTTAGGGTTAACTCCGTGTGTTATATAACCCTTATCATTTAGTTTTTTGAATATTTTATACCCATATTTACTCTTATCTTCTGTAACTCCTACAACTACCCATTTTTTCATTTCTATCATTTCTTGTTTTAGTTTTTCAATTGTCATACTATACCCTCCTGTCATAAGGATTTATACCCATTATAACTTAATCTAAAAGTATTTCATCATTATATTTTGATAGATAAAAATCTTCCTTTTGTTCAACTTCAACATTAGAACTTGTTATATCTATTATTTTATTCTTTACTACTTCTACTTCATCTGATTTTGAGTATACTACTATTGTAACCATATCTTCATATAATATTTCTTTTATTATGTATCCCAAATTCATAAGTTCATTTTGAACTTTTCCTAAAAGAGTATAATCCATTTTAAATCTTATATCAGTATATAAAATTTTATCTATTATTTTTGATGAATTAAGCCCTATCTTAGCTCCTTTTGTATACGCTCTAACAAGTCCACCTGCTCCTAATTTTATTCCTCCAAAATATCTTGTAACAACTACTGCTACATTTCTCAAATCTTCTTTTTTTATAACTTCAAGGCTAGGTATGCCAGCCGTTCCTGATGGTTCTCCATCATCACTGTATCTTTGAATATCCATATTCATACCTAATGTATATGCCCATACGTTATGAGTTGCATCCTTGTGCTTTTTTTTGATTTCATTGATAAATTCCATAGCTTCTTCTTCAGTCTCAACAGGTTTTGCATAGCCTATAAATCTAGACTTTTCTATTATAACTTCATCTTGTCCGTATTCATGTATAGTTTTATATTGTTTTATCATATACATACCTCCCAAAAAGTCTGTTGATTAAATAATCAACAGACTCTTATTAATAACTAGTCACTTCTTCTTTTTCTTTTATTATTTCATTTTTTTTATCTCTTATATAAAAAGGTATATACCATAGTGAAAATATACCTACTGCTATAATGGCAAGTATAGGAACATAATATGGATAAGGTGGTAAATAGTCAAGTGGACTTTTACTCAGTGGCTTGCTTCTTAAATATGAATAATTAGCTCCTATAGCATAGTTTACTACCTCTACTCCTGCAAAGTATACTATTGTCCAGTTTATAGTTTTTTTAAGCGATGATAGTTTTGGTTCAAATTTGTAAAAACACATCATAAATAATACAGATATTAGCATCCCGCCATGGCCCATAAAAAATTGTACAAACATAACATGAGGAAATTCAAACCCAGGATCAGGAGTTATTAAAGCAACAACACTACCTGACATTCCCCAAAAATAAGCTACTTCAAAAAAACCATAACTCTCTTTTAAAATCATTACAATACACAAAATAGTCGTTACCCTACATATATATAAAGGTAGAGATTCTTGCAACGTAAAATTTCCAGAAGTTACATACCAAGAATACATAAAAAATTGTTGAACAATAAGCATTATCCCTATACTAAGCCCCACTTTTCTTCTATTTTTATGTATATATTCTCTCATTAAAAACATTCCTAAGATAATAGCCCCTATTATTATCAAAGTTGTTATATGACTTTTTGAATAAAGATTAAAACTTTTTGAGTCATATGTAGCTTTCCAAAATGCATCCATATATATTTTCTCTCCTTTTTGTCTATATCTTACAAGTTTATATAATAACCTATATATTATAACACATGTATATACAATAAAAAACGATTATACATTCCTATTTTTTTACAGGCCTCATATCCATATATACCTTATTTATATTTAGTAAACTAAAAATGACGTTCATTGAAATACATTTCAATAAACGTCATTTTTGCGATTACATAATGATGATTATAAATCAGCTACATCCTTTAAAGATGCACTTTCTGCATCCTCTACTGGAGTTCCTACAAAATACACAGTACCAATTATTGCTAAAATAGCTATTGGAAGCGTCAAATATACAGAAACTCCTAAACCTGCTGGTAAATATCCAAATAATATAGATATAGCACCTACTGTTAAAGCATATACAATTTGAGTATTAACATGATCTATATGGTTACATCCTGCTCCCATTGAAGATAATATAGTTGTATCTGAAATAGGTGAACAATGATCCCCAAAAGTAGCTCCAGTTAAAACAGCTCCAGCACTCATTATAATATATGAAGACTCTGGCGATATAGCATGTGCAAGAGGTATAGTAAGAGGCATAAGTATACCCATCGTTCCATAAGATGTACCTGTTGCAAAAGATATAACAGCTGCAAGTGCAAATATTATAGATGGAAGTAAGAACTTTGGTATAGCACCAGATAATACAGATACTAAAAACTTAGCAGTTCCAAGTTCTTTTATAACACTACTTAAAGACCATGCAAGTAATAATATAACACCTGTTATAACTAACGAATTCATTCCTTTTACCCACGTATCAATAGCTTCTGATACCTTAAATATTTTTTGACTAGTACCCATTACAATAGCTACTATACTTGCAAATAGTGCACCCTGAAATAATACGATACTAGCATCAGATGCTCCAAAAGTTTCTCTAACAGCTGCAAATGAAACAGGAGAATTCTTTAATAATTCTATTAAAACAGTATCTTCTCCACCCATTATAGTATTGTATCCATTGTAGTAAAAACCAAGTAAAGATGCAAATATTAAAACACCTATAGGAATTATTGCATTCCATACACTAAGCTTAATTCCCTCTTTAGGTTGAATTTCTTTACTTTCTTCTTCAAATCTCGAGTCTATTTCATCAGCTAAAACCTTCCCACTAGTTCTAGCTCTTCTCTCAGACTTAAGCATTGGTCCAAATTCTCTTAAGAATAGAGCAGTACAAACTATGAATACAAGAATTAATATATTGTAAAATCTATAAGGAATAGTAGATATAAATACAGAATAAGCATTCACCTGCTGACCTATACTTGCATAAGCATCCTTTATTAAGCTTATTTCATAACCAATCCAAGTAGATATAATAGCAATACCAGCTATAGGAGCTGCAGTTGCATCTATTATAAACGATAATTTTTCTCTTGATATTTTCATTTTATCTGTTACAGGTCTCATTATAGGTCCTACTATAAGTGCATTTGCATAATCATCAAAGAATACTATTAATCCTAAAATCCAAGTAAATATTTGAGCACTTCTAGCAGACTTGGCTCTTTTAGCAAGACTCTCAGCTATAGCTTTAGCTCCACCCATTCTAGTTATAAGTGCAATAAGTCCACCTATAGTTAAACACTGAAGAATAATACCTGCATCCCAAGGGTCTGCTAACGACGCTAAAACCTTGTCTATTATAGATAAAAATCCATTAAATAAAGCCATAAAGATATTAGAACCACTTAAACTAACTAAAAAGGTTCCCGAAAATACACCTAAAAACAATGATAATACGACATTCTTAGTTATAAATGCTAATACTATAGCAACTAACGGTGGCAATAAAGTCAATAACCCAAACTTATCTGCATTAACTTGAGCTGGGTCTAATTCCTCCGCAAAACCCAGATTCATACATAAAGCAAACATCATAAAAGTTAAAATTAAAATAAATCCTCTTTTTCTCATTTTTACTCCTCCTCAAATTTATTGGTACAAGCGAAATTTTTTGGAGAAAAGTCCATCAAAACAAAAAAACCTTGAGTCTTCACTCAAGGTTAAATAAGCATATTTAAATTAATACCTTATGAATAGGATTAATTGCCTACTTCCATTTGAATGATAGCTCTCCACAAATAAATATTTGTGACAGTGTTGCACATATTATATGCAACCCCAACTCTACAACCTTAAAGCATCAGTTGTAAAACTTCGGCATTATTTCCTTTCATGCTTCTTCATAGTGCTTAACTCCAAAGCAGTACTATTAAACAATGCAACCTCTATCTTTTTTTCGTTCACTTGTTATTTCATAATAATACAATACACTTTTAGTTTCGTCAATAATAAAATTTTAGTTTTCTATAAACTTTCTGAAATTTTTTAATGATTTCAAAGCTTTTTCTCTAGGTCTTACCTCTAATATATAAATCTTATCTTCACATCCTATATCTTCTATATACTTTGAAAAATCAAGTTTTCCATCTCCTACCACTTGATGGTCACTTATATCATTTACATCATGAACATGAATAGTTTTAATTTTATTTATATTATTTTTAAAAAATTTTATTTCATCGTATGTTTCTAAATAAGAATGACCTATATCCCAAGTTAAGAATATATTTTTTTTATATATAATGTCTGATAAAACCTCTTGATATAGTCTTTTAGTAAATCGTCCTGAATTTTCAACACAAAGTTTAATCTTATCTTTACAACAATCGCTCAAATCCATTAAAGAATGTTTTAAAATACTTCTATATTCTTCATAATATATATCATCTAAATAATACTGTTTATCTGTTAATGTAAAATAAGGAGTCACTCCTATGTGTATTGTTATTCTACTTGCATCTATATTTTTTCCAAATTCTATAATTGCTTTCAATCTATCAATACCAGCATTTCTAACATTTTCGTGAAGAGTTAAAAGAGATATGTCCTCAGGTGCATGCATAGTAATCTCTATATTATTTTCTTTTTTATATTTTTTTATATTTTCTATATCTTTCTCATCATAATTTTCAGGAAAAAAACACTTCATATTCATATTTATTTCAACTGCATTGAATCCATTGATTTTAGCAAATTCCATACAATCAAGTATGCTTTCTTCTCCAACAGATGCTGCATATCCTATTTTCATAAAATCACTCCCTATAACTTTATACCTTTAGCCCATAATACATTTTTAACATTTGATACATCTTCAATAGACTCTTTTGATACTCCTTCATCTATATTTAATATCATTAAAGCTTTTTCCCCTTTTATATTTCTACCAACTTGCATAGTTGCAACATTTACATGGTTCTTTCCTAGGACCATTCCTATATCACCTATTACCCCTGGAACATCCCAGTTTTGTATAAACAACATGTGTCTAGTTGGGTTTACATCTACTTCATATCCATGAATTTCAACAAGCTTTCCTTCCTTTTTTGAAGATAAGCTCCCAAGCAAAGTAAATTCACCATTTTTATTTTTTATTTTTATAGACATTGAGTCTACATAATTTTTATAATTCTCTTTTTTCTTTTCTTCATTTACAATTATCCCTCTATTTTTAGCACATAAATGAGCATTTATATAGTTTACATTCTCCTTCATAACGGGTTCTAAAAGACCTTTTATAAAAGCTATAGTAACCATTTGAACATCTTGAGAAGCTATATTTCCATGATATTGAATATCTACAAATTCAATTGCCTCATTATGAATCTGATAATATATTTTTCCTAGTTTTTCTGCAAGTTCAATATAAGGCTTAATTACCTTAAGCTCTTCTCTATGAATAGTTGGAAGATTAACTGCATTAGTGACAATATCGCCATTTAGTCCATTTATAATCTGATTAGCAATTGTCTTTCCAACATTTTCTTGTGCTTCTATGGTTCCTGCTCCTATATGAGGAGTAACTACTATATTTGGATGATCAAATAACTTACTATTAACGCAAGGCTCTATTTTATGAACATCAAGAGCTGCACTTGCTATTTTACCATCCTGTATTCCTTTTAATAATGCATCCTCATTTACAATTCCACCCCTAGCTGCATTGACCAGTCTAACTCCCATTTTCATACATTCTATTTCATCGTAATCTATTATATTTATAGTTTCTTCTGTTTTAGGAGTATGTACAGTAATAAAGTCTGACTCTTGTAATAAATCCTTTAATACATCCTTTTTAGTCGCCTCGAATTTTTCAAATCTTTCATCTTTTATATACGGATCATACGCTATTATATTCATTCCAAAAGCCTTCATTCTAGTTGCAACCAAAGATCCTATCTTTCCAAGACCTATTATTCCAAGAGTTTTTCCATAAAGTTCTACACCTTTAAAAGAATTTCTTCCCCAATTACCTAGTTTTGTATCTTCATTAGCTTGAGGTATATTTCTTGATTGAGAAAGTAAAAGACCTATAGTAAGTTCACAAGCAGACATAGTATTACTTTGAGGGGTATTTGCTACAATTATACCTCTTTTAGTAGCTGTTTCTACATCTATATTATCTATACCATTTCCAGCTCTTCCTACTATTTTAAGATTTATACCTTTATCTAATAATTCTTTATTAACCATAGTATTGCTTCTAACTATAATAGCATTATATTCATGTATTATATTCAATAATTCCTCTCTTGAAATACCTACTTTTATATCTACATCTACTATTTTTTCTAATATCTTTATTCCTTCTTTATCTATCATCTCTGTAATTATAACCTTATTTTTCAATATAATCTCCTCCAATTTTGTATTAAGTATTCAGTATACACATTTTTTAGCTAAAAATTTTTTAAAGTTTGATTTAATGCATGTAGTGTTTTATTTATCATTTTTTCATCAACACAACCCATATGTCCTATTCTTATAATTTCATTCTTTAATTTTCCTTGGCCAGCTGCTATTACTATGTTAAACTCTTTCTCCATTATTGTTTTAACATTAACCGCTTTATTTTTCATTTTTATAGAAGTGACCGTATTGGATTGATATTTTTCATCTACAAAAAATTCTAATCCCATATTTTTTACACCATTTCTAAATACATAGGCCAATCTTTCATGCCTTTTACAAGCATTGTCAATACCTTCTTCTTGTATCATTTTTAGAGCCTCATTCGCCCCAATTATAAGTGTTACAGCAGGAGTATAAGGAGTTTGTGGTAATTCTTTATCTATACTATCTTTAGCCTTTTTAAAATCAAAGTAGTATTTAGGTATGTTAGATTTTTGATTAAATTTCCAACCTTTTTCACTAACTGCTATAAAACTTAGTCCAGGTGGTGACATTAAAGCTTTTTGTGACCCACTTACTAATATATCTATATTCCAATCGTCCATCTTTATTTCAATAGCTCCTAAAGAACTGACTGCATCCACTATGTAAAGCTGTTTTTTATTTTTCATGAACTTTCCTATTTCTTGTATATTGTTATTAGCACCTGTAGATGTTTCATTATGAGTAACTATCAGTGCTTTATGCTGATCAGTTAATCTAGATTGTATATCCTCAATCTCAACTCCCTTTCCCCAAGGTATATCTAATTTATCAACTTCTATATCATATATCCTTGCTATATCTGCAAATCTATCTCCAAAAACTCCTATAGATACTATTAACACCTTGTCTTTTTTAGAGAACATATTCACAATACTAGCTTCTAATCCACCTGTACCTGATGACGGAAAGGTAAGTACTGTATTATCTGTTTGAAATACATACTTAAGCCTTTCATTAAATTCTTTAAATATATTTGCGAACTCATCAGTTCTATGATGAATCATACTCTCAGCCATTTTATTTAAAACCCTTTTAGGAACATTAGTAGGTCCTGGAGTCATTAAAATTTTATCTACTTTCATTTCTCATCTCTCCTAAAATAATATAATTTATTTATAATAAAAAAATCCCCATCCTTGACGTTAGTCAAGGACGGAGATATTATCCACGTGGTACCACCTTGTTTTACTGTATATACAGTCTTTAATCTTTAACGGAAATTCCGGCATAAGTTTTTACCCCTATGCAGTTCCAGGTCGGATTCAATAACTCTTATTATGGATTCACACCAACCATCCACTCTCTTAAAATAGAAATTATTTACTACTACCCTTCTAAACTTTTAAATTATTATTTTGTTATAGCTTTTTTTATTTGAGATTGATTATATTACCTAAATACAATTTCGTCAACACTTAAAATTTTTTTATATATATTTTTTTATTTAATACTAATTATTATTTTCATATGTGTATATTTAATTATAGTATTCTATTTAATTTATACAATAGAAAAGCCTTATTTTTTTAAAATAAGGCTTTTTTATTAAATATAGTTTATTGCATATTGCTTCTAATCTCATCAATTAAATCTAATGTACATTTACTATTTTCATAGTGATTACACTTTGAACAATTGTCTTCATTCTCACCAGTAGATGATGTGAACTGACTTTCTATTGGACTATATTGACTGCATCTAGTTGCTATTGCTTTTAATTCACTCATATTTAAATTATCCATACTTATATGCCTCCTTAAATTTAAGTCAAATATAGTTTAACCTAAAATTTAAGTTTTAATACTTTTTGAAATTACATTTCTTTTTTCAAATTTTTGTATTTTTTAAAAGACAAATTAACAATAGATTTATCTTGGCTATAAGTTATAAGTTCTAGTGCATCTTTTATTTTATAAAATCCACCATCTACAAATCCTAATTCTTTGTTTATATTGCATTTAACATCATTCGATTCCATAACATACCATACTATTTCATTACATACTGGAGTTTTTCTGCTTATTGAATAGAATTCATAATTAGTCTGACCTGCCGTTGATAATATTTTAGTATTTACACCACATTCATGTTTAACCTTATCTATAGCCACTTCAGCTGGAATACTATTACCTTTAATTATCCCTTTTGGTAATACCCATTCACTTTTTTCATTTTTTAATATCAATACTTTATTTCCATAAAAAACTATTCCTCCTGCACAATTTCTAAAAAGCATTTTAAACTCCCCCTTATATTATATTTGTATAAATTATAATTAAGATTATATGACCATATGATCTCATCTTTTTGGGTTTTTGTTTGTATTATTAATATATGTTTTTTAAATAGTGCTTATGAGGATAATAATCAATTTTTATTTTTCATATTTCCAATAATATCTATAGCTTCTAAGAAAGCTCTTTTTACATATTCTTTTTCATTAGGGTTGTTTATCAAATTTTTTAGCTTTTTTAATGTAATTTCATTTCCTATTTTGCATAAAGATTTAGCACAATATTGTCTAACCTGTGGTTTTGCATCTATAAGTCCCTTATGCAAATAATTTATACTTGCATCTGAACCTATCTTGCCCATAGCAGAATATGCCATTCTTCTTACACCTCCATGAGGATGTTTAGAACATATATGAACTTTATCCAATAATCTACAATCTTTTAGTTCTCCACAGATCCAAAGAAGTATCATCAAATCATCTACATTTTTTTCTATAATAATTCTTTTATACAACAATTTTTTTACATTGTTTAATTCACTTTCATTTAGTGAATTTATAATATCAATCCTTGAATTTTTATCTTCTTCAAGTAGTATTTCTATAATGTTTTTATTATTTGGCTTAGTTTGGCTCAAAATTTGCTTGTACTTTATTATATCTTTATTTACATCATCAATTTTCATATTTCTTATTTTACTTATCTGATTTATATTTTTTCCTTCTTGATATAACAAATATGTGATTTTAAAATCTTCTAAGCTATCTATATCATCCCAACTCAACACCGCTTTTATCCTCCAGATTTCAATTCACTTCATACTCCTTGTACTTCCCATAGTCCATATCATCAAGTGTTACAGCTACGAATATCCCATCTTCCTTATATTCAAACTCATCAACATTATTCTTATTTTTGATAGTATTAAATACTTCTCCTTTATTATATGGAATCAGCAAAGATACATCGTGAAGATTTCCCATTATTTTTTCTTTTATTTTTTCTAAAAGTTTATCTATGTTATAACCAGTTTTACACGATATAAATAACACATCCTCATCTTTCTTCGCATCTACATCATATCCTAGCTTATCAACCTTATTAAATACAGTTATAACAGGCTTATCAAGTGCTTTTAACTCTTTTAAGACATCAAGGGTCGTATTCATTTGTATATCATAACAATCATTAGATGCATCTACAACGTGAATTATCAAATCTGCATACCTAACTTCTTCAAGTGTCGCTTTGAATGCATCTACTAAATCATGAGGCAGTTTACTTACGAATCCAACTGTATCTACTACTAAAAACTCTTTTTTATTAGAAAGTGCTGCTTTTCTTAAAGTAACATCAAGAGTTGCAAATAGCATATCCTTTGAAAGAACTTCTTTTTCTATTTCATAATCCTTGTGAGTCTTCATAATTTCATTTGTGAGAGTAGATTTTCCTGCATTAGTGTATCCTACTAAGGCAACTATTGGTATACTATTTTTAAGCCTTTGCGATCTTTGTGTTTCTCTGTTTTTCTTTACTTCTTTAAGTTCTTTTCTAATATCAGATATTTTATTTAATATATGTCTTTTATCTACTTCTAACTTTTGCTCTCCAGGCCCTCTAGTTCCAATACCTGCACCTGTTTTTGACATTTCTTTACCAAATCCCGAAAGTCTAGGAAGCCTATATTTCAACTGAGCAAGCTCTACTTGAAGCTTTCCTTCTCTTGATAATGCTCTTTGAGCAAATATATCAAGTATAAGTGCTGTTCTATCTATAACTTTTACATTTAATAATTCTTCTAAATTTCTCATTTGTGCTCCTGAAAGTTCATCATTAAATATAACTACATTAACACCTAAGCTTTCACAATAAATTTTTATTTCTTCCAATTTTCCCTTCCCTATATATAGTGCAACATCTCTTGATTCCTTATTTTGAATTATCTTTTCTATAACCTCGGCCCCTGCAGCCTTAGCTAATTCCTCCAATTCATCCATAGAATCATAAATATCTATATCATCTTCTTTTTTGAATACATTAGTTATGTTGAGCCCAACTAACAATGCCTTTTCATTCTTTTTATCCATACAATCACCTCTTTTTAAATTCTTATATTATTTATTATACCATTTGTTGTTATTTTTAATTATAATAAATTAATTTATTATAATTCGTTAATTTTAATACATATATGTGCTTATTCAGATTATACAAGAACATTAGTTTGGTGTAAACAAAAAATAAGGCTAAATATGTATCTAGCCTTGTCTGTTAGCAAATGCTTCTAGGTTTTCAAGATATTCTTCTTTTTCTTTTATAATATTCGATAAAAACCTATATGTATTAGTTTCTACATCTTCTTCTTTTATAATTAGTCTTCCTTGTATATCTATAAATAATGCATATATTTCTTTTTCTAAATTCAAAGAGAATTTTAAAAGACTTTTAGTATCAGAAATTTTTGGATTCATTAATCTTTTTTTAAATTGATTAACCAAAAATAAAATCTTATCATATATCAAAAAATCAATTTCCTCCGATACTTCTTCATTTTGTTCTATATATATTTTTAGTCTATTATAACATTCTATATTTTTATCTAACCCTCTAACTAAAGTATTTACAACTATACTAATTCCTTTGTTTTGAGGATTATCATTTGCAATGTGCTTATATATACCTTTTCTCTTTTCTGCCATGTCTATTGCTTTGTCTATTAGGTCTATAGTATTATATGCCAATCAGTACCTTCCTTTCTTAATACATCAATAAATTAAAACATCTAAATAATATAAGAGTCCTACTCACTAATTAATTATACCCAATATAATTAATTAATAACCACATGACATTAGACCTATATTTCATCAAATTCAACAAATCTTACATATTTATATCCCCCTTTTTAATACTATATTATATAATATAGTATTAAAAAGGGGGATATAAATATGAGTGAAAATTATAAGTTTGTTCAAAATAATAAATGCGAATACTTTCCATGTCATAAGGTAAAGGATCCTAAAAATTTTAATTGTCTATTTTGTTTTTGTCCTTTATATATGCTAAAAGATACATGTGGTGGAAATTTTAAATATAAAAATAATATTAAAGACTGTTCTGACTGCACAATACCTCACAGTAAAGGTGGATATGAACATATAATGTCTAAAATGAAAGAGGTAATTTGTATAGGAAGTAAACAAACAGAAGAATAAAACTAACCCCTTAAAGTATTTTACAGGTAATTTTGCCTGTATATACTCTAAGGGGTTAGTTTAATGTATAAAAATATGTAGTTATTAAATTTAATCATCTTTTCTTGAACTACAACTTGTAGCCGTACATCCACTACAACCTATGCATTCTCCTTTAGCTTCTTTTTTTAAAGTTTTACCCAATGTATATACACCATAACCGATTACTATACCACCTATAATAAATGTAGCCATTTTATCAGCTCCTTATTGTTGTATTGATTTTCATTCATTATTCAAAGCATATACTAACACGTCATCTCTTTCATAGTATTACCAAAAGATGTCTTGCTACTATTGTGACAGACAACTACTGGTATATTTCTTTTCTTTGCTTCCTTTGATACAGTACTTGCAACTTTATGAGATATGGTATCTGTAAATATAACTATTCCATCACTCTTTCCTATAGATTTTGTCATATCATTTCTGCCGTATGTATACACCTTAGCTTTTACTCCATATTTTTTAGCTTCATCTATATAAATTCTTTCCATTCTATCATGACCACCATATATTACTATACTCATTCAACTCACTCCTTAAAATATTGTTATTAATAATCATTCTCACTTAATATATTAAATCATTTTCCCCTATTTGTCAATATAAAAAAATACGATATCGTTTTGATATCGCATTTTTTATTATTTATCTACTGTTAATTTGTCTATTAAGTTTACAAGTTTCCCAACCTCAGGCTTGCTCATTTGAGCGTCCGCTCCTACTGATTCCCCTTTGTGCATTAAATCATTAGTTATAAGAGATGAGAATATTATTACTGGAAGACTTTTTAATACTTTATGTTCTTTTATTTTTCTAGTCAATGTATGACCATCCATTTGCGGCATTTCAATATCTGTTATCAGGATTTGAACATCATCTATAAAACTTTCTCCCTTTTCATCAGATATAGAACTCAAATAGTTATACGCCTGTTCTCCATCATCAAAAAATCTCAGATTCCTAAATCCGGCCTTTACAAGAGTGTCATTGAGTACCTTTCTTATAAGTGGGGAATCATCGGCCAATATCATTTTTACCTTACTTCTATCCTTAACCTCAATATCATTAATTCTTTTTTCACTTATTCCCGAAGCTGGACTTATATCCATAACTATTTTTTCAAAATCCAACAACATTATTATTTTATTATTAAATATTATATTTCCAATAACCAAAGATGATTCATTTACATTTTCAGTTTTTTTAATTTGATTCCATCCTATTCTGTGAATTCCTAATATGTTGTCAACGCAAAATGCTACCTTTATGTTATTGAATTCGCATAATATTACTTTACATTTTTTTATGTCTGTATTTTGTTTTTCTATTACGTACTTCATATCTATTAATGTTACAACATCACCTCTAACCAAAGTAAGTCCTGCCACTGCCGGATGACTATTAGGTATCTTAGTTAAATAATCTACTTCAAGTATTTCTTTTACCTTTATAACGTTAATAGCATAGTTTTCTTTATTTATCGTAAATTCCAATATTTCGACTTCACCAGTTCCTGTTTCTAGTAATATTCCTTTATCTTTCATAAACTAAACCCCCTTTATTTTTCGACCATTCCCTTTATCTTTCGACATGATTATCTATTTTCCTTTTTTATTATTTTTTTTATTATATACCCTAATTTGCATTTATAAAACCAGTTCTAAAGACCTACTAATATAATAGTTATTATAACCAATACAAATCCTATTATGAATACAGAGTAAGTTACACTATTTAAATGGCTTCCTATTTCCTTTGACATGTCAGAAACTTTATAACTGTTATTCCCATTATACTTTATATTTGTCATTTCAACATCAGCAAGATTCTTAATATTTTCATTAGTGCTCTTTACCAAATTTATAACAAATGTATCTATTGTAGAAAATCCTATAGATAATACTTTATATACTAATTTAAAAGCTGGTCTATAAAAATCATTTTCTAAGTTGAACCATTCAAGGGATAAATTTTTATAGACTTTATATCCAAATTCTTCAACTAACAAATGTTTTCTTATAAATAAAACATATATACCTATTCCTAGAAATATAGTAACTATAGATGCTTTTATATTATCTATAGTATAAAAATCCATAACAAAATGTCCACTCAACTTAATATTGAAAAACATACTCTCTTTATTCATAATATGTATCAAAAATGAAGGTTTTATAGCCACGTATACTATACTTATACTCAATATAATCATAGGAAGTAACGCTCTCTTTTTTATTTTTGTTTTATACTGACCTTTGAAATCATCATTTTTTTCTACAAATATAGCTATAAATATTTTAAGTAGATACGCCACTGTAAAACTACTACAAACTGTAAATAATATTTCTAAGAACATAGCTTCTCTTCCATAAAAACTCTCTGATAAAGCATGATGTAGCATAGTCTTGCTTATAAATCCATTAAAACCAGGCATACCTATAATACCAAGCATACCTACTAAAAACAATACTTTTAATAAATTCTTATGCTTTCCAAAGCCCTGTATCTTATTTATACTAAGTTCGTCTAATATCATATATATTATACCCGAAATCATAAAAAGAAGTACCTTAAATAGTCCATGGTTTACAACATGATACATACTACCATATATAGCCATTTCCTTGTGTTCTCCTAATAATCCAACAAGTGCAACGCCCATTAATATATATCCAATTTGACTCATACTACTATACGCTAATATCCTTTTTATATTTCTTTGAAATATTGCTAAAAACCCACCTACGAACATACTTATAAACGATAATATAAGTAAAATCTCACAAAATAGTTTATCGTTTCCCATTATAGATATTGATACAATCATTATTCCATAAACCCCTGCTTTTGCAAGTATTCCAGAAAGTACTGCTGTTGCAGGTGTTGGTGCTGCTGGATATACCTTTGGAAGCCATATATGAAGCGGAAACATGCAGGCCTTAACAGCAAATCCTATCATAAGAGAAAAACCTATTGTATATTTTATACTTCCAATAGAATCTATTACCGATGATATTTCAGATATATTTAATGTATTCGTATAATCGAATAATAATAATATTCCCATTAATGTTATCATTCCACTAGCTATTGACATTCCTAAATAGATTCTTCCCGCTTTATGAGAATAAACATCATTATCGTGTATAACTAACATATAAGATGTAAATGCCATAATTTCAAAAAATGTAAATAGATTCAGTATATTTTCAGATACAAATATCCCTACTGTGCTCGAAAGCGTAATCATAAAAAATGCATAATACCTATTTCTATGATTATGCTTTATAAGATATTGAGTAGAATATATAGTAGTTAAAAACCAAATAAAGCATGTTAAAACCACGAATATATATCTTATCATATCCATTTTTAAATAAAGTCCAATTCCCATTATATGAGGTACGAATACTTCTATAGGTTGTTTTGAAACACTAGGATACATCATTATTACCAATAAAAACTCCATGCCAGTTATAATATCTATAACTAGATTTCTGAATCTTTCATTTTTTCTTCCAACTATATATCCAATTAAAGAGCCTATTAACGGAAGTACAATCATTATAATCAAATACATTTTTAACCTCCTTTATATTAACTCTACAACTATTTTTTCAACAAAATTCACTACAACATTAGGAAATATTCCAAGTAACACAACAATAACTGTTATAGATATTATAGGAAATAGCATCTTTATTCCAGGGTCATTATTTTGAATTTCTATATTATTGTTCTTTTCAAAGAATGCAGTTACTATAATAGGTAGTAAATATATACTAGTCAGAAATGCACTTACCAAAAGTATTATAGGAAACATCATCTTATTTGCGTTTAATCCTCCTAATGCCAAGTACCATTTGCTAACAAATCCATTAGTAGGAGGTATGCCTATCAATGAAATACAAGCTATTGAAAAACACCACATAGTTATAGGCATCTCTTTACCGATTCCCTTCATATCAGATATATTCTTAATATGTTTTTTAGTATATATAGCTCCAGCACAAAAGAATAAAATAATTTTAATAAGTGCATGATTAACCAAATGTAAAATTCCACCTATTAATGCATTTTCATTTAACATTATTACGCCTAAAATTATATATCCTAGCTGGCTTATAGTTGAATATGCAAGCCTCTTCTTCAAATTATCATGGTGTATTGCTAGAAAAGATCCCATCAATATAGTTACTACAACGAATACACTTGCATATATATGAGCATTAACACTTCTCATTACCTGTGCTCCAAATATAAAATAAGAAACCCTAACTATAGAAAAAATTCCTGATTTAACCACTGCAACTGCATGAAGTAGGGAACTTACAGGTGTTGGTGCTACCATGGCAGCTGGAAGCCAAGAGTGGAATGGAACAACAGCGGCCTTAACTCCAAATCCTAAAAACATAAGTATATATATAATAAGAATCATCTTTTCATTTCCATTAACACTGTCATTGAGTATTCCTCCAGCAGTAAAGCTCAAATCAGGATTGATATTATATAAAAGTATCATCCCTAAAAGAACAAAAGTAGCACCACCAAAAGAATATATCAAATACTTCTTACCACTTTTAAAAGAATCCTTACTTTCAGCATGAATAACTAAAGGAAATGTTGCTAAGGTCAGCATCTCGTAAAATATATACAAAGTAACTAAATTTGCCGAGAATGCAATTCCTATAGTAACTCCCAATGTTAGTATAAAAAAAGTAAAAAATCTCTTTTCATTTTTTTCATGATCCATATACTCTATAGAGTAAAAGGTAGTAAATATCCATAAAGTAGATGCAAGTATAGAAAATAATACACCTAGCTTATCGATTTTCAAGCATATATTTATGAACTCATTCATTTTTAAAATTTCCAATTTCATATCAATATCTAAATGCATAGTATATACAGTCAAAATAAAATTAAATATAATACAACATGTTATATATATCTCTCTACTTTTTTTATTATTAAATTTTAATACATTTAGAAGTACAGCTAAAACAAACGGCATAATTATTGGAAAAAGTATTAATAGACTTTTCATTTAAATTCACCTTTCTTAAACGTTAAATTCGCTTTATGCTAATCTATAGTTTATATAACTAATTCCTTTATGGATTAAAATATTTGCTCACAAGCCATAAGCAAAATATTTATAATATAATTAGAAAAAATTCCTACACAAACCATCATACCCATAAGCATCATAATAGGAACAATCTCTTTTATACTTTTTTCCTTAGACATATAGATTTTTCCTTTTAAATTTTCATCTCCAAAATATCCATTTATGACTATAGGAAAATAATATACTCCATTTAAAAGTGAACTTGCAAGTATTATAGTTAATAAATATAGTCTATCTGATTGTACACTAGCAAGAGCAAAGTTCCACTTACTTAAAAAACCAGGAAGTATTGGTATCCCAACCATAGATAAAGCTCCTAATGTAAATAAAGCTAATGTTATTGGCATTTCTTTTCCTATTCCTTTTAAATCAGAAACCTTCTTTCCTGTTTTTTCTATCATGGACCCTACACTTAAAAATAGAGCTGATTTAGTAAGTGCATGAGCAATAATATGAAAAATTGAAATTGCAAGTCCAAGTTTATTTCCAAGACCTATTCCAAAGAATACATATCCCATCTGAGCAACACTAGAATAAGCAATTATTCTTTTTAAATCTCTTTGGAATATTGCAAATATAGATCCCATTATCATTCCTACACTTCCTAACAATAGTATAATATCGAGAACTAATATATTTGAAATTATATATGTTCCAAAAATTCTATATATTATTTTTATAAAAAGTAAAACAAATGCTTTAACTACAAGAGCAGAAAGCATTGCACTTGAAGATGTTGGTGCTGATGAATGTGCATCTGGAAGCCATACATGAAGAGGAAACATAGCTCCCTTAATTCCAAGTCCAATTGTAAAAAGGCCAATGGAAATCAATATCACTTTTTCATAATCCATCCAATTTCTAATAAGTTCACTATGCATAAAATTCATATTCAGATTTCCAGTAATAGAGTATAAAAAAGCAATTCCCATAAGTACAAGACCAGACCCCAAACTACTTAATACAATGTATTTTATAGTTGCTTTTATATTTTCTTTTTTGTCCTTAACTACTATAATACCGCAAGAAGCAAGTGTACTTACCTCAATAAACACAAAAGCATTAAATATATCATTTGTAAAAACTATACCTAAAAGAGAAGATAATAATATATTTATAAGGAGATAATAAAGACAAACATTTTTATCTTTAATATCCTTTTCTATGCTATATACTGAGTACCAAATAATAAAAAAAGAAACTACAGTAAATAAAATGGCCATTGTAGCTTCTATACTGCCTATACTAAATTCAATACCCCATGGAGCATCAAAATGACCCATTCTGTATTTAAAACTACCATGTACCTGTACATAATAAAAAGTAAAGATAGACAATACTAAACATATAAGATTAGTAACCAAGCTTATAGTTTTTATTACCCTATTATTTTTTATAAGGGGCATAGTAAATGAACTTATAAATAATATTAAAATCATAAGTAATGGGAAACATTTTATAAACAAACTTACCCCTCCTTCATATCTAAGATTTCTCTTAAGTCTATAGTTTTATATTTTTGATAAAGTTTTATAGTAAGAGCTAACATAAATGCAGTCATACTGACCGAAACTACTATACCTGTAAGCATAAGAGATGTTGGAATTGGATTTATATATCCACTAACGCCTTTAAACTCTCCAACAACTATAGGTGCATCCTTTTCATATATATATCCTCTCGCTATAAAAAACAAAAATATAGCTGTATCCATTATATTAAGACCTATTATCTTTTTTATCATATTGTTATTAAGCAATAGTGTCATAAAGCCGATTCCAAATAAAATAATAGAGCCTACCTCTATATAATTATTCATTAAATTTTGCATACTATATTTCTCCTTCACTAAACAAGCTATATAAAAAATACATAGTAATAGCAACTATACAACCTACAAAAATATTAAGTGGAAGCAAATACCCAGCAGAAAATATTCTACCAGGAGTCCCAATTGGAATACTAGGAAGATGTATATGTAATCCTCCTCCGATGAAGCTGTATCCTTTTAAAAGAGCATATCCTATTAAAGAAAAACACATATATTTCATTAATGTATTATAAGAAAACTTATTCTTAGATTTATCAGATCCATATACAATTCTATAAAGAATAAAACTTGCTCCTATAATAGTTCCTCCTGCAAATCCACCACCAGGAGATATATGTCCATTTACAATAACATATATTCCAAATACCTGTATAAAAGGTATTATAAATTTAGAAACAACACTGAGTATTTCACTATTCACTTTGATCACCTTCTTTTCTTAAAAGCAATAATACAGCAATTCCTCCTGTAAATAAAACAGTTGCCTCAACAAAAGTATCAAACGCTCTATAGTCTAATATGATTCCAGTTATTATATTAAGAGCACCTGTTTCTTTGACAGTATCTTTTAAATAAGTCTTAGATACATAATTATGTGCCGGAACATCTGCTCTACCAAACTCAGGTAATTCACTCACTCCAATAAGTATTATTCCTATTAATAAAGTGGTCAAAATAATAGTTATAATTTTTCTCATTTTGAATCCCCCTTTATCCTCTTAAGAGTCAATATAAATAAAAGTGTTGAAATTCCAGCACCAACAGCAGCTTCAGTTATAGCAAGATCCGGAGCATTTAATTGTTGCCAAAGCATTGCCATCACAAGAGAGTAAACCATAAATACAATTATAGCACCTAATAAATCTTCAATAAATGTTACTGCTACTGATGCAAATATCAAAAATAAAATCATAATAATACTAAGTAATCCCATATCAATTCACTCCACATAGTTATTTTCTTCTATTAAACTCTGCCCTTGTTATTAAATGTGTTGCAGTAGGATTTGTAATCCATAAAAAAACTACTACTAAAATCAACTTAATACTAACAAACGAAAACCCATTGTATATTATTAAAGCAAGTAAACTAAGAACCGCACCTAATGTATCACATTTAGCAGCAGAGTGAGCTCTTGTAAAAACATCATTGAATCTAAACAAACCTATAGTTCCTATACAAAAGAAAAATAGGCCTGAGAATAAAAATATAGTTACTACAACCAATTTCATATTACCCCTCCTATTTATCGATTAAATCAGCTATTCCTATCGATCCTATAAAACTAATTAGTGCATATACAAGTACAACATCTATAAAGTACGTTTCCTCTAATACAAATGATATTAACGATATCAAAATTATAGTTTTAGTACCAATAACATTTACAGCAATCAATCTATCAGCAGCTAGTGGGCCCTTTATAGCTCTTATCATACAAAATACTATTGTAATAGATAAAAGCAAACTTGAAGCTATGAATATTCTTTCCATATTATTTAAATCTCCTCTATTTTCAAAAGTATATTTTCAAACTTAGAATCTACAAAACCATCTGTAAACTGTTTTTTAAGACAATGTACTATGTATACATCATTTTCCATAACAATGGTCATAGTTCCAGGAGTCAGCGTAATTGAGTTTGCCAATATAACTCTACATAAATCAGATTTTAATCTCGTTCTAAAGTTTACAACAACTGGATTAATATCTATTTTTGGACTTAAAACTATCTTTGCAACATCAATATTTGCTTTTACAACTTCCACTATTAATACAAATATATATTGAATTATATATATAAATTTTCTACACAAAAATATCCCACCTTATTTTGTAATAAAATTTTCTTTATTGAACTTATAAACGAATAAACATATACATATACCAACTAAAAAATTTTCCATATTTATTGAACCCTCTAATATATCCCAAAACATTAATAATATAGCCGTAACTATTATTAGTTTTTTCATAAAAAATCCTCCTTTTGATCCTTTATCTTAAAATTAGTTTTATATACATTCTTATATCTAGCAAATTTCATGCCATTTTTTTAGATTTTTAAGTATTTTTGTGCTAAATTCCTTATTATTTCAACATTATTGTAAAGGTCATTATTCTAGATTTTTTTATTCTAAAATATGTTCATTTATGAAAACACTATTTTTTCCTCATTTTATGTATCATTTTGAACCACTCGTTAATTTTCAGACGTAAAAAAGTGTATCAAAATGGAACTTTCGTTCCATTTTGATACACTTTTCTTTATCTCATGTAATCTATATTATATTTTTCCATTTTTCTATAAAGAGTACTCCTTCCTATCCCAAGTGTTTTTGAGGCAAGTGCTATATTCCCACTTACATCTTCTAGAGTCTTTATTATTGCTACCTTCTCTATCTCTGCTAAAGTTAATACATCTTCTTTTATTCCTATTTTTTTACATAAATTACTTGGCTTTATATAAGAAGGCAAATGTCTATATTCAATTACCTCTTCTTCTTCAACCATATTTACAACTAACTGCATTACATTCTGAAGTTCTCTTACATTTCCAGGCCAATCATAACTCTTAACATACTTATAAAAACTCTCTTTAATAGGTCCTATGGCTTTATTCATTTTTTTGCTAAATTTAATAAGAAAATATTCTACCAAAAGATTTATATCCTCTTTTCTATTTCTTAAAGATGGAGTAGTTATAGGCATTACATTTAGTCTATAATAGAGGTCTTCTCTGAAGTTCCCTTTTTCAACTTCTTCTTTTAAATTTTTATGGGTTGCAGCTATCACTCTAACATCTGTAGGTATAACACTATGACCTCCAACTCTCACTATTGACTTGGTTTCTAAAACTCTAAGTAGATTTACCTGTGTATCAAGAGGCATATCTCCTATTTCATCAAGAAATATAGTTCCCTCATCTGCAAGCTCGAATTTACCTGGATGTCCACCTCTTTTAGCTCCAGTAAATGCTCCCTCTACATATCCAAACAACTCACTTGCTACAAGTTCTCTCGGAATAGCTCCACAGTTTAAAAAAACAAATGGCTTATTTTTTCGAGGACTTTCATTGTGTATTGCCTGGGCAAACAATTCTTTTCCTGTCCCACTTTCTCCCTGAAGAAGTACAGTAGTATTTGCTCTTGCAGCTTTTTTTGAAATTTTCTTAGCTTCTTGTATGATTTCACTTTTACCTATAATATCATCAAAGGTAAATATAGCTTCAGCCCCTGTTATTTTATTTACGAGATTATGTACAGCCTTAGATTTTCTAAATGTTACAACAACACCTTCAACCTCATCTGTATCGCAGTCTTTTATGGGTGTTAAGCTAACTATACAGTATATTCGTTTTCCCCTTTTATTTTTAAAATACATCTCTGTCTCTTCATGCTTTTTACCTTTTTTTATAACACTTAGTATTATCTTATTATTTTTTTCACTTATAAGTTCGCTGATATTTTTGCCTAGGATAACTTCTTCATCAAGTGAAAGTAATTTTCTAGCAAATAAGTTTATATCTTTGATTATTCCCTTGTTATCTATGCCTAAAAGACCTTCAGATATAGATTCCATTATTGCAAACAAATGCTTATTTGTCATACTCAATTTTTTATTCATATCGTTAACTTTTAATTGATTTTCTATTGCTTCACCTGAGGCTACTACCATTCCTAAAGTATGAGGATGTACTTTCTCATATGGTCCCGTTACACTCAACACACCCACCACATATCCATATTCATCCTTTATAGGGCAAGCAGATGAACTCCAATTGTGATACAAATTACAATAGTGTTCACCTCCAAGTACCTGTATAGGCTCTTTATTTATTATTGCAAGCGATAGCGCATTAGTTCCCATATTTTTTTCACTTATATTACTTCCCATCTGTACATTAAGATCTTTATAAGTGTCTATAAGATCACTATTCCCCATAAACTCAAGAATATAACCGTCTCCATCTGCAAGTCTTATTACAAGACCATTGTCTTCCACTATTTTGTACAAACTGTTCATAAAAGGCATTGCTATCTCAACTAACCTCTTAGATTCTTCTTTTCTTTTTTTTAATTCTCTTTCATCAAGTTTTAAAACTTCATTATTTGCAAATGGATTTATTTTATATTGTTTACTTCTTAACCATGACTCAGCTATAACTGGTCTTATTAAGTCATAATCTAATTCCCCAATTTTTATAAATTTATTCCAAGCCTTAATACTATCTTCATTTTTACCCAATAAAATTTCCGTTGGCAATTTTATCACTCCTTACGGATTAATATTATTATTTATTATACCACTATATATGAATTTGCGTTTTATTTGTAATTATTTTATATATTCATTCTCATTTTTGGTGAACATATAATGTATATGTTATAATATAGTGTACCTTTACATATTTTAATTTTTTACTCTATAGGAACTATATAATTTTCAAGCTGTAGATAATATTTTTTTTAAATCACTGCAGCATCAACTATTTCGAGCAACGGAGCCCGTAGGACTCGTTGGCGACATGAGCTATGAGATAGCATAAAGCGAATTTTTTTATAAAAGGAGGTTGTTTCATGAACTGGATAGATAAATTAGAACGAAAATATAGACATCTTGCAATCGAAAATTTAATGTATTATATTATAGGTTTATCAACCCTTGTATATGGTATATATTTTATAACAAATTCTTATAACTTAATATCTTTGCTTGAACTAGATCCAGCATTAGTTATGCAAGGACAAGTCTGGAGACTTATAACATATATATTTATACCACCGCTAGTTAGTCCAATTTGGATATTTTTTAGACTGTATATTTATTATTCTTTAGGTTCTGCACTTGAACACGAATGGGGTAGTTTTAAATTTAATTTATACTATTTATTAGGTATGATTGGAACTACAATAGTATCTTTTATACTTAATTCCCCTGTTAACGCTACTTATTTGAATTTATCTATTTTTTTAGCATTTGCTAAAATATACCCAGACTACGAATTTTATCTATTTTTCATACTTCCAGTCAAGGTGAAATATTTATCTTTCTTAAATTGGATATATATAGGATATACAATTATATTCTCGCCTGTAATATTCAAGTTAACAGCTATAGTATCTATAATAAATTACTTCATATTTTTTGGAAAAAGTAATTTATATGATGCTAAGAACAAAAGAAATGCTTATAATAGAAAAAAACAGTTCAAATCTAATATAACTAATATAAATAGAAAAGATTATTTTCATAAATGTACTGTTTGTGGAATAACAGAAAAGGATGATAAAAACATAGAATTTAGATACTGTTCCAAATGTAATGGAGACTATGAATATTGTATTAATCACCTTAATAATCATGAACACAAATAAAGATGAAGCCAATGCTTCATCTTTATTTGTGTTCTATCTTAAATTTCTCAATTTCAATCCACCTCGTGTTCATATTCTATATCACACTTTTCAAAAATTTATATGAATAATTTTTTTTTATCAATTCATAAACCATTACCTTTTTTTTATTGAAAATTCCATTATACACCTTACAATTCACTTCATATGCAATATTTCAAATCATTCCAAGTATATTCCCAATCCAAATTTCATTTTTTATAAAATTCAGAATATAAAAAAATTTGATATATCATTTATTTTTTGGTACAATTGTTTCAATTGATAATAAACTAAATAAATTAAACTCAAATCCAGTACACACTAAATTTTATTAAGCAATAATTACTATTTTAAAATTTTTATTAAAAGGAAGTGATAAAATGTTAGGTATTTTAGAAAAAATAGTTTCTGTAGGAAACACTATACTTTGGCAATACGTTCTTATATTTTTGCTTATTACACTTGGTCTTTATTTCACATTTAAGTCTAACTTTGTTCAATTTAGATTTTTAGGAGAGATGTTCAAATTATTAGGAGATGGAGCTAGTAATTCGTCTAACGAAAAACAAGGCGTCTCTTCATTTCAAGCATTTTGTATAAGTACAGCTTCTAGGGTTGGAACTGGTAACTTAGCTGGTGTTGCACTAGCTATTTCTATAGGTGGACCCGGTGCTGTATTTTGGATGTGGCTTATAGCTTTAATAGGAGCTGGATCAAGTTTTGTTGAAAGTACTTTAGCTCAAATTTATAAAGTTAAAGATAAAAATGGATATCGTGGCGGCCCAGCTTATTATATGGAAAAAGCTTTAAATAAGAGATGGATGGGTGTTTTATTTTCAGTACTAATAACTCTATGCTTTGGTCTTGTATTTAACTCAGTACAGTCAAATACTATTTCACTTGCTTTCGAAGAAGCATTTGGATTAAATAGAATTATAATTGGCTTAGCATTAGCTATAGTTACAGCTATTATAATATTTGGTGGAGTTACAAGAATTGCAAAGGTTGCAGAATTAATAGTTCCTGTGATGGCTGTAGCTTATATATTCGTTGCTTTATTTGTAATTATAAAAAACATCACTTTAATACCATCAGTATTCTCTCTTATTCTAGGCAGCGCCTTTGGTGCAAAAGCAGCTGTAGGTGGTGGAATTGGTGCTGCTTTAATGCAGGGGATTAAAAGAGGTCTGTTCTCTAATGAGGCCGGTATGGGTTCTGCTCCAAATGCAGCTGCAACAGCAGAAGTATCTCACCCAGTTAAACAGGGTTTAATTCAAACACTGGGAGTATTTACTGATACACTTTTAATATGTAGTTCTACTGCATTTATAATCCTTTTATCTGGTGCTTATACAACAGAAGGTTTAACTGGAATACAACTTACACAAACTGCTTTAAGTTCTCAAGTAGGTTCTTGGGGAAATACTTTTATAGCTGCTTGTATTTTATTATTTGCATTCAGTTCTATAATAGGCAATTACTACTACGGTGAAACTAATATAGAATTTATAAATGCTAACAAGGTTTATTTATTAATATATAGATTATCAGTAATAGGCATGGTTGTATTTGGATCAGTTGCTAAGGTTCAAATAGTTTGGGATATGGCAGACTTATTCATGGGTCTAATGGCATTAATAAATCTAATAGCCATTGCTCAGCTTGGTAAGATAGCATTTGCAGCGCTAAAAGATTATGCTTCTCAAAAAAGAGAAGGCAAAAATCCAGTATTTTATTCAGATAGTATAGACGGTCTTAAAAATATAGAATGCTGGGAAGCTTCAAACAAAGCTAAAAAAGCATAAAAAAAGAAGGATTTAATAATCCTTCTTTTTTTATGCTTTTATATATTTAACAATTTATAAGATAGTCCTATTTTCGATTCATCTTCTGATGAATTTACAATCTCTACACAACCATCTGTATCATTATCAGATAGCATATCTATACTAGATAAAATATTTTTTAAATTATGTGCAGTCCCAAAACCGCCATCTACAAGATTTATATTCTCTCCCAATACCTTTTTTATAGCATCCTTTAAAAATATGTAATGTGTACATCCAAGCACAACGGAAGATATTTCATTTATATTAATACCTTCAAACAGATTTTTTATAGCTTCTTCTGCCTCAATACCTTTTGTAATTCCATTTTCTACTATAGTTACAAGTCTCGGAGCTGGAACCTTAATAATCTCAGCTTCATTTTTATATTTATCCATAAGCGAATTAAACTTCTCTTCTTTTAAAGTCACTTCCGTAGCCAAAACTACAATTTTTCCACTTCCATAGGTCTCAACAGCAGGCTTTAATGCAGGTTCAATCCCTATAATAGGTATATTGTACCTATTTCTAAATTTATCTACAACAGCACTAGTAGCTGTATTACAAGCTATAACTATAGATTTAACACCTCTATACACAAAGTAATCTCCGATATCTATACATATTTTTTCTAGTTCATCTTTAGTTTTTTTACCATAAGGTATATTCTTAGAATCACCGTAGTATATATAATCTTCATTGGGCATTAGTTTTTTTATCTCCTTTAAAACACTAATCCCGCCCATACCTGAATCAAACACACCTATAGGTAGATTTTTCATTATATCACCCCCTAAATCACTAAAATATTATATCACAGTTTGATTTAATTCATCTATACAATTTTTAAGTATTCGTTTATCTTATCAATAACACCTAAATCCCCTACTATTATCAAGCTATCCTCTACATTAAATTCAAGATTAGGTCCAGGGGATAAAATCATCTTACCATTTCTTAAAACCCCTAAAATAGTAGCCCCTGTATTTTCCCATATTTTACATTCCCCTATAGTCTTACCTATAATATGATACTCTTCTTTTAATTGAATTTGTATGGGATCTATTATTTCCGATCTTTTAAATTTATATAAATCTATAATTTTTTCCATAGTTTCTTGTATTCGTCTTTCAATTTCTTTTTTTTCATCCATTAAGTTTTTAAGATTTTGTCTTAAATCACTTATTGTTTCTTCACTATTTCTAAAACTTTGAATAACTTCTCCAGCTTTATATTTTGATAATACAATTATCCCACTGCCTTTACTAACTCTAACTACTTCTCTATCCTCTAAAACCTTCATAGCTTTTCTTATAGTTTCAGGAGATACATTATATTCAGAAGCTAGTATAGACCTTCCTCTTAATTTTTCTCCTTCGTGTATACTCCCTTTATAAATACGAGTAGCTACATCAAGTGCTATTTTTATATATCTAGGAATGGAAATACGTTCACTCATAATAAATTCCTCCTACTTAATTATTTTTAATCTACTTTTTCTGATTTAGAGTCTATTGATTTACATTTTATCATTTGTAAAATATCATAATATGATATTTTTAAGTTAACTATATAAACAGATAATACTATCAGTATTGATCCTATTATTTGATTTTTACTTATCACTTCATCGAATATAAAATATCCTCCTATAACCGTAACAATAGGTGCAAAGTTCAAATACAAGGTTGTAACTGTAGAACCTAGATTTTCCAAAGCATACATGTACAGAACGTATGCAATAGCTGAACAAAATAAAGCTAGATATAAGAAATTATATACTACAACTTTATCTAACAACTCCCACTTATTATTTTCAAACAATGAAAAAGGGAATAATATCATAGTTCCAAATATTATTTGATAGAATACAATCGCTAATTGTGAGTATTTCTCAAATAAACTCTTAGTTGTATAATTGTAAAAAACCCATGAAAAAACTGCTCCAAACATAAGTGCATATCCTAACAATTCATTACTTTCTAATCTTATATTGCCCCCTATTATGAAATATATTCCAATCATTGATGCCAAAACTCCTATAAAATTATTAAAGCTCAGTTTGTTTTTTAATACAACGCTATCAGCCATTAAAGAAAAAATAGGTATAGTCCCTACTATTAAAGATGCCTGAGATGAACTTATATATTTTATTCCATAATTTTCAAAACAATAATACATTGCAACCCCAACGACACCAGCCATCGCCATAGACTTTATATCTTCTCTTTTAAGCTTAGTATTCGGTTCCTTCACTCTCATTACAACAAACAGTATAATTGATGCAATTAAAAACCTAAGTGTCGCAAGCGTCATAGGTCCAAATACATTTAAAGTTATCTTTATACTCAAAAAAGATAACCCCCACATGGTGACAGTTAGAATTATTGCCATAATCGAATAAATTTTAATTTTCATAAATACTCCTTCTTATAACTTTGTCAATTTAAAGAACTTCAAGTCTAAGTATATTACTTTCCAGTTAATGTGTAAAGATTATGTATGTTAGTATTAATATAATTGTATATTTGAAAGATATATGATAAAATTTAATATAAGATGAATAATATATATTTAATGTATAAGATTATTCATTCATTTAAAATATTATACATTTATTTAAATAAATATGGATTAGTCATTGAAAACAAATTTGTTTTTAAGTTTCAGTGTCCCATAGCAAATAGATATTTATATTTGCTGTGGGGCATTTTTTTAATTTTTTTTATATAGGAGGACAGTAAGTATGGCTTACACAGCAGTAGATATAGTTAATAAAGCTCTTATGATATCTGATAAAATCAATAATTTATACTCTAATTTTGATGGTTGTACAAAAAAATATGATTCTTTTAAATTAACAGTCTTAATTTTACTAAAACAGTTACAAAGAGATATCAACTATTATAATAAATTAAAAGAAGAAATCAGAAATGATATATATGAAGAAATGGATTTTGGAACATATGATGAGATTTCCAAACAAATAAACAAGTTCATATACAAAATAAATACTTCTAATTGTTATTGTTACAAATCTATATTTAAAAATCATTTATATTTAAACCACAGCATGTATGCTGTTTTTATAGATGCTCAGGGTAGAATAGTAAAAAAAGAAAACGATTCTAATTCTCAATCATATAAAATCCTTTCTAGAATAATAAAAAATAAACTTAATAACTTAAATGAATTAAATTATTTTTACGAAAAATATATAAGCTAAAAAATACCGCTCATTTAAATGAGCGGTATTTTTTAGCTTATATATACTTTTCCATCTTTTAATTCTATATTTATACAAGAACCTTCATTCAATTCACCTTTAAGATATTTTTCTGCTATCTCATCTTCTATATACTTTTGAATAGTTCTTCTTAACGGTCTAGCTCCATACTTATCATCATATCCTTTTTGAAGTATAAAGTCTTTAACCTTATCAGAAATACTTATAGTCATATCTTTTTCTTTAGCTTCTTCTACTACCTCATTTATCATTAATTCTACTATTTGGGATAGTTCATCCTTATTAAGCTTAGTAAATACGATAGTCTCATCTATTCTATTCAAAAACTCTGGTCTAAATGTTTTCTTTAAGGCATCATTAACTCTTTCCTCAAGCTCATCATAACCATCATTATTGAATCCTATAGAACTTGTTTTAAAGTTTGTTCCAGCATTAGAAGTCATTATTATAACACTATTTTCGAAGAATACAGTTCTACCCTGACTATCAGTAAGTCTTCCATCCTCAAGTATTTGAAGTAACATATTAAATACATCTTGATGAGCCTTTTCTATTTCATCTAAAAGTATAACTGAATAAGGCTTTCTTCTTATTTTTTCTGTTAGCTGTCCACCTTGATCATATCCAACATATCCTGGAGGCGCTCCTATTAATTTTGAAACAGTATGCTTTTCCATATACTCTGACATATCTATTCTAATAAGAGCTTCTTCACTTCCAAACAGTTCAACTGCTAAAGTTTTTACAAGCTCGGTTTTACCAACACCAGTAGGACCTACAAATATAAATGAAGATGGTTTTTTCTTCTTTCTAAATCCAGAACGATTACGTCTTATAGCCTTTGATATACTTGTAATTGCATTATGTTGACCTATTACTCTTTTATGAAGTCTATTTTCTAAGTTTAAAAGTTTAGTAGCCTCTGATTGAGTAATCTTTTGAACAGGAATCTTAGTCCAAGACTCTATAACAAATGCCACATCTTCTACTGTAATTTCTACATCTGAACATTTTGCTTGTATATTCTTAATATCTTCTTCTATTTTACATTCCTTCATCTTGCACTCTGCCGCTTTTTCATAGTTATTACTGTTTGATGCTTCTTCTCTTTCTATTTGAACTTTTTCTAATTCTTCTTTCAAAGCTTGTATCTCTATAAGTCCTTGATTCTTTAAGTTGGCTCTTGAGCCAACCTCATCTATTATGTCTATAGCTTTGTCTGGTAAAAATCTATCTGTTATATATCTTTTTGATAGATTAGTCGATGCAACTATTACTTCATCAGATATTTTAACATTATGATACTCCTCATAGTATCCTTTAATACCTTTTAAAATTTCTATAGTTTCTTCAACTGTAGGTTCTTCAACTAATACAGGCTGAAATCTTCTTTCAAGAGCTGCATCTTTTTCTATATGCTTTTTATATTCTTCAAGAGTTGTAGCTCCTATTAATTGAATTTCTCCTTTAGCAAGAGATGGCTTTAATATGTTTGCAGCATTCATAGCTCCACCTTGAACTTCACCCGCGCCCATAATGTTATGTATTTCATCTATTACTAATATAACATTTTCATTCTCTTGAGCTTCTTTGATTATACTCTTCATCCTACCCTCAAACTGACCTCTAAACTGGGTCCCCGCAACAACAGCAGTTAAATCTAAAAGGTATATCTGGGCATCAAATAGTTTTGCTGGAACCTCTTTTTGAACTATCCTAACTGCAAGTCCTTCTGCTATTGCAGTTTTACCGACACCGGGTTCTCCTATTAATATCGGATTATTTTTATTTCTTCTATTCAATATCTGTATAGCTCTATCTATTTCTCTATTTCTTCCAATGATTCTATCAACTTCATTGTTTTTTGCTTTTTCAGTTAAGTTAGTTCCATACATTTTAAGAAATTTATTTTTATGTTTTTTCTTTTTATTTTTTTTATCTGTTTTCTTCTCATCATCAACTTCTATATTTTCTACATCTTCTTCGTTTTTTGGTATATTATTAAACATCTTGGCAAACATATTATCTTCTTCAAAATCATCTAAATCCATTCCATCTATTACAGAGTTCATCTGTCCTGTTAAGTTTTCTATATCTTCTTCATTCATGCCTGTTTGCTTCATCAGTTGATCAATTATTGGCAATCCACTTTTCTTAGCACATTCCATACATAATCCTTTAATGTCTGATTTTCCATTTTCAACTGTAGATGTAAATACAACAGCAATATTCTTATTGCATTTTGAACATAATTTCATATCAAATCATCTCCATAACTAATACTAAAATAATAATTATATTTTATAATATATATTTTTATACATCAACACCTTATATTTCTTATCCATCTAACTATATCTTCATATACATCATATTTATTCAACTCATTTAACATCTCATGTCTTCCATTATTGTATATCTTCAAATCTATATTTTTAATTCCTGCTTTTTTGTACATATTATATAGCCTAACTACATCCTTTGAATTCGATCCAACCATATCCCTATCACCCGAAAATATTAATATAGGTAATTTTTTGGGTATTTTATTTATATTTTGTTTATTTATAGTTAATTTAACTGCTTTTAAGAGATCAACATATACTCCTGCACTACATATAAATCCACATAATCTATCTTTGATATATTCATTTACTTTGTCTTCATCCGAAGATAACCAATCAAATTCTGTTTTATTAGGATAAAAAAATTTGTTGTAATTTCCAAAAATTAATTTATCCATAAACTTCGCTTTTTTATTATACCCATATATACTTGCATATATTTTAGATATAATATATCCCATATTTCTTTTTAAAAAATTTCCTCCTATAGTTGTTCCAGATAGAATTACAGCGTTAAATTCATTTGGAAATTCATGAATACAAGTTCTTGCTAATAAAGATCCCATGCTATGACCAAGTAATATAAGTGGTTTATCATTTTCTTTTTTTATATGATCTATTATATTCTTTATATCACTTACTATACCGTTCCATCCACTTTCGCCAAAATGACCTATTTGATTGTGTTCTGTGCCTGTTTTTCCATGGCCTCTATAATCACACCCATATACAATATACCCACTCTTGTTCAATACTCTACTAAACTCATCATATCTTAACGAATGTTCAGCTATACCGTGAAGTATTAAAATACATCCTGTTAAATTCTTTACATCTGCCCACTTATGAACAGTAATATCAACCTCATCATTACCCTTAACCTTAAACTCCTCAATCATAATATCACCCTCAACTTTTTATTTCTAGAAATTTATATAATTTCCTACATGTTGATTATGAAAGAATTATACTTGCAACTATTTCTGAGCAACAGAGCCCGGAGGACTCGTTGGCGATATGAGCGATGCGTTAGCATCAAGCAAATTTTTTAATTTAAACTTCATAGTCACAGGATTATGATCACTGTACACAAAGCGTAAATCATCACCCTTCACATCTAATACTTCTATATTATCCGAAACTAAAAATCCATCTATAGTTTCAACAAAGTTATATCCATATTCATAAGGAGCATCAAGACTTCTTACAGTTGGAGTAAGAGGATCAACCACCCATTTAAAAGCATCTGGCTTAAAATCAGAAGGCATGTCCTGAATCCATTTATTCCCTACCTTACTTTTGAAATTTGTATCATAAAGTTTATGATTCCAGTCTCCTCCCACTAAAACATAATTGCCTTTATCATACTCATTTTGTATATGCTGTTTCAAATAGGATAATTGCTGTTTTCTTATAACCCCTCCTTTATCATAAGCCGATAAGTGAGCATTTATTAATATAAACTCTTTATCAGAATTTAATACTTTAAGCCTACTTTCTATAAAGCATCTATCTAACAAAAATAACTGTCTTATAAACTTTTCTTTACCTGGTAATGAATGTCTAGCAGCCTCATTTACATTATATTTTGAAAAAGTAGAAAGACCAGCTTGTACATACCCATGAGGCTTTCTAACAGGTATAGGTATCCATAAGACCTTATAATTGTATGCATATGAATCACTATATTTATCAAGTTTTTGACTTATTTTTTCGTACTCATTTATATAGTATGTCCTAGTAGCTTTTTCATCTATTTCTTGGACAAAACAAAAATCAGAATTTTTATTTTTCAAATAGCTTACTAACCCTTGTATATTTTGATGAGTTCTTTCCTTACTATATGACCTTGACATCTTACCTTTATCCATAAAAAAATCTTGGTTTTTATCAAGACCACCAAACCCTATATTAAATGTAGTTATACTCATAGTATTATCTAATTTTACTATCTCTTCTTTATTATTATTAATTTCAATTGAATCAATTTCATCTGGCCTATAGTCTGTAATAACAACTGCTAATAAAAATAGTAAAAACAAACTTATTAACAATATAGATATCCTTAAAGTAAGTTTTATAAACATTTTATCTCCCTTCAGTTATTTTATATTATAATTAGTTTAATAAGTATAATTTCGTGTTTATTATAAGATTATATAACATTATTTAGCAATTTGCATTATCAAAAAATTAGCTTTATGTTAACGCATAGCTCATGCCGCCAACAGGTCTCACGACTCTGTTGCTTAAAAATAGTTGGAAGCGCAATTCTTTCATTAACGTTGTATATAATTCAAAATTATATAATTCCATATAATAAAAGGAGGTTTATATGAAGCTAATATCTTATCATATACTCTGTATTCAAGGATATGCTGGAAATGGATACATAGAAAATTTTAACAACAATAGTCCAAATAGGGTTACTATACAAAAACATGTCAAAACTCTTAAAATTTAAATAAATATATTATATAAAAATACAAATCATAATAAAGATATTAAGTATTAGTATGAAAGGAGAATTTTTATGAAGAATTTTACAATTCCTAATATTGTGCTCAGTAAGTGTATAGAGCATGATAATTGCAGATATGACGGTTCTAAAATAAACAATGATTTTATAAAAAATTTAAAACCTCATGTCAACTTCGTTACCGTGTGTCCTGAAACAAGTATAGGTCTTTCTACTCCAAGAGATACGTTGCGATTAGTTTCAAAAAATGATACAGAGAATTTTAATTTGGTTTTCTCTAAAACTGGAGATGATTTTACTGAAAAAATGCATTCATTCTCTCATTCTTTTCTAAAAAGTATCTCCAATAGTGATATACATGGATTTATTTTGAAAAGTCGTTCTCCATCTTGTGGTATAAAAGATGTTAAAATTTATAAATGTCACGGCAAATCACCGTCCCTTCCGAAAAGAGGTAGTGGATTATTCGCAAGCAAAATATATGAATACTTCCCAGATGTATCTATTGAAGATGAAGGAAGACTTACTAACTTTAATATAAGGGAGCATTTTTTGACAAAAATATTTACAATATCAGATTTTAAAAATGTAGAAAATAGTAAAACTATAAAGTGTCTTATAGATTTCCAAAGTAAAAATAAATACCTTTTAATGTCTCATAGCCCTGGATATTTAAAAAAGATGGGAAAATTAACTGCTAATACAGATTCAACTGATATCTCAAATATAATAAAAGATTATAAAGTTTATCTTAATAAAGCTTTAGCTATACCATCTAAGCCAAATAGAAATATAAATATGCTACTTCATCTATTCGGATATTTCTCAAAGCATCTTTCATATAGTGAAAAAGCTTTTTTTTTAGAAACATTGGAAAAATACAACGACAAAAAAATACCATTCTGTGTACCGTTAACTATCATAAATTCTTGGGTTATGAGATTTGAAAATGAGTATTTACATAATCAAACTATATTCGAACCATTTCCTAATGAATTAATACAAACTAGAGATTCTGGAAAAATCATTTAATATGACTATTGTATTATTTTATTAATCCTTTTCATAATATATAATTATATATATTAATTAAAAAGGGAGATTCAAATGAAAAATAAAATAAGTATAGTTTTTATTATTACATCTACTCTATTTTTTCTTTTAAGCTCTATGCTGATAATGTTATTATTTAAATCATCGGTACCATTACCTAATCTATACAACGAAAAATTCGAAACAAAAGATGAATTTATACAACTTGTATATTCAAAAACTAACTATGGTTATGAAAAATACAATATATACCCAAGTATAACAATAGCACAAGCAATTCTTGAGAGTAACTGGGGAGATTCTACTTTGACTCAAAAAGGAAAAAATTTGTTTGGCATAAAGGCTGGTAAAGACTATAAAAATAAGTTGGATTTTATTACCAATGAATTTGTGAATAATAAAAAAATAGAAGTAGTTCAAAGTTTTAGAGCTTATGATTCATATTCAGAATCTATTAAAGACTATACTAACTTACTTGGAAAAGCTAAAAGGTATGAAACATTAAAACAGTGTAAAGATTATAAAGAACAGGCCATGGCACTTTATGCATGTGGCTACTCTACCGACCCAAATTACCCTCAAAAACTTATATCAATAATAGAAAAGTATGAATTGTATAAGTATGATTAAAATTCCTCTAGTTGCTACGAACTGATATAATAAAAAATTCGCTCAATGCAATGCATGAAGCGAATTTTTTGGTTTTATCCGATTACTTTAAGATCCTTGCTATATTTATTAAGCACTTCACATCCATCTTCAGTAACAAGTACTAAATCCTCTATTCTAACCCCAACCTCTCCAGGTATATATATACCCGGCTCTATTGAGAATATCATTCCAGGAGCTACTTCATCGTGGTTAACAGAAGATACGTTTCCAAAATCATGTACTTCTATGCCTATTGAATGTCCTGTTCTATGTGTAAAATACTTTCCATAACCAGCATCCTCTATATAATTTCTAGCAGCTAAATCTATATCACTGAATTTCACACCAGGTTTAACTATTGATATAGCCTTTTTATTAGCTTCTAATACAGTATTATAAACCTCTTTAGCTTTATCCGATGCAGATTTATAGAATACCGTTCTTGTCATATCTGAGCAATACGAATCTTTAATACATCCAATATCTATAATTATACTATCGCCATCTTTAACCATAGCATTAGATGGTTCGTGATGAGGGTTAGCTGCATTTTCTCCATAAGCTATAATAGCATCAAAAGAACAACCATCTGCTCCTATTTCTTCATATATATCATTTAATAAATCAGCCATTTTTTTCTCAGATAAATCAGTTGATACAGACTCTATCATCTTTTCAACAGCTATATCATTAAGTCTTGATGCTTCCCTCATTAAATTCTTTTCTTCATCATCTTTGCACATTCTAACTCTATCTAAAACCATAGAACCATTCACAAACTTACTTCCACCTTCAAGATCCATAAGTGTTAATAAAAAATGAGCTGGCCAATTTTTATCAATACCCATAGTATCTGCTTTATCTACATACTTGGATATAATCTCAACACCATTTTGAGTATCATTATACCAAACTATTTCGACCCCTAAATCCTCATTTACAGGAAATAATTCGTTTACAAACAGTTTGTTTTCTCCATTAGCATTTATGTATAAAGCTAATAACCTCTCACCTGGATGAAACCATTTTCCTGTCAAATAAAATATAGCAGCTGGATCAGATACTAACATTTGAGGTATATTTTTAGATTTCATTTCTTTTAACACTTTTTCAAGTCTTTTATTATTCATATTATTTACCTCCCCTTAAAATTATTATATGTATGTCTAAATATTACCATAAATTTTATTATATGTGTAGTTTATTTAATATAGGGTAGTTTTTTATTAAATATGATATAATAAAACAGAACTTATGTTCTTATTTTGTAACAAGTAGGTGATTTGATGATTCGTAAAATTATACACGTTGATATGGATGCTTTCTTTGCAAGCGTTGAACAAGTAGATAATCCTTCTCTTAAAGGAAAACCCGTTATAGTAGGTGGTAGGACTAGCAAAGGAGTAGTTTGTACATGCTCTTATGAAGCTAGAAAGTATGGAGTTAAATCTGCCATGCCAGGATTTATAGCTGCACAAAAGTGTCCTAATGGAATATTTTTGCCAGTTAGATATTCAAGATATAAAGAAGTGTCTAATGAAGTATTCGATATTTTATACAGTATAACAAACATTGTAGAACCTTTGTCAATAGATGAAGCCTATCTTGATGTATCTGATATAGATACTCCTCCAATTGAAATAGGACACTATATAAAAAATGAAGTCTTTAAAAAAACAGGACTCACTATATCAGTTGGTATATCTCACAATAAATTTTTAGCAAAACTTGGTTCAGATTGGAATAAACCAGATGGACTTAAGGTAATAACTGAAGAAATGGTTCCAGAAATACTAAAACCACTTTCTATAAAAATAGTATACGGAATAGGAAAAAAGACAATAACCAAACTAAACAATATAGGCGTATATACAGTAAACGATTTATTAAATCTTCCCAAAGATTATTTTGTAGATCTATTCTCAAATCAGTCCTGGGAACTTTATAATAGGCTTTTAGGTATAGATAATAGACCTGTCCAACCTAATCGGGAGACAAAGTCATTAGGAAGAGAAACTACTTTTTCATCAAATACAGATGAGATAGAATATCTTATGCATTTCTTATCATTATTTAGCAAAGATATATCATATACATTGAAAAAACAAGATATGTTATCTAAAACTATAACTATTAAGATAAAGGCATCTGATTTTTCCAGTCACTCAAGAAGCAAAACAATCCATCATTACACAGATTCTTATGATGAAATATACTCTATAGCGTGTAACTTATTAAAAGAAATAAACATACAAAATGATATAAGACTTATAGGACTTAGTGTATCAAACCTGTCAGATAACAAAATAGAACAACTTACATTTTTGTAAATTTGCTTAAACTATTATACCCAAGAGACTGTCTTAAAATGATTTTCAAATCATTTTAAGACAGTCTCTTGGGGCATACTTTCTCATAACTTTTAAGCTAACAGATTCATCAATTTAAACACCTAAACTCTTAAGCAATCCCAACATCCTTTCTCTTTCCATCTTTATATGCTGGGCAAGCATAGCTTGAGAAACTTGCATTAATATTTGATTTTTCGTATATTCCATCATAGTTTTAGCCATATCAGCATCAGTTATACGACTACATGCCGCTGTTAAATTTTCTTCATATGTACCTAAATTATTCAAGGTATGCTCAAGTCTATTCTGCATAGCCCCTAAATAAGACCTTTCTCTAGATACACTACTAACAGCTGTTTTTACTTTTTCTATTGCATCTTGTGCATTTTGCTGGTTCGATATATTAATTCCATCGATATGAAGCCCTAATTCTGATAAATCTCCCATTTTTACTTTCAAATAATTTCCTGAATTTGGACCTACTTGTAGTGTAATACCATCACTTTTTTGTGACCCATCAATTAACTTTTTATTATTGAACTCTGTCCCTTCTGATATTTCTGTAATCGTATCTTTTAATTGTTGAAATTCTAAATCTAGGTTTTGTCTATCTCCATCAGTATATGTAGCATTTGAGGCCTGAACTGCTAGTTCATTCATTCTTTGAAGTATATTATGAATTTCATTCATTGCCCCTTCAGCTGTTTGTATCATAGAAATCCCATCCTGAACATTCCTTTGAGCCATACTAAGACCTCTTATTTGTGCTTTCATTTTTTCAGAAATAGCAAGTCCTGCTGGATCATCAGCTGCTCTATTTATTCTTTTTCCAGTACATAATCTCTCCATTAATACAGAATTTCTTGAATTTAAGTAATTCATATGATTTATCATTCTCATTCCTACACAACTAAAACCTACCATAATATATCCTTCTTTCTTAATATAAGTTAATATTATATATATCGTGCTATTCACTTTGTATTTTTAGGAATATTTACCATAAATTGAACAAATTTATAAGTTACTATACTTACTATAATAGTGCAGTTTTATTTGAAATTTTTTACAGTTATATAACCAAAGGGATTCCTATGCAATTTTCAGAGTATCAAAAATTTTATTGATAGGTTCACCTTTTATTGCTGCATTGTAAATACTAA
>NZ_BDQY01000001.1 GCF_002724055.1 Tepidibacter mesophilus | reverse complement strand
GTTATACGAGACTTAAAGGTCTTAAAAAAAATAAAATGCAAGCTTTGCTTGTTTTCACATGTCTCAATTTAAAAAAGTTAGCCCTTTGGATATGGAATAAGTCTCCTGAAAGGCTGTTTTTGAGTATGTTTGTACAAATAAAAGCTATTCCTCATACAATTTATGGAAAAATAAAGAAAAACTTATGCATAGCATAGCTAAGTACATAAGTTTTGTCTTCAAACTGGGCACTCATTAAAATGAGTGCCATTTTTAATTATTCAAAAAAGTTGCTTATATGATCTATGAATTTTTCTTCTAAAGGGGTGTTAATCCTTTTTTTAGAGTATATAAAATAGAATTTTCTTTTAAGATCTAATTCTTTTATTTTATATGATTTTAATGATTTAGAACTAATATCATCTACTATAGATTTATTAGATACGATAGAAAGCCCTATTCCTTTCTTAACCATTTCTTTAGTTGCTTCATTACTTTCTACGTGAGCTAGGATATTAAAATAATCTAATGGAAGATTATTTCTTTTAAGTTCATTTATTATAACTCTTCTAGTTCCTGAACCTTCTTTCCTCATTATAAAATTTTCACTTTTAAGTGAAGAAATACTCACATATGAGTCGTCAGATATAATATCATAATTATAAGGAGTTATTAAAACAAGTTCATCTTTTATTAAATCTGTATACTGTATTTGCGGATTTGGAATTTTTGAACCTACGAATCCGAAGTTTACTTTTTCATTTAATATCTCATCTATAGCATCATGTGAATCATGATGAGTTATAGTGAATTTTACATCTGGGAAATCATTTATAAAAGATTTTAATATATCTGGGAGTATATATGTTTCGGGAATAGAACTTGAGGTTATATCTATAACACCCTCTATTTTTCCCTCGTACTCTTTTAGACTGAACAATGCTTTTTTTCTTGAATTTAGTATTTCAAGAGCGTGAGAATAAAGAATTTCTCCTGGTTCTGTTAAAGATATATTTTTATTATTCCTATTTATCAAGATAGTTCCTAGGTCTTTTTCTAGATTTTGAATATGAGTAGTTATAGTTGGTTGGGTCAAAAAAAGTTCTTTTGCAGCTTTTGAGAAACTTCTATGTTTTGCTATTTCTATAAATGTTTCGAGTTGTTTAAAATCCATATTATCTGCTCCCTTTTGTTAAATTGTAACTAAATTATAACATATAGTTATAATATATAGTTAAACAACATATAGATTTTCAAACTTACAAAATAAAATAGCATGAAGCAAAACTAAAAAAAGGAAATAATATGATTCTAAACGTATAGATAGTATTGATTAATGAAGTAAAATAGCAAATATTTTTAAGAAAAGGAGACCATTAGGACTTCTTGGAGATATGAGCCATGCGTTAGCATGAAGCGAAATTTTGGAATATGAGAGGTGATTAGATGGATAAAAATAAGATATCTAACCTTTTAAAAAAGCCTGAGGGTGCAAAACTTGATTATAAATTGAAGATAAATCTAAATACTCAAGCAGAAAAAAAAGAATTGGCTAAAGATATACTAGCAATTGCTAATACGTATGGAGGACGGGGTTATATAATATTTGGAATTGAGGATAAGACAAAGAATGTAATAGGTGTTCAAAAGGATTCTTATGTAGAGGAAAAAATACAGCAGATATTATCAAATAGAATAGATCCGCCTGTGAATATAAAGATGGAGTATGAAGAGTATGAGGGAAAAATACTAGGAATACTTACAATATTTAAAAGTAACCAAAAACCTCATCAATTAAGACAAAATGGAAGCTTTTATATAAGAAGAGGATCTACTACGGATATAGCTAGAAGGCATGAAATTGCAAGTATGTTTGAGGAAAGTGGAATTATAAATACTGAAATGATGCCTGTTATTGAAAGTGATATGAGTGAAATAGATGAGAAAATAGTACGTATATACTGTAAAAAGATAAATATTAATGAAGATATATCTATAGAACTATTAGAAAATCTAGGAATATGCATAAATATGGAAGATGGAAACTATGTACCTACTTTAGGCGGATTATTGGTATTTGGAAATCATCCTCAAAAATATATAACAAGTTCATCTATAAGAATTATAGAAAATTTAGGGAAAGAGAGTACAACAAAAATATTTCATGGAAATATAGTCTATATGTTGGATGAGGTTGAGCATTATATTAAAAATATCTTGAAAATTTTTAATTATCCTATAGATGCTCTTTATGAATGTATTAGAAATAGTTTGGTTCATAGAGATTATTATGATTTAACAAGAGAGATAGTTATATATTTAGGAAAAGATAAAGTAGAGGTAAATAATCCTGGTGTGCTTATTAGAGGAGATAATATAAATACTATAGTAAAAGAAAAAAATCCATCAAGAAGAAATGATTGGATATATCAAAGGCTATTAATCTTGGATGATAAGATGAGATTTTTAGGAAGTGGAATGGGTTTTAATAGAATAAAAAGTTCTTTTGAAAAAAAAGGTAGTGTTAAATTCATAAACGTTACTAAAAGAAATTTATTTAGAGCTATTCTTCCTGGGGTAAAGTAGAATGAAATGGGTATAATCATATCAAAGGAGTTGATAGCATGATTAAAAAGGCTACTTTTGGTATGGGGTGATTTTGGGGACCTGATGCCCAGTTGGGGTTAATAGATGGAGTCATAAGAACTAAAGTTGGATATAGCGGTGGAAAAGGCCAAAATCCAAATTATAATGATATGATGGATCATACTGAGGTTGTGCAAATAGACTATAATGAAGAAATTATAACTTATGATGAACTATTAGATATATTTTGGAAAAATAACACATGTAAGATGAAATTTAAAAAAGTACAATACAAATCGTTGATATTATATCATGATGAAGAACAAAAAATAAAGGCTTTAAAGAGTAAATTAGAAAAAGAAAAAAATGAAAATTGTTATATATATACTGATATAGAACATATGAATAAATTTTATATTGCGGAGAACTATCATCAAAAATACTATCTTCAGAGTGTAAGAGATGTAAGTGATGATATCAAAAGTTCATGTGAAAATTTTAGTGAATTCGTAGATTCTAAAATTGCAGCTAGATTAAATGGATATATAAAAGGATATGGAAATAGTAATATGTTAAGAGCTGATTTAGAAACTGATTTATTATCAGATAAATCAAAGAAACGACTTATTTCGATTGTTGATGGATATGGAAAATAAAATTCGTATAGTCGCTGCGCACTTACTCATATCGCCAAAGATCCCTACGGGCTCCGCTCTCAAAATTCACATATGTTCATAGCGCCAACGAGTCTTACGATTATATTGCTTAAAAATAGATGTAAGTATAGTTTTCTTAACAAGTCATTCATAATAGAAAAATATTATAATTTCTTATTAAAATAAAAAAGATAGGCATATGCCTATCTTTTTTAACTGGTGCCCGAGGCGAGATTCGAACTCGCAAAACCACGATTTTGAGTCGCGTACGTATGCCAATTCCATCACTCGGGCAAAAAATCCTACAAACAGATATTAACATATATCAAAATAAAATTCAACACATTTTTTAAATCAATCTTATTTATATCTCTTAGCTTTTGTATGAGTTTATTCAAAAGGACGTGTATTCAACTAAAAGTTTAGTAAGCGTACAAACTACAGTTAAACATAAGTTTCACTTTATATAATTTCTTTGTGATTAAAACATATAATAATGATATAATAAGGAGAAACTTAATTCAGGTGGAGTTTGACTCTGTCTGAATTATTTATGTTATTTTTGAATATGGAGTGTGATGAATTTGAGCAAAAGACTTGTTATAATAGATGGAAACTCTTTGATGAATAGAGCTTTTTATGCTCTACCAGATCTTATGAATAAAGAAGGACTACATACTAATGCAATATATGGATTTACTACGATGTTATTTAAGATAATAGATGAATATAAACCAACTCATATGAGTGTCGCATTTGACCTTAAGGCCCCTACTTTTAGACATAAACAGTATGAAAATTATAAGGCAGGAAGAAAAAAAATGCCTGATGAATTAAGAGTTCAGGTTGAGCCGCTAAAAGAATTGTTAGATGCATTTAAGATACATAGACTTGAAATAGAAGGTTTTGAAGCCGATGATATAATTGGAACTGTATCTAAAGTTGCAGAACAAGAAGATTTTGAAGTGATTGTGGTTACTGGAGATAAGGATGCTATACAACTTGCATCTAATAAGACTAAGATACTTATAACTAAAAAAGGGATAACAGAACTTGAAATCTATGATTATGATGAAGTTTTAAAAAGATATGAGTTGACTCCGAATCAATTTATAGATCTTAAAGGTCTTATGGGAGATAAGTCTGATAACATACCAGGAGTACCTGGAATAGGAGAAAAAACTGGTATTAAACTTTTAAAAGAGTTTGAAACAATTGAAAATTTAGTTCAAAATACAGATAAGCTAAAAGGAAATGTAAAAAATAAAATAGAAGAGAATATAGATACAGCTCTTATGAGTAAGCGTCTTGCTACAATAGTAAGAGATATGCCTATTGATATAGATATCGATGAATTAAAGCTTGAAAATTATGATGAACAAAAGATAATAAAGCTTTTCAATTTATTCGGATTTAATAGTTTGATTAAAAGAATAAGTATGGGTAGTGAGGTTGAACAAGACCCTACTATAGATTCAATATTAGTAAGTGATGATAATATTGACTCTATAATAGACGAAATAAATGAAAGAAAGCATATATTTTTAAAATCGGTTACAAAACAAGGAAATATACTAGATAAAAATATTATATATATGTTTATAAGTTTAGATGGAAGTAATATATATTATATAAATGAGGAAAAATTAATATTAAAATTAAAAGATGTATTGGAATCAGAAGATATACAAAAATACGGTTATAAACTAAAGGAAGAGTATATTGCATTAAGAAGTTATGGTATAGCCATCAAAAATATGAAGTTTGATATTGTAATAGGAGAGTATTTAATAGATGCTACAAGTTCTAATTACTTACATGATAACTTAGCAGCAAAATATATGGGTAAGAAGGTAAAAAGTGAGGAAGAACTTTTAGGTAAGGGTAAAAAATCTAAAAAGTTTGAAGAACTAGAAGAAGGAATTTTAATTGAATATTTTAATAGCTTGATTGAGGTTGTTATAGGTGTAAAAAACGAGATGGAAAAAACAATAAATGAATATGAAATGCAAGAACTTTTTTATGATATAGAAATGCCGCTTGTTGAAGTTCTAGGATATATGGAGTATGAAGGATTTAAGGTTGATATTGAAAAATTAGAACAGCTTAAGGAAGAATATTCGATTATTATTCAAAATTTAGAAAAAACTATATACGATATGGCTGGGGAGAAATTTAATATTAATTCACCTAAACAGCTAGGGGTAATACTGTTTGAAAAATTAGAACTTCCTATAATTAAAAAGACTAAGACTGGGTATTCAACTAACGCGGAGGTTCTTGAAAAATTAAGGACTGAACATGAGATAATAGATAAAATATCTGAATATAGACAAATTGTTAAGTTACAATCTACTTATGTAGATGGTCTTTTAAATATAATAAATAAAAAAAGCAAGAGAATTCATTCATCTTTTAATCAAACTATAACTACTACGGGAAGAATATCATCTACTGAGCCTAATCTTCAAAACATTCCTGTAAGACTTGAGATGGGAAGAAATTTAAGAAAGGTGTTCATACCAAATGAAGGATATAGTTTAGTTGATGCAGATTATTCTCAAATAGAACTTAGAGTACTGGCTCACATAAGTGATGATGAAAACTTGATACATGCATTTGAAAGTGGAGAAGATATTCATACAAGCACTGCAGCAAAGGTATTTGATGTTGATATAAAAGATGTTGATAGTGAAATGAGAAGTGCTGCAAAGGCTGTCAACTTTGGTATAGTATACGGAATTAGTGATTTTGGATTATCTAAAAATTTAAATATACCTCCTAAGAAGGCTAAAGAATATATAGATAATTATTTTGATAAATATCCCAATATAAACAAATATATGGATGATATAGTAGAAAAGGCTAAAGCTGATGGATATGTAAGTACTATTCTTAACAGAAGAAGATATATTCCAGAGATAAACTCTAAGAATTTTATAGTTAAAAATTTAGGAAAAAGACTAGCTATGAATACACCTATACAAGGGAGTGCTGCTGATGTTATAAAGATTGCCATGGTGAATGTATATAAAAAGCTTAATGAAGAAAATTTAAAATCGAAGCTTATTCTACAAGTACACGATGAACTTATAATAGAGGCATGTGAAGACGAAATAGGTAAGGTTGAAAAAATTCTGAGAAACGAAATGGAAAATGCTGTTGATATGAAGGTTAGACTTAATATAGATCTTAATACAGGTAAATCGTGGTATGAAACGAAGTAGGTGAGAATATGATAGTAATAGGTCTTACGGGATCAATTGGAAGTGGGAAAAGTACAGTCTCTAATATTTTAAAGAAAAAGAATATAAAAATAATAGATGCAGATGAAATTTCAAGAAAAATATTTGATGACAAAAAAGCTCTTGATGATGTTGTCAGATATTTTGGAAGTGAAATACTTAATGCTGATAATGTGTTAGATAGAAAAAAATTAGGAAGTATTGTTTTCTCTGATAAGGATAAGCTTGAAAAACTAAATTCTATAACTCATCCTATAATAATTAACAAAATAAAAGCCAGTATAGACAAATTTAATAAACAAGGGAAAAGAATTGTTGTATTAGATGCACCTCTTTTAATAGAGGCAAATCTATTAAATTTAGTCGATATTGTACTTCTTGTTACTTGTAATGAGAATATACAGATTGAAAGAATAAAAAAAAGAGACAATATAAGCAAAGAGGATGCTATTTTAAGAATTAAATCACAGATGAGTGTGGAAGATAAGAAGAAATATGCTGATTATATAATAGATAATTCTTATAATCAGCATAAGCTTGAATTAGATATAGAAAAATTTTGTTATTATGTGGAGGAAGCGCATTTTGATTAAAAAGAAATATTTTATTATTTACTCTATTATACTTATTGCTTGTTTAATATTTGGAGTGGGTAGATGTTTAAAAATAGTATATCCTATGCATTACCAAGATTATGTAATCAAATATTCTAATGAATACGACATAGACCCATACTTGGTATATTCTATAATAAAGGCTGAAAGCAAATTTTTTCCTTATGCTGAGTCAAACAGAGAGGCTAAAGGTTTAATGCAAATATCTGATATTACTAAAAATTGGGCTCAAGATGAACTTCAAATGGGTTATATAAATATATTTAATCCAGAGACTAATATTAAAATAGGATGCTGGTATATAAGCAAGCTTTTTAAGCAATTTGATGATACCGATCTAGTAATAGCTGCATACAATGGTGGATCTGGTAATGTAGATAAATGGCTAAAAGATCAAAGGTATAGTAAAAATGGAATAAATCTCCAAAAAATACCTTTCAAAGAGACTAATGATTATGTGAATAAGGTAAATAAATTTTATAAAAGGTATAAAGATATTTACGAGAAATGAGGAGAAAACAAATGAAAAAAATTAAAATTATTTTCCTTTTAATTATAGCTGTATTTCTCTTTGGATGTAGTAAAGATGATACTAATATAGATGAAGAATTGAAAAAAGCTATATTACAAGAGGAAGACTTAACTCCTAAGGATGGTGGAAAAGTAAACATTTCCGTTGTTGAATTTAAAACATTAAATCCACTTTTAAATAATGAAAAGTCCTTAGATCAAGCCCTTAAATTGGTATATGACAGTTTATTTGTATTAGATGAAAATTATAGTATAAAACCAAAGCTTGTTAAAGATTATGTTCTTTCTCAGGATGGAATTAACTTAAATATAAATTTAAAAGATAATATACATTGGCATGATGGAGTTAAACTAACAAGTCAAGATGTTGAATTTACAATAAATCTACTAAAAACATTAGATAAAAGTATTTATAAGCCTCTTGTTGATAACGTATCTAGAGTTGAGATTTTATCTGATACTAGTTTTAATATAGTATTTAATAGTGCATATTCTTTTTCTTTAGAAAATTTTATATTTCCAATACTTCCAAAACATAGATTTAATGGTTTGAGTATGGATGATATGAATATTCATTCGAATAATTTAATAGGATCAGGGATGTACAAAATAGATAAATACGAAAAAAGAAAATATATAGATTTAATAAGAAATGAAGATTACTACGATAAAAAACCTTATATAGATAAGGTGAAGATAGTCATAGTACCTGACAAAGAAGCACAAGAAAGTATGATTATATCTCTTGAAACTGATATTTGCAAAATAGATAAAATAATAGGAGGGGAGTTTCCTTCTAAGAGATTTGACATTAGAAAGTATACAGGAAATGAGTACGAATTTATAGCTTTAAACTTCGATAATCAGTATATACAAGATATAAACTTTAGAAAAGCTTTATTAAATAGTATAGATAGAGTAAAAATATTAAAGGATGTTTATTTAAATAATGGAGATATAGTGGAATTTCCATTGAATAAAAAATCAAAATATTACAATAAAAAACTAAAAAATGTAAAATATGATATAGACAAGGCAAAAAAATATTTAAGCAATATGAACTTAGAGGAAGTTCAGTTTAAAGTTGTTGTAAATCAAGAAAACTTTGAAAGACTAAAGGAAGCTTATTTGATAAAAACTTCACTGTCAGATGTAGGAATTGATGCACAAATAGTAGAACTTTCAGGAGAAGATCTTACAAATGCTATTAATAACAAAGATTATGACTTAGCACTTTTAGGATGGACACTTCCTATTGTTCCAGATCCTAGGTTCAATTTTGATAATAGTTTTACAAACTACAATGATGATAATGTAAATATACTGATTCAAAAGCTTATAAGTTCTAATAGTGAATCTGAAAAAATACAAAATTATAATGAATTGCAGAAATATGTTAGTAACAATATCCCTTTTATAAGTCTTTTGATTAAGGATAAGAACTTAGTTTTGAATAACAAAATAAAAGGTAAGTTGGATTCAAATGAATTTAATATATATAATGGTTTCGAAAATATATATATAAGTGAATAAAAATTTGCTTCGTATTAACGCATAGCTCATGTTACCAAGTTACTTTTCAAAGAAGGTTATCTATAAGTTGAAAAGTATATGATTTATTTAGATGTAAAAAAAGTCGTTAAGAGGAATTAACTTTTAACGACTTTTAAAAATATATTGACTTATGTATGTACAACAATTAAAATGTTATTAAGATTAAATATGCGGATGTGGTGGAATCGGCAGACACGCTATCTTGAGGGGGTAGTGAGCTACGCTCGTATGGGTTCAAGTCCCGTCATCCGCACTAATAAAAAAGACTCTACTTTTAAAAGTAGAGTCTTTTTTTTACTTATCTTTCTCGAAACTTCCACAGTCTGTGCACTCTTGACATGTAGCTTCAGCTTTATGTTTGACAACTTCTATGTGAGTGAGAGTACAGTTGTTGATAGCCTTAGCATGATATCTACATTCAGTAACTGTACATCCTATATTATGGTTTCCTTGATTCATTATAGCACCTCCTATAAAGTCTAATAATAGTATTAACTTTCTAGAGAGATTAATAGCAAGAAATATTTACATTAAAGAATTAAATTTTCCTGGGAAATACAACAAATCATATTATTCAGCTTTATTTAAGAAATTACAACATTAAATTATGATTTTTATTATATTAATGATTCACAAAGCTCAATAAAATTTCTTTCAAACAATTCGTTATCTAATTTTGTTCTTTTTTTTGCACTTCTGGTTCTTTTTCTAGCTTTTCTAGCTTTTTGGGATAAATGTCTTTGAAGAAGTAGCATATCTATATTATCATCAGTATAAATAAGTCCATTTTGATTTATAACATGAGCTTTTTTTGCAAGAACCATGGCGGCTAACCCATAATCCTGTGTAATAATTACATCTCCTTCTTCAACTGAATTTATTAAAGCCATATCTACAGAGTCCTTTCCTTGACCTACTGTAATAATTTGTGAATAATTATCATGTAGAACATGACTTGTGTCTATAAACATCATAACGGCTATGTTAAAGTTTTTAGCAATTTTAATTATTATATCCTTAACAGGACAAGCATCTGCATCAACAAGAATTCTCATAAGTTACTCCTTTGTATATTGTTATAATATAAATTATATCGTATAGATAACGGAATTGATATACTAAAAATAAATATCAGTAATAACCTAGAGGCGTAAGGCTTATTTTTAATTAAGTAAAATACTCTATAATACTGTTTTCGAAATTGCTGTGTATAAGATTTGATATATATTCTTTGAGTTCACTGCTTTTTTCTTTAGGGTATACGTATTTGAATTTGCCATAAGGTCCCCATTTTAGTTGTCTATTTTCTTCGTTAAGATCAAGCTTTGTCTTTGGAAATCTAGTTAATATAAGTTCTTTGGCAGTACTTGTGAATCTATGCTGAATAAGCTCAAAAGTTATAGGACTGTTGTAGTCTTTGAGCTCTTCCTTGAGTTTTAATATTAACTCTTTGTACTCATCCTTCCAATTATCATAAATCATAATGGGAGCAATTATAAATCCAATAGGATAATTACTTGACGCTATTTTTTTAGATGCTTGTATTCTTTCTTCAAAGCTTGCTGTATTGTGCTCAAAGTTATTTATAACGTATCTTGTGTTTATACTAAATCTGAATTTAGTATGATTGTTATGATTTATATTTAAAAAAGAATCTACGTTATCATATTTAGTTATAACTCTAAGTCTACCATTTTCTGATTTTGAGAAAAACTCAATACATTTTTTTAGATTTCCAGTTAAGTATTCAAGTGCAATAGGATCAGTTATACTCCCACATTCAAATGTTGTTATATTTGGAAGGTTATTATCTATATGTGTTTTAATAACATCTAGTATCTCATCTATATTTACGAATACCTTCATAAACGGTTTTTCGCCTTGAGTAGTTTGAAGGTAACAGTATTCACAATGACCTGGACATGAACTTGATAGAGAAAACTGATAGTCGGCAGATGGTTTGCATGGTTTTAATTTTTTTTGTTTGTTAACAGTAAGATATATGGTTTTTTTAGATTTTGAATAATTTTCTAAAGGATTTTTTCCGTTTATTATAACTTTTCTAGATTCTTCTACAGGAACATTGGATTCTTTAAGATTGTTAATACTAAATTGAGTTACATCATATTTTAATGCTCTAGTGTCTACATATGCTTTATCTGGTATAAAATTTTTCATATTTTTCACCTCTTAATTAGTGTTTCAAACTAAGGTTAGATTTATTCAAATTTAGCTTTTTTAGTAATATTAATTACATATTGAAAATTATGTAATTTCCTTTAAAATTTAAAAAATAAAATTTTATATAAAATTCAAATTATAAAAATGTTATAATAATATAAAGTGAATGATTTTGTTAATACATACTAATAAAAGAAGGTGATTTTAATGAAGGATTTATATTGTGCAGTTGATTTAGGTGGAACTAAGATTAATATAGGTATTATGACTAAAGAAGGAGAAGTTCTTGATAATATTAAGATACCTACAGAGGTTGAAAAAGGACCTGCTAATAGTATAAATAATATAAAAAATACTATATATGAATTATTAGAAAGATTAAATTTAAATAAGAATGATTTAAATGGAATAGGAATAGGTTCTCCTGGACCAATAGATAGTGAAAAAGGAATAATAGTTGAGAGTGGAAATTTAAAAGGTTGGAAAGATGTAAAGTTAGTAGAAAAGTTATCTGAAGAGTTTAAAGGAATTAATATAAAGCTTCAAAATGATGGTAATGCAGCCGCGCTAGGAGAATATTTATTTGGATTTGGGAAAGGATGCAAAAATTTTATTTATATAACTGTTAGTACAGGAGTTGGTGGTGGAGCAATAATAGATTCTAAGCTTCAAGTAGGAGCTAGTTCAAACGGATTTGAAGCTGGTCATATGATAATCAACTTGGATGGTAGAAAATGTAATTGTGGAAACGATGGTTGTTTTGAGGCTTATGCATCTGGAACTGCTATAGAAAAAATTGCTTGTGAGAGAATTGTAAATGAAGAAAGCATTATATCTGACCTAGCTCAAGGTGGAAAAGTAAAAGCTCAATATGTATTTGAAGCAGCTAAAAGAGGAGATAAGCTTGCTTTGGAAATAGTAGAAAATGAGGGATACTATTTAGGGGTTGGTATTTTCAATATCATTGCTATGTATAATCCCGAAAAAATAAGTATTGGTGGTGGAGTTTCTAATTGTCTAGAAATGTTTTATGATAAGATGATGGATACTATAAATAGTATGTCTTTAAATTCTAGCACTCAAATTTGTAAAGTAAAAAAAGCCCAAAGGGATGATTGTGGACTTGTTGGGGCTGGAGCTTTAGCATTTTACGATATATAATTAAAAATTAATTTAAAACAAAAACTGACAACCGTTAGGTGTCAGTTTTTTTATTTCCAAGGAAGTTATATGATTTTTAAACTACGAATAACATTGATAAAAGAACTGTACTAGCAAGTATTTTGAGCAACGGAGCCAGTAGGGCTAGTTGGCGACATGAGCTATGCGTTAGCATAAAGCGAATTTTGTGTTGATAAATATATATTAAGGTGGTATAGTGTACATACAAGTGTATATACACCTGTATGTACTAAATAAAAGTTTAAAAATTATATAGAGGTGAGTATGATGAATTCTATAGTTGATGAAATAAAAAAATTGAAAATAGAGAAAAATGCTATTATTTTGGCTCACTATTATCAGAACTCTGAAATTCAAGATATAGCAGATTATGTTGGTGATTCTTACTATTTGAGTAAGGTAGGAGTTGATAGTGATGCAGATGTAATAGTTTTCTGTGGTGTTAAATTTATGGCTGAGAGTGCAAAAATATTATCTCCCAAGAAGACAGTGTTGCTGCCCAATGAAGAAGCTCTATGTAGTATGGCGGTTATGGCTAGAGCTGATGAAATTGAAAAAATGAAGAAAGAATACCCAAATGCTAAGGTATTGTGTTATGTAAATTCAAGCACAGAAGTAAAGGCTATTTCTGATGTATGTTGCACTTCATCAAGTGCTATGAATATATGTAGAAATATCCAAAGTGATGAAATAATATTTGTTCCAGACAAAAATTTAGGATCATATATTCAAGAAAAAGTACCAGAAAAAAGAATAATACTGTGGAATGGATTCTGCTGTATTCACAACAATATAATACCAGAAGATGTTATAAAAGTGAAAGAAGAATATGGAGAAAATATAGAAGTTTTAATCCATCCAGAATGTACGAAAGAAGTTAGAGAACTTGGTGATTTTGTAGGTAGTACAGGACAAATAATAGAGTATGCATCTAACAGTGATAAGAAGGAATTTATAGTTGTTACTGATGTGGGGATATTACATGAACTTAGAAAAAGAAATCCTACTAAGAGATTTTATCCTTTAAATATGGTGTGTAATAACATGAAAATTACAACTATAGGAGATGTGTATAATTGTCTTGTAAGTTTATCGAATGAAATTTATATTGATGAAGGGGTAAGAATTAAGGCTGAAAATGCTTTAAGAAAAATGCATGAATTAGTATAAGTAAATTTTTGGAGGCGTATAAAATGAAAGTTTATGCAGATGTACTTATTGTAGGTACTGGTATTGCAGGCTTATATAGTGCACTTCATTTAAAAAATAGTCTTAAAGTAGTAATGCTTACTAAGGAAAATGTAGATGATTGCAACTCGTATTTAGCTCAGGGAGGTATAGCTACAGCAAGAGATAAATGTGATATTGATAATTATGTACAAGACACTTTAAAAGCGGGTAAATATAAAAATAATGAAGAGGCAGTTAGGATTTTGGCAGAAGAATCTATTGATAATATCAATAACCTTATAAAACTAGGTGTTGAGTTTGACAGAATAGATGGAGAACTTCAATATACTAGAGAAGCTGCTCATTGCAAAAACAGAATAGTTCATTGCAAGGACAGAACGGGTAAAGAAGTATTTAATGTATTATTAAAAAGAGTTAAAGAGAAAAAAAATATAGAAATAATAGAAGAAAGTTGTTTAATTGATATTATTGAGAAAAATAATACATGTTTTGGTGGAATAGCTGTAAAAAATAATGAAGTAATAAATATTCATTCTAAGATAACGATATTAGCTTGTGGTGGTATTGGAGGGTTATTTAAAAATTCAACTAATATAAAAACACTTACTGGTGATGGTATTTCTATAGCTTGTAAGCATAAAATTGATCTTAAAGATATAAATTATATACAATTTCATCCAACTTCTTTATATGAAAAAGGTGGAAATAGGAGGTTTCTTATTTCAGAAGCAGTCAGAGGAGAAGGTGGATATCTATTAAACAACAGAGGTATGAGATTTGTGGATGAACTATTGCCAAGAGATGTAGTTTCAAAAGCTATTTTTATAGAAGAGTCAAAATCGAATTCGGAATATGTTTTCTTAGATATAACTCATAAAAATAGTCAGTATATAGTTAATAGATTTCCAAGTATATATGAGGCTTGTATTAATAAAGGAATTGATATAACGAAGAATAGAATACCTGTTACTCCTGCCCAACATTATTTGATGGGAGGGATTACTGTGGATACGTATTCAAGAACATCAATGAATGGATTATTTGCTTGTGGAGAAGTTAGCTGTACAGGTGTTCATGGAGCAAACAGATTGGCAAGTAATTCACTTCAGGAAGCATTAGTATTTTCTAGAAGAGCATCTATAGTTATAAATGATTATGTAGATGATATAGAGCTTAATAAGTTAGAATCTGATGAAATATATAAATATGTGAATGCAGCAGCTGTTAAGCAGGAAAACGTGAAAATAGCATTAAATGAGCTTATTAAAGTGAGGGGAGACCTAAAAAATGAATTGGTTAATTGTTGATGAAATTATCAAGAATGCATTGATAGAAGACAGTGTTTATGGAGATATTTCAACAAATTCAATATTAAGTGAACATAGTTTGTGTTCGGTACAACTCATAGTAAAGGAAAATGGAGTTATTGCAGGCTTAGATGTTTTCAAAAGAGTATTTGATTTACTAGGAAATGTTAAGATTGAATTTAAGGTTAAAGATGGTGAAAAAGTTGAGAATAATCAGATTATAGCTAATATAAAAGGAAATACAAAAAATGTGCTTACAGGGGAAAGAGTGGCTCTAAACTTTTTACAAAGAATGAGTGGTATAGCAACAATAACAAATAGAATGGTAGAAAAAATATATGGAACTAAAGCAAAACTTTTAGATACAAGAAAGACAACTCCAAATCTAAGAATCCTTGAAAAGTATTCAGTTAAAGTTGGAGGAGGATGTAATCATAGGTTCAGTTTATCGGATTCTGTTATGCTTAAGGATAATCATATACGAGCAGCGGGAGGAATAGAAAATGCTGTAAAGCTTGCAAAAGAAAACACATCATTCGTTAGAAAAATCGAAGTTGAAGTTGAGAGTATAGAAGAAGTTAAAGAAGCCCTATCTGTAGGGGTAGAAATAATAATGTTAGATAATATGAGTATAGAAAATATGAAAGAGGCTGTTAGAATAATTGATGGAAAAGCTATAATAGAAGCTTCAGGTAATGTTTCGATAGATAAAATTAGAAGTATAGCACAAACTGGTGTAGACTATATATCATGTGGCGCCCTTACACATTCGGTGAAAGCATTAGATATAAGTATGAAGAATTTAATAATAGAAAATTAAGATCTCTAAAATTTAGAGGTCTTAATTTTTTGCATATAAGAAGACTCACCATAATAGATATATATCATAGGATATTAGTGTATCCGGAAGCTAAAAGTTCTAATACCCCACCTTTTTAAGTATGGAGGTAAGAACTTAAAAGCTTATGGATTAGTTCAGCTACAAATTCAGTTGGAGTAAAAACTTCATCTGAATTAAGTTTCACTTTATGGGGGGATATTGTGGTATATAAGAAATGTAGGAAAAAAAGAAGGATAAAAATCGAGACTTCTATAAAAGACTTAATTTCTATACATAATATACTGCACGGTAAAATGAATGAATTAAAAAAAATTATAGATTGTGATAATATAAATGAAATTTTACAGAATAAGAATGAGTTTAATGAAATAGATATTGAAAGTATGTTGACAAATAGTAACGGAAATATAAATTCAATTAAGTGCATGGATTTCAAAAAGGGAAAATGTAAATCTTGCATAGATGAATCCATTAAAAAAAATCATTATTTAAATGAAAATATTCAAAAGTATATAAATAAATACAATCAATATATAAATACATTTAAAGATATATTTTATTTAAAAAATGAATACAATATAGACGATTTGTTTATTAGGTTTGGATTTGATAAAAACTATGATTTAGTATGTTTAGTTTGCGACAAAATGAGGTATTATAATAATGAAAAAGGAAATATATATATTGTTTATGGAAATCTACACAAGACTAAGAGTGAGTATAAAAGTTCTTTGAAAATGGAATTTAAGTATAAAGATGATTATATATACATAGATAGAATAAATGCATCTACCGATAAATTAAGATGTGGTCATGCTACATTTGCACTTTCTAATTTAGGTTCATTGATAAAAAACATGAAATTTCCTAGAAGTGTAAACTACATAAAAGGCTATGTAAACGAGAATAAAAAGTATATAAAGCGAAAAGATTTAATCAAATTCTATAAGAACAATGGATTTTTTGTATATAAAGATTTAGCTTTTGAAAAAAATATATAAAATTTGTCTAGTTGCTCAAAATACTTGCAAATGTAGATTTTTAATTAAAGTTATCTACAAATTGAAAATATATGTTTAATACTAATTTTGTAGGGTATATAATAAATACAAATAAGAAATTAATAAATATAAAATAAATGGAGGAATAGAAAATGAAAAAATATGTATGTGTAGTATGTGGTTATGTGTATGACCCAACAGAAGGAGATCCAGATAACGGAGTATCAGCGGGAACTAAGTGGGAAGATGTACCAGAAGATTGGTTATGTCCGCTATGTGCAGTAGGTAAAGATCAATTTGAAGAAGAAGCTTAAAAATATGTTTTAAATTAAAGACAAAGGGTAAATAATAAATATAAATAAGAAATTAATAAATATAAAATAAATGGAGGAATAGAAAATGAAAAAATATGTATGTGTAGTATGTGGTTATGTATATGATCCAACAGAAGGAGATCCAGATAACGGAGTAGCAGCGGGAACTAAGTGGGAAGATGTACCAGAAGATTGGTTATGTCCGTTATGTGCAGTAGGTAAAGATCAATTTGAAGAAGAAGCTTAGAAAACTATAATGAAAGCCATGGACCTTGATGTCCATGGCTTTCATTATAGTTTTCTATATTGGACTCTATTATCAGTTTCTTTGTTAACTACTACATTTTCATATTTACCATTTTCAACTTCTGATTTGAATCTCCTACCATCTATTCCATGATCCTCTGTTGGTAAATTATCACTTACAACGTCTTTATACTCAAATGGATGGTTTGATGGAACTTTATTTAACTTATTTAAATCTATATGACTTTTATTTAACATATTAAAACCTCCTTAATAAAATATAATATTAGTATTTACATATTATAAAAAAACTATGTTTATTCAAAATAAAAAATTCGCTACAGTTTATTTCATTAGTAAGAATGGAATAAAATTGGAATAAATTATACAAATATTGAAAAAAAAGATTATATTTAGTATAATAATAGAACGATAGTGTTTAAATAAAAGAATGGGGGATGGTTTAGTTGAAGATGAGAAAACGTTTTACAGCCTTTATAGTTTCGTTTTTAATGGTTTTAACTATGTTTGGACAAGTTCCAGTAGCTAAAGCTGCCGAAGAGGTAAATATAGACATTTTACAAATTAATGATTTTCATGGTGCACTTAATGAAGATGGAAAAAATGTAGGTGCAGCAAAACTAGCAAATGAGTTAAAAAAAGCGAAACAAAATAATCCAAATACGATAATATTATCAGCAGGAGACAATTATAATGGTTCACCAGAATCAAATCTCTTGTATGGAGAGCCTGTTGCTAAATTTATGAAAGAAGCTGGAATAATGTATTCAGCAGTTGGTAACCATGAATTTGATTGGGGAATGGATAAGATAAGTAAGTGGGAAGAAACTTCAGGAATACCATTCTTAGCAGCTAATATTTACGACAAAAAAACTAATAAGCCAGTTGAATGGGCTGATCCTTATAAAATAGTTGAATTAGATGGAATAAAAGTAGGCATTATAGGTCTTACAACTCAAGAAACAGCTTATAAAACTAACCCTGCGAATGTTGCTGATATAGAATTTAAAAATCCATCAGAAGTTGCAAGAGAAATGGTACCAAAGATTAAAGCAGAAGGAGCAGATATAGTTGTTCTTTTATCACATATAGGAGCCTTCCAAGATTCAAAAACAAAAGAAATAAAAATGGAAGTTCCAGAACTTACTGATGTAGAAGATGTTGATGGAATTATACTAGGACATTCTCACCAAAGAGTTTCAGGATTAGTAAATAATATACCTGTAGTTCAAGGATACAAGCAGGGTAGAGCTTTAGGAAAAATATCATTTGTAGTAGATAAAGATACAAAAAAAATAGTTAAAAAAGAAGCATCAATAGATTTATTATACTCAAGACCAGATACTTTATCAGAAGATGTGACTGTAAAAGAAATGATAGCTAAAGATAGAGAGAAAGTAGCACCTATATTAGATGAAGTTATAGGTAAAACAGTTAATGAATTAGACCATGATCGTAATGATTTTACAACTAGTACTTTAGGACAATGGACTACAGATGTTATGAAAAAATTAGACAATGCAGATATTGCAATGACTAATGGTGGTGGACTTAGAGTTAATGTTCCAGCTGGAGATATAACTGTTGGAAAAATGTATGAAGTAATGCCATTTGATAATGTACTAGCATCTTTTGAAATGACAGGAGCTCAAATAAAGGAAGCTTTTGAAAATGGAATCGAAAATCAAGAAATAGGATCAATTCAGTTCTCAGGAGTTACAGTTGAGTATATAAAAGGAGCTGAAAAAGGAAGTAAAGTAGTAAAGATGACTTTAGACAATGGACAAGAAGTTGATTTAAATAAGACATACAAAGTTGTAACTAATGACTTTATGGCAGCTGGTGGAGATGGATTTACATCATTCAAACAAGCTAAAGCATTAGGTGAAACTATAGCTATAAGAGATGCTTTAATTGATGAAATTAAAAACGTTAAGGTTATAGACTACAAAAAACAAGATAGATTAATAGCGAAAGAAGTTAAAGCACCGGTTAAGCCAGAAATTAAACAAGAAGTTAAAGCAGAAGTTAAACCAGAAATTAAACCAGAGATTAAACCACAAACTGGAACTTATATAGTTATAAAGGGAGATGCTCTTTATAAAATCGGAAAGAAATACAATGTTGACTGGAAAGCAATAGCTGAACTTAATTCATTAAAAAATGCAAATTTAATATATCCTGGGCAAAGGCTATCTATTCCAGTTAAATAAAAAAGGAAAAAAGAGGACTAAAGTTCTCTTTTTTCTTTTTTTATAGTCAATCTATATACATTAAAGGTAAAATATGTTAATATTTATAATGGAAATATTGCTTTAAAGGGGTGATATTTATTTTAAAAATATATTACTTTCTATTTTGGGTTGGAGTTTTATATAGTTTAGCAAGTTTCATACTAGGCAGCATAATGGACATGGATTTTGATACAGATATAGATTTTGGTTATTTTAATATAATGCCTATTAAACCAGCTGTTATAGCCATATTTATAACTGTATTTGGTGGAATTGGAATTATACAAACGAAATCTAGTCAACAATCATTATATGCACTATTTATTTCTTTCGTTGCAGCATTTATAACTTCTTATTTGATAGATAAATATATATTCAGTTTTTTGAAAAAAGCAGAAAATACATCTAGTGAATCTCAAAAAAAACTAATAGGGCAATATGCTAAAGTTATATCTACTATTGTGCAAGATGGATTTGGGCAGATAAAATACAGTATGAATGGCAATACATATAATTCACCAGCAAAGCATATAGAAGGAAAAAGAGTTGAGTTTAATAGCAAAGTTGTAATAGTTTTAATAGAAAAAGATGTATTTTATGTAGATACTATTTAGAAAAACTAATTAAAAATTAAGGGGGAGTATTAAATGGACTTAGGAACATTGATTTATCCAATTATTATAGTTCTAGTTATACTTGTTATTGTTGGAGGATTTTTATCTATGTGGAAGAAAGTTCCTCAAGATAAGGCTAGAGTTGTAACTGGACTTAAAAAGAGAGTTATATCTGGTGGAGGAGGTATTGTAATTCCTCTTCTTGAAAGAACTGATATTATTTCCTTGGAAAACATGAAGATTGAGCTTAGAACAGATGGAGCACTTACTGAAGAAGGAGTGGAACTTACTGTAGATGGAGTTACTGTTGTTAAGGTTAAATCTGATGAAGAATCTATATATTCTGCTATGGAACAGTTTAATACTGGTAAAGAAGCTGACACGATAGACAGAATAAAAGAAACATCAAAAGATGTTCTTGAAGGGAAATTACGTGAGATTATTTCTACAATGACAGTAGAAGAAATATATAAGAATAGAGAAAAATTTGCATCTCAAGTTCAAGAAGTAGCTGCAGTTGACCTTGCTCAAATGGGTCTTGAAATAAAGGCATTCACAATAAGAGATATATCTGATGAAAATGGATATTTAAAAGCTTTAGGTAAAAAGAGAATATCTGAAGTTAAAAGAGATGCTGAAATCGCTGAAGCTAAAGCTAAATCAGAAACTGAAATCAAAAAATCAGAGGCTCAAAGGGATTCTAAGATTCAAACGGCAATAGCTTATAAAGAAGGAGAAAGAGCAAGACTTGAATCTGAAACAGAGATAGCTGAATTCAATAAAAACAAAGAATTAAAGGTTCAAGTGTATAGACAAGAACAACAATCACAAACTGCACAGGCTGACCTAGCTTATGAAATTGAGCAAAATAAGGTTAAAAAAGAGGTCGTAGAAACCGAAATGCAGGTTAAACTTTTAGAACAAGATAGACAAATTGAAATAGCTGAAAAAGAAGCAGTAAAAGTAGAAAAAGAGCTTGATGCAAAGGTTAAAAAACAAGCAGATGCAAATAAATATGAAGCAGAAAAACGTGCAGATGCTGAGAAGTATAAACAAATACAAGATGCTCAAGCAAGAGCTGAGTCTATAAAGCTTGAAGGTCAGGCAAGGGCTGAAGCTAGAAGACTTGAAGGTTTAGCCGATGTTGACATTATAAAGGAAAGAGGTAAAGCAGAAGCAGAAGCTATGCAAGCTAAAGCAGAAGCATTCAAGCAATACAATGAAGCGGCTATTACTCAAATGTTAGTTGAAAAATTGCCTGAAATAGCAAAATCAATAGCAGAACCTCTAACTAAAACTGAAAAAATAGTTATAATAGACAATGGAAATACTGAAGGTAAAGGTGGTGCATCAAAAGTTACGGGATATGTAACTGATATAATGAGCCAGCTTCCAGATGCAGTAGAGGCTTTAACTGGTGTTAATATAATGGATGTTGTGAAAAATAAATTTATGCCTAAAGATATAAATCAAATAGAAGCATCAGATGTTGCCACGATTAATGAAATGGATGAAAATAAATAAATAAAAGTAGCTATCTCAAAATAGAAAATATTTTCTAAAATGAGGTAGCTATTTTTTAAAACTAAATTTGACATGAATTGGGATTTTATTTATGATACTATTATGTTGATAAATTAATAAATGGAGGATAATTAAAATGAAATTTAAATTTAATCACAATAACTTTAATGTATTAAATCTTGAAAAAAGTATAAAATTTTATGAAGAAGCTTTAGGTCTTGTAGAAACTAGAAGAAAAGTAGCTAGTGATGAAAGTTTTATACTAGTATTTTTAGGGGATGGAGAGAACAATCATAAACTTGAGCTCACTTGGCTTAAAGACAGGAAAGAGAAGTATAATTTAGGAGAAAATGAATTTCATCTAGCGTTTGAAACTGATGATTTTGAAAAAGCATATCAGCATCATAAAAATATGGGATGCATATGCTATGAAAATAAAGAAATGGGAATATATTTTATTGCAGATCCAGATAATTACTGGATAGAGATAATTCCTCCTAAAAAGTAGTACTAAAGAATTAGATAATATCTAATTCTTTTTGGCTTTATAGAAAATTATAATATTTTTAAATTATGGATGACATTGCTGAAAATATGAACCATAAGATAACATTAAGAGAATTTTTGTATTTTAAAAATTATATATATAATGTATAATTTAAATTGTAATGTTTTGAGTTTTAAAGGAGGTATGTATGAAAGATATTGTAGAATTTTCAAACACTCACAATATAAAAGCATACGATATAAAATCTAAAGATATTATAGTTGAGGAAAGGGTCTACTTGAAATGTGCTTATGGATGTGAGGATTTTGGGAAAAGGCTTAACTGTCCACCTAATTGTATTAGTATAGATAAATTTAAAAAAATATTGAGTGAATATGATAGTGCTCTTATACTTTTGCAAGAGTATAAAACTTCTTCAAAAGAAAATATGATAGATGTATGGGGATATGCAAGGCGAGAATCTTTTAGAAAAATGATTGAAATAGAAAAGTTTGCCTTTAATAATGGATACACTTTTGCACATCTTTTAAGACCTGGATCGTGTAATGAATGTGAAAGTTGTAAAGAAAAATGTTCTAAACCAAGCCTTAGAAGATTCTCCCCTGAAGCTGTAGGGATTAATATAAATAAAACTATAGGAAAATTAGACATAGTAATAGATTATTCGGATTATAGTATAATTAATTTAATTGGAATATTATTAGTAGAATGAAAAAAATATTTAAAAAAATAGAGGATATTTCAAAATGATGTCGAATACAGTAAAAAGATAGCATTATATAACTAAGGAGGAATAGCATGACAAATATGAGAAAAATAGTAGCACCTGTATTAGCTATGATTATATCACTAACTTTTAATATATCTACACCATCAGCTAATATGTATGAAGAAGCTCAAATAAATGCTGATAATTTGAATGTAAGAACCCAAAATAATGTAAATTCTAATATTTTAACTAAGGTGAATTCAGGTCAAAAGTACTTAATTCTTGAAGAACAAAAAGGATGGTATAAAATTAAATTAAACTCTTCTCAAGAAGGATGGATTAGTTCTCAATACTCAACTAAAAAACAAGCTATAGGAGTTATAAAAGGAAATAATGTAAATGTAAGAAGTTCAAATACAACTTTAAGTGAATCTATAGCTAATTTAAATATTGGAAATGAAGTTACGATATTAAATAAAAATGAAGATTGGTATAAGGTTAAGATAAATGATAATCAAATAGGATATATATATCATTCTCTAATAGAAATAAAAAAGGATAATATGACTGTAACAAGAGGGTCTAGTGATAAATTAACTAAATTATATGAAGTTGCTCATAGTAAGCTAGGAAGTAAATATGTATGGGCGGCTAGTGGTCCTGATACTTTTGATTGCTCAGGATTTACTATGTATGTCTATAAAGCTGGAGCAGGAATTAATCTTCCTCATAGTTCCCAAGCACAGAGTAGTGTAGGAACTGCGGTTTCTAAAGATCAACTAAAATTAGGAGATTTGGTATTCTTTGATACTAGTAGAAATTCTAGTATAGGTCATGTTGGGATGTATATAGGAAAGGGAAATTTCATACATGCATCTTCCGCTAAATCGAATGTTATGATATCTAGCTTAAGTGAAGGATATTATCAAAATACATATGTTACGGCAAGAAGAATAATAAACTAAGATTCGTCTAATACTACGCATTGACTCATATCGCCAACTAGTTCTATGGGCTTCGTTGCTCAGAAATAGTTGCAAATTTAGATTTTCAATCAATGCTATATACCGATTCAAAATTACATAATTTATTCATATAAAAAAGTGGTCTATAGACCACTTTTTTTAGTTTCATTTTTTAGTTTATTATATGTTTCCATAACCTTATTAACATAACCTTGTGTTTCTTTAAATGGTGGGATACCATTATATTTATCTACATTTCCTGGTCCGGCGTTGTAAGAAGCTACAGCTAAAGGAACATTATCATATTTATCTAAAAGAGAATCAAGGTACTTTGTACCACCTAGCACATTTTCTTTTACATTGTATGGATTTTGTACGTTTAAGGACTTAGCTGTTGCGGGCATTAATTGCATAAGTCCCATGGCTCCTTTGCTTGAAGTAGCATTTGGATTAAAATTTGATTCAGCCTGTATAACAGATTTTATTAAACTTTCATCAATATTATATTTTAAAGAAGCTTCCCTTATTGCATTATCAATAGAAGAAGATGAATTGATACTCGCAGATAGGTCTTTATTAGTATATTGTTGAGTGATATTTTCAGATTTTTCGTTTAGTATTTCTTTGAAATTATTCATATTTTTATTAGGCATTATATTTACAGGTACTCTGCTTTGTATTTCAGTGAGTTTATCTAAATAAATTTTATTTATTAAATTATTCATACATACTACTCCTTATTTAGTAATATTTTATACAACTATATTATATAAATAATATATAGAATAGTAAATAGGGAGGAATAACTAATGAATAAAAGATATAGAAAACAAAGAAAATCTTTACTTATATTTTTTTTAATAATACCACTCATAGCATCATGGGCTACATCAAAGTATGTATTTAGTAAACTATCTGATAAAAAAACTATAAATGCTGTAAAGATAGAAGTGAAAGATGAAATCAAAAAGCAAATAAATGGGTTTTGGATATATTCTATACAAGTAGCATCTGTAAATGATTATAAGGAAGCGCAAAGTATAGTAAATAATCTTGAAAGTACAGATATTCCTAATTATGTGCATGAAAAAGAGGGTTCTTATAAAATATATATATACACATCTTTAAAAGAATCTAATGCAAGAAGATATTTGGAAAATATTAAATCTAGTTATTCGGATGCATTCATATCTAAAATCCAAATAGGCTCTATGGATTTAGAATATACAAAAAAATATGAATATATGAATGATGTATGTAAGGATTTAGAACTTATGATTGAAAATATAAAGCAAGAGTCTAAATTTTGGAACGAATACAAATTGGGGACATCGAATTATGATGATTATATAAATCTTATTAATAATAAAAGTAAATTAGTAGATTCATTAACAAAGAATTTGAAAAAATTCAAAGGAAAAGAAACAGAAAATTTTGAAAAACAAATGTCGAAATTTTGCGAATACAATAGAAAAAATGTAGAATCTGTAAACCTAAATCTGAAAAATGGGAATTTAAAATCCTGTGAAAATCTTTTCTTATCGAGCTTATTCCAGTATAATGAATTTATAAATAAAATTAAAAATATATAGATTAGTTTAAAAGTAGGTAGTTAATTGCCTACTTTTATTTTGCAAAGTAACTCAAAATACTGCATTTAAATTATGTTAAAAAAAAGATTTATAGGACTTTATAAAAAAAATATAGTATACTATATGTTGAAATGTTTTTCAGAGAATATAAATACTTATACTTGGTAAATTCAAGTTAATTTATAATTTATTGTAAGGAGGTAATATAAATGAAGCTCTTAAGTTTTAGAGGTGGGGTTCATCCGCCACATAGAAAGAAAAGTACTGAAAATATAAAAGTAGAAAGAGCTAACGATCCTGCTATATTGTATATACCTCTTCAACAACATATAGGTGCACCATGTAAGGCTATTGTTAATGTTGGAGATACGGTTAAAGTAGGGCAAAAAATAGGAGAAGCACAAGGTTTTGTTTCTGCGCCTGTACATTCTTCTGTTTCTGGTAAGGTAAAGGCAATTAAGGAATGTCCAGTGCCAGGAGGAATGGGATTATGCGTAGTGGTTGAAAACGATTTCGCAAATGAAATTCATGAAAGTGTCGTTCCTAAAGGAAGTATAGACTCTCTAACAGGAGAGGAAATATTAGAAATAATAAAGGAAGCAGGTATAGTTGGTATGGGTGGAGCTACGTTCCCAACTCATGTAAAACTATCACCACCAAAAGACAAAAAAATAGATACGGTTATATTAAATGGAGCTGAGTGTGAGCCTTATCTTACAGCAGACCATAGACTTATGCTTGAAAATCCAGAATCTGTAGTTTATGGACTTAAAGCTATTATGAAAGTTTTAAATGTTCAAAAAGGATATATAGGAATAGAGGATAATAAGCCTGATGCAATAGAGGCTATGATAAAGGCTGCTGAAAAAGAAAGTAATATAGAAGTTGTAGGACTTAGAACTAAATATCCTCAAGGAGCAGAAAAACAACTTATATATGCTTGTACAAATAGAGAAGTACCATCTGGTGGATTACCTATGGAGGCTGGAGTTGTAGTAAATAACGTTGCAACAGCAGCTCAAGTATACGAGACTATAAAAACTGGTATGCCACTTGTGGAAAGAATAACTACTATAACAGGTAGTGCTATAAAAAATCCTACTAATCTACTTATTAAGATAGGAACTACATTTGAGGAAATAATAAATCAATGCGGTGGATTTAAAGAAGAGCCAGGTAAAGTTATAATGGGAGGACCTATGATGGGACTTACTCAATATACACTGGAGGTACCTGTTACTAAAGGTGGATCTGGTATATTATGTCTTAATAGAGAAGAAGCTACTTTACCAAACCCAAGCAATTGTATAAGATGTGGTAAATGTGTAGACATATGTCCTGCATTTTTACAGCCACTTTTTATAAGTGCTCATTCATTAAAATATAATTTTGATAGAGCTGAAGATTATAAAGCGCTCGACTGTATAGAGTGTGGATCATGTTCATTTATATGCCCATCAAAGAGACCTCTTCTTCAGTCAATAAGAGTTGCAAAGAGAGAAATAATAGCACAAAAAAGAAAACAAAGTAAGTAAAAAGGAGGTAAAAGAATGGATAGTAAGCTTATAATATCTTCTTCTCCTCATTTAAGATCAAAAGAAGATACTTCTAGTATAATGAGGGATGTAGTAATAGCATTAATTCCAGCAACTATAGCTGCTGTTTATTATTTTGGAATGGGAGCATTAGGGGTAATTATATCTGCATTAATAGGTGCAGTTGCATCAGAAGCAATATGTCAAAAATTTATGAGAAAACCAATAACTATAAACGATTGGTCGGCAGTAGTTACAGGATTATTAGTAGCATTTAATATACCTGCAAGTGCTCCTTTATGGCTACCGTTTGTAGGATCTGTATTTGCAATTGTAATAGTAAAGCAATTATTTGGAGGAATAGGACATAACTTTATGAACCCTGCTCTTGCAGCTCGTGCTATGTTACTTGCTTCTTGGCCGGTTGAAATGACAAGTTGGGTAACTCCAGGACCAGATGCTGTATCGACAGCTACTCCTCTTGCAATAATTAAAGGTGCAGAGGCAATAGATATGGCAAAACCAAGTGTATTTGATCTTTTGGTAGGTAATATAGGAGGTTGTATTGGAGAAACATCTGCAATTCTTTTAATATTAGGTGGAGTATACCTTTTATATAGAGGTGTAATTACTTATGTAATACCTACTTATTATATAGTAACAGTATTTGTGTTAACATTCTTATTTGGTGGATTCGATATAGCTAATTCGATTTATCACTTATTTGCAGGTGGATTAATGATAGGTGCATTCTTTATGGCAACAGATTATTCATCATCGCCTATGACTCAAAAAGGTCAAATAATATATGCAATTGGATGTGGAGCTTTAACTACTATAATAAGACTATGGGGAGGATATCCAGAAGGGGTTTCTTACTCAATATTATTAATGAATGTAGCAGCACCACTTATAGATAAATATGTAAACCCTAAAGTGTTTGGGGAGGTGGCTAAGTAATGAAAGAGATATTAAAACTTGGGGTAATTCTCTTAATAATAACATCTATATCAGCTGTTATTTTAGGATTTACTAATGACGTTACATTACCTGCAATACAAGAACAAAATGAAAAGGCCAATATTGAGTCTCGTAAAACTGTTTTATCAGATGCTAAAGAATTTAAACCTGTTGAAGAAGAAGTAGAATCAGCTATGGTTAAAGAGATATATCAAGGATTAGACGGATCTGAAGTAGTAGGATATACTATAAAAACAGCTCCTAAAGGATATGCAGGAGAAGTTGAAGTTATGGTAGGTATAGGTGCAGATGGGACTATCCAAGGCATTTCTATAGGAAATCATGCAGAGACTCCAGGACTAGGAGCAAAGGCTGCTGATGAACCATTTAAAAGTCAATATAATGGAAAAAGTGTAGATAAAAACATTGAGGTTATTAAAACTCCAGGACCAAAAGAAAATGAAATTGTTGCAATAGCTGGAGCAACAATAACTTCAAAAGCAGTAACTGATGGTGTTAATGAAGCGATAAGAATATACAATGAAGCTTTAAAATAGGTTGGAGGTGAAACAATGAAATTAGGTAAATTATTAAAAAATGGTATTATAAAAGAAAACCCTGTATTTGTACAAGTTTTAGGTATGTGTCCAACTCTTGGAGTTACAACTTCTGCCGAAAATGGATTAGCTATGGGACTAGCAACGGCTGCAGTTTTGATATGTGCAAACTTAGTTATATCTCTTGTTAGAAAACTGATACCTTCTAAGATAAGAATACCTGCATTCATAGTAGTAATAGCTACATTTGTTACTCTAGTAGGAATGCTTTTAAAGGCTTATGCTCCAGCATTGGACAAAAAGCTTGGATTATTTATACCTCTTATAGTTGTTAACTGCTTAATATTAGCAAGAGCAGAGAGTTTTGCATCTAAAAATGGACCGATAGCATCTATAGTAGATGGACTTGGAATGGGACTTGGATTCACTGCTTCTTTAACTTTACTTGGTCTTGTTAGAGAGATATTTGGAAACGGAACTATATTTGGACATTTAGTGTTAGGTAGTGCATATAAGCCAGCACTTATAATGATATTACCTCCAGGTGCATTTTTAGCATTAGGTTTACTTCTTGCAACAATTAATAAAATTGCTAATAAAAAAGCTAGTTAGGAGGGGAATTGGATGGAAATATTTTTAATATTAGTAAGTTCTATATTAGTAAATAACTTTGTGTTATCTAGATTCTTAGGTATATGTCCATTCCTTGGAGTTTCTAAAAAAGTTGAAACTGCAGTAGGTATGGGTATGGCGGTTACTTTTGTTATGACTTTAGCATCTATAATAACTTATTTTGTTCAATATTATGTGCTTGAGCCACTTGGAATACAGTTTTTACAAACGATTGCGTTTATACTTGTAATAGCATCTCTTGTTCAGTTTGTTGAGATGGTAATTCAAAAGATGAGTCCTACGCTTTATCAAGCGTTAGGAGTATTCTTACCACTTATAACTACAAACTGTGCGGTTCTAGGGGTTGCTATAATAAACATAGACAGTAATTACAATTTAATTCAAACAATAGTAAATGGTATGGGAGCTGCTATTGGATTTACACTTGCAATAGTTTTATTTGCAGGAATTAGAGAAAGACTTGAGATTGCAGACGTACCAGAAAGTTTTAAAGGATTTCCGATTGCTTTAATTACAGCGAGTCTTATGGCAATAGCATTCTTAGGATTTTCAGGATTAGTTTAAGTAGGAGGTGAAAAGTATGTCTTTAATATTAAATTCAGTAATAAGTCTTGGTGCTATGGGACTTTTATTCGGTTCGGGTCTTGCGTATGCTTCTAAGAAGTTTGCAGTAGAGGTTGATTCAAGAGTAGAAGCTATAAATGAAGCTTTACCAGGAGCTAACTGTGGAGGATGTGGTTATCCTGGTTGTGGAGGATTAGCAAATGCAATAGTTGCAGGAGAAGCTCCAGTAAATGCATGTCCAGTAGGAGGATCAGATACTACAGCTAAAATAGCAGAAATCATGGGCCAAGTTGCTCAAGATGGAGAAAAAACAGTAGCAAAGGTTATATGTAAAGGAACGTGTAACAATGCTAAGGAGAAAAGTGAATACTATGGAATAAATGACTGTAGAGCAGCAGCCTTAGTATCTGGTGGATCTAAATCTTGTCAATATGGATGTCTAGGTCTTGGAACTTGTGTTAATGTATGTCAATTTGGAGCTATTATAATAGAAGATGGAATAGCTAGCATAGACAAAGATAAGTGTGTATCTTGTGGTAAATGTTTAGAAGTTTGTCCAAAGTCTGTAATAGATTGGGTTCCTTATTCTCAAGAAGTAGTTGTTGAGTGTAATAGTAAAGAATTCGGAAAAGATGTAAAATCTAAGTGTGCAGTTGGGTGTATAGGATGTGGAATATGTGCTAAGGCATGCCCATTCGAAGCTATAACTATGGAAGGCAAGTTAGCTAAAATAGATTATACAAAGTGTACACAATGTATGGTTTGTACACAAAAATGTCCAACTAAAGCTATATCAGGAGAACTAAGTAAGAGAAAGAAAGCTTCAATAGAGGAAGAAAAATGTGTTGGATGTACTATATGTATGAAGAAGTGTCCTGTTGAAGCAATTGAAGGAGAGCTTAAGAAAAAACACGTTATTATAGAAGAAAAGTGCATAGGATGTAGCGAATGCGCTAAAAAATGTCCTAAAGGTGCTATAAAAATGAAATAAAAAGGTAAAAATATAAGGTGTGGTATTTACCACACCTTATTGTTTTTTTTTGACTGAAATGATAAACTGTTTAAGGACAATGTATTATGTAGAGGTGATTTTATGAATATTGTATTAGCATCAGCTTCGCCTAGAAGGAAGGAATTACTTTCTAATTTGAAATTGGATTTTGAGATTATAAAAAGTGATATAGAAGAGTTCGTAAATGATAAGGATACACCAGAATCTGTAGCTATGAGTTTATCATTTCAAAAGGCAATTGATATTGCAAATAAAACATCTGAGAACAGTATAGTAATTGCAGCAGATACGATAGTTGTTCTTGATGAGAAAATATTAGGAAAGCCAATGAACGAACAAGATGCTTTTAATACATTAGCCCAGTTATCGGGTAAATACCATAAAGTTATTACAGGTATTTGTGTATTGAGACTTTCAGACAATAAAAAAATTGTAGATTATGAAGTAACAAAAGTAAAGATGAGGGAATTTAGTGATGCTCAAATAAAAAGATACATAAAAACAAAAGAACCTATGGATAAAGCGGGTTCGTACGGTATACAAGGGTATGGTTCTTTATTAGTAGAAAAAATAAATGGAGATTATTTCAATGTAGTAGGACTTCCGGTTTCAAAGTTGGGACAAATTTTATATAGACATTTTGATGTAAATATTATATAAATTAGGAGGAAGGTATATGGGTCATATAAATAAAATATCAATAAAAGATATGGCTAAGAATCAAAGACCCAGAGAAAAAATAATATTAAATGGAGTAAATAGCTTATCAGATACAGAACTTTTGGCTATTTTGATTAGAACAGGAAACAAAAATATGTCGTCTATAGAGCTTGCAAATTGTATAATAAATATGGATAAGTCTTTAGGGTTAAGAAAATTAGCTGATACTAATATAGAAGAACTTAAAGAAATAAAAGGAGTAGGTACGGCAAAAGCTTGTCAAATAATGGCTGCAATAGAGATAGGCAGAAGAATTGCTAGATATATTCCTGATAAAAAACCAAAAATAACAAGTCCAGATGATATAGTAAGCATGTATATGGAAGATATTAGATACCTAAAAAAAGAAGTGTTTAAAGTAATTCTATTAAACACAAAGAATGAGATTATATGTGATGTTGAAGTTTCAGTAGGAACTTTGAATTCATCATTAGTACATCCAAGAGAAGTCTTTATTGAAGCTATAAAAAGGAGTACGAATAAAATTATTCTTATGCACAATCACCCTTCTGGTAATCCTGAGCCTAGTAGAGAAGATAAAAACATAACTAAAAGGCTAATTGAGTGTGGTAAAATATTAGGTATAGATATAATAGATCATATAATAGTTGGAGATGGAGCGTATTTTAGCTTCAAAGAAAAAGCTTTAATCTAGAGAGGAGAAATCAAAATGAAAAAGAATAAAACTGCAAAAAAAACTAAGCAAAAAACGAGTTTTTTTAATACAAGATCAAATGATATGGGGATAGATTTAGGAACAGCAAATACATTAGTTTACGTAAGAGGAAATGGAATTGTAGTAAGAGAACCATCTGTTGTTGCTATAAGAGATGATAACAAAGAAGTTTTAGCTGTTGGAGAAGATGCTAAGAAAATGATAGGAAGAACTCCTGGAAATATAATAGCCATAAGACCTATGAAAGATGGAGTTATTGCTGATTTTGATGTTACACAAAGTATGCTTAGATACTTTATAAAAAAGGCGTATCCTAAGAAATCACTGTTTAGCAGTCCAAGAATTGCAGTATGCGTTCCTTATGGAGTTACAGAAGTAGAGAAAAGAGCAATAGAAGAAGCTGCTCGTCAAGCTGGGGCTAAAGATGCTTACTTAATAGAAGAGCCTATGGCTGCAGCTATTGGAGCTGGTCTTAAAGTAGAAGAACCAGATGGAAATATGGTAGTTGATATAGGTGGAGGTACTAGTGAAATAGCCGTTATATCATTAGGTGGCATAGTTACAGCAAAGTCAATTAGAATTGGTGGAGATGAATTTGATGAATCAATAGTAAACTATGTTAAAAAAGAGTACAACCTTATGATTGGAGAAAGAACTGCAGAAGACGTGAAAATGAAGATAGGATCTGCTTTTAAAGATGAATCGGAAGAAGAGAGTATGGATATAAGAGGAAGAGATTTAGTATCTGGACTTCCTAAAACTATGAATATAACATCTAATGAGGTAAGAGAAGCGTTAAAAGAGCCTATAACTAGTATATTAGAGGGAATAAAAGCTACACTTGAAAGAACGCCACCAGAGCTTGCATCTGATATTATGGAAAATGGTATAATGCTTACAGGAGGAGGAGCTCTTTTAAAAGGACTTGATAAATTAGTTAGAGAAGAAACAGGAATGCCAGTTCATATAGCTGAAGATCCACTTGATTGTGTTGCAAAAGGAACTGGTAAATCTGTTGAGGATAAAGAAATCTTTGATAAAATTCTTATGTATGGAAGAAAAGAATAAAAGATGGTGATCGTGTGAGAAGGAAAAAGAAAAATACAAACAAGCTAAATAAAGAAGTGATAGTGATTAGTTTAATTACTATCACTCTACTTGTAATTATAGGAATATCAATAGAAGGAGGGTACAATAATTATCTTCCAAGTGCTGTACTTGATGTTATTACCCCAGCACAAAGGGGGTTAAACAAGGTTTTTAGTGTAACAAGTGAAAATATTGTAGGTATAATCAATTACAAAAAGAATTTGAATAAGATAGAACAGATTTCAAAAGAAAATGAGGATTTAAAAAAGAAGATAATAGATATAGACTTGAGTAAAGATGAATTAAGTGAACTTCAAAATCTTAAAAAATCTTTAAATTATATACCAGAAGGGTATGATCAAAACTACATTAGTGCATCTGTTATAAGTAAAAATGATGGGAACTGGTATGATTCATTTACAATATCTGCTGGTAAAAAAGATGGTGTGGTTGAAGATAGTATAGTGATATCTGGAACAGGTCTTGTTGGGAAAGTATATGAAGTATCGGATAATTATTGTAAAGCAATTTCACTTTTAAATAATAAATCTGCCGTTAGTTTTGAAGTTTTAAGAAAAGGAGAATATACCGGTGTTATAAGTCAAAATATATCTATAGATTCAAGTGAAAATTTTGAAGGATACCTTAAAGGTTATTTATTTGATATTAAATACGAAGTGGTTCCTGGCGATATACTTATAACTTCTGGAATAGGTATATATCCTAAAGGGATACCTTTAGGAGAGGTTGAAAAGGTTATAGAGGATAAAAATAATTTGTTGAAATATGTAAAAGTAAAACCCTATGTAGACTTTAAACACATAGATAAAGTATTAATAACAAGACCTAGAATAGTAGAATAAAGAGGTAATAATTATGAAAAATATAATATTAATTTTAATAGGAATATTCATAATAATTATAGAAAATAGTATTGTGAATTATATAGATATATTTAATATGAGTTTAAATATATGTATTGTATATGTAAGTATTATTTCTTTATTTGTTAAAAGAAATGAAGGAGCTTTAATTGGTTTGATACTGGGTCTTTTAAAGGATATATTAATTGGTAAAATTATAGGTGTAAATGCTCTTATATTCTTCGTTATAGGATATTTGTATGGAATATTGCAAGACAAAATATTCAAAGATAGCGTTACAACTATATTGATATTAGCATTTTTTTCTTCTGTATTTGAGTTTTTTATAAATTTTCTTTTATTAAAAAGCTTATTTGCAAATGAAAAGATACTATTTTCTTTTATTAAAGGAGTTATTTTTATACCTGTTTTAAATACGGTATTTGCTCTAGTTATATATAAAGTTTTAATAGACTTTGTAAAAAAAATAGATAATATTTAGTGGTGATTATATGATAAATAAAAAAATTAAAGATAGATATGATGTTTTAAAGTTTTCTTTTGTTGTCATATTTTCTATTGTTATATTAAAACTAGGATATATGACAACTATAAAGGGTGACTACTATTTTGATCAGGCTCAAAATAAGGTATATAAAAAAATACTAGTAGAAAGTCCTAGGGGAGAAATAAGAGATAGGTATGGAAGATTGCTAGCTGGAAATAGAGCATCTTTTACTGTTCAACTCCTGAAGAATGAAATAGAAAAAGCAAACGGAAATGAAATTGCTCAAAAGGTTATAAAAATATTAGAAAATAACGGAGAAAAGTACATAGACGAATTTCCTATAATAAAGGAAAACGGCAAGTTTATATACACTTATGATAAAAACATCGAAGAATGGAAATTGAAAAATGAAATTCCTTTGAAATATAATGCAAAAGAAAGTTTTTACTTTATAGTAGATAAATTGGTAAATGAAGGAAGTATCATAGTGGATAATGATGCTACCGGATATGACTTGCAAAAACTATTAAATGAACATGGGTATTATCCTCCTATATATGTTTCGAAATGGGAATTTGCGGAAAATGTAAAAAAAAGTCAATGGCTATATAGGTACAGAATAAAAGAAGAAACTATAGGCGCAGAGGATGCTTTTAATAAGTTAAAAGAATATTTCGATATTGCGGATAATTTAAATGATAGTGAAGCTAGAAAAATACTTTTATTTAGAGATCTGCTTAAGTCTCAGGGGTATTTGCAGTATCAACCTATAAAGCTTGCTATTGATGTAAAAAAAGAGACTGTTGCTGAAATAGAAGAACTTGCAATAGAGCTTCCAGGCGTTAGTATAGAAACAGAGCCTATTAGATATTATCCAAATGAAAATCTAGCATCTCATATACTTGGACAAATAGGTAAGATATCGCAACAAAGAGAAATTGATACTTATACTGCAGATAAAGGTTATAGTGTAAGTGATATGATAGGAAAAACTGGTATTGAAAAGACGTTTGAAGATAAGCTTCATGGAGAAAAAGGATATAAAAAGGTTATAGTTGATTCAGCTGGAAGACTTATAGAAAAGATTAATATACAGTCTCCTAAAGCTGGAGATACTGTTTATTTAACAATAGACAAAGATTTACAAAAAGTAGCAGAAGATTCTCTTGAAAAAGCATTAAAAACAATACAGGTAGGAGGAACATTTGAAAGTCCTTGGGGAAATTATAGATTAAATGATGGTAGAAAAATATATAGAAAAGCTACTTCGGGCGCCGTTGTTGCACTTGATGTTAAAACTGGAGAAATTTTAGCTATGGCTAGTTATCCAGACTATGATCCTAATTTATTTGCAACTGGGATAACAATTGAGGATATGGATAAACTTCTTCCTGAGAATAAAAATAATCCACTTGAGGCAAAGCCACTTTATAATATAGCTACAATGACATCAGTTCAACCTGGTTCTGTATTTAAGATGATAACTGGACTTGCAGCTATAGAGAATGGATTAGATCCAAACTATCAAATATATGATAAAGGAAGTATAATGCTTGGAAACAAGTCATTTGGATGCTGGATATGGAATGAAAGTAGAGGAAGTCATGGAGCTACAAATCTATACAAAGCAATAGAGCAGTCCTGTAACTATTATATGTACAGTGTAAGTGTTGGATATGATTATGCGAAAGGGAAGCCTCTTCCTGTTAAAATGAATGTAGATGAAATACTTAGATATGCAAGATTATTTGGTCTTGATGAGAAAAGTGGGGTTGAAATAGAAGAAATTCCTGGTAAGGTTCCAAACCCAGAATCTAAGTTTGATACTACTAAAAAGTCTCTTAAATATGCTCTTGATAGAAAACTTAAAACTTATTTTGACGATATAACTAGTTCAAATAAAGAAGAGTATGAAAAAAGAATAGATGAAATAGTTAGCTGGATGGGGGAGAATCCAAGTAGAAATACTATGTTAGAGAGATTAGAAGAGTTGCATATAAAAGAAGATAAAATAGGTGAAGTTACCGACATGGTTAAGTATAGTTACTTTAATCAATCTAAGTGGACTACAGGAGATACATTCAATATATCAATAGGCCAAGGTGCAAATGCATATACACCACTTCAAATGGCAAATTATATATCTGGGCTTGTTAATGGGGGCTATAAAAATGAAGTTACTGTAGTTGATAAAACAGAGTCGTATGATAAAATGAATATAGATAAGAGTGATGTTAAAAGAAAAAAAATACCTTTAAACGAGACTTCAAATTTAGAAGAAATTAAAAAAGGTATGTTAAGAGTTACTCAGCAGGGAACGGCGAAAAAAGTATTTGGAAACTTCCCTATTAAAGTTGGAGCCAAAACGGGTACTGCACAAAAAAGTGGTAGAATTCCAACTGCTGATGAAGTTGAATATTTAGTTTCTCATATGTCAAGTTTTGGAGTTAGTACTGAAGAGGCTTTAAATCTTGCCGATAAATATGAAAAGGCAGATGATAGCAAGTATAGCAAAGACTATTATATAAGAAAAGCTTTGTACAAGCTAAACCCACGTCTTACTTATGATGAAATAAATAGATTTAAGGATACTTATGATAACTTTGCTTGGTTTGTGTCATTTGCACCTTATGATGATCCTGAGATAGCAGTTGTATCCCTTCTATTCCAAGGTGGACATGGGGGCTATGCATCTCCTATAGCTAGGGACATAATGGTTGAGTATTTCGGTCTCACAAAGAATGAGGATGATTATGAAGTTAAAGAAAAATTAAGTATTCAGGAAGAATTAAAAAGATAAAAAGAAGGATTTATATAGTTTTTGAAGAATAATAAAAATATATAATCTTTTGGAGGAAATTATATGGCTTTAGGAGAAATAATAGAATTTAAAGGAAATAAAAAAAATTCAAAAAAAGATAATGTAGAATTTAAAGGAAATAAAAAAGGTTTAGTTATAAATATAAAAAATTGTAATGATTTTGAAAAAGTAAAACAAGAAATAATACAGAAGATTGAATGTGCTGGAAGATTTTTCATAGGAGCTAAAATAGATTCTATTAATAGTGATACAATTACAGATCTCCAACGAATAGAGCTTAAAGAAATTATAAGTAGCAAATTTAAAATAGAATTTGTCGAAGAAGAACCTGTATTTGATGGAATATATGAAGGTAAAACTAAATTTGTTAGAACTACTTTAAGATCTGGAATGAAGATTGAATTTAAAGGAAATGTAGTTATTATAGGAGATGTAAATCCAGGAGCTCAAATAGTAGCTTATGGTAATGTTGTTATAATGGGATGCTTAAGAGGGGTTGTTCATGCAGGAGCAAATGGAAATAAAGATGCAATCGTTGTTGCATACGATTTAAATCCTATGCAGCTTAGAATTGAAAATTTGATATCTATAGCTCCTGATGAAGAGTTCCAAAAACCTAATTACCCTGAAATAGCATTTATAAAGGATAATTGCATAGTAATAGAGCCATATTTAAATAAAAGATAGTTAATATGCACGAATGGGGGTAGTATTGTGAGTGAAGTTATTGTAATTACATCAGGTAAAGGTGGAGTTGGAAAGACTACAACTACTGCTAATTTAGGAACAGCTCTGAGCCTTGCTGGTAAAAAAACTGTAGTGGTTGATGCAGATATTGGTCTTAGAAATTTAGACGTTGTAATGGGTCTTGAAAATAGAATAGTTTATGATATTGTTGATGTAGTTGAAGGTACTTGCAGATTAAAGCAAGCACTTATAAAAGATAAGAGATTTGAAAATTTATATCTTTTACCTGCTGCTCAAACTAGAGATAAAAATGCTATAACGCCAGATCAGATGAAAAAGTTATGTGATTCATTAAGAGAATCGTTTGATTATTCATTAATTGATTGTCCTGCTGGAATTGAACAAGGATTTAAAAATGCAATAGCAGGAGCAAATAGGGCAGTAGTAGTTACAACTCCTGAAGTTTCCGCTGTTAGAGATGCAGATAGAATAATAGGACTTTTAGAGGCTAATGAAATACATGATCCAGAATTAATAATAAACAGAATCAGACTTGAGATGGTTAAGCGTGGAGATATGATGAATATGGAAGATATAATAGATATATTAGCTATAGATTTATTAGGAGTAATTCCTGATGATGAAAGTGTTATAATATCTACTAATAAGGGGGAACCTGCGGTTACAGATTCTAAATCATTAGCAGGTCAAGCCTATAGGAATGTTTGTCAAAGAATAATGGGTCATCAAGTTCCGTTTTTAAATATGGAGACACAAGATTCCTTCATGGATAAATTGAAAAAAATATTTGGTATTGCTAGATAGGGGGGGGAAGCTTTGTTAGATTTATTTAAGATATTTGGAAATGAATCTAAAACCAGTAAGAATGTAGCCAAAGAAAGGCTTAAATTAGTGTTGGTTCATGATAGAGTAGATTGTTCTTCTAAATTTCTAGATATGATAAAAGGAGATATTATAAATATTATATCTGAATATGTAGAGATTGATGAAAGTGGCTTAGAGGTTAGAGTTGCAAAGTCTAGAAATTCAGATGATGATGCTCCTATGTCTGCACTTATTGCAAACATACCTATAAAAAAAGTAAGAGAAGGAAAAAGATAAAAATATTATTGGGGAATCCTATAGGATTTCCCAATAATATTTTTAGGAGTCAGTGAGTAGCGACTACATGAATTTTTGTAAGTAGGTGATGATACATTGAAGATAGAGTTAAAAATGTTTAAGGATATTGATTGGATATTAGTTGCAACTGTAGTAGCAATATTTTCAATAGGAATGGTTATTATAAGTAGTGCAACACATGTTAATGATTCAGGAAGCTTCAGGCAACTTAATGTTCAAGCTATATCCTTTGTTATAGGTTTGGGAATAATATTTATAATGCTTTTATTTGACTATAATGAGATAGGCAAATATCATAAGTATATATATGGGTTTAATATATTTTTTTTATTGGCGGTTTATATTCCAGGCATAGGAGTATCCCATGCAGGTGCTAGTTCGTGGATTAAATTAGGACCAATAGATATTCAAACTTCAGAAATAGTTAAGTTAGGGTTTATAATAAGCTTTGCTAAGTTTATGGAAAATAAAAAAGATAAGTTGAACACATTTAAAGATTTGTTGCCTATAATTGGATATGCGGCACCTATATTATTGTTGATTTTGAAACAGCCAGATTTGGGAACTGCAATAGTATTTATATCTATAATATTTGGTATGACATTTATTGCAGGTCTTAATTATAAGATAATAGCATATACATCGATTACTGCAATACTATCTATACCTATAGTATATAACTTTTTAAAGCCACACCAAAGAATTAGGATAGATGCTTTCTTGCATCCGGGTGATCCTAAATATCCTGGAAATTATCAGGTCATTCAATCTATGGTAGCTATAGGATCTGGAAAGATATTTGGAAAAGGTCTTTTTAAAGGAACTCAGAATCAATATGATTTTCTTCCTGTACAGGAAACGGACTTTATATTTGCTGTATTAGGGGAAGAGTTAGGTTTGATTGGAGGATTTGTGTTAGTTTTATTGTTTTCATTGTTTTTAAACAGAATAATTAAAATAGCGAAAAACGCAAAAGATTTTTATGGAACTTTAATAACAATAGGAGTATTGTTTATGTTCTTATATCAAATTATTCAAAATATAGGGATGGCTATAGGTCTTATGCCTGTTACTGGAGTTACCCTTCCTTTTGTTAGTTATGGAGGTAGTTCTTTGGTTACTAGTATGATGGCGCTTGGAATTGTATTGAATGTTTCTATGAGAAGAAAGAAGATAAACTTTTAAAGGGAGTGCATATATATGAATATAGCTCTAATAGCTCATGATAGAAAAAAAGAGACTATGGCTAACTTTACAGTAGCATATAAGGACATATTAAAAAAACATAATTTATATGCTACTGGAACTACAGGTCTTAGAATTAAAGAGGCAACTGGACTTGATATAAATAGATTTTTATCTGGACCTTTAGGAGGAGATCAGCAAATAGGGGCAAAAATTGCAGAAGAAGATATGGATCTAGTCATATTTTTAAGAGATGCATTAGAAGCTCAACCTCATGAGCCGGATATACAAGCTTTAATAAGGTTGTGTGATGTTCATTATGTTCCAGTAGCTACTAACTTAGCAAGTGCTGAGATATTCATAAAAGCTATTGAAAGAGGAGATTTAGATTGGAGAAGTGTAAGAAAAACTAATATGTTTAAATAATTAAGCAAAAATACGTTATCTATATTTTTAGATAGCGTATTTTTTTTGCATATAAATAAATATTTAATCATATGTATTAATGTAAAAGAAAAAACTTAATTATTTGCATGAATAGAGGCCGCAGGAAAAAGGGTAGTCTTTAGTTTTTAAGGAGAAGAACCTCTGATATTAAAGATGAATGGTTTTCTTGCCGAAAGAATTTGTTTGTTCTTAGATAAGTTCTTGGGGACAAGGTGTATAGTCTTGTAACTGTCATTTGTATTATGATGTGCTATTTATGCGGTGGAAATAAAGATTTTCATTGCGTAAATTAGTATTATTTTAAAGCGTTGAAAATTTCTATTTTCAACGCTTTTTAGCTCTAAGGAAGTTGAGCAATGAACGAATAAAAGGGGGATAAATTATGAATGCTTTGATAAGAGTTAGAATGAGCTTACAGGATGCACATTATGGAGGAAATTTAGTTGATGGAGCTAAGATGCTTCAACTATTCGGAGATGTAGCTACAGAGCTTTTGATTAAAAATGATGGAGATGAAGGGCTTTTTAAAGCATATGATAATGTGGAGTTTTTAGCTCCTGTTTATGCGGGTGATTATATAGAGGCATATGGTCATATAGTTAGTATTGGAAATTCTTCTAGAAAGATGGAGTTTGAAGCTAGAAAGGTTGCAGTTCAAAGACCAGATATAAATGATTCTGCGGCTGATATATTAGATGAACCTATTGTTGTATGTAGAGCAAGCGGAACTTGTATTGTTCCAAAAGAAAAGCAAAGAAGATAAGGAGGAGAAAATATGGATAAGTTAATTATAACTGCTGCTATATGTGGAGCAGAGGTTACAAAGGATCATAATCCTGCCGTTCCTTATACTGTTAAAGAAATAGGAGATGAGGCACAAAGGGCATATGACGCTGGAGCTAGTATAATACATCTACATGTAAGAGAAGATAATGGACAACCAACCCAAAATATAGAGAGATTCAGAATGTGTATAGATGAAATAAAAAGTAGATGCCCAGACATTATAATACAACCATCAACAGGTGGAGCAGTTGGTATGAGCAACGAAGAAAGACTTCAACCTATCTATTTAAGTCCAGAAATGGCAACACTTGATTGTGGAACATGTAATTTCGGAGGAGACGATATATTTGTAAATTCTGAGAATACAATTAAAGAATTTTCACTTAAAATGAAAGAAATTAATGTAAAACCTGAAATAGAGGTATTTGATAAAGGCATGATAGATACTGCGATAAGGTTGTTTAAAAAAGGATATATAAATGACAATATGCATTTTAACTTTGTTATGGGGGTTAATGGAGGGATAAATGCAAGTTGTAGAGATTTATTATTCTTGAAAGAAAGTATACCTAAAAATGCAACTTTTACTGTTGCTGGAATTGGAAGATATGAATTTGAAATGGCAGCTGTATCAATACTTTTAGGAGGGCATGTTAGGGTTGGATTTGAAGATAATGTATACATATCAAAAGGTATTTTAGCTAAGTCTAATGCAGAGTTAGTTGAGAAAGCAGTTGAAATATCTAAAGTATTAGGAAGAGACATAGCTTCTTGTCATGAAGCTAGAAAAATACTTAAACTCAAGGGGTGAGAATATGAATAAGGTAGTTAAAGTAGATTCTTTAAAGAGTTTATTTAAAGATGGAATGACTATTATGATAGGTGGATTCTTAGGATGTGGAACACCAGAAAAATTAGTTGATTTACTAATAGATATGAATATAAAAGAGTTGACTATTATAGGAAATGATACAAGTTTTGTTGATAAAGGAATTGGAAGACTTATTGCAAATAATCAAGTAAAAAAGGTTATAGCATCTCATATAGGAACTAATAGTGAAACAGGAAGATTGATGAATGAAGGAAAAATGGAGGTTGAATTATCTCCACAGGGAACTTTAATTGAAAGAATAAGAGCAGGTGGTTTTGGTCTTGGAGGAGTACTTACTGAAACTGGAATTGGAACTTTGGTAGAAGAAAATAAACAAAAAATAAATGTAAATAAAAAAGAGTATTTGTTAGAGCTTCCTCTGAAGGCTGATATAGGGCTTATTAAGGGAAGTGTAGTAGATAAATTTGGAAATGTATACTATAAAGGCACTACTAAAAATTTCAATCCAATGATTGCCATGGCTTCAGATAAAGTCATAGTAGAAGCAGAATCTGTAGTAAATACAGGTGATATAAAGCAAGAATCAGTAATGACACCAGGTGTTTTAATTGATTACATAGTCAAAGGAGATGAATAAATTCATGATAGATTCAAAAAAAGCTAAAGAAATAATTGCAAAAAGAGTAGCTAAAGAATTAAGTGATGGGCAATTGGTGAACTTGGGAATAGGGCTTCCGACTAAGGTTGTAAATTATATACCTGATGATATTAATATTACATTTCAATCTGAAAATGGAATGGTTGGAATGGGAAAGTTAGTAAGAGATGAAGGTGTGGATGAGGATATAACTAATGCAGGAGGACAGTTTGTATCTATATTAAATGAAGGAGCATTCTTTGATAGCTCTATGTCATTTGGATTAATAAGAGGAGGACATGTGGATGTTACTGTTTTAGGTGCCCTTCAGGTTGATGAAAAAGGAAATCTTGCAAATTGGATAATTCCAGGCAAATTAGTTCCTGGTATGGGAGGGGCAATGGATTTAGTAGTAGGAGCCAAAAAAGTTGTAGTTGCAATGATACATACAGCAAAAGGAAAGCCAAAGATATTAAAAGAGTGCAAGCTTCCATTTACAGCAAAAGGGGTAGTTGACTTGATTGTTACTGAATACGGGGTCATGGAGGTCACAAAGGAAGGGCTTGTATTAAAAGAAATAAACAAAGATATTACAGTTGAAGAAATACAAGAAGTAACTGATGCAAAACTTATGATTTCAAAAAATTTGAAATATATGGATTAAATTAAAGGGGGATACACTATGAAATTATGTAAATATGGAACACATAGAGTAATTGAGCCAAAAGAGGTTTTGCCACAACCAGCTAATAGAATATCGAATGACATGAATATATACGATAACGAGATATTAATAGACGTTGATGCTCTTAATATAGATTCTGCAAGCTTTACCCAAATAGAAAATGAATGTTTGGGAGATATAGAAAAGATAAAATCTAGAATAATTGAAATAGTAAATGAAAAAGGAAAAATGCAAAATCCAGTAACAGGGTCAGGTGGAATGTTAATCGGAAGAGTAGAAAAAATAGGAAATAGAGTGAGTGATAAAGTTAATTTGAAAGAAGGAGATAAAATAGCAACACTAGTTTCTCTTTCCCTAACTCCGCTTAAAATAGATGAAATTGTAGATATAAAGCCTGAAATAGATAGAGTTGAAATAAAAGGAAAGGCAATACTGTTTGAAAGTGGAATATACTCAGTCTTACCTGATGATATGGAGGAAACTCTAGCGCTTGCAGCTCTTGATGTTGCTGGAGCACCTGCACAAACTAGAAAATTAGCTAAAAAAGGAGAGACAGTACTTATATTAGGAGCTGCTGGGAAATCAGGATTACTTTGTTGCTATGAAGCTAAAAAAGCAGTTGGTCAAAATGGAAAAGTTATAGGACTTGTAAGAAATGAGAAAAGTAAAGATATTCTCAGCTATACTGGATTTTGCAATGAAATAATAGTTGCAGATGCTAAAAATCCAACTGAGGTTTTAAATCAGGTATTAAAAGTTAACGATGGAAACGAAGTGGATATATCTATCAACTGTGTAAATGTAGAAAATACAGAAATGTCTAGTATATTGCCAGTTAGAGATGAAGGAATAGTGTATTTCTTTTCAATGGCAACAAGCTTTACAAAAGCAGCACTTGGAGCAGAAGGTGTAGGTAAAGATGTAACTATGATAATAGGTAATGGATATACAAAGAAACATGCTGATATAACATTAGAAGATTTGAGAGAGTGCGAGACTCTTAGAAATATATTTAAAAATTTATATGCATAAAAACAATAGGGGATAGAAGGGGGATATTATGAAAGATAGTAGAAGGTTTGAGATGTTTGAAAATGTTACAGATGAGCAGTGGAAAGATTGGAAATGGCAGCTAAAAAATAGAATAGAGACAGTTGATGAACTAAAAAAGTATATACCTTTAACAGAAGAAGAAGAAAAAGGAGCTATTAAGTGTCTTGAAACTTTAAGAATGTCTATAACACCGTATTATTTATCTTTAATAGATAGTAATGATTTGAATGACCCTATAAGAAAACAAGCAATTCCAACATCTCTTGAGCTGAATGAATCTGAAGCTGACTTACTTGATCCACTTCATGAAGACGAAGATTCGCCTGTTGAAGGATTAACTCATAGATATCCAGACAGAGCTCTTTTGCTAGTAACAGATCAATGTTCTATGTATTGCAGACATTGTACCAGAAGAAGGTTTGCAGGTCAAAATGACTGTACTCTTCCTATGAACCAAATAGATAAGGCTATTGATTATATAAAAGAAACACCTCAAATAAGAGACGTATTATTATCTGGAGGAGATGCGTTATTAATATCTAATGACAAACTAGAATATATAATTAAGAGATTAAGAGAAATACCTCATGTTGAAATAGTTAGGATAGGATCTAGAGTACCTGTAGTTATGCCACAAAGAATAACTGAAGATTTAGTGAATATGCTTAAAAAATATCATCCTATTTGGTTAAATACTCACTTTAATCATCCTAATGAGATAACACCAGAATCTAAAAAAGCATGTGAAATGCTTGCTAATGCAGGTATTCCTCTTGGAAACCAATCAGTTCTACTAAGAGGAGTGAATGACTGTGTTCATTTGATGAAAAAACTTGTAAATGAATTAGTAAAAATAAGGGTTAGACCTTATTATATATATCAGTGCGATTTATCTATGGGGCTTGAACACTTTAGAACTAGTGTATCAAAGGGAATAGAAATAATTGAAGGATTAAGAGGCCATACATCAGGATATTGTGTTCCTACATTTGTAGTTGATGCTCCTGGAGGCGGAGGGAAAACACCTGTTATGCCAAACTATGTAATTTCTCAAAACCATAATAAAGTTATACTTAGAAACTTTGAAGGAGTAATTACAACATATCAAGAGCCAGATACTTATATTCCATCATGTTCATGTGATGTTTGCAAGGAAGGTGAAAAAGTTGAACTTGTAGGAGTTTCAGGTCTTTTAAATAATCAAAGGATGGCACTTGAACCAGAAGGTCTTGAAAGAAAGTTAAGAGGCATTAAAAATCATGAAGAATATAATAAAAACTCTTAAAAAATATAAAAGTGTATCCATAATAGGTATGGATAAGAATGTTGGTAAAACTACAACTTTAAATTATATATTAAGTAAAACCAAGGGCAAGATGACCCTTGGTCTTACTTCCATAGGTAGAGATGGAGAAGAAAAAGATGTAGTTACAAGTACTTATAAGCCTAAGATATATATTTCTAAAGGTACATTGATTGCAACTAGTAAAACGTGTTTTTTAAATAGCGATGTAACTAAAGAAATACTAATTAGCACAAATATAAACACTCCTATGGGACAGGTTATAATATCCAAATCGTTAAGTGATGGACATGTAGAACTTGCTGGAGCATCTTCTAATAAAGATATAAAGGGTATATGTGGCAGCTTGATTAAATTAGGAGCTGAACTTGCATTAGTAGATGGAGCCTTATCAAGAAAAACTTCTGCATCACCATTTATTACAGATGCAACAATACTTTGTACGGGTGCTTGTGTATCTAAAAGCATGAATGATGTTGTAAAAGACACTATACATATTGTCAATACTTTATCTTTAGATAAGGAGGAAGATGAAATTGTATTAGAAAAAGCAAACAATATATCTAGAGTTGGAGTTATATACGAAGATTTACAATTTAAAGATTTGAATCTTTTAACATCTATAGATTCATCAAAAGAAATAGTACAAAATTTAAATAAGAATTCAACTCATATAGTTATAAAAGGTTTACTTCTTGATAAAGTAGTTCAAGATATAATGAAATCCACTGATTTGTATAAGGAACTAACCATATTAATACAAGATTCAACCAAGTCATTTGTAAGCAACAGCACAATGTATAGATTCTTAAAAACTGGTGGAAATATAAAAGTGATAAATAAAATAAATTTAATAGGGATAAGTGTAAATCCTAAATCAATATATGGATATGAATTTGATAAAAATCAATTTTTAGAGAAAATAAGAGCACAAGTTAAACTACCTGTATTTGACGTTATTGGAGGTGGTTAATATTAGATTTTTAGATGATAGTCAAAGAGAAGCCATAGGATTTAATTATATAATGAGAAATCTAGATATTTTAACACCGTATGGATTACAGATGAAAAAAGATATAAAACCTTATAAAAAAAATCAAAAGGACATTCTTGTAAAGGAATTAAATTACATAGAAACAATGAAAAATAGCTTTATCAAAAACAAAGATTATTATATGAAAGTAGAAAACATTCTATATAAATTTAAAGATATAAGAAAATCTCTTGAAAGATGTGAAAAATCTAATGTTTTGGACGAGGTTGAGATATTTGAAATAAAATGTTTTTGTATTTTGATTGAGGAGTTAATAGAGATATATAAAGAAATAAATATTCAAATATATGATATAAAATTTAAATCACCAGATAAAATAATAGATTTATTAGACCCTCAAAAAACAAGAATACCTACATTTTATATATACGATTCGTATAGTGCGAATTTAAGAAAAATAAGATATAGAAAAATGGAGATAGAGCAAAAAATATTTAATCAAATAGATGAAGAAATAATATACAACTTAAAACAAGAACGACTAGAGATAGTAATACTTGAGGAAAAAGAAGAACTACAAATAAAGAAATATTTATCAAATGAAATAAAACAGTTTGTAGACAATATACGAATCAATATAGGTTCTTTAGCAAAACTCGATTTTCTAATAGGGAAAACAAAATTAGCCATTAAATATAAAGGGGTAAGGCCTGAAATATGTGATGAAATGATTATAACTATAAATGACAGTGTAAATCCATATGTAAAAGATATTGTTGAAAAAAATAATAAGAAATTCACACCTATAAGTATAGATTTAAATAGCGGATCGACAGTAATAACAGGAGCTAACATGGGGGGGAAGAGCATTAGTTTAAATACTATAGTATTGAATTTAATGCTTGGGCAAATGGGATTTTTCGTATTCTGTAAAAAGGCTATATTTCCAATACTAGATTTTATATATTTTATATCCGATGATATGCAATCTGTAACTAAGGGTCTTAGTACATTTGGAGCTGAAATACATAAGTTAAAGGAAGTTGTAGAATCCATAAAAAGAGAAAATGGATTTGTTGCTCTTGATGAATTTGCAAGAGGAACAAATCCAAAAGAAGGCTCTATATTAGTAAAATCTGTGTGTGAATATTTAGAAAATTTTGATAGTATAAGTGTAATATCGACTCATTATGATGGCGTTATAGATTATAATACAGTTCATTATCAAGTTAGAGGACTAAAAGACATAGACTTTGATTCATTAAAATATAAAATACATTTGAATAAATCAAAATCTATACAAATAATACAAGATAATATGGACTATAGATTAGAAAGAGTTACAAAAGATTGTGAGGTTCCAAAGGATGCTCTAAATATATCCATTCTCATGGGACTTGATGAATCAATAGTGAATATAGCAAAACAATATTATTAAATAGTTACTGGGGGGATGAGATAAAATGGAAAGCAAGCTTAATTTGAATTTTGATATTGTAGATAAAGCTAGGCAGTGTGCTAAAAATATTGCAAATGATGTTCAGGGATTTATAGATGATCATACTACCGTAGCGGTTGAAAGAACTGTATGTAGATTGATGGGAATAGATGGAATTGATGAATATGGTGTACCTCTTTCTAATATAGTTGTAGATAGTATAAAAAGTAAAAATATGTTATCCTTAGGGGCTGCTTTATTTGTTGGAAATGCAATGCTAACTTATGAGATAAGCGCACAGGAGGTAGCAAAAAGGATTAGTAAAAAAGAAATAGATATAACCAAAATACCTCTTCATGACTTATTTGATATAAAGATGAATTTAGTATCTACAGTAAAGGAAACTATGGATAAAATAGATGCTAATAAAATGAAAAGAGAAGAGTATTTAAATACATTTTCAGATAAAAAAGGACCATATTTATATGTAATAGTTGCTACTGGAAATATATATGAAGATATAGTTCAGGCAAAGGCTGCTGCAAAGCAAGGAGCGGATATAATAGCAGTTATAAGAACTACTGGGCAAAGTCTTCTTGACTATGTGCCATATGGTGCAACTACTGAAGGTTTTGGTGGAACTTATGCAACTCAAGAAAATTTTAGATTAATGAGAGAGGCTCTTGATGAGGTTGGAGAAGAACTTGGAAGATATATAAGACTTTGTAATTATTGTTCAGGGCTTTGTATGCCAGAGATTGCTGCCATGGGAGCTATTGAAAGACTCGATGTAATGTTAAATGACGCTCTTTATGGAATATTATTTAGAGATATAAATATGAAAAGAACAATGATAGATCAGTACTTCTCAAGAGCTATAAACGGATATGCAGGAGTTATTATAAATACAGGTGAAGACAACTATCTAACTACAGCTGATGCAGTAGAAGAAGCTCATACTGTACTTGCATCTCAATTTATAAATGAACAATTTGCTTTAGTGGCAGGACTCTCAGAGGAATTAATGGGACTCGGGCATGCTTTTGAAATGAATCCTGATATAAAAGATGGTTTTTTATTAGAGCTTTCACAAGCACAAATGGCTAGGGAGATATTTCCGAAGGCTCCATTAAAATATATGCCACCTACAAAGTTTATGACAGGAAATATATTTAAGGGTCATATACAAGATGCTATGTTTAATATGATAACTATAATGACAAATCAAAAAATACATCTTCTAGGGATGCTAACAGAAGCTCTTCATACACCTTTTATGTCTGATAGAGCGCTTTCAATAGAAAATGCTAGTTATGTATCTAATACTATGAGTTCTTTAGGAGAAGAGATAATATTTAAAAAAGGCGGAATAATAGAAAATAGAGCTAATGAGGTATTAAATAAGGCATACGAATTATTAAAGGAAATAGAAGCTAAAGGATTATTCAAGACATTAGAAATGGGAACTTTTGGTGGAATAAAAAGACCTATAGATTCAGGTAAAGGGCTTGAAGGAGTTATAAAAAAGGATACAAAGTATTTCAATCCATTTATAGATATTATGTTAGGAGGGAAGAGATAATGAGCGGTGGACTTTACTCTATGGATAACAAGGAATTCGATAAGACTCTTGATTTAACAAAACTAAAGCCTTACGGAGATACAATGAATGATGGAAAGGTTCAATTAAGTTTTACTCTTCCTGTCAAAGATGATGAAAAGGGTATAGAGTGTGCAAAAATACTTGCTTCAAAGATGGGACTTAGTGAGCCGTCTGTAGCTTATCATAGGATGCTAGATAAAGAATTTACATATTATGTTGTGTATGGAAGTTTGAATCACACTGTTGATTATACTACTGTACATGTTGAAACTGTTGAAGTGGATACAATGTCTATGAAAGAGGTAGATGAATATATAAAAGATAATATAAAGAGAAAAGTAGTGGTTGTAGGAGCTAGTACTGGAACTGATGCTCATACTGTTGGAATAGACGCAATAATGAATATGAAGGGATATGCAGGACATTATGGGCTTGAAAGATACGATATGATAGAAGCTTATAACCTAGGAAGTCAAGTTGCTAATGAAGAGTTTGTAAAAAAAGCTATAGAGCTTAAAGCAGACGTGCTTTTAGTATCTCAAACTGTAACTCAAAAAAATGTACATATAAACAATCTAACTAATTTAGTAGAAATATTAGAGGCTGAAGGGTTAAGAGATAAGATTATTTTAATATGTGGAGGAGCTAGAATTGATCATGAATTAGCCAAAGAACTTGGATATGATGCTGGATTTGGTGCTGGAAAATACGCGAATGATGTAGCTACATTTGCAGTTACAGAGATGATAAATAAACAAATAGTATAGGGGGATTACTATGGAAAATTTATTTTATGAGAAGATTAATGATAATATAGGTATTTTAAAAATAGATAGAGCTAAGTATATGAACAGTTTAAATAAAGATACTTTGATTGAGTTAGATATATTTTTAGATGAAATAGAAAAAGACAAAAATATCCATGTTTTACTAATATCTGGTGAAGGTAATAAGGCTTTTGTAGCTGGAGCTGATATTAAGCAGATGAAGGACATGGGATGCGTTGAAGCTATGAGATTTTCAAAGCTTGGAAATAATGTATTTAAAAAGATAGAAAACTTAGAAAAAATTGTGATAGCTGCAATAAATGGATATTGTTTAGGTGGAGGATTAGAGCTTGCACTAGCATGTGATATTAGAATAGGAAATGAAAAGTCTAAATTTGCTCAACCTGAGGTTGGTCTTGGTATAATTCCAGGATTTGGAGCAACTCAGAGACTATCAAATGCTATAGGTATTTCAAAAGCTAAGGAAATGATATATACAGGAGATATTGTAGATTCAAAAGAGGCTTTAAGATTGGGGATTTTAAATAAAATAGAGGAAGATCCTATAAAAGAATCAATAGAAATGGCAAATAAGATAATTAAAAAAGCTCCTATAGCCGTAAAACAAGCTAAAAAATCTATAAATTTTGCCTATAATAAAAATTTATATATTGATTATGAGGTAGAATGTTTTGCCTCTTGCTTTAGTACAAGTGATCAAAAAGAGGGAATGAGTGCATTTGATGAAAAGAGAAAAGCTAATTTTGAGAATAAATAGGGGGTAATTTTTATGAAAATAGGGGTAATAGGAACTGGAACTATGGGAAGTGGTATCGCACAAGTTTTTATAGAAAAAGGATATGAGGTTGTTCTAAAAGGAAATAGTGAAAATGGAGTAAAGAAAGGTTTTAATATTATAGATAAAAATTTAGATAGAAAAGTTAAAAAAGAAAAAATAACATCAGAAGATAAAGAAGGTATTTTAGAAAAACTTAATATTTGTGTTGAAATAGAGGAATTAAAAGAATGTGACATTATAATTGAAGCAATAGTTGAAAATATAGAAGTAAAAAAAGAATTGTTTAAAAAATTAGATGAAATCGTAAAAGAAGATGCAGTACTTGCAACCAATACATCATCTCTTAGTATAACAGAAGTAGCACTTTCAACAAAAAGACCTGATAAGGTAATAGGAATGCATTTTTTCAATCCTGCACCAGTTATGAAATTAGTTGAAATAATAGAAGGGATAGCATCTTCACAAGATACTGTAGATAAGGTTCATGAACTATGTACTCAAATAGGTAAGGATCCCGTTATGGTTAAAGAGGCTCCGGGATTTATAGTTAATAGAATATTAATACCTATGATAAATGAAGCAATAGGTATTTTAGGTGATGGAATAGCTACTAGTGAAGAGATAGATAAGGCTATGAAGCTAGGAGCTGGTCATCCTATGGGACCACTTGAGTTATCTGACCTTATAGGAAATGATGTTGTTTTATTCATAATGGAAATACTACATAAAGAATTTGGAGATGACAAATATAGACCTCATACCCTTCTTAAAAAGATGGTCAGAGGAAATTTACTAGGAAGAAAAACAAAGAACGGATTTTATAAATATTAAAGGGGGAGTTGGGATGAGAGAAGCTGTAGTTGTCTCAGCAGTTAGAACACCTATAGGAAATTATGGGGGATCACTTAAGGATATAGAAGCTAGACAACTTGGAAGTTTGGTTATTAAAGAAGCTTTAAAAACATCTAATATAAGTCCAAATGATGTAGATGAAGTTATATTTGGATGTGTCCTTCAAGGTGGCCTTGGTCAAAATATAGCTAGACAGTGTTCATTAGATGCAGGTATTCCGGATAATGTCCCTGCAATGACTATAAATAAGGTATGTGGATCAGGTCTTAGAAGTGTATCACTTGCTGCTCAAACTATATTATCAGGGGATAATGATATAGTTGTAGTAGGTGGAGTTGAGAATATGTCAAAATCACCTTATTTACTTCAAAATGCTAGATGGGGATATAGAATGGGTGATTCTGATATAAATGATATGATGATAAAGGACGGACTTTGGGATGCTTTTAATGGCTACCATATGGGAATTACTGCTGAGAATTTAGCTACAAAATATAATATAACTAGAGAAGAACAAGATGAATTTGCACTTAGATCTCAGAATAAGGCTGAGAAAGCACAGTTAGATGGAAAATTCGATGATGAAATAGTTCCAGTTGTTATACCTCAAAGAAAAAAAAATCCTATAGTATTTGATAAAGACGAGTTTATAAAATATGGTGCTAAATTAGAAAAATTACAAAAGCTAAAATCTGCGTTTAAAAAGGATGGAACAGTAACTGCAGCAAATGCATCTGGAATAAATGATGGTGCAGCAGGTCTTGTTATAATGAGTAAAGAAAAGTGCGAAGAGTTAGGGCTTGAACCTTTAGCAACTATAGTTAGTTATGCATCAAAAGGAGTAGATCCGTCTATAATGGGAATAGGACCAGTTGATGCTGTTAAAAAAGCTCTTGATAAAGCTAATTTGTGTATTGATGATATGGACTTAATAGAAGCTAATGAAGCTTTTGCAGCACAGTCTATAGCTGTTGCTAGAGAGTTAAATCTTGATATGAAAAAGGTAAATGTAAACGGTGGAGCAATAGCACTAGGTCATCCAATAGGAGCATCTGGGGCTAGGATATTTGTAACATTACTTCATGAGATGAAGAGAAGGGATTCTACGTATGGGCTTGCTACTTTGTGCATTGGTGGTGGAATGGGTACTGCTGTTGTAGTTAAAAGATAGTGTTCGTTTGGGGCTTTGATGTGTTATGCATCAGAGTCTTTTTTGTGCTTAAAATCAAAATAATACACATTAAAATAACCCTACTTTGTCAACGTTTTAATGTGTATTATTTTGCAATTTTACTCTTACACTGTATAAGTTACTATCAAATTTATATCATATTTTCCCTGCAGATTGTAAATCGGGTTTTATGCCATTTTCACCAGGTTGCCAATTTGCTGGTGTGCCTTCATTACTTTGAGCATTATATTGTATTGCTTTTAATGCTCGAATTATTTCATCAATATTTCTACCTACAGTAGAAGGATAGACTTCCCAAAGTTTTATTTTCCCATTAGGATCAATTATAAAAGTAGCTCTGTAAGATGATGCACTTTTATCATCTAAAACACCATAGGATCTAGAAATATTAAGTGTTCTATCAGAAATTAAAGGATACATTACTTTTTTTGCACTTGGAGAAACTTCATGAAATACTTTATGAGAATAAATACTATCTGTACTGATACCTAAAACATCTGCTCCAAGTCCAGTGATTTCAGTATATCTATCAGCAACTGCTGCCAATTCGGTTGGTCATACAAATGTGAAGTCACTACCATAAAAAAGGAGTATGAGCCATTCTCCTGTATAGTCTCCAAGAGAGATTTGTTTTTGTGTTCCATTTACATATGCTTGTGCTGTAATAGGTGGTGCCAACATGTCTAATGAAATATGATTCATTATATCACTCCTAAAATTATATATCTTTTAATAGTTTTTCAAAGATATAAGAATCCTATACAATAGGAAAGGTGTTAAATTTTTCAATAAAATAAATTTATTATAAGCATGTATTATTGTACATTCTCTTAATAATTTTATAGGATTTGTTTTACTATAACAGTGATATATAACTCTAACCTATAATAAGATTTTTGCACCACTGTCTATAGCTGTTGTAAAAGAGTTAAATCTAGATATGTTATATATCAGGGTCTTTTTTAGTACAATACACAAAAATATCGTGGAAAAATTTGGTTTTATTTGATAGTATGGATATGGATGGTGGATATAGAGACTGTTTGCACTTGGGCTCAAAATAATACACATTAAAATAACGCTACTTTGTCAACGTTTTAATAAAACTACAGATTATGCTTTATAAAATTATCACAATTTAGATCGTTAGTGCAACTTTTGTTACAATAAGTAAATTGATATTTTTTGCATATAAGATTAAGTATTAGAGTTCAATATTAATTAGATATGAAAATATAATGAATTTATGAATAAAAACATATATTTAGATAGGAGAGAATTGTATGGATGCTTTAGGTATGTTGGCTTTTATAATAATAATTATTATAATATATATTTCAAGAATTGAAAGCCACCAGGATAGTATCGCGAGTAAGATTGATTCTCTTGGGGGACGCTTAATTGGTTATGAGCGACGTAATTTTTTTACAGGGATTGGGCCATTTATGTTTGTTGGTAAGGGGCGAATGATTTATAGAATAGAATATGAAGTTGATGGTATAAAAAAGGAAGGATGGGTAAAGTTTGGTGGAATATCAGGTCCTGATTGGAGAATATAGCAATACCATGTAACAATATTATTTACTTATATCTTATCTACTAATGGGATCGAGGGCTGCATAAGCAGCTACTCGTTGCATGATTTATTAATAGCTTAGTATTAGAACAGTGGAACGATTTAATCTTATAAACTTTATAAAAGGGTGTGAAATAATATATGGATATTTTAAGGGAACATATATGAAAAGAATTATTAAGATAAGAGAGTCTATTTTTAAATATTTGATTATATTATTAGGAATAGCACTAGTTTTTATGAATATTAAAATGTATGAAAATATAGGAGCAAGAAATGGGTCTAAGTTAGTGAGTCGTTATTATATATATATGAATGTATTAGTTCTAATTCTTAGTTTTATAGAGGGAAAAATAGTAAAGTACAGAGTGAAGGATTTAGATTTGAATTATATAAAACCTTACGGAAAGTCATCGATAGTAAAATACTGCATACTTTTTATTGGTTTCATTGCTATAGCATGGTGCATAAATATAGGCATGATTATCAGAACAAAGTTTTTAAGGACAGTGTGCAATGATATGATCATAGTTATGATAGTACAATATATTTCAATGAAAATAAGTATGTATATCAAATATAAGGTTATGTATAGAGAAAATATTTTAGTAATAGGGAATAAGTTATATGATATAGAAGGAATAAAAAGTATTAGGGATGACTTTGGTTCTAATTTTTATATGGAAGTTGGGAGTAAAGAGTATGAAATATTTTGTGGGCAGCTATCTACAAAAAAAGAATTGATGAATATATTATGCAATAAGATTACTTCGAATTGACCATAGAGGTTTACAGCACATAACATTTTAATATGCATCAATAGATTAAACACTTTGGTGCAACGGTATAGGATTGGAACATATATAAAAAATATAGAATAATTTGATTAGAGCCGATATAGTATGTATATAAATGATAATCTATATTGGAAGGAGTTATACTAATGAATTCGATTTTTACATATATAAATGGAAATGATTTGGTGATAAAGGTATTCTGGACTTTTATAGCTCTTATAGCTATTATGCTAAGTATTAAAATTATTAATCATATTATTTATACTAATATTGATGATAAGAATAAGTATTATTTAGTTAGAAAAAGAGTTTATTATTTTTTTAGTTCTAGTTTTGTGATCGTTTGTATATTTCTTTGGTCGAATACTACAACTAGTTTAACAACCTATTTAGGGCTTGTATCAGCTGGTATTGCTATTGCTTTAAAAAATCTATTTTCAAATATAGCAGCATGGGTATTTATAATTATAAAAAAACCATTTAAAGTAAGTGATCGTATAAGTATAAATAATCAAAAAGGGGATGTTATTGATATAAGGATGTTTCAGTTTAGTTTAATGGAAGTGTCATCCTTTGAGAATGGGGAGCAGAGTACAGGGTGTATTGCTATTATTCCAAACCATTACATTTTTTCACATTCTTTAATTAACTATAATAAAGGCTTTAAATATATTTGGAGTGAAATAAAGGTACTTATTACTTTTGAAAGTGATTGGGAAAAGGCTAAAATGATTTTGACGGATATAAGCAATAAACATTCTTTGCACTTATCGGATGAAGCCGCTAGAAGCGTAGATGAAGCAAAAAAAAATTATATGATTCATTATAATAACCTAACTCCAATTGTATATACAGATGTTAAAGAAAGTGGAATACAGTTAACTATGAGATACTTGTGTCCACCACGTCAAATGCGTAATACTGTTAATGATATATGGGAAGATATTCTTAGAGTATTTAGAGATGAAGAAGATATTCAATTAGCCTATCCAACGACAAGAGTTACTCGTGACTAGAATTTTTGATTAAAAAAAAATATTTAAAGAAAATATATATCTTAGCTTGATGCCTCTATGGCTAAGTGATAAATTTAATATATATTAAATCTTATATAGAATAGAAATATAAAGCGAAACTTAATTTAGGTGGAGTTTTTACTCCAACTGAATTTTTAGCTGCGTAAGTGCCCTAGGGGTAAGCTAATCCAGAAGCTGTTAAGTTCTTATCTACAGCCTTAAGCGGATGGAGTTTTAGAACTTTTAGCTTTCGGATAAATTTTAAGGAGTGATTTTTGTGAGGGAAATAAAATATAATGAATTATCTAAAGAACTTTTAAATCAGCTTCAAAAGGGAGCTTTTTTAAATGTTAAAGATAATGATGGAAATGTAAATACAATGACAATAGCTTGGGGAAATTTAGGTTTTATGTGGAATAAGCCTATTTTTACTGCCATGGTAAGATATTCAAGACATACATACAAATTAATAGAAAATGCTAAAGATTTTTCTGTAAGCTTTCCACTAAAAGGACAGTTAAAAGAAGCATTAAGTATATGTGGAACTAAATCAGGCAGAGATATAGATAAATTTAAAGAATCTAATATACATGCAGTAGATAGCAAAAACATAAATTCACCTATAATAGAAGACTGTGATCTTCATATTGAGTGTAAAATAGTTTACAAACAAGAAATGGATCCTAAATGTATAATAGACAGTGAAATAAAAGAAAAAAAATATTCAACTGACGATTATCATGTATTATATTATGGGGAAATAGTAGGTACTTATATAAACGAATAATTAGTATATAATTAGTTAAAAACTTCAATTCAGTAGAATCAGTATTACATGGATAAAATGATTAAAAATGAGTAGATATGAAAGAGGGTTTATTAAATCATAAATTGTAAATATGTTACAAAAGGTGATATAATAGCCTTAAAAAATGAGAGGATGTTCGATATGAAAAAAATAATAGCAGCACTACTTATGGCTTTAATGGTGTTTTCTATTACAGGATTTACTTATAAAGAATCAAAAGATATAGTGGCTAAGGTTAACGACACTGTAATAACTGTTAATGAGTATGAAAAGGTTTTAGCTATGTACAAAAAGAATTTTGAGGCTATATATGGACCTGATATATGGAATGTGGAAGTTGAAAAAGGAAAAACTGTAATAGAGGTTATAAAAGAACAAGTGCTTAATAACATAATCGATGATGAATTAGTTTATCAGGCAGCTCAAAAGGAAAGTATAAATGTAGATGATAAAGATGTAGAAGAAAAATTCAAACAGTTTAAAACTCAACTTGAATTAAATCAACAATTTAAGAAGTACTTAGAAGACAATGGTATAGACGATAAATTTTTAAAGAATCAATTAAAAAAAGATATGTTAGTATCTAAATATAAAGACAGCTATATAACATCTTTACAATTAAATGATGAAAAACTAAAAGTGTACTACGAAAAAAACAAAGAACAATACAAAAAAGAAGAGGCAAAAGCTTCTCATATATTATTCAAAAGTGTTGATGATAGTATGCAGCCTTTATCTGATCAAGATAAAAAAATAGCAAAGAAAAAAGCAGAGGACATATTAGTAAGAGCTAAAAATGGAGAAGACTTTGCATCCTTAGCTAAAAAATACTCTGAGGATACCGTTTCTGGAATTAACGGAGGAAATCTTGGATACTTCGGAAAAGGCGTTATGGTTCCAGAGTTTGAAAAGGCGACTTTTGAACTTAAAGCTGGAGAAATATCTGATTTAGTAGAGACTGAATTTGGATACCATATAATAAAGGTTATGGATAGAGTTGATGAAATTAGGGTTTTTGAAGATGTTAAGAATCAAATAAAGGATACTATAGAACGAGACTCATACAAAGAAAAAATGGATCAGCTTCAAAAAGACAATAAGATAGAAAAATTTGAAAATAATATTAAAGAGTTAAAAAATTAGATAAGAATTAAAAAATAATAAGTTAACTATAAAGAAAGAAGTGAAATCCTCGGATTTTACTTCTTTTTTGGATTTGAAATATTTATATAAAATCAGCAAGTAATCAAAAGTAGTATTTTTGCATAAAGACATAAAAATAATTAAAACATTATATTTTATGTTAAAATATACTAATAAACCAAAAAAATGTATTTATATAATGCTGCTTTTTATTTAGAAAATATAGAGAATCATTAGTTTGCTATATATTAAGAAATGTATAAAAAGAAATGAGGTGAGATTTAGTGAGAGATTGGGACTTGAATAGATTATCTCACTAAAGATGAATAATGTTTATAAAAATAAATGTAAAAAGTAGGGCAATACCACAAAGATTAGGTTTCAAGAATGAAGGAGTATTAAGAGAAGCAGAATGGCTATATAATCATTATGTAAGTCATGTTGTTTATGGGATGCTAGATAATGAATGGGATAGTACTAAGTAAATAAAACAATTTGAACATTTGAAGAAACGAAGAAATCATATGATGAAGGTTATGCATCTATAATGAAATATAAATTCAATCAAAATAAGGAAAAAAGGAGTTTTGCTTATAGGCTTTGATATTATGTATCAAAGTTTTTTTGTTTTGCTAAACTTATGGGGTTAAAGAGTGGTGATCGTTTTTAAATTACAAAAGAGCTCTAACATATACAAGAATTGCATATGAAATGCATTTGTTTTATGTGCAATTATTCATGGAGCATTAGATTAAAAAACATCTGAGGAAGTAGAAAAATGAAATATTGATATAGATTCAACTTGTATTCAGATAATTTGAGTGAAACAAGTGTCACAAAATATATAATTAATTTGTTATATATATGAGAGCTAATTAAATGAGGTGAAAAGATGAATACGATAGAGAATATAGTAAATGAAATTCAAAATGGGCATGTTGAAAAATATAATTTCACTTAAGGACGAATTACTAAACAACCTAAAGATGTGAATACAGAAGAAATATCTAGAGAAGCAGCTAAAAGTACCACATATGACAATCCAGTATTTGTGAAATATACTGATGTTTCTGATAGTGTAGCAGGAATAGGTGCTACTTATAGTGATGGTGTAAATATAATAAATATTAACATGTCACATTGGGTTGGAAATGATATAATATCATATAAAGAAAATGCTACTAAAAAACAAAAGATTGAATTAGAAGGTTATGAAGTGATTTATGAAGAAAATAATAAATGTGTTTTTTGGATTAAAAATAAAGTGTATTATACTATAAGTTCACCTTCAGATGAAGTATCAATGGATAATTTAATAAAAATAGCAAAAGTAATTATAAACCTTAATAAATAATTTATAAAATATTTATGTAAATCAAATTAGAGTTTTTTGTATTAAGGCTAAAAATAATTAGAATGTTAGATTAAATAACTTAAGAAGTAGAATGGGGCAAGTATTTGAAAATACGCTTAAAAAAGTGAGTAAATAAGTTTTAATTATTTAGGTTAGTATAAAGGGGATAAAAAATATGATTTCTATTAGTTATTTTCAGTTTATTTGTTTTTTATGGGCATCCATAGGAATTGGATCTAGGATTGTGATGTCAATAATGGGATCGAGATGGAAGGAATGGGAATTAAATAATGCCTATACTGTTAATAAATCTAAATGGATTTATATAGTAGCCTTGATTGCTTATTTTTTAGTAGGATATACATGGTATAAACATTTTACAACTCACGTAAATTATAGTTGGATTATATCAGCACTATCTTCTGTAACTATTGTTAAGATTAGTACAATTATATTCAATTATGAGGGGTTCCGTAAATTTGCTAGTAATATATTAAATGATAAAAATAAAATGTTCAAATTAAACGTGAGTGTAGTCATATTTTCAGTTATATTGATTTTTATGGGAATATACCTTTACTAATGAAATATAAGTTTGATAGCATTTACGAAATGAGTATAACAAAGCATAAACTTATATATATCGTATAGTAAAATATCTCTATAGAGTATCTATATATTAAACATGAACTCCTATTGATTCATATCAATCATTGTGATATCTTATAAATCAACACATATATTCCATAAAAATCCAAAAATCAAAATTAGAGAGTATTTTTTTAATTAAGGTATTTTTATATCAATATTTAAAGGTTTACAGAGGATTGAAAAAGTCGCTTAGACACAGATTTAATTACATAACCATAAAATAAAACCTTCAATTAATTGAAGGTTTTATTTTATGGTATTCTTTCTTGTGGAAATTTAATGGCTTAAATTATAGAGCTTTTAAATACTAATCTTGAACTTCTATTTCTACAATAACATTATTGACTACTTTTATTTCGATTTCTGAACCTACTATTAAGTCTTCAAATTGTCCATCTTCATTGTTTTCAAGTTCTATTTCTACATCTTCATCTACTTCAAAAGTTTCATTATCATTATCTATTTTAACAGTAAGCTTATTTGTTTTTCCTTCAATTTTTTCTACTATCTTTCCATCATATTCCTGCTCTATAGATTCGGCATTTATTTCTATAATTTTTCCGTCTTTTAATTTTATTTCTAATTCCATTCCTTTTTGTAATTCTTCTAATTTTACATTTTTGTCATCTAATTCAATATCTGCATCTTCGTCTATTTTAAAAGTTTTTTCAATATCATTTACTTTTATTGTTAATTCGTTTTTTTCTATATTAGTACTTAACATAGTTCCTTTATATTCTTCTTCATCATAATAAGCATATACTTTAACTACTTTTTCATCTTCTACTATGATTTTAACATTCATTCCTACATATAAATCTTCAATATTTTCTTCTTTATTATCTATTTTTATAACTGTATTATTTTCGATTTCGAATAATTTTTCTTTATTATCTATTTTTACAACAATTTCTTCATCGTCTAAGTCTAATTCAGTTATTTTTCCTTTGAAAATATCTTTTGTTTCTACTTCATCTTTATCTTCATCTTCTTTGGTGTCTTCATCATTTAACTTTTCATCTAAATTGTCAATTAATTTGGCCATTTCTGCTCTTTTTACTGATTGATTTGGTCTAAATGTATCATCTGGATATCCTGCCATAATTTCTTTTTTATCAATTAAGTATATATATCCAACGTTTCCTATTTGAACTGCTGATGTATCTTTAAATCTAAGGTCTTCTTTCATATATTTTTGAGCTTCTTCTTCATATCCTAAAGCTCTTATAATATATTTTGCTACCTCTTGTCTTGTTGCAGGAGTAGTGAAATTATCCTGCCATATGTCAACTTCATCAATTATGCCTTTATCAAGAGCTACTTCTATGTATCCTTTTCCCCAATCTTGTAATTTTTCTTCTAGCTTATCATCTTTCTTGCCTTTCTTTATTAAGTCAAGACATTCATTAGCTTCATCATCCCATCCCATTGTACGAATAATCATTGCTAATGACTCTATTTTAGTAACATTTTTCGAAGGTGAAAACTCATTGTCACTAATTCCTTTTATTATACCTTTTAATGACATTCTTTCTATAGAACTTTGAGCCCACTCATATTCGTCGATATCTCTAAATTTTTTGGCTATTCCCGGTGGTAAGCCTCCTTTTTTTGCTAATCCAGGTGGAATAAAACCATGTTTAGAATTAGCATAACTTGATGTTAAAGTCATCGGAAGTATTAATGCTACTGCCAATATAAAACTAATTATTCTTTTCATAACTTTGCCTCCTTCATTTTTTAATCTATTATAGACTACGTACTATATATTTTTTTTAGGTACCTATATTTAAATATTATTCATATTTGTAATTTATTTGAAATTAATGCCATGTTTTTAACCTTAATTATACAAAATAAAGTAATAGCATGATAAAATTTATTCACAAATACAGGAATGAAAATTATATACAAAGCTTAAAGGTATGGTGAATATATTGAAAAAAATAATGATAATTGGTTCTGGGGGAGCTGGAAAGTCTACATTAGCAAGAAAATTAGGAGGTCTAATGAATATAGAGGTTATTCACTTAGATAAATTATTTTGGAAAAGTAACTGGGTGGAAACTGAACACGATGAATGGATTGAGGTTATAAAAAAACAAGTAAAGAAGAAATCTTGGATTATTGACGGAAATTATGCAAGTACTATGGATATTCGTTTAATTGAGGCTGATACAATTATTTTTCTTGATTTTTCAAGATATACTTGTTTATTAAGAGCTATTAAAAGAAGATTTATGTATAAAAATAAATCTAGACCAGATATAACAGAAGGTTGTGTTGAAACATTTGATTTAGAGTTTTTCCAATGGATTTGGAATTTTCCAAAATCTGATAGGAATATGATATTAAAGAAACTAGATAAATATAAAAATGAAAAAAATATATTTATATTAAAGAACCAAAAAGAATTAATGAAGTTTTTAGGCAGTATAGAGAAAAAATAATTTAGGATAAAAAACTTGTTTCTTAATAAGATACAAGTTTTTTTATTTATATAAATGGATATCATAATCACTATATGAAAACTACAAAAAAAGATATTGAAATATATTTTATGCGATGATATACTTTAGGTAAACGATTTAGTAAAACGTTTACCTAAAAATATGGAGGCAAAATATAATGGGTGTTACAATAAAAGATATTGCAAAGTTTGCAGGTGTATCTACAACAACAGTGTCAAAAATACTTAATAATAAAGATAAGGATATAAGTAATGCTACAAGAGAAAGAGTGCTAAATTTAATTGAAGAACATAATTATAGACCTAATAAAATAGCTAAAAGCTTAGTTACTAAGAAAACAAATACTATAGGTCTTGTAATACCAGATATAAGAAATCCTTTCTTCCCTGAACTTGCAAGAGGAGCTGAAGATAAGGCTAATGAAAAAGGATATAATATAATATTTTGTAATACAGATGACGATTCAGATAAAGAAGAAAAATATATTAATATGTTAGTTGAAAAAATGGTAGATGGGATAGTATTTACAGCAGCTTCTGAAAGAGAAAAAGGTTTTGAAGGTAAGAAAAAAACCTCTGTTCCAATAGTGTTAGTAGATAGAGATGTAGATATAAACGGCATAATAGGAAAAGTTACTGTAGATAATTTCAAGGGAGGATATGAAGGAACTAAACATTTACTTCAATTAGGACATGAAAGAATATTATATTTATCAGGACCATTAGAAAGTAAGACTGCATTAGATAGATTAAAAGGATATAAAAAAGCTTTAAATGAGTTTAATGTTAAGTTCAAAGAAGAGTATATAAAAGAAGGAAATTACAAAAGTGAATGGGGATATAAAGCAATAAAGGATATAGGGAATAAACTTAAATACACTAGTGTATTTTGCGGAAACGACTTGATTGCAATAGGAGCAATTAAAGCTCTAAAAGAAATGAAACTAGATGTTCCAAAAGATATAAGCGTAGTAGGATTTGATGATATATATATGTCAAACCTTATTGATCCGGAACTAACTACAATTAGACAACCTAATTATAAAATGGGATATAAAGCTATTGAGATACTTATAGATGCAATTGAAAATAAAGAAAAAAATATAAAACACATAGATTTATCTACACAGCTTGTAGTTAGAAAATCTACTTCAAAGAGGTGAAAAGTATGAAAAAAATTACTGTGGTAGGAAGTTTAAATATGGATTTAGTAGTTAATGTTGAGAAAATGCCAAAAGTTGGTCAAACAGTAATTGGATTGAATTTTAAAGAAGTTCCAGGAGGCAAAGGAGCAAATCAAGCTGTTGCTATGGCAAGACTAAATGGAAAAGTAAATATGATTGGAAAAGTGGGACAAGACGGATTCGGAAAAGAATTATTAAATTCTCTTAAAAAAGATAAAGTAAATATAGAGTATGTAAAGACAGAAAAAAATATAGCATCAGGTGTTGCAATGATTACAGTTAATGAAGATGCAGATAACAGTATAGTAGTTGCGCCAGGTGCAAACTATGAATTAAAAAAAGATGATATAGATAATTGTATAGATGCAATAAAAGAATCAGATATAATAGTAACTCAACTTGAAGTTCCAATAGATACGGTAAGATATACACTTGAAAAGTCAAAAGAGTTAAACAAATATACAATATTAAATCCAGCTCCAGCAGTTAAACTAGGAGATGAAATAATAAAAAATGTAGATCTATTAACTCCAAATGAAACAGAACTTGAAATATTAAGTGGCATTCAAATAAAGAATGATGAGGATATATTGAGTGCAGCAAAAACACTTATAAATAAAGGAGTAAAAGAGCTTATAGTTACTCTAGGATCAAAAGGTGCTTTATATATAAATAAAGATATGCACAAAATGTATAAATCATACAAAGTAAGTGCAGTAGATACAACAGCAGCAGGAGATAGTTTTACAGGAGCAGTAGTAGTTTCTTTGGCTAATGATGAAACTATAGATAAAGCTATAGACTTTGCATCAAAGGTTGGAGCACTTAGTGTAACAAAAGAAGGAGCACAAAGTTCATTACCATATTTAGAAGAAGTTATAAACTTTGAAGGAGGGAATAATTAATGAAAAAAGGAAAACTTATTAACAGTGAAATATCTTATATTATATCTAAGATGGGACATACAGACATGTTAACTATTTGTGATAGTGGTCTTCCGATTCCCCAAAATACTCAAAGAATAGATTTAGCTTTGAAACATGGAACTCCTTCATTCTTAGACACGTTAGATGCAGTATTAGAAGAATTGAAAGTTGAAGAAATTATTATAGCGTCCCAAATGGAAGAAATAAGTCCTAAATTATATGAAGAAATCTTAAACAGATTTAATGATATAAAAATAGTAAAAGTAGACCATGAAGAATTTAAGAATATAACAAAAGATTCTATGGCTATAGTTAGGACGGGAGAGTTTACACCATATGCTAATGTGATATTAAAATCTGGAGTAGTATTTTAAGAGGTGAAAAATATGAAGAAACCAATTTTAGAAATGAGAGGTATAACTAAAGAGTTTCCTGGAGTAAAAGCTTTAGATGGAGTTGATTTGAAGTTATATACAGGAAAAGTAATGGCACTACTTGGAGAAAATGGAGCAGGTAAATCAACACTAATGAAAATATTAAGTGGTGTTTATAAGAAAAATGATGGTGAAATTTATTATGAAGGACAGAAAATAGAACTTAGGGGACCTAAAGATGCACAAGAAAAAGGAATAGCAATAATACATCAGGAGCTTAACTTGATTCATCAGTTAACTATAGGTGAGAATATATTTTTAGGAAGAGAACCTCTAAATTCATTTGGAAAAATAGATTGGTCAAAGCTTTATAAAGATTCAGAAGTGCTTTTAAAGAAGTTAAGAGTAGATAAAAGTCCTAAAGAATTGTTGGGAAGTCTTAGTTTAGGTGAGCAACAAATGGTTGAAATAGCAAAGGCTCTTTCTTTAAATGCAAAGATAATAATAATGGATGAGCCTACAGATGCGTTAACAGATAAAGAAACAGTAAGTTTATTTAAAGTTATAAATGAACTTAAGAATGAAGACAAGGCAATCGTTTACATTTCACACAGACTAAAGGAAATATTTGAAATATGTGATGATATTACTATTTTAAGAGATGGAAAGTATGTAGGAGAGGAAAAGGTTTCCAAGTTAGATGAAGATAAAGTAATTGAAATGATGGTAGGAAGAAAACTTACGGAACAGTTTCCAAAAATAAATACTTCAACTGGAGAAACAGTATTGAAGGTTAGTAATCTTAGTAATCAATATGTAAAAGATATAAATTTTGAAGTTAAAAAAGGAGAAATACTTGGGATTTCAGGACTTATGGGAGCTGGAAGAACAGAACTTGCAAAAACTTTATATGGAGCTATAAGTAAAAATACAGGTGAGATTTTTATAAATGGTAAAAAGGTGAGTATAAATTCTCCAAAAGAAGGATTAAAAGAAGCAATCGCTTATGTATGTGAGGATAGAAAGTCAGAAGGATTAATATTGGGACTTTCTGTAAAGGAAAACATGACTATATCATCTTTGGACAAGATTTCTACTGTATTTAAAATAGATAAAACTAAAGAAGAAAGTAATGTAAAAGATTATATAAATAAAATGTCTATAAAAACTCCTAGTATTAATCAAATAATTAAGAATCTAAGCGGAGGAAACCAACAAAAAGTAGCTATTGCAAAAGCTATTATGACAGAGCCAGAGGTTTTGATATTAGATGAACCTACTAGAGGAGTAGATGTGGGAGCTAAAAAAGAAATTTATGATCTTATAAATATATTAAAAGAGCAAGGAAAAGCAATTATAATGATATCTTCAGAAATGCCTGAAATTTTAGGGATGAGTGATAGAATACTGGTACTTCATGAAGGTAAAATTACAGGAGAATTCAATATGAATGATGCAACTCAAGAAAAGATAATGAAGAGTGCAGTCGGTGTAAAGGAGGCTTAATAATGAATAAAGAAAAACTTATGAAATTTAAATCTATAATAGGACTTATAGTATTTTCTATAATAATTTCCTTTTTAAGTCCTAGATTTTTAACAGTACCTAATATGCTAAATGTGTTTAAACAAACATCTATAAATGCTGTTATTGCAGCGGGTATGACATTTGTAATACTAACTGGAGGAATAGACCTGTCGGTAGGTTCAGTACTTGCATTTTCGGGAGCTATTTGTGCAAGTTTAATAGCTTCAGGAATGAATGTATTCGTAGCTATTATAGCAGCACTTGCAGTAGGAGGAGTTTTAGGAGCGGTAAGTGGGTTAATTATAAGTAAAGGAAAAATCCAACCCTTCATTGCAACTCTTGCAATGATGACAATACTTAGAGGAGCTACTTTAGTTTTTACTGATGGAAGACCTATAGGATTAGGAAATAGCAAAGGTGCCATGGCTTTTTCAAAGTTAGGAGCAGGTCAATTATTAGGAATACCAGTACCTGTATACTTTATGATTGTAGTATTTGCTATATGTTACTATATATTAACTCAAACAAAACTAGGTAGATATGTCTATGCAGTAGGTGGAAATGAAGAAGCTTCAAGATTATCAGGACTAAATACTACTAAATTAAAAATATGGGTTTATACAATAAGTGGAATACTAGCATCGTTATCAGGAATTATAGTAACTTCAAGACTTTTTTCTGCTCAGCCAAATGCTGGTTCAGGATATGAACTAGATGCTATTGCTGCTGTAGTTTTAGGAGGAACAAGTCTTGCGGGAGGACAGGGAAGTATACTTGGAACAGTTGTTGGTGCTTTGATTATAGGAATATTAAACAATTCGCTTAACCTGCTAAATGTATCCTCTTATTATCAAATGATTGCAAAAGGAGCAGTAATATTAATAGCAGTTCTTTTAGACAGAAAATCAAAATAGATATTATGGTTAATGCCTTAATATAAAGTGAAACTTAATTCAGATTCAATTTTTATAATCTGGATTTATAGTTGAATCAATCTAGAAGCTATAGAGTTTTTGTCATCAATCGCAAGAGGGTATATATAGAACTCTTAGCTTTCGGATAAAAATTAAAGAGGAGGAAATACAAATGAAAAAAATATTTTCGATTTTACTTGTTGCTATTTTAACTTTAGGAATGCTTGCTGGATGTGGAAAACAACAAGACAATACAACACAAGAAGGTGGCAAAAAAATAGGGTTAGTATTATCAACTCTTAATAATCCATTCTTTGTAACATTAAAAGATGGAGCAGAGGCTAAGGCGAAAGAATTAGGTTATGAACTTGTTGTACTTGATTCTCAAAATGATCCTGCTAAGGAAATTGCAAATATGGAGGATTTAACTACAAGAGGAGTATCTCTAATAATGATAAATCCTGTTGACTCAGATGCAGTAGTAAATGCTGTTCAAACTGCAAATAATGCTAATATTCCAGTTATAACATTAGACAGAGCTGCTAATGGAGGAGATGTTGTAACACATATAGCTTCTGATAATGTAGCTGGTGGAAAAATGGCAGGAGAATATATAATAGAAAAATTAGGTGGAAAAGGTAAAATGGTTGAACTTGAAGGGATACCAGGAGCTTCTGCTACAAGAGATAGAGGACAAGGGTTCAATGATGCTATAAAAACTAGTGAAATAGAGGTAGTAGCAAAACAAGCTGCTGACTTTGATAGAACAAAAGGACTTTCAGTAATGGAAAATATGTTACAAGCTAATCCGGAAATAAATGCAGTATTTGCGCATAATGATGAAATGGCTCTAGGGGCTTTAAAGGCAATACAAACAAGTGGAAAAGAAATTATGGTTGTAGGATTTGACGCAACAGATGATGCTGTAGCATCTGTAAAAGAAGGAAAAATGGCTGCAACAGTTGCTCAACAACCAGATCAAATAGGTTCTTTAGGAGTTGAAAGTGCAGATAAGGTAATAAAAGGTGAGAGTTTAGAAAAATTCATACCTGTTGAATTAAAGTTAGTAACTGAATAATAAATATTGAAGAAGGCTTTTAGCCTTCTTTTTTTGTTTTTGTATTTACAAAATATAAAACTTGAGCTATAATTAAAACTGTACTACATATAATAATACAGATAATACATATGATACAGATAGAATGAAAGGAGGGCATACATGTTTGAATTAGATTTAAGAAGCAGACTACCTATATATGAACAATTAGTAGAAAGATTTAAAGAACTTATAATTAGTGAGGTATTAAAAGTAGATGAAAAACTACCTTCGGTACGTACACTTTCAAAACAGCTTACAATTAACCCAAATACTATTCAAAAGGCATATAGAGAGCTAGAAAGACAAGGATATATATATTCTATAAAGGGGAAAGGAAGTTTTGTAATGTCATCATCACAAATTATAAATTCTGAAAAGTTAACAAATATAAAAAAAGAATTAGTTAAGAATTTGTCTGAGGCTATTTATTTAGGTATGGGCAAAAATGAAATTATAGATATGATTTCAGAAGCTGAAAGCTTGGTTAAAGGAGGAGAAGGAAATGATTGTAACAAAGAATGTAAGTAAATCTTTTGAAGGGTTTGAAGCTTTAAAAAATGTTAGTTTAAGTGTAGAAAGAGGTTCGATATACGGGTTAGTAGGTTCGAATGGAGCGGGAAAAACTACACTTTTGAAACTTCTATCAGGTATTTACAAACAAGACAGTGGAGAAGTATACATAGATAATAATGAAGTATATGAAAATATAGATATAAAATCAGACATGATATTTATGCCTGATACTCTTTATTTCTTCGCTCAATATACAATAAAAGAAATGGCTAAATTCTATAAAAGAATTTATAAAAACTGGAATGAAGAGAGATTTGAAAAACTAGAAGAAGTCTTTAATATAAATATTAATAAAAGAATTAGTAGTTTATCTAAAGGTATGCAAAGGCAAGTAGCATTTTGGTTGAGTTTATCTACAATGCCGAAGATTATGATTTTAGATGAGCCAGTTGATGGATTAGATCCTGTTATGAGAAAAAAAATAAAGAATTTAATTATTCAAGATGTAGCAGAAAGAGAAATGACAGTATTTATATCTTCTCATAATTTGAGAGAACTTGAAGATATATGTGATCATATAGGAATACTTCATAAAGGAAGTATGGTAATTCAAAAGGATTTAGATGATTTAAAATCTGATATTCATAAGATACAAGTTGCTTTTAATAAAATGCCAAAAGATACTTTAGAGGAAATAGATATACTTTATAATGAAGAAAGAGGAAGCATTGTTTTATTAATTGTTAGAGGTAAAAAAGAAACTATAATATCTAATTTAGAAAAGTATGATCCAAAAATTTTAGATATTTTACCATTAACATTAGAAGAAATATTTATTTACGAAATGGGGGGTATTGGGTATGAAATCGAAAATATCATTGTTTAATAAAGGCGTTATATTAAATGATTTAAAAAGATTTTCTTGGATAGGAGCGGTTTATTTATTAGGGTTATTGCTTACTATACCAATGAGAATACTTATGATTAATAGTGAGGTTGAAAATTATGGACATTATAACAATAACCCAATAAAAAGTTTATTTGATTTTGAAACTGGAGAAACAATGATTTTAATAGGAGTTATACCTATATTGCTAGCAATTTTATTATTTAGATATATACACGTAAAAAAATCATCAGATATGATACATGCTCTTCCTATAAAAAGAGGAGATTTATATAATAATCATATATTTGTAGGCACAATACTTTTAACAATACCAGTACTTGTAACTACAATTGCTTGTGTTATATTAAATTCTACACTAGATTATAATGGTTACTATAAGGACATTGTATATACAATAGATATTCTAAGATGGGGTGGAATAACTATAATCCTAAGTATATTAATTTTTATGTTTAGTGTTCTTGTAGGAATGATTACAGGAATATCCGCTGTCCAAGGTGTATTAACTTACATATTTTTATTTTTGCCTGTAGGGTTAACTACTTTAATATTTTTTAACATGGGAATTTTCGTTTATGGATTTAGTGTAGATTCTTATTTTATGCGTAGTGATATATTTAAATTATCTCCATTAACAATAGAAGTTGTAGTAGGAAGCAAAAATATGATGAGTTTTAAAGCAATAATGATATATATAATTAGTTATATTATCTTATATTGTATATCTAAAACGTTATATAACAAAAGAAATCTTGAATCAGCATCGCAGTCTATTGCTTTTAGACATTTTAAGCCTATATTTAAATATGGGGTAACATTTTGTAGTATGCTATTAGGGGGACTATATTTTCTAGAATACGGTAAAAATATTCAATGGGTATTATCTTGGTACATTATTATGTCTTTAATTGGATATTTTATTGCAGAAATTACTATAAATAAATCTTTAAGAGTATTCAAAAACGTAAAAGGATATTTTATATATGTTGGAATAATAATAATACTTTTATTGGGGTTGAAATTTGATATTATTGGATATGAAAAATATGTTCCAGATTTAAAAAAAGTAGAGAGCATATATTTTGATAGAGGTTTTTATGGATTGATAGAATCTGAAGAAGAAAAATTTTATTACAATGAAGATAATTTGCACAATATTCAACAACTTCATAAGCAGATTATAGATGATAAAAAGAAAAATTTACAAAAAGATAATTCAAATGAACATGTTGCTATTGCATATAAATTAAAAAATGGAAAAACAATAAAAAGGAGTTATGATATTTCAAAAGAAAAGTACATTAAATATTTAAAACCTATATATGAATCTAAGGAATATAAAAAAATAAACAATAGAATTTTTGATATTAATGATTCTGATATTGAAAAAATAACAATTAGACCTACAGGAAATAGTAATAAAGTAACCTCTATAACTAATCAAGAAGAAATTGAAGAATGCTTAGAACTTCTAAAAGATGAAATAAATAATCAAAAATATGAAGAAATGACAGATAATAAAGTATATTGGGCAGATATAGATGTTTCATTAGTAGAAAATAAAAAAGATAATAACGAAGATGCTATGCAAGATAAGTATGATAATAGTATAAATATAGGATGGGACAAAGCGTTCGTTAAACTTGAAAAATGGTTAAAAGAAAAAGATTATATAAAAAATTCCAGAATTAACCCAGAAGATATAGCTTATGCTGTTGTTGAAAGAAAAGAAGATAAAGATGATATACATATAGATCAGTATGATAGATATATAAATCAAGGAGATAAAAAAGTAAAAAGGTTAGAAATAGTAGACAAGGATAAAATAGAAATATGTTTAAAGGATTATGAAAATGAGTATTATAATGGAGATTCAAACGCAAAGTATATTATAGGATTTTATTCAGAGGATAAAAACAACATAGATTATGGAACTTTTGATGAAGACAGCGCTCCTAATTTTATTAAAGACTTTTTCAAATAAAAAATTTGCATTATCTTATATGATATGCTCATATCCTCAACATAATTTTGAAACTCATTCTTTGAAATTTATGTGTATTAAATTAGTTTATAATTTTATCCAATGACTATTAATTATAAGACTTCTATCTTCTGTAGGTGATAGTTTTACAGTGGATACGGCTTTGAATAAGTTTTACTTGATATCAATTCAAAAATAAGGTTTGCCTCGAAATGGAAATTAGTTTCTGTTAAGAGGCAACTTTTATGAAAAATTTAAAATACAATTTAAACCAAAAATGTTTTTATTTGATGTATAATGAGTGTGTGATTACATTAGAAAAAATAAAGGGGGGACTTTCTATGAATAAAAAAAGTAAATTATTTACTTTTGTACTATCTATAATACCAGGGCTATCTCATGTATATCTTGATAATATACAAAGAGGAGTAGTATTTTTTGTGAGTTTAATTGCTAATCTGTTTATGGTGTTTTTTACGGTTGAAATTTTAGGTATATATCAAGGAGAAGCATTACTAATAGTATTTCCTATTATTTGGTTAATAGGTATGGTTGATAGTATGATTTTAGTTGATAAAATAAATAAAGGATATATTAGTAGCGTTGAAGATTATAATAAAGAATTTAATTTAGAATTGGGAAGTACTATTCAAAATAAAAAAGTTATAGCTATGGTTTTATCTATAATTCCAGGTGCAGGTCATATGTATCTAAACTTGAAAGAACAAGGTGTTCAGCTAATGTGTACTTTTTTCTTACCATTTTTCCTTACTGATTTTTTAGAAATTAACTTTTTCATGCTTTTAGTACCTATAATTTGGTTTTACAGCCTGTTTGATGCTATGCATAAGGCATCAGAAGAAAACTTACAAGGTAAAGATGTTTCTATATTTAGTTCTTTAAAAGAAAACACATTTTTAACAAAAGATAAAAGTAAAATATTTGGATATGCATTAATTACTATAGGCTGTATCGTAATATTTCAAAATATACTAATTGATGGATTTGATACTTTAATTAAATATATAGGTATTACAAAATATATAAGTATTTATACAATAAAAAGGTATTTAACAACAGTGGTTGTAGGAAGTGTATTTATAGTAGGAGGAATAAAGCTTCTTAATGTAAATAAAAAAAAGGAGGAAATTCAATGCGAAGATGGAGAGTAGGAAATTTATCTTCAGGTGTAATGTTTATTATATTAGGGTTAGTATTACTAGCATCTTTATTAAAGGTAGCATTAGTAACTGAATATATATTTAGATTTTGGCCTGTAATTTTAATAATACTTGGATTTGAAATTATAGCTTATGTGTATTTTTCAAAGGAAGAAGAATCAAAAGTAAAATACGATATCTTAAGTATATTTATGATCATATCAATAGGACTATTTAGCATTGGTGCATATACAATACATTCACTTGATATAATGACAAAGTTATCAAGCTGTATAAGTAGACAAGAGTATAGTGTTTTGATTGATGATAAAGAAATTAATATAGATAATAATATAGAAAAAGTGATAGTAGATTATCCAAAACAATATACATATACAACATTAAATATAAAAGAGGGCACTAATAATAAAATTATAGTTTCAGGAAAAGGAACAGTTTTAGCAGGTTCAAAGCAAGAATCAGAAACTATTATAAATAATTCAAAAATAAAGTCAAGAAAAGTTGGAGATAATTTATATATAGAATTTGAAGATTTACCAAGAGCTGAGAATTTAAATCCCGGACTTACTTGGGTTGAATATACAATATTTTTACCAGGAAATAAGGATATTGAAATACAAGGGAACAACCAAAATATAAATATAGATGGAGATGCTGTGAAAAATAAATGGGTTATAAAGAATGCTTCAGGTGTAGATATAAATGTGGGTACAGATGATAGTTTAGATATATTTGCAACGCTAAAAAACGTGGATGGATTACAAGGCAGCGTAGATTGGAATAAAAATAGTGATTTACAAAATGAAGAATCTGATAATAGTTATACAAAAGGAAATATTAAATTTAAAGAAGGATTAAATAAAATTTATATAATTGAATGTGAAGAGGTTAAAGTAAATACCTTATATTAAGACTATATATCAAAATATATAGTCTTTTTAGATTTGTTTTTTGCTTAGTACCTTGCAATATACAATACCGTATAATATACTATAATTATAAATCAAATTTATACATGAAAGGGATAAAAATGAATATTCAATTTAAAAAAGGTGTTTTAGAATTATGTGTTCTAGTTTTACTCAGTAAAAATGATTGTTATGGATACGAATTAGTAGAAAAGATATCAAAATATATAAATATATCTGAAGGAACCATATATCCCCTTTTAAGAAGACTTCAAAAAGAGGGATATTTTACAAGTTATCTTAAGGAATCAACTGAAGGACCACCTAGAAAATATTATAAAATAACGGATGAAGGTAAGAAAATAAAAAATGAATTAATTAATGAGTGGAATCATTTTGTTAAAGGCGTTAATATCATTATAAATGAGGAGGATTTAAATGAATAAAAAAGAATTTATAGATATTTTAGAAAATCAACTTTATGGATTACCTAAAGTTGATATAGATGAGATACTTTATGACTATAAAGAACATTTTAGCGTAGGTCTAGCAAGAGGAAAATCAGAAGATGAAATATCAAAAGAACTAGGTGATCCTAAAAAAATAGCTAAATCATATAAAGTAAACATTGTCATTGAAAATGCACAAAATAATCCAACACCTATAAATATAGTTAAAGCAGTTATTGCTACAATAGCTCTTGGATTGTTTAACTTGATTTTTATTTTAGGACCTTTTTTAGGATTGGCAGGAGTACTGATAGGATTATTTGGCGCGGCTTTAGGAGTAACTTTTGGTGGGATAGGAATAGTCATAGGTGCAATATTTGGACCTGTATTAGGAGGAAATTTTGGTATTAACATGAATCCTATAGTAGTTATATTTATAGGTATAGGAACAACTGCTTTAGGGTCACTGTTTTTAATTTTAAATATTTATTTAACTAAAATTTCATATAAAGGAACTGTTAAATATTTAAAATATAATATTGATATTATCAAGAAATAATTGGGAGGGAATTTTATGAGTATTAAAAAACTGGTTACGTATTTAGTAGTTATAATGTTAATTTGTTATGGAATAGGATTTACTATAATGTCTTTTACTGGTGGATTTAAAGGTGATTTTAGTATTTTATATAAAAATAAAAAAACTTATAATGATTTAGATCAAGAGAAAATTGAAAAGATAGACACAATAAATCAAATCTCTATTGAAACTTCAAGTTGTGATGTTAACATAATACCTGAAGATAGACAAGATGTTAAAGCTCATTTATATGGAAATATTACTTCGACATTTAAGCCAGAACTTGAAAGTAAGATAAAAGGTAAAGAACTGTTAATATTTATAAAAAGACCAAATTCATATAGTATATTTAATTCTGATTTAAAACTTGATATTTATGTTCCTAAAAGTTATAAAGAAGATATAGAAATAAACTCTTCTTCTAGTAATATAAACATTCAAAGTGAATTAACATTAAATAATCTTTTTATAAATTTAAGTTCAGGGAATGCGAATTTAAAAGATATAAATATTAAAAATTTGAAATATGAAGCTTCTTCAGGATCATTAATAGGAGAGAATATAGTTACAAAATCTACATTGATAGATGTATCTTCGGGATATATAGAATTAGATAAATTTACTGGTAATTTAAGAGGCGAATCGTCTTCTGGTTCAATAAAAGTTAATTATAACATATTTGATAATAATATTGATTTAGATACTTCCTCAGGAACTGTGAATATAGGACTACCAGATGATGCTAAATTTTATTTAGATGCTGAGTGTTCTAGTGGAAATATAGAATGTGATTTTCCTATAGTTGTAAGAGGCAAACAGGAAGATAATACTTTAAGAGGAACTGTTGAAAATGATAAAAACAAAATAATAATAAATACTTCATCAGGAAATATAAAAATATACTAAAAAAACAAAGTATTTACGCTCGGATTTTCAGTAGGCGTTATTGGAGGCGCATTTATTATAGCTATGCGCCTTTTATTACCATATATATTAGCATTTGCCTTATTAACATTACATCTTTTTTTAGACTATTTATTATAAACGATTTAAGAATTCTTTTTTCTTTTCATCTAATCTTTCATTGAGCTTTTTGTAATACATATAGGATGCAAAGGTAAAGGACATACCTAATAGCTGAGCTATAATAATGATGATAATAGTTGTTGTACTAAACAACGGTTTTCCAAATACAAAATGGGCAATTGTAGCTGGAAACATAGATATAACAGTTAATAATATAGAAGATAAAATGAATATTTGATATACTTTAAGCTTTCCATATGCAATAATAAAAGTTTGGCGTATTACAGTTCCTATCACTAAACCTACTAAAGAATCTACAAGTAATATGTAGATATCATTTATTTTAAAATGAGTTGAAGAAATTTCTGATAATCCCACTATTAAACCAATAAGCGCTGATATTATCGAATTAACTATTGTACTCTTAGTGTTTTCTTTCATTTTATAACCTCTACAATCCTAAAAAAATTTTGAACTCTCTTAAATATTTACGTGTAACATATATAGTTAACGATGTGTCTTTCATTTTTAACAATAGTTTGCCATTAAACCAGGGTTGAATCTGATCAATTTTTATTATATTAACGATAAAAGATTTGCTAATTCTTATAAAGCCATGGTCTCTTAATTTTTCTTCTAATTCGTATAATTTTTCTTTTACTTTATATTGTTTATCACCAACAACACAAAAAACATCATTACCAGAGCCTTCAAAATAGCTAATTTGATTATAATTAATGACTTCATAGCCAACTTCGCATTTTCCAGTAATAACCCTTTTGTTTTCTTGTTGACCTAAAAATGAATCAAGAAAATGTATTAAATTATTTATCGTGGATAATTCAAAGACAATTCCTATCTTTCCATCGTCTAAATCATAGCCTTTTTCAACAATCAAAATATCAGACTTATTTGATATTTTGATTTTTTTATTTTCAAGCATTTCTATCATAATACCTTTTATGTTATCAGAACATTTCAAATCAACATTCATATAAATCTCCTTAAAATTATTATTACTATAACTGTATTTTATATTATTGTAAATTATATTTCTAGAATTTTTTATGTTCCAGACATTAAACTAGGTATGATAATTGAACACGCAATAACAATGACTATTAGGATGTTCGGAGTTATTAGTAATACATCCAAGAAAAATTGATGCTAATATAACCCCTAAAGATGAACTTATTGACCAGTGTAGAATTAGAGGGAAAAAATCTGTGATTACCATGAAAAATACTTTCAGTCCCTTACTCGTTATTTGTTACCTCTAGTTCAAGTATTTTTTTATGTTTTGAAATCATGTGTTTATACATATTTTTTTTAACTTTTGATTGAAAAGCCTTTTTATTCATCATATATCTAAACGTCATATTTTTTAATTTCCCAGTTATAGATTCATTTTTGATTAAACCATTTACTTTATAGTAATTATAGTCAGCTAAAAAAATAGTACCTAAAGTTGATTTGATTGCATCGCTAAATAACTTAGATCCACACACTGATAAAAACATTGGCGTCTTTATATAGTCTTGTTCTGCAAAATTAATGCTTTTATTAACTAGGGTTTCAATTTGATTATTTAAAATATTATCATCTTGACATTCATCAGAAACGATTCCAGCTAAATTTGTTTCATTACTACTATAAGATTTCATAATTTCATTAAGTGCACCTAACTCACTAACTGGTCCTGCAACAAGATATGCAATTTGGCGACCTTTAAATACAGGAATATGGGTATAACAAAAACTTCTATCGAAGAATAGCTTTATTCTTGATGAAAAATATCGATCTTTTATTTCGCAAGCATATACAATAATATCTGAATTATCCAATATAAAATCTAATGTCTTTCTATAATCATCTGTATTATTGTATATACATTCATTATGGGTACTACAATTGCAACATCCAATACAGTAATTACTAAAAGTAGATTCGTTAATATTTACAACTTTAACAGGGCCATCTATCATACTTGAATATTTAACAATCATTTTATCTATATTTGAACCTTTTTCTGAATCAGTTACAATTACAGTTCTTTTAGTAGTTTTAATCTTTTTTGAGCATTCATTATTTTGATAGTTATAGTTATATTTTGATGTTTTCTTAAATCTTTTTAATGTAAGTTCATCTGTTTTTATAGATTCTATAAAATTAGCAAAGAAAAATTCAAGTTCACTTTGACATTCTGCTTTAATAAGATCATTCATATCATGAGATAAACTTCCTAAGTACTTCATATCAAAATCGTTACAAATACCTTCCATATAATCATGAGCAGTATGATCATAATAATGTATAGAGGTAGAATAGGTAGCACAATACTTATTAGAGAATTTCTTTACTAGATTATATTCGTTAATTTTTTCAATAAATGCTTTCATATGAGCTGGTATAAGCATATGATAAACAGGGAAAATCCAAATAACACCGTCGCATTCACTTACTTTGTCAGCGATTTTTAGTATGTCTTTTTCACCTTTTTTGACATCATCTATAATATTTAAGTATTCAAAGTTACATGTCTTGTTTTTTAAGGCTAAATAATGCATTGATTGTACGGTTATACTATTTGATGATTTTGGGCTTCCGTTTAATATGACTATATTCATGTTATTCTCCTTTAAGTTATATTTGTAGAATATTATCCGAAAGCTAAAAGTTCTAAGACTCCATCCTTTTAAAGCTGGAGATAAGAACTTAACAGCTTCTGGATTAGTTTACCCCTAGGGCACTTATGCAACTAGAAATTCAGCTGGAGTAAAAACTCCATCTTAATTAAGTTTCACTTTATATTAAAGGAAAATAAATAATTTGTATTTAAAATTATTTATCATGCTATATATGATATGTAAGATGCACAATCTTAATTTAGGAGACATTCAATTCATCTTCTTATTGATAAAATAAGATTTTATCATTTGTTTTTATATACTAATAGATTTGACGTATGTGAAATAAAAGTTAATATTTTCCAATAACATATATTTCATGTATAATAATTACATATATAAGATTATAAATCTTTAACTTAAATTGGAAAAATTATAAATTAATAAAGGGGATTGTTGTAATGTGGATAAAAATTAAAATATTTACTTGTGGATTTATATTCGGAATAATTGTTTTAAGTGGAGTAAAGGCCATGGCAGAATCTGAAGACTATACTTTACAGATATCAAAATATCATATATTAGTTAATGATGTTGAATATAAAGATGATAAATTACCAGCATTGCAAATGAATGAAGAGGTATATATTCCACTTCAAAGATTTTGCAACATAACAGGTATAAACTTTAACTGTAATAAGCAATTTAAACAGATTGAACTTAGAAATGTTAATAATAATGGTTATAATATGAACAACAATATAAATAACAATATGAGAATGAATAATGGAATAAATTATATTGATAGTAGTAAATTGGTGAGCAAAGATGTGCTTGCTAATGACAAGAAGGCGTTAGAAATTATTGAAAAAACAGGCAACATAAATAATATAATGATTTATATTCCTCATATGAGTAAATCAAAAGTAGATACTATAGTTAAAAATTATATTGGTGAGACTGATGATTTTAATTGTATTTATGCTATTAGACAATACTTGAGTATAGAATGTATTGATGATATTGTAAAAAGTTATATTGATAGAACTGGTGACTATGGTACTGTAGCTGCGATACTACAGTTTATGAGTGAGGATGCAAGTGATTATGTTTCAAAAAAATATATAAATGAATCTAAGGATCAGCAATATAGTGAATTTTTCATACCATATTTAAAAAATTGAAAAAGATGAATCTTTATGGAGAAAAGAGGTTTTAAACGGAGTTATAGATTCAAGTGAAAAAGTAGAAGAGTTATTTAAAAGTCATAGCATAAGTATAATTGAATAGACATTTTGAAATTTAAAGATAATTGAGTATACAAAATTAAATTGATCATCTTGATATTTAGTTTATGATAAGGTATTGGTGTTTTTATCTGAACATTAATACCTTATTTTTGTGAGTGCGGGACTTTATTTACAAATATTTCAAAAAAAGTTATAATGAAAAGGATTGTGGGGAGGTAATTATAATGAATAAATTGTTTTCGAATAAGGTATTTCTTCAAATTATTAGTGTATTAATGTTCATAATATCCGTTAATTTATTTATGCTAAATTGTAATTCTAATAAATATGTGTATGAAAGTGTATATAAAAACTTAGAAAAAGCTATAACTGAATTAGAAGATATAAACGAAATTATATTTAATATATATATGCAAGAAAATTTGGAAAAAGATTATAAAATACATACCGACTATATAGAGGATTTAAGTATACAGAGTAGAAAAATAGAAAAAATATATAATATAAAGAAGGGCGCTTTTAATTGGCTTACTTTAAGTTTTAGTTATTGGCCTATCATAGATATGAAAGATAAGGAAAACTTAACTAAAAAAGATGAACAGTATTTAAAAGGTATACATAAATATAATAAAAAGTTTATAAAAGCTTATTATAAGGTATTAAATGATAATGATATGAACTCGATTTATAGAAGTGGAGAAGAGAAAAAGTATAAAAAAATATATAAGGAATTTATATTAGAGGCTAATAAAATAGCTATGGAAAAAGAGTATATAGGGTTAAGCAAATATAGACTTGAAGAAACAGAATCTATAGAAAATACTGAAGAAGAAAAAACAGAGAATACAGTAAGTTTAGAAGAGGCTAGACAGTTAACAACCAAAATATTAGAAAAAATATTTAATGAAAAACCTGTAATAATAGATGATGAAAAAACAGGAGAAGAAACTTATGAGTTTTATAATAAATGGGAGGATGGGAAGGATAAAAATTCATATAGTATAAGCATAGGAAAAGAAGATGGATCTTTAAGTATGTATAGAAGAAGACAGTTAGCAACAGCTATTGTATCAGAGGACGGTTTAGATAAAAAAGCTAGAGAAATAAAAAATATATTAGTACCTAAAGATTATGTGTGTTATAAAAAGAATAAGAGGTTTGACGAAGGTAAGTTAGAAGAAATAAGCTATGAATTTATAAGAAAAGTAGACGATGTATACGATGAATCACATAAAATTGAGATTGAAATGAATTGCTATGGATCACTTAGTAATCTACGTATATCAGATCCTCTAAACTATAAAAAGGTAAGTATAGAAGAACCTAAAGTCATAAAGGAAGATGTAGTATCTAAATTGAATAAGGGAAATGTAACTAATGTTATATTAGTTACAAATATAGATAGAGAGCTACAATATAGGGTTTTTATTGAATTAAATAAAGAATCTTATACATACACTTTTGATGCTATTACTGGAGTGAAAATAGATACTGGAAGAAGTGATAAAATGTATTTTGAAAGAGTAAGTGATATGTAAAACTTATAGTTATAAAAAATCACAAATTATTTAAATCTAAATGAAGATATTTCATTGTTTTGGGTATAGATAATATAAAAGGTTAAATAAATAGTATTGGAGGACAAAACTATGCTGGAATGGTTATCGCAATTTTCCCCAGTAACACAAGCTTTAATTGGGACATTATTTACTTGGGGTGTTACAGCACTTGGGGCATCTTTAGTATTTTTCTTTAAAACAATTAACAAAAAAGTATTAAATGCTATGTTAGGTTTTGCAGCAGGAGTTATGATTGCAGCAAGCTTTTGGTCACTACTAGCACCGGGGATTGAAATGGCAGAAGAGTTAGGTCAAACAGCTTGGTTGACAGCTGCAATTGGTTTTTTAGGTGGAGGAGCTTTTTTATTTTCTGTAGATAAGCTATTACCTCATTTACATATAGGACAGGATACTTCTCAAGCAGAAGGCGTAAAAACCAGTTGGCAAAGAAGTGTACTTCTTGTATTAGCTATTACATTACACAATATTCCTGAAGGTCTTGCTGTTGGAGTTGCTTTTGGTGCTGTTGCTTATGGATTACCTTCAGCTTCACTAGCAGGAGCAGTAGCTTTAGCAATTGGTATTGGCTTACAAAACTTTCCAGAGGGAGCAGCAGTTTCAATACCACTTAGAAGGGAAGGTTTTTCTCGTAAAAAAGCATTTTTATATGGTCAAGCATCTGGTATAGTTGAACCTATTGCGGGTGTTATTGGTGCTGTTGCTATTATAGGAATGCGTCCTTTATTACCATATGCATTAGCATTTGCTGCTGGAGCAATGATTTATGTTGTTGTTGAAGAATTAATCCCAGAAGCTCAACAAGGTGAAGAGCACATAAGAACGGATATTGCAACAATTGGATGTATGATTGGTTTTGCTGTAATGATGATTTTAGATGTTGCATTAGGTTAATTAAGAAGAATAAAAAAATATAATTAAAAAATGGAGTTTATAATATTTGTAATAAGGTATGGTTGTTTTTATATAAAAACAACCATACCTTATTTTTATAAATCAGGGAATTTGTTTACAAATATAACCAAAAAAGTTATAATGAAGAAGATTTGTTAGGGGGGGAACTATGAAAACGTTATACAAATTAAACAAGAGAAAATTGATTATGTTTTTATTAATATTTTTATTGGCAGCAAGTAAACTGACATATATATCTATAAAAGATAATATAGAAGATGCAAAGGGACTACAAGATTATGAGGTTAATACAAAACAGGGAAGTTTTGATATTTTAGAACCAGATTATATTGAAAAAATCGACTATAATAGAGCTAGTCAAAATCATAATATGGGAATACTTAGAACGATAATTTTATTTGGTATTGAACTTACGATACTGTGGTTATGTTTTTTTGAAAATATCAAGATAAGAGTAGATCAAGAGGGTATAAAGGTATATAGCTTGTACAAGAAAAAGCCTAGAAATATTTATAATTGGGATGAAATTGAACATATAAGATTTCAATATGGAGAAGATATAAGAGGATTTATTCCCTGCTATGGAATGAAAATAAAGATGATTAAAAGAGAAAGTGCTTTTATACCTATTAAAAAATTCTTAAATTACGAAGACATTTCAAATACAGTGATGAATCATTATGATAATGTAGAACTTATTGATAATAATCAAGAATGTTATAGTATTACTGAACTTCTAAAGGATTCGTATAAAGAGTATAAAAATGGATTTAATATTTATATTAAATACAGTCTTATTGTACTTACATTTGCTTTATTGAAAGAATTAATAAAAAATCCAATTGTAGTATTGATTGTATTAGTAGCAAATATATTTTTAGGATATAGAGCATTGATAGCTTTAAATTATAAAGCATATATGTCTTATAATGGAGAAAATATAGATTTTGATACTGGATGGGAGTTTGCGAAAGATAGGATAGGGAGATATTTTGGAGCCGGACTTATTTTAGGAATACCTTTAGTTGTATTTATAGGAATTGAGTATTTTTTCATAAAAAGTAGTTTAGAATTTAATTATAAAGTTATCTGGAGTATAGTATTAGGGATGGTATATATTCTAAGCATATCTAGAATATATTTAATAACTTATATAGCAAGTATAATTGACAAAGATAAGTCGTATATGTCTTTAAATGGAATCGTAATTAAAAAATATTACAAACAAGTTATGTTTATGTTTTTTGTATCAAGTCTTAGAATAGTACCTATTGTAATTGCAGGAATTGTTGATTATAAAAATCTGAATGTAGCTGGAGATATGATAGAAATATCATCTTATATAATAATGGCATTAGATTTGTTTTTAATACCTTTTATAAGTTGTTACTTTATGAGAATACTGAAAGATTTACCTGTAAGCTCTGGAGATAGTTACAGTGAATAAGTTATATTTCAAATAATGTTGATAAATAAATTAGTATTATAAAAAACTCTTTATGAAGACACTGTTAATACAACAACATTTTCATAGAGAGTTTTAAGTATAGTATTAGTTATGTATTTACAATTAAGGATATTATATAATGTCTATACTTAAAAAGAATATTAATGATAAAATGGAAATAGGTGTATAATTTGAAAAATATGGCGGAGGTGGCAATATGCTAAAGCTTGAAAAATTTGATGAATATTTAGACCAGCTTTCTGATGTAATAAAGGAATATCAAAGAGATATATCTGTTGGAAGGGTTGTGCCCAAGGCTTCAAGAAATGATATTGAGGATTTTTTGTTTGAAACACTTCCAATGGAAGGCTCTGATGCAAAGAATATAATAGATGAGTTTAAAGAAAAGGTTGTTCCAAATTCAACAAAGATTGGGAGTTCAAGATTTCTTTCATGGATAATAACAAGCCCTTCGCAGGCGGGGATTTTGGGAGAAATTGCAAATGTAGGAATAAGCCAGGCTCCATTTAATTTTAAGGCTGGTCCTGCAGCCACGGTAATAGAGGATATGGTAATAGGCTGGATGGGACAACTTTTCGGATATAACAAAGAATCGGGAGGAATACTCGTAAGCGGTGGAAGTATTTCAACTCTTACTGCTCTAGGTGCTGCAAGAGAAGCGTTTTTGCCTGGAAGTACTGAATATGGAATTCAGAGTATTTCAAATCCACTTACTATCTATACTTCTAAAAAAGCTCATTCTTCAATAGATAAGGCTGTAGGAGTTTTGGGATTTGGAAAGAATATGCTTAAAAAAGTGAATGTAGATGAGTTTTTCAAGATAGATATCCATAGTCTAGAAAAAGAAATAGAAAAAGATATTAAACAGGGACTAAGACCATTTTGTATAATAGCTCAGGCTGGAACATCCCTTTCAGGAGCTGTTGACGATATAGAGGCTCTTTCAGATGTTGCTAAGAAATATGGAATGTGGCTTCATGTAGACGGAGCTTATGGTGGAGGGGCAATACTATCAAAAAAAGGTGGCGAGATTCTAAAAGGAATAGAAAAAGCGGATTCAATTTCAGTAGATCCCCACAAGTGGTTTTTTGTTCCTACAGAGGCTGGATGTGTGCTTGTAAAAGACAAAAGGCATTTATACAATGCATATAATACAGGTGGTGTAGAATTTGATGAAGATACACCTATAAATTATCTGGATTATGGAATACAGTCAACTAGAACTTCAAGAGCAATAAAGACATGGTTTGTCATTAAGACGTATGGAATCAAAAAGCTTTCACAGGTTGTAGATTCTAATATAGAGATGGCAACTTATTTTGCCGAGGAGATTGAAAAAATGGATGGGGTAAGGATATTACATAAGCCACAAACAAGTGCCGTTTGTTTTTCATTTGATAAAGGAGCTACTATGAATCAATCTTTTTTAATAGAAATAGAAGAGGAATTTTTCTTGTCTGCTGCAAATATTATGGGAGAACATTGCATAAGAGCATGTTTTTCAAATTATAGAACAAGTATAGAGGAAGTCGATCTGCTACTTTATAAAATAAAAAGTTTTGTCTCAATGAAATCGGAATTTAAGAATAGTTTATAGAAAATCATTTTGAAAGGGTAAATTCATAATAAGGTCAGACACATAAATTTTGAAGGAGTTAATATATGGCTAAAAAGTGGATTGCTATTGTAGGGAGTTCTAGAAGAGGAAAAAATACAGAATTAATAACTGATTATATTATAAAAGCTCTTAAAGAAAAAGAGATTGATGTTGAAAAGTACATACTTAGTAGTGAGAATATATTCACTTGTTCTGGATGTGAGCATTGTATAAAAACAGGTGAATGTAATATAAATGATGATGTATCAAAAATAATAGAAAATATGAAATTATGCGATGGCTATATACTAGCTTCTCCGTCTTATAATTACAATATGACGGCTCAAATGAAGGCATTACTTGATAGAACATTTTGTCTTAATGATTATAGTAAAGGAAGATGGAAAAGTAGACTATCATCAAATAAAAAAGCCATAGTTGTAGGTACTTGTAAAGGTAAGGATAAAGAAAGTATGGGATATACTGTTGAGGGTATGAAAAAGGCTCTTTTAGAACTTGATATAGATGTAGTTGATGATATAGAGTATTACAATACAAAATATATGCCTGTTGAAATGAATGAAGGTATAGAGGCTAGGATATTAGAAAAAATTAAAAATAATTTAAAAATATGATTTGTACTTATGCTCAAAATAATACACATCAAAATAACGATACCTTGTCAATGTTTTAATAAAACGTTAAACAAAAGTATCTAACATTTTGATGTGCATTATTTTGGGGAGTATGTTCTTATATTTTATTTATGAGTATATGAAACCATAATAAGAAAAATAAGAATTAGGGAGACAATATATGGGGTTATTAACTAAAAAAAGTAAAAGAGGAGTGTTTGTTGATTAAATAAGTCAAAATAGAGTATTTGAAAAAACTAAATTCAACAGAAACTAAAAGATATGTCTATGAAAACATCTTAAAATTAAAGATATTTTTGTAGGCATATTTTTAGTTTAAAGTACAATTTATACATATTCTTTTTTATAGTTGAATAATAAAAAATATAACAATAAATTCTTATTTGTACTTATGAAATATATTATAAAGAGGTGAAGGATAATGAATGAAATATTTGATATTAATTATGAAGATGTTGAAATAATAAAGAATCTTTGGGAAAAAAATAGACAGTATCATGAAAATACTTCAGAATATTTTAAGGAAGCATATAGATTTATTAGATTTGATGAGAGAATAAAAGCCTTTGGTGAATTTGATAAGGATACAATGAAAATAACTGTTGTAGAAAATAATGGTAAGTGTATTGGGTATTGCATATCAACTATAACTGATGACAATGGAGAGCTTGCATCGTTGCATGTTGATGAGAAGTGTAGAGGTAATGGAATTGGAAAAGAACTTGTAGACATACATATAAAATGGATGAATGAAAAAAATTGTAAGGCAATTGGGGTAACAGTATCTCAAGAAAATAAAGCTACAATAGGTTTTTATAAAAAACTTGGATTTTATCCGAATACTTTATATATGCAACAAAAGTAAAAAATGACTATGAAAATATCAGCTAATGTTTAAAAATTCAATTGAAGTAAATACTATATATTGTGCTTTGAATAAAAAAATAGGACACTAAACACAATATAATGAGAAAAATGTTTGGTTTTATTTTATATTGGTATATAGTTTAAAGGAATTATTATTTTAAGTAGGAGCTGAATTTATGAATATAAAAAATTTAATTAAAAGATATTATACAAAAGAGTTAGAAGAAAATAAAAAATTAACTGTATATGATTTATTTGATTGGAAAACAGTTGAGGTAAAAATGTTTGATTATAAAACCAACAATATATTATTTCAAGAAGACAATTTGGAGTTTCCCGTGTTTTATAGTCAAAACGCTTGTGATATTATTGCTAGTAAGTATTTTAGAAAAACTGGTGTTAATAATGAATATGGTTATGAAAAATCTTTAAAAGAAGTTGTTCATAGAATGGTGAATTTTTGGACTGAAAGTGCTTTAGATGAAGGTCTAATAGATACTGAAAATAAAAGCATATTCTATGATGAAGTTTCTTATATGCTTATAAATCAGATGTTTGCACCAAATTCTCCTCAGTGGTTCAATACTGGACTTAAGTTAAGTTATGGAATAGATAAAGAATCAGAAGGTCATTTTTATTATGATATAAAAAAGGAAAAGGTAGTAAAGTCTACGGATGCATATACAAGGACACAAGGTAGTGCTTGCTTTATACTTAATATAGAGGACAAATTACTTGGAGATAAATCTATAACGGATCAAATAGTAACTGAAACAAGACTTTTTAAACATGGATCGGGAACAGGAAGTAATTTTAGTAGTATTCGTGCAGAAGGTGAACTTTTATCTGGAGGAGGAACATCATCTGGTATTATGAGTTTTCTTAAGGTATTTGATGCTAATGCAGGAGCAATAAAGTCTGGTGGCACAACAAGAAGAGCAGCTAAAATGGTAATCATGGATGGAGATCATCCTGAAATTATAGATTTTATAAGATGGAAAGCAAAAGAAGAAGATAAGGTATTAGCACTTGGCAAAATGGGGTATGATACTGATTTTAATTCAGAAGCATATTCAACTGTATCAGGGCAAAATTCAAATAATTCTATTAGGATTACAAACGAGTTGATGAAAAAAATGATAGGAAAAGATAAAGATGATTCTTGGGAGTTAAAGGGGAGAGTAGATTCAAAGGTAAATAAAGCAATAAGTGCAAAAGATTTATGGGATGAGATAAATTATTCATCATGGAGATGTGCAGATCCAGCAATTCAATTTCACGATATAATAAATGATTGGAACACATGTCCGTTAGGAGAAAATGGTGAGAAGGAAGAAATAAAAGGATCAAACCCTTGTAGTGAATATCACTTTTTAGATGATACTGCATGTAATTTGGCTAGTATAAATATAGTGAAATTTTATGATTCAAAAACTAATAAATTCGATATAGATGGATATTTACATGTAATAAGTCTTATTCAATTAGTTCTTGAATCAACTATTCATTGGGGTCAATTTCCAACGGAAGATATTGCAAGAAGATCACATTTGTTTAGAACTACAGGACTTGGAATTGCAAATACGGGTTCTCTTCATATTATCATGGGACATGCTTATGATTCAGATAATGCAAGAACGATAGCAACTTCTTTAGTTGGAATTATGACAGGTCAATCTTATTATGTATCATCATTAATGGCAAAAGAAGTAGGTAGTTTTTCTAAATATGAAATCAATAAAAATCATATGTTAAAAGTTATAAAAAATCATGCTATAGCTGCTGGAGCCATTGATTCTTCTTATGAAGGTTTAGGGTATAGTCCAATTAAAGTAAATCATGAAATATTAATAGATGAGAAACAAAATGATTTAAGTGAAACTTTAAAAGATGTATGGGAAAAGGCAGTTGAAACTGGAAAAGAATATGGATATAGGAATGCTCAAGTAAGTGTTATTGCTCCTACTGGAACTATATCTCTTGCTATGGACTGTGCTACTACTTCAATAGAGCCATTCTTTGCACATGTGGTATATAAAAAATTAGTAGGGGGAGGGTTTATGGAATTTATAAATCCATATATTCCTATAACACTTGAAAAACTAGGATACAGTAAAAAACAGATAGAAGATATAGTAAATTATGTAATGGGAAAAGAAACTATCGATGAAAATGGATATGAATATAAAAAAATAATAGATGGAAAAATAGAAGGAGCACCTCATATAAGAGAAGAGCATTTCCCTATATTTGATACAGCTAATAAATGTGGAAGTGGAAAAAGGTTCATATCATCAATGGGTCATGTTAGGATGGTAGCAGCACTGACACCATTTGTTTCAGGAGCAATAAGTAAAACTGTTAATCTTCCTAATGAAGCTAGTATAGATGATTTTAAAGAGGTATATAAAAAAGCATTTGAGTTAGGAGTAAAATGTATTTCTTTATATAGAGATGGCTCTAAAGCCAGTCAACCACTTAATCAATATAAGCGTGCTAAAAGCGATAAGTTAGAAGATATGACATATAATCAACTTTTAGAATATGTTAAGGCATTGAAAGGAAATAATAAACAAACTTCTATAGAAATATATGAGAAGAAGAATTTAACAGAATATAAGAAAGTAACATGCTCAAACTGTTCAAGCACGAGCATTATACCTAATGGAACTTGCTATATTTGTAGAAATTGTGGTACAACAACGGGATGTAGTTAAAAAATAAAGTCTATATTAAAGAAGATGTATATGAAAATAAAACTAATAAATATTTATTTTCGTGTACATCTTTTTTTATTTTAGTCTATTTAATAAGATTAGATCCCTATAATGAAAAAATTTTTATGGATGTCAAATATAATAGAATCAACTAGTATATATTTTTAATTGTATTATAGGAAAATTCTATACAAGTGTATGGAATTATAAAAAATACATATTAGACTGATATTATTTAAAGTGCTACAATTATTTCAAGCATTGCAATTATTTGACGGTTATTGACGAAATATTTGAAGTGTTGAACACGGTTTTATTTTAGTTCAAAGGAGGTTTAAATTGAGTATTAATATAAATATCGTTTCTGGATTTTTAGGGGCTGGAAAGACTACGTTTTTAAAAAAAATTATACCTAAGATTAAAGGGGAAGTTGCGTTAATTGAAAATGAATTTGGTGATATTGGAATTGATGGGGATTTGATTCATGACAAACTTCCTGTTAGAGAAATTTATGCGGGATGCATCTGTTGCAGTCTAGTACAAGATTTTAAAAAAAACATAGAAGAATTAGTTTTAGAATATAAACCGGAGAATATATTGATAGAGCCATCTGGGGTTGGGAGTTTATCCGATATTGTAAAAGCTTGTGTGGAAATTTCACAAAATTCTAATTTAGATATAATTATAAATCATTTAATTACGATTGTAGATGTAAGTGCATTTGATGATTATATAGAAAATTTTGGATCTTTTTATTTAGACCAAATTCAAAATGCTAATATAATTTTTTTGAGCCATTTTGGTGAAATGAATCACAAAGAAATTGAAAAAGTAGTTTCTAAAATAAGGTTAAATAATCAGACAGCATTCATTCTTAATGAGGACTGGTCTGATTATAATGGGGAAAAAATAATTGAGATACTAAATACTATTAAAAGTTGCAAGATTGAGTCAAAAGAAAAACGTGCATTAATGCCTGCTGATAAGGTATTTACGACTGTCTCTGTGGACAATCCAAGAATTTTTTCAGGTAAAGAAATTGATAACATGTTGGATTCTTTAAATAACAAGGAGTATGGTTTTATTTTGAGAGCCAAAGGAATTTTGAAACTTGATATGAATCAATTTATATACTTTGATTTTACTCCGCATCATTATCATTGGGAGTACCTAGAAAGGTGCAATGGGACGAAGGTGGCTGTAATTGGTAGTAATTTAAGTCATCAAAAAATATTGAAATTGTTCCATTAAGAAGTTGGGGGGATTAATATGGGTGAAATTATTGATTTTAAGTGTACATATAACAATTCTATAGGGATTAATAGAGAAGTTACAGAAAAAGTAGATTTACAATTCCCAGAAGCTTATAAAAATTGGGATAGTATGGCTTTGATATCAAAGGAGTTAAAAAAACATGATAAATCAATGTTTTGTGAATTACCATTTTGCCATACGGTTGAAGGCGAAGCAATGGGTGGAATCATTAATTTTGGAGATGAGAACATAGGCCCAAGAGCTAAGGACTATATATGCACAACTGCTCAAGAAATATTAAGCTTACCTGAAATTGACTATTCAAAAGGACGTATAGCAGAAGTTTTAAAAGCTTGCAGATACTTAAGAAATCAAGGAGAAAATGTTCTTTTATATATTTCAGGACCTTTTACAATTATGAATGTTTTAATTGACCCACGCCATATTTTTAAAACATTTAGAAAGAACCCTGAAATTATGAGAGATATTTTAAATAAATTCAAAAATGAAATATTGCGTTTTGTTGAAGAAGCCCAAAAATCAGGAGTCAATATGATAAGTTATGCTGATTCTTCTGGAGGATTAAATATTTTAGGTCCAAAATTTTCAGAACAAGTAGTAGAAATGTTTACTTATCCATTATTGAAAGAAATGAAAGAACTGGTTAATGACCAAACAGTAGTATTACTTTGCCCAAAAACTACTTTTGCATTATTAGGAACAGATAAAGCAGAGTGGAAAGATATTTCTTTGGAAGAATCTATGAAATATTCTGAAGCCTGTATTAAAGTAATCGGTGAGGCAAAATTTGTTGGACAAATGTGTATTAAAAATAAAGAATTCCAATTAAAGAATGGGGTAATAAAAACAATTAATTTGCTTTAACAGACTAAAATTAATCTGAAAAGGGAGGGTATTATATGCACAAAGATGATAAGATGACACCAAATGAACGATTGACTGCATTTATGACAGGAAAACCTATGGACAGAATTTTAGCTATGCCAGTTGCTTGTTCTATGTCTGGACTAGCATTAGGGATGACTCATAAGGAAAAAAGAAGTAGTGCTTTAAATGAAGCGAGAGCACAAATTGCTTGTTATGAAAGATTTGGAAATGACTTAACGGTTATTGAATATGGATTACATGGGGTAGGTGCAGCTCTAGGGAGCAAAATGAGTGATCCAGAGGACTCAGTACCATCAATTATGAAATATGCTTTAGACGATTTAAATGATGTTGATAAACTAGATATGTCAAAATTGGAGCTGAAAAACGACAAAGCATTTCAATTGCATATAGAAGCTACAAAAATTTTAATTGATAAAGTAGGAAAAGAAGTTCCAACTGGAGTTTTGATATCTGGACCTTTTACTGCTGCTGCAAGTATATATAAAACAGAAAATTTGTTAAGAGCAACTAGAAAAAATCCTGAAAAATTACATCAATTAATTAAATTCTGTAACGAAGGATTAAAAATGATTTATAGAGAGTTTATAAAAGAAGGTGCTATTATTCTACTTTGTGACCCTATTGCATCAGGAACAATTCTTAATCAAAAACAATACTTAGAATTTGTTTTACCATACACTATAGATTTAATGCAAGATATTCATGATGCAAATGGAATGGTTTGTTACCATATCTGTGGAGATACAACATCGATTGTAGGAGATATGGTGAAATCAGGTTGTGATATGCTTAGTATTGATAATAAGGTGGACTTGGCATATACGAAACAAGTGGTAGGAGATAAAGTTCCTATTCTTGGTAATGTAGATCCCGTAGAGACGTTAATTTTGGGGGATACAAATGATGTGGATTTAGCTGTAAAAAATTGTATACAAAAAGGATATGATAGTCCTTCAGGATATATTTTGGCATCGGGGTGTGATCTTTCAGGCAATGTTCCTCTAGAGAATATTGATCAGTTTATGGCTTCTGCTAGAAAATATGGAAAGTGGCCTTTAAATCCAAAAAATTTTTTATAAAATATAAATTTATTAAGCAATAAAAAATGGAGGGAAAAATAATGCCAGTATCAAAAGAAGATTTATTAAAAAGATTATCTGATGGTGTAGTAGATATGGAAGAAGATGATGTAATTGAAGCATGTAATGAATATATAGAGGCTGGATATAGAATATTCGATGGTATTATGGAAGGACTTGTAGATGGTATGAACCGTGCAAGTCAATTATATGATGATGAAGAATATTTTGTTACGGATGTATTATTATGTTCAGATGCAATGTATGAAGGTTTATCAATCTTAAGACCACATCTTCCTTCAGATGAAGTAGAAAAAGAAAAACCAAAAGGAATAATAGGGGTTGTAGAAGGAGATACACACGATATAGGAAAAAATCTAGTAAAAATCATGTTAGAGACAGCTGGGTTTGATATGATTGATTTGGGTAGAGATGTTCCGTTACAAAATTTTGTTAATAAGGCAAAAGAAGTAAATGCTGCATTTGTTTGTATGTCAACATTGATGACAACAACAATGGGAGGGATGAAGACGGTTATAGAACTATTAGAAGAAGCTGGTATAAGAAATGAAGTTAAAGTTGTTATAGGCGGGGGACCAATTTCAAAAACTTATGCCGATATAATAGGTGCAGATGGTTATTCTCATAATGCAGTTGAGGCAGTTAAATTAGTAAAAGATTTGCTTGATATAGCATAAAAAGGAGTGGGAGAGATATGTTATCGCCGAAAGAACGATTAAATAAGGTCTTAATAGGAGAAAAAGTTGATAGGCCACCATGTATTTGTCCTGGAGGCATGATGAATATGGTTACAACAGAACTAATGGAACAAGTGGGAATAGAATTTCCAAAAGCTCATATGAATTCGCAAATGATGGCTGATTTAGCCACTGCGGTATATGAAAAAGGCTGTTTTGAAAATTATGGAGTTCCTTTTTGTATGACTATTGAGGCTGAGGATTTTGGAGCGAAAGTAGACATGGGAACAAACATTTATGAACCTCATGTTGTAGAATACGCGATTAGCTCTGTAAGTGAATGGGGAAAAATTCCTGAAATTAATTATCAACAAGGAAGAGCAGGAGTGGTGGTTGATGCAATTAAGTTGTTGAAACTTAAGAATAAAGGTGTACCCATTATAGGAAATTTAACTGGGCCTATAAGTACGGCAAGCTCCATAATGGAACCTACTATCTTTTATAAAGAATTAAGGAAAAAAAATAGTGAGGCACATAAATTTGTAGAGTTTGTTACAGATCAGTTGATTATATTTGCAAAAAAACAAATAGAAGCAGGAGCGGATATAATTGCTATTTCGGATCCTAGTGGTACAGGTGAAATCTTAGGGCCAAAGCTATTTGAAGAATTTGCTGTAAAATACATTAACAAAATTATAGATAGTGTACAAAAAGAAAATAAAGGAACGATTGTACATATATGTGGCCAAATGAAGAATGTATATAAAGAAGTTAGTAAAATAAAAAGTGATGTCCTAAGTTTTGATTCTATAGTTAATATGAGTTATGCAAGAAAGAACTTGCAAGATAGATTGCTAATGGGGAATGTAAGTACTTATACAATTGAATTTGGAGAGCCGAATAAAATTGCTCAGCTAACTCAAAAATGTGTAAAAGATGGGGCGGATATTATATCACCCGCATGTGGACTTGGAATGAGATCCCCTCTAAAAAACATAAAAACAATGATAGAATCTTTAACAAAAGGAGATGCAGTTATAGATGCCTAAGATTTCTATTAAGAACCAGAATAAAATATTTGAATATGTACCGGGTAAAAATTTATTACAACTTTTATTAGAAAATGAAATTTTCGTTGATAACCCTTGTAACGGAAAGGGATCGTGTGGTAAATGTAAGGTTAGAATTGTGGAAGGAAATTTACCTGATATATTAGAAACAGAACGAAGACTTTTAAAAAAGGAAGAAATTAATGAAGGGGTAAGATTATCTTGTCTTGTAGTACCAAAAGAAGACATTGTAATTGAAATATTACAAAAAGAAAGAAGGCATGAGATTCTTACAACGGGTTATACTCCTGATTTTGACTTTAATCCTTCGATTCATAAAAAGATTTTTGAAATAGAAAAACGTACACTAGATAATCAAATATCGTTTGAAGATTCTATATACAATACATTTGGTATTGAAAAATTTGATTGGCGTTTATTACAGAATAATGAAATTATAGATGGAGAAGTAACTGGAGTTTTTAGTGGAGAAAAATTAATTGGAATTGAATCAGGTGATACTACAGAACTTCTCTATGGAGTTGCTATTGATATTGGAACTACAACAGTTGTAACATCATTGATTGATATGAAGACGGGTAATGAATTGGCTACAGATTCAATGATTAATGCTCAGAAGAAATTTGGTCTGGATGTATTAACTAGAATAACTTACGGACTAGAAAATCCAGAGGATTCTAAAGAAAAACTACAACGTGCAATTGTAAATTCTATAAATGAAATGATTGAGAATATTTGTAACAAATCTAAAATAGATAAAAAAAATATTTATGAAATTACTATTGCAGCAAATTGTACAATGATGCATTTTCTTTTAGGGATAGATACGAAATTTATCGGAAAGTCTCCATATGTACCGGTATTTGTAAAGTCAAAAAATATATTAGCAAAAGAAATTGGTTTAGAGGTATTCTCCGGGGCGAGACTATATTGTCTTCCATCAGTTTCATCCTACATAGGTGCAGACATTGTAGCGGGTGTATATGTTTGTCAATTACATAAAGCCAAGGAAAACGTTTTATTTGTAGATATTGGGACTAATGGCGAAATTGTTTTATCCAATCATGGAAAGTTACTATCTTGTTCTTGTGCGGCGGGTCCAGCTTTAGAGGGGATGAATATTAGTTCAGGTATGAGGGCAGCAGAGGGTGCAATCGAAGATGTAAAAATCACTGAAAAAGGGATTGAAATTAAAGTTATAGGGAATCAAGAACCAATTGGAGTATGTGGTAGTGGTATATTAGCTGCTGTTAAGGAACTAATTCGTACAGGCATCGTAAAAAAAGATGGTGCATTTATAAAAAAAGAAAAAATAGAAAAATTAGACTATCGCTATGATATGATTCAATTAGATGGAAAAAAGCGAGAATTTATTTTAAAAAGCAATCCAGAACAATTATTAATTACACAATCAGATGTTCGCCAAGTACAATTAGCAAAAGGAGCTATTCTTTCTGGGTTTTATGCTTTATTAAAACAGGCAAATATTGATATTAATGAACTGGATAAAATTATTATAGCAGGACAATTTGGAGCTCATTTGCCTGCTGATAGTTTGGTGGGAACTGGTATTTTACCAGAAGAGGTTAAAGAAAAATTAGTGTATGTAGGCAATTCTTCTAAAACAGGAGCATATATGGCACTCATGTCTGTTGAGGCAAAGAAAGAAATTGAAGAACTAGCTCATCAAATAGATTATATGGAACTAGGAGCATCTGAAGGATATGAAAGACTTTTTGTTAACTGTCTTTTGTTTCCAAATTAAAAGATTATTTTACAGATATGAAAATAGTTGATTATAATTTAAATAAGTAGAAAGAATCAAAAATATAAATATGTAAGTAAACATGTGTGAATGAGGATGTATACAAAAATAACACTAATGGAATAGTTATTTTTATATACATCCTTTTTCTATTACGATATGCAATAGAATATGAGTGAAGGCAGTGCTTAAAAATAATAAAGTAAAATGCCCAGTATATAAAAAAATAAAATATATATTAATAAATGAATGTATACTTATGTTAACATATAAACTAGAGATTAAGGAGGCATTTGAAATGGAAATCAATATACCAGGAAGAGGAATAATAAAAATTAAGAATCTCTTACTAGACTATAATGGAACTATAGCTTGTGATGGAAAAGTTATCCCTTCAGTAAAAGAGAAAATAGAAGTTATAGATAGTCAAGGAATAAAAGTATATATAGTAACTGCGGATACCCATGGCACCGTAGCAAATCAATGTTTCAATATGCCTGTTCAAATACAAATATTTGATAACTCAAATGCAGCAGAAAATAAAAGAGAAATTGTAGAAAAACTTGGAGCAGAAAATTGCATATGCATTGGAAATGGCTTTAATGATAGACAAATGTTTGAAGCTTGTAAAATATCAATTATAGTAATGGGAGTAGAAGGGTGCTCTGCAAAATCTTTAATGAAAGCAGATATTGTGTGTAAGAGCATAGAAGATGCTTTTGATTTGATATTAAAACCAAGTAGAATAATTGCAACTCTAAGAGGATAAGAATATAAACAAAATTCGTAAATTATAATATCTAAGAAAGGAATTGAATTAAAAATGTTACTTTACTTTGCAGCACCATTACTTTGTGGGGCAGCTGTAGCCTTAGGTATGGCACATGCACATAAAGAATTTGTTAAAAAGAATAGGATTTTGGTAGGACTTCATACAGATAAACGAGAAGCTTTTATTAATGAAAAGTTGAATCCTATGATATATTCATCTTTAGAATATATTGCAGATAGTGTAGAAGATTTAATAGACTATTTGAAAAAATATATATGAAAATACTAGTAACGTTTTAGATTCTTTAGTGACTGTATTTTGAGAGGGATAAGAATCTGTTTTTTAATAATATCATACTAATTATTGGATTTGGTTGAAATATATTACATATTATTATATAATCTCTTTTTAAAACAAATTTGATCTTTAAGGAGGGACAGTATATCTTGAAAAAAATAATACAAATAATTATTATGTTTGCATTAGGTTTATGCTTGCTAGTGTCATCAATTAACTTGGTAAAAGGTTTAATTAATTTATTAACTATAATCAATAAATCTGATGCTAATGTTATTGCTAGATCATTGGGACAGGTTACAGGAAGCATGGTTATTACAGTAATTATATTTTGTGTATTGAGAAAGACTTTTAAATCTTTAAAAAAGGATAGTACATATAAAAATAAATAATGTCAATAAAATGAATGAGTGTCATGAAAATATATTAAAAAGAAACTAAAAAATCCGTAAATAACAATGATTTACGGATTTTTTTATTAGCTATATATGTTTTGCAAATTCCTTACCAAATTCCACACATTGAGTTAAAGTCTCTTCTGATGGTGAAAATTTCTTTGTTACAGATTCAACAGGCATCTTAAAGCCCATTATCTTAAGCATAGATTCTGCCATCTTAATTCCTTCACCACTCCATCCGAATGAACCAAATACTCCAGAAATTTTACCCATATTAGCCATAGGATCTATTATTGATAAAGCATCCCACATAGGCTTTACCATAGATTTGTTTATAGTAGGAGATCCAAGTAAAAGGCCTTTAGACATATTTATTACATCATGTATAGTCTCTAAACTTTCATCTTCTATATCTAAAAATTCTACAGAAACTCCTTCAGACTCTAAACCTTCTTTTATCTTCTCAGCCATTAAAACAGTGTTTTTGTAAGCTGATAAGTAAAGTAGGGCAACCTTCTTTTGGTTTGAAGTTTTAACTACCTCAGTAGACCACTCAGTATACTTTTGTATATTATAATTTATATCTTCACATAGTATAGGCCCGTGAGAAGTAAGTATTGTATCTATTTCAAAATCTTTAACTTTATTTATAGCACTTAAAGCGTGTTTTGCAAAAGGCTTTACTATACAGTCATAATAATGCTTTAGTGATTTCTTATAATCATCAGTATGAACAACTTTAGGATCTACACTTGCATAGTGTGAACCAAATGCATCACATGAGAATAACACTTTATCAGATTCACTGTATACAAACATAGTGTCAGACCAGTGAAGGAATGGTGCTGTTACGAATTTTAGTTTCTTGCTTCCAATGTCAAGTTCTTCTCCGTCCTTTATAACATGACATTTAAATTCTTGATTTACTTGTTCACTTAGGAATATACTTGCAGCCTTAGTACAATATACTTCTATATTAGGGTTTATTTCTAGTAAGTACTTTAAAGATCCAGAGTGATCTGGCTCAGTGTGGTTTATTATCACGTAATCTATGTTTTTAATATCAGTTAATTTAGATAACTTTTCAAGATATTCACCTTTAAAATTTGCTTTAACGGTATCTATTAAAACTTTTTTCTCATCGTCTATAAAGTATGAATTATAAGTGCTTCCAAACTCTGTCTTCATTATAATATCAAATACTTCAAGACCTGGATCTAATACTCCTGTCCAATGAATATTGTTTTTTATTTTAAATGATTCCATGTATAAAATACCTCCCAAATTTATTATGTTTTCTATATACCCGTACAACATTAATTTAATCACAAAATATGGATAAGTTCTAGATTAAATTTTGCTATATAAGTTAATTATTAAAATAATATAGGAATAATATTCATACAATTAAATATAAGGCGATTACATATCTGTTACAAGGTTATCTATTTGAGCGGAAATTAAAATTCAATGTATATGTTAAGGAGGGTTTATTGTGATTAGAAAAAATAAGTTTAAAAGAAATTTAAGAAAAAATAGGTTTAAAAAACAGGGATTTAATAAAAATAGAAATATAGTTAATAAAGTTTTGATACAGTTTATAATTTCATGTATAATTGTTTTATTGGCTTTTGGGACAAAATTAAATATATACGACAGTCAAAGATATACAAATCAGCTTAAGACAGTATTAGAATATAATGTTGACTTTAAAGAATATTCAAATGTATTACACAAAAAAGTGACGGAGGTATTGAAAATATATGACCAAAAAGGTGAACTTAGATGATATTTTAATGAAGGTTGAAAAGCCTGCAAGATATTTAGGCAATGAAATAAATTCGTATCATAAGGATACAGCAAGAGAAGATTTAATTAGGTTTGGATTTTCTTTTCCAGATGTATATGAAGTAGGAATGAGTCATTTGGGACTTCAAATATTATATGGAGTTTTAAATGAAAGAGATGATATTTTCTGTGAAAGAATATTTTCTCCAGCAATTGATATGGAAGAAAAAATGAGAGAGAATAATATTCCGATGTTTGGATTAGAATCAAGGGAGCCTATTACCAATTTTGATTTTTTAGCATTTACGCTGCAGTATGAGCTTTCATATACAAACATATTAAATATATTGGATTTAGCTAAGGTTGAGATTTTAGCTAAAGATAGAAAAAGAAATGATCCTTTTATATTAGTTGGAGGACCGTGTGCTTATAATAGTGAGCCTCTAGCTGATTTTGTTGATATAGTTTCTCTTGGAGAAGGAGAAGAAGTGTTATTAGAAGTAGTAGATAAATATAAACTATGGAAAGATACAGATAAATCTAGAGAAGAATTCTTATATGATTTAGCTAAAAATGTAGATGGTATATATATTCCTTCTTTATATAGGGTTGAATATAATGAGGATAATACAGTTAAAAGTGTTAATCCGTCAAAAGATGATATACCTAAAAAAATTCAAAAAAGAATAATAAAGAATTTAGATGAATGTTTTTTCCCAGAAAAAATAGTAGTTCCTTTTATAGATATAGTACACAATAGAATAATGCTTGAGCTATTTAGAGGATGTACAAGAGGGTGTAGATTCTGTCAAGCTGGAATGGTATATAGACCTGTAAGAGAACGAAGTGTAGATAGACTAAAAGAGATTGCTAAAAAACTAATTGAAAGTACTGGACATGAAGAAATGTCTTTAGCATCTTTAAGTACTAGTGATTACTCAGATCTTGAGCATATAACAGACCATTTAATTGAAGAGTATTCTAAGAAACAAAGAATAGCGCTATCACTACCATCTTTAAGACTGGATAACTTCTCTTTAGAACTTGCACATAAGGTTCAAGAGGTTAGAAAGAGTGGATTGACATTTGCACCAGAGGCTGGAACTCAAAGACTTAGAGATGTTATAAATAAAGGAATTACTGAATTCGATCTTGAGAATGCAACTAGGAAGGCATTTGGAAAGGGATGGAATAGTGTAAAGCTTTACTTTATGATAGGACTTCCTACAGAAAGCTATGATGATTTAGATGGTATTAAGGATCTTGCTTATAAGGTAATGGATATATACAGAGATGTTCATGAAGGAAAGTTAACTAGAAACTTTGGGATTACAGTGAGCACATCTACATTCGTTCCAAAACCATTTACTCCATTCCAATGGCATGGACAAGACACTCAAGAAGAGATTAGAGAAAAGCAAATACATTTAACTAAGAAATTAAAAAATAGAAATATTAAATATAATTACCATGATAGAAAAACGAGTTTATTAGAGGCTGTAATGGCAAGAGGAGATAGAAGAATAGGTAAGGTTATTTATGATGCATATAAAAAAGGATGTAAGTTTGATGGATGGAATGAGCACTTTAAGTTTGATTTATGGGTAGAAGCTTTTGAAGAAAATAATATAGATATAGCTTTTTATGCTAATAGACATAGAGAGTATGATGAAGTATTCCCTTGGGATCATATGGACGTAGGTGTTAGTAAAAAATTCTTAGTAAGAGAAAATGAACTTTCAAAGACTGAGGCTTTAACTACTGATTGTAGACATGACTGTAATGCTTGTGGTATAAATACTGACTTAGCAAGGGGGTTATGCTAATGAATGTTATAAGATGTAAGCTTGTTAAAGAAAAAGACATGGTATATATATCTCATCTAGATCTTCAAAGACTAATTCAAAGAATTTTACGAAAAGCTGGTATCAATGTAGCATACTCTCAAGGGTTTAATCCTCATCCAAAAATTTCATTTGGACAGGCTTTATCTTTAGGAGTTACAAGTTATGGAGAGTATATTGATGTTGAACTTGAAGAAATAGTTGAAGCTGATGAGTTCTTGACTAGGGTAAATAAGGCACTTCCTGATGGCATAAAAATTCAAAAGGTAAAGTTCATAGATAAGACTATAACTCCTTCATTGAGTTCGTCTATAAGCCATGGCTCATATATAATAAGTATGAACATAAATTCAGATTTAGACATCGAATCTATAAAGACTAAAGTTGATGAATTTATGAAGCTTGATGAAATAATAAATATTAAAAAGAACAAAAAAGGAAAACTAAAAGAAGTAAATATAAGACCATTGATAAAAACATTAAAAGTAGTATCTTTAGAAGAAAATATACTTACTTTAGATATGTTAGTTGCAACTGGATCTAGTGCGAACTTAAATCCAAGTGTATTAGTTGATAAGTTAAACGGATTTGCTAATATAGGTATAGATATTGAAAATCTTAAAATAACTAGAAATGATTTGTATATAGAAGATAATAATAAATTTTTAGTACCTATGTAGGAAGTGATTTAATGAAGAGTTTATTAGTAGATGTTGGTTTATATCAATCTAGGGTTGCTTATGTTGAGGATAATAATCTAGTAGATTTATTTATCCAAGATAAAATGGATGAAAAACTACAAGGAAATATATATAGAGGAATAGTAAAAAATGTTCTTCTTGGAATGGAAGCTGCATTTGTAGATATAGGCATTGATAAAAATGCTTATTTAAAGCTTTCTAAAGGTCATAGTATAAAAACAGGACAAGAAGTACTTGTTCAAGTTAACAAAGAAGCAATAGGCAACAAAGGTCCAAAAATAACTCAAGAAATAAGTATACCTGGTAGATATTTAGTATTAATGCCTACAAGAGATGATATAGCTATATCAAACAAGATAAAAGACAAAGAAGAAATACAAAGAATTAAATCTATAATAGAAGAAATAGATACTAAAAATATGGGAGTTATAATAAGAACTGAAGCTACAGACAAGCAAAAAATAGACTTCGAAAATGATTTAAATGAAGCATTGAAAACTTGGGATGAAATTCAAAAATATAACAAACTAGGTATGGGATCAAAGCTTCTGTATAAAGATTTGGATTTAACATTAAAGGTTATAAGAGATATTTTCACACCAGACTTTGAAAAAATAGTTGTAAATAATAAACAAGAATATGAAAAAGTAGTTGGTGTTTTAACTAAAATAGATAAATCTTTTAAAAATAAGGTTGAATACTTTGATAGTGGACTTGATTTATTCGATTATTACAAAATAAAGAAAGACTTAAAAACTGCTTTAAATAGGAAGGTTTGGCTAAAAAACGGAGCTTATATAATAATAGATAAAACAGAGGCTATGACTGTTATTGATGTTAATACAGGTAAATTTACAGGCAAATTAGGGCTTGATGAAACTGTATTTAAAACTAATTTAGAAGCATGTAAAGAGATAGCTAGACAAATAAGGCTTAGAAATATAGCTGGAATTATAATTATAGATTTTATAGATATGAGAAAAGATAGTTATAAACAGCAGATCCTAAAAAAACTCCAAATTAACTTAAACCAAGATAAAACAAGATCACAAGTTTTAGGAATGACAAACTTAGGTCTTGTAGAGGTTGTTAGAAAAAAATCTAACAACACATTAGATAAGTACTTTGAATCAGAATGTATTTATTGTAGTGGGCAAGGGCACTTAAAGTCTAAAAATAAAATATTAAGCGATATAGAAAAGGAAATAATAAGAATTAAAAATCACACAAATCTTGAAAATGTTTTATTTAAATCTTCAGAATATATATTTGATATAGTAAAAGAAGATGACTTTAAACATATAAAAGAAATATCTAAATACTATAATATTAACATTGAATTTGCAAAGGATAAGGATTTGAATCCAAACGATATAATAACTACATATTAAAGTAAAAATTTTCTTGACAACAAATGAAAACTTTGATAATATTTATATCTGTAGTAAGTAGCCGCACAATCCGGGTTACAAAATCCTAATTAGGTACCTAGAATTGGCGAGACTGGTTTGAGGAGGTGTAACATAATGTACGCAATAGTAGAAACAGGTGGAAAACAATACAGAGTTTCTGAAGGAGACGTAATATTCGTTGAGAAATTAGAAGCTAATGCAGGAGATGTTGTTACTTTAGACAAGGTATTAGTTTGTTCTAAAGACGGAAATCTTGTAGTAGGAAATCCAGTAGTTGATGGAGCTAAAGTTGAGGCTAAAGTTTTAGAGCAAGGAAAAGCTAAAAAAGTTATAGTTTTCAAATACAAGCCTAAGAAAGACTACAGAAGAAAGCAAGGACATCGTCAACCTTTCACTAAATTAGTTATAGAAAAGATAAACGCTTAATTCTATGATTAAAATTGTGATAAGAAGAAATTTCGAAAGTGATATAGTTGAATTTGATGTAAGAGGTCATGCTGGGTTCTCGCAACACGGACAAGATATTGTCTGCGCAGCAGTTTCGGTATTGACTCAAACAGTACTGATAGGGATACACGAGTATGCGAAAGTAGAATCGGAGTATAAAATCAGTGATGGGAAACTTCAATGTAAAATACCTTTTGATATTTCAAGTGATAAAAGAAACATAATTAATCCTATACTTGAGACTATGGTATTAGGACTTAAAAATATAAAAGAAGAATACTCTTCTTATATAAAAATTAAAGAAGAGGAGGTGTAATTATGATGTTAAAAATGAACCTTCAGTTATTTGCCAGCAAAAAAGGAGTTGGTTCTTCTAAGAATGGACGTGACTCTATATCAAAAAGACTTGGCGTTAAGAGATATGACGGACAAGTTGTTACTGCTGGAAGTATAATAGTTAGACAAAGAGGAACTAAAATTCACCCAGGAACTAATGTAGGAAGAGGCGGAGACGATACATTATTTGCCAAGGTTGATGGTGTAGTTAAGTTCGAAAGAAAAGACAAAAAAAGAAAGCAAGTTAGCATATATCCAGTTGCTGCTGCTGAATAATTAAGAAGGAGTGTTTTTAAACACTCCTTTTTATAATGAATAGGAAATTGCGAAATTCCAAATTTAGTAAGCAATTTCTGCGTGGATTTCAAAGTAATATACTTTATATATTGGATAAAGGTTACTTTATAATGAATAGGAAATTACTATCTTTTAAATAACAAATTATATGTTTTTAAAAATATAGATATAGTTTTAGTAATAAATTTCAAAAGAATCGATGCTGTAAAGTGTAAGATAAAAATTGCTTTATAATGAATAAAAAATTTAAAAGAGGATTGCCCTTTCAATTAGTAGAATAAGATAAATATAAGTTAATATTAGGAGGGCTTTTTTTGGAAAAAATTAATGATTTGGATTTAAAATACTGGAATTTAATAGATGATTTATTAAAACAGCAAAGACATGATTTTTTGAATGAAATACAAATAATATTTGGATACATAAAGCTTAATAAAATAGATGAAGCTGTTGAATATATAAACAAAGTTAGAACTGAAGCATCTATAAATTCTAAAATTTCTAATATAAGTTGTATAGGCTTATATTTAATACTTGAAAAAAAACTAAATCAATGCCGAAAGCAAGGTGTTAATATAGATTTTGATATATATACTAATGCTAGAAGAGAAGATTTTAAAAATAAAGAAGTATCAAAAAGCTTAGTATGCATGGAAAAAGCATTAGATATAATATTTGATTATATGAATAATAATAATGAATTTGAAGAATATATAATTTATATTGAAGAAACATCAGAGTGTTTCATATTGAAAGTCGCTCTTGGGTGTTTAAAAGACATTGAAAGTATAAAAAAAGAGCTCAATTCAGATTTTACAGCAGTTATTATTGAAGAAGGTTATTTGATATATGAAATTGAGCTTGAATAAAGGGTGATAAGAATGTTTATAGATAAGGCTAGGATATTCGTTAGATCTGGAAAAGGTGGAAATGGAGCAGTAGCTTTTAGAAAAGAAAAATACGTTCCTGCTGGAGGACCTGCTGGAGGAGACGGTGGTAACGGAGGTAATGTTGTATTTGAAGTCGATGAAGGATTGAGAACATTAATGGACTTTAGATACAAGACAAAGTATAACGCTGAAAATGGAGAAGATGGAAAAAAGAAAAAAATGCATGGTAAGTCTGTAGAAGATTTAGTTCTTAAAGTTCCTCCAGGAACTTTGATAAGAGATGAGGAAACAAATCTTATAATAGCAGATTTAAGAAAGCATGGAGACCGTGCTATAGTTGCTAAAGGTGGAGCTGGAGGAAGAGGGAATACACACTTTACAACAGCTATAAGACAAGCTCCAAGTTTTGCAGAAGCTGGGAAAGAAGCTCAAGAAAGATGGGTTATATTAGAGCTTAAGATGATAGCTGACGTTGGGTTGGTTGGATTTCCTAATGTAGGTAAATCAACATTCTTATCTGTTGTTACAAAGGCTAAACCCAAAATTGCAAACTATCATTTTACTACTATAAAGCCTAATTTAGGAGTAGTTGAAACTAAATTTGGAGATTCTTTTGTTCTTGCAGATATACCTGGACTTATAGAGGGAGCACATGAAGGAGTCGGTCTTGGTCATGCATTTTTAAGACACGTTGAAAGAACTAAGGTACTTATTCATATAGTAGATGTATCTGGAATAGAAGGTAGAGATCCTATAGATGATTTTAATAAGATAAATGAAGAATTAAAACTATACAATGATAAATTAACTACTAGATCTCAAATAGTAGTTGCAAATAAAATTGACATACCTGAAGCTAGAGAAAATTATGAAAAATTCAAAGAAGAAATTGAAAAAAGAGGATACAAGGTATTTGCTATGTCTGCTGCTACAAGAGAAGGTATAGATGAGGTAATAAACTATGCTGGAACTATTGTAAAAAAGACAGAAGATATAGAACTGGTATCGGAAGAGGAAATGTTAAAAGAAGAAGATGTAAAACCTAAGAAAGAAGAAATAGATATAACTAATGAAGATGGAGTTTTTGTAATACAAGGAAAGTCTCTTCAAAGACTTTTATATTCTGTTAACTTTGAAGATATGGAATCTGTACAATATTTCCAAAAAATAATGGAGAAAAAAGGTGTATTCCAAAGGTTAAAGAATATGGGTGCTCAAGATGGAGATACAGTAAGATTATATGATTTAGAATTTGAATACTACGAGTAGGATGGAGGATGTTATGTTAAACGGAAAACAAAGATCACATTTAAAGGCTATGGCAAATAAAACAAAGTCTATAACTCAAATAGGCAAGGATGGCGTTACAGAATCGTTTTTAAGTCAATTAGAAGATGCACTTGAAGCTAGAGAAATAGTCAAAGTTACAGTGCTTGAAAATAGTGGACTTGATACAAAGGAAACTGCAAATGCAGTAGCAGAAGCAGTAAGAGGAGAGTTTGTTCAAGCTATAGGATCAAAATTCACCATATATAAGAAGAATATTGAAAATCCTAAAATAGATTTACCTAAATAATGGGATTCTATAAATAATACCCGTATTAACTAAAATTAATACGGGTATTATTATACTTAAAATTCAGTATTCATGATTTTGTTTACTACCTTTCTAACGATATCATACCCGAAGCCCTTATAAGTGAGATGGTTAGACAATTTTTGGTATATTTTATTTTTATCTTCATTCTTTATTTTTTGATATTTTTTATTTCCCAGGTAAAGTGCGTTTTCAAATTCTTTTTCGTCGTCTATCTCGCATTCAATTGCAGTATTTATTGTTAGACTATCAATTCCTTTAGAATATAAAGTTTGTTTGATTTTGTTTTTACCATATTTATTTATATTAAGTTTATCTTTTACTATGCTCTTAGCTAGATTTTCATCATCTATAAATTTGTATTTTTTCAAAAAATCTAGAACCCTCTCTATGGTTTTTTCATCGAATTCATTTTTTGAGAGTTTATATATTATATTATTTTGTGATTGTGACGATCTAGAGAGTATACTTAAAGCTTTATTCTTGGCTTTTAAATACATCTCATCATCTATTATTTTTTCAATAGAGTCTTTATCTATCTCATTCCCTTTTTTTAATTTTAAGGTGTATACTAAATCCTTATACAAGCCCATAAAAAACTCATCATCTACATACAGATTTACTCTATCTGTATTCTTTTGTTCTTCTATTTTTGTTATTTTTGGCATAAAATCATCCTTTTTATATTTAGTAAGAAACTATATAATTTTTAATTTGCACATAATATTGATAGATAAGCGAAAGCATCAACTATTTTGAGCAACGGAGCCCGTTAGGACTCGTTGGCGACATGAGCTATGCGTTAGCATAAAACGAATTTTTTATATTTAGTAAGAAACTATATAATAGATGCTAATAATAAAAGTTCTTCGTTATCATTGTATATTTTACGAAATTGAGATATAGGAAGTGGATTTGTTCCTTTCCCAACCTCTATAGTGTATCCTGGTCTTTTGTATTCTTTAATAAACCAATCTTTATATCCAGAATAAGAAGTAATCCCATAAGGTTCATCTAAAATGTATCCACTAACCTTAGAAAAAGATTTACCTATATCTTTTGCTTGATGTGGAGCTTCGTTCATATAATTCCAGTAAATAACCTTTCCTTGAGAATGGTAAGCAAGAACTAATCTAGGATCTAAACTTCTAGTGAATTCTACAACTGCTTTTGATTCTGGCTCCGACTCAGGATATTCTCCTGAATACCTTGTAGGCCCAGGACCATAAATCCCATATATACTCTCTGCTTCTTTTGATAATTCCCAGGAAGCATCGTAATTATGATTAAGATCAACACCTCTATTATTAGCGCTCCAATTTTTAGAAAAATCTGTACTTCCATTATTCCATTTTATCAGATCATAATAATAAGGATTATCTTCTGAAAGTCCATTTAAAACTAAATCAACTCCATCTGGGTTTACCATAGGCATTATATAAATCGTACTTTGTTCCCAAATATCTTTTGGGTTATATCCTCTTATTATTCTGTTTTTAGAATATGCTTTAGAAAAGTTTTCTATAAATTTCATTAAAATAGGGGTTGTTATCCACTCAAGGGCATGGTGAGATGCATTATAAAATACTTTATTAGGTCCATTTCCTAGTTTAACTGAATATAGTTTTTTGTCAAGAATGCTTTTTCCGCAGGTAGATATCTCTAAGAAAGGGTATATCTTTTTTAAATCTGTTAGATCTTTTTCTAAAACATCATAAGTATAGTCTATACTAGTATTAACTATGTCGGAACTATATGGAATTACAATAATATCTCCTTCTTTTATTTCATTCAAACTTATATCTGAATTTGCTGTTAATATAGATTTTATAGTAGTATTAAATTTTTTCGCTATTTTTGAAAGTGTGTCATTTCGTTTTATTTTGTATTCTTTAAAATCATTCATGCTAAAAACCTCCAAAAATAATATTGTGTTAGTATTTTATAGAATTTCAGATTTTTGGTGAATAATATAATTAATAGACTCATATTAACTTAAACGCTTTAAATTAACTTATATATCTTTAAATTTTAAAAGAAATATTGTATAATGTGTAAGTTAGTAATATAAAAGAGGTGTTTAAATGAATGTGAAGGATATTTTGAAAAAAGCTATTATTATCAATAATAAAAAATCAAAGAAATTACATAATAATATAAATTTGAAAAAAATAGGTATAATGGGAGGAACTTTCAACCCTATTCATTATGGTCATTTGGTAACAGCTGAATCTGTTAGAAATAAGTATAATTTGGATAAAATTATATTTATGCCATCTGGAAATCCACCTCATAAATCTAAAAAAGAAATAATAGAAAAAAAACATAGATATAATATGACTATGATTGCTACTATGAGCAATATTTATTTTGAAACATCAGATATTGAAATAAAAAGAGATGGGATGACGTACACTGTTGATACTCTTGAAAAATTAAAAAAAATTTATAAAAACTCTCAAATATTTTTTATAACAGGTGCAGATGCATTGTGCGATATAGATAGCTGGAAATATATTGATAAAAACTTTGAATTAGCTACATTTGTTGGAGCAACAAGACCTGGGATAGAATGTAATGATGTAAATCAAAAAATAAATCAGTTAAAACAAAAATACAATGCTAATATACTTAATATATATGTTCCTTCTTTGGATATATCTTCTACTGATTTGAGAAATAGAATCAAAAAAGAAGAATCTATTAAGTATTTACTTCCTGAAAATGTGGAAAAATATATTTATAAAAATAATTTATATAGGAGATATTATGGAATTAAACGAGATGATACAAATATTAGAAGGAACAATAACGACAAAAAGACTTAAACATTCACTAGGAGTAGTTGAAAGTGCTAAAAAATTGGCGTGTATTTATAAAGAAGATTTAGAAAAAGTAGAAATTGCAGCATTGTTACATGACTGCGCAAAATGTCTAAACAAGGAAGAAGTATTACATTTAGTTGAAAAGTATGATATATTATTAGATGATATCGAAAAAAAAGAAACTGAGCTTGCACACGGTAAAATAGGTGCTTATCTTTGTAAAGAAAAATTTGGAATCAATAATGACGATATTTTATCAGCTATAACATACCATACAACAGGTAAAAAAAACATGAGTAAACTTGAAAAAATAATATATTTAGCCGATTTTATCGAACCTAATAGAAACTATGATGGAGTAGAGGAACTTAGAAATATAGCGTATAATGAAGGTTTAGATAAAGCTTTGCTTGTAGCTTTTGATAATACTATAAAATATGTTATTTCTATAAAAAAGATTATTCATCCTAGAACTATTGAAGCTAGAAATTTTTTACTTGAAGAATTAAATGAAATGTAGGAGTGATAACTTTGAAGCACTTTTTTAAAATTTTTATAGTTTTTTTTGTTATATTTAGTATGATATTTGGAACGAGTATATATCTTATTGTTGCTAAAGAAAATGATCAATTAGCAGAAATTCCAATGCCTGGAGAAAGAGAAACGACTGTTGAACAAGATGGTGAAATGGTTAATGTATTGCTTCTTGGAGTAGATAGTTTAGATGGAGGTAAAAAAGGTATTAGAACTGACACTATGATGGTTTTGAGTATGGATCCTAAAAATGATAAGACATCTATATTATCAATACCAAGAGATTCTAGAGTTAAGATAAGAGGTAGAAAAGGATATGATAAGATAAATGCGGCACATGCATATGGCGGTGTTGAATTATCAATACAAGCCGTTAAAGATCTTCTAGGAATACCTATACATCATTATGTTAAAGTGGATTATCAAGCACTTTATAAGACTGTCGACGAGGTAGGCGGTGTTGAGGTTGATATACCTATGAATATGAATTATGATGATCGTTATGCTACACCACCTCTTCATATTCATTTCAAAAAAGGAAAACAAGTTCTAGATGGTCAAGAAGCTATGGAGTTTTTAAGATTTAGAAAAAATAATGGTGGAAAAACAGGTTATCCAAGAGGTGATTTGCAAAGAGTAGAAGTTCAACAGGCATTTATACAATCACTTGCTAAAAAGGTATTAAGCCCATCTTCAATCTTTAATATTAAAGGGTATATAGATACTTTTAATACATATGTAGATACAGATATGGAAGTTTCTGAGATGGCATCACTTGGTATGCAAGCTAAAAAAATAGACGTAAATAATATAAGAAAAGAGACTGTTCCAGGAGAGCCTATGTACATAAATGGAATATCTTATTATAATCTTGATAATGAAGAAATAAATAAATTAGTAAGTGATCTTTATTATGATAATAATAAAAATAAGGGCAATGCAGATTTGAAAATTGCAGTGTTTAATGGCTCTGGCTTATCTGGAGTTGCAACAGAAGTTTCTAATAAACTTGCACGTCAAGGGTTAAAGCCTAACACAGTAGGTAATGCTGATGACTTTGATAATCCTAAGACTATAATATATTATGATTCTAAAAAAGAAGAAGCTCAAAAAATAAGACAAATTATAGGAAAAGGTCAATTAAGACAAGATAAATCCAAAATTAAAGATAAAAATATGGATATAATAGTATTAATAGGTAAAGATATCTAAGGAGGAAATTAAATGATAGAAAGTGTTGAAAAAATTGTAAAAGTAGCTTATGATGCTATTGATGATAAATTAGGAGAAGATATAATTGTTTTAAATATTGGCAAAATATCCTCTGTTGCTGACTACTTTATAATAGCTAGTGCACCGTCGGAAAGACAAGTGAAGGCTATAGCTCATAATGTAGAAGATGAGCTTAAAAAAGACGATGTATGTGTTATATCAAAAGAAGGACAAGATTCATCAAGATGGATACTTCTTGATTATGGGGATGTAGTAGTACATATATTCCATGATGATGAAAGAGACGTATATAGCCTAGAAAGATTATGGAAAGATGCACCAAATGTAGATGTTGACAATTTAGTTTAAAAGTCGTATTATATATAAATAATAGTCTAGAGTAGTAAAAGGAATTTGTTTTTTTTAAGAGAGCTAGTGGGTGGTGAGAACTAGTAGAATGAGCCTTTGAACTTGCTAGTTAATTCTATTAGGGGTGGCTCCCTTATAAGCTACACTAAGAGGGCTTTTTAGCCAATTAGGGTGGTACCGCGAGATATACTCCTCGTCCCTAAATACTAGGGATAGAGGGGTTTTTTTATACAAAAATATATAAAATAAGATTATAATATAAATTTAGGAGGATTAAATATGTATGATTTTAAACAAATAGAACCATATTGGCAAAAAAAATGGGAAGATGAAAAGACTTTTGAGACTATCGAAAATGAAAAGCCGAAATACTATGTCTTAGAGATGTTCCCCTATCCATCGGGAAAAATTCATATGGGACATGTTAGAAACTACTCAATAGGAGATGTAGTTGCTAGATTCATGAAAATGAAAGGATACAATGTACTTCATCCTATGGGATGGGATTCATTTGGATTACCAGCAGAAAATGCAGCTATAAAGCATGGAATTCATCCTGATAAGTGGACAAGAGAAAATATACAAGAAATGAAAGAACAATTAAAACTTTTAGGTCTTAGCTATGATTGGGATAGAGAAGTAGCTACTTGTCTTCCTGATTACTACAAATGGACTCAAGATTTATTTTTAAAGTTCTATGAAAAAGGACTAGCGTACAAGAAAAAATCATTCGTTAACTGGTGTCCATCTTGTGAAACTGTTTTAGCTAACGAGCAAGTAGTTGGAGGAGAATGTGAAAGATGTGATTCGGCAGTAATTAAGAAAGATTTAGAACAGTGGTATTTAAAGATAACTGATTATGCTGAGGTTCTTTTACAAGATATAGATAAGTTAGATGGATGGCCTGAAAAGGTTAAAATAATGCAAAAAAACTGGATAGGAAAAAGTACTGGAGCAGAGGCAGATTTTGAGATAAAGGGATATGATAAAAAGTTAAAAATCTTTACAACAAGACCGGATACTATGTATGGTGTTACTTATATGGTATTAGCTCCAGAACATGAATATGTTGAAGATCTTGTAAAAGGAACAGAGTATGAAGAGGCTGTTAAAACTTTCAAAACTAAAATTCAACACATGAGTGAAATAGAGAGAACTTCTACTGATACTGAAAAAGAAGGTGTATTCATAGGTAGATATTGTATAAATCCTTTAAATGGACAAGAAATTCCTATTTATATAGCTAATTATGTAATGGTTGATTATGGAACAGGAGCTATAATGGCAGTTCCAGCACATGATGATAGAGATGAAGAATTTGCTAAAAAATACGAACTAGAAATAATTCCTGTTATAGATGAAGATTCGAATATGATAAATTCAGAAGAATTTAATGGAATGAATTCTAAAGAAGCATTTGAAAAAATAGTTGCAAAATTAGAAGAATTTAATATAGGTAAGAAAACTATAAACTACAGATTAAGAGACTGGTTAATATCAAGACAAAGATATTGGGGGTGTCCGATTCCTATAGTCTACTGTGAAGATTGTGGAACTGTTCCTGTTAAAAAAGAGAACTTACCTGTTAAATTACCAACTGATGTTGAATTTACAGGAAAAGGACAATCTCCGTTAATAACTTCTGAAAGCTTTATGAACACTATATGCCCTAAGTGTTCAAAGCCAGCTAGAAGAGAAATGGATACTATGGATACATTCATAGATTCATCTTGGTATTTCTTAAGATATATAGATGCTAAAAATGAAAATGAAGCTTTTAATAAAGAGTTAGCACAAAAGTGGATGCCTGTTGATCAATATATAGGAGGAGTAGAGCATGCTATACTTCATTTACTGTATTCAAGATTCTTTGTTAAGGTTTTAAAGGACTTAGGAATGGTGGATTTTGACGAGCCGTTTAAGAACTTATTAACTCAGGGAATGGTGTTAAAAGAAGGAGCAAAAATGTCAAAGTCTAAAGGTAATGTAGTTAGTCCTTTAGAGATAATAGAAAAATATGGTGCAGATACAGCTAGATTATTCGTATTATTTGCTGCACCTCCTGAAAGAGATTTGGATTGGTCTGAACAAGGCGTAGAGGGATGTTATAGATTTATAAATAGAGTATTCAGATTAGTGGAAGAACTTAAAGATTGTGTAAATACAAAGACTACTATTGAAAATTTATCTAAAGAAGACAAACAAGCTAGATTTGTTATACATTCTACAATTAAAAAAGTTACTGATGATATATCTGGTAAGTTTGGATTTAATACTGCGATATCTGCTCTTATGGAACTTGTAAATGAAATGTACAAGTATAAGGAAAATGAAAATAGAAAAGAGTGTATACTAAAAGAAGGTATAGAAGCTATAATAACTATAATCTCACCATTTACACCTCATGTTGGAGAACAACTTTGGACTATTATAGGGAAAGAAGGCAGTGTATCAGAAATATCATGGCCAGAGTATGATGATACTGCCCTTGTTAAGGATGAGGTAGAAGTTGTAGTTCAAATCAATGGTAAGGTTAGAGGGAAGTTAACATTGAGTTCTAATGTTACAAGAGAAGAAATGCAAGAAAAAGCATTAGAGGATGAAAAAATAAAAGAATTTACTGATGGCAAGGAAATAGTTAAAGTTATAGCTGTTCCTAAAAAATTAGTTAATATAGTTGTTAAGTAGAAAACAAAACAGCTTAAACATTTTTTTAAATGTTTAAGCTGTTTTGTTTTTAACGAAATTATATAATTTTTAATTTATAGATAGAAATTATATTATCAACTATTTTGATCTATGAAACCTCTGTAGGACTCATGAATGGAGGTGAATACAACCTTGTTTGAAAGAGGCAAAAATACAAAAGTTCGATAGAAAAATCTATAAAAAAATATAATGAAAATATATAATAATGAAATTTAAATCTATTAAAATAAGTACAGAAAGAGTGAAAAAACAAAAGAATATGTCTAGTTCCTGTGAACATAAGTGCTTTAAGCGTGGAATTATAATAGTTGGATAAATTATAAAATTGTGAAAACGATTTTCTTGTTGATTTTTAGCAAAATACGATGTAAAATACATGTTGTAGAATAATTAACTTAAGGAGTGATAATAATGGCAAAAGTTACTTTAGAAGATGTTAAAAAAGCAAGAGAAGCAATTAGCGGTATAGCTGTTAAAACTAAATTGTTAGAATGTTCAGCTCTTAGTAAGATGAGCAATAATAGAGTGTTTTTAAAATTAGAAAACTTACAAAAGACAGGATCTTTCAAAATAAGAGGGGCTGTTAATAAAATAGCTAACTTAACTGAAGAAGAAAAGCAATGCGGAGTTATAGCATCAAGTGCAGGAAATCATGCACAAGGGGTTGCTTTAGGAGCTAAGATGAATGGTATTAAAGCTACTATAGCTATGCCTGCTACTGCACCACTTGCGAAGGTAGCTGCTACTAAGTCTTACGGAGCAGAAGTTGTATTAAATGGACTTGTATATGATGATGCTTATGCAAAGGCTGTAGAAATACAAAAGGAAACAGGAGCTACATTCCTTCATCCGTTTAATGACCCATACGTTATAGCAGGACAAGGAACTATAGCACTTGAAATATTTGAAGATCTTGAAAACGTTGACATAATATTAGCACCAATTGGTGGTGGGGGTATAATATCTGGTATTGCTGTTGCTGCAAAAGCATTAAATCCAAAAGTTAAGATAATAGGTGTTCAATCAGAAAACATAGGTTCTATGAAGGCATCAAGAGAAGCTGGAAAGGTTACAACATTCTTTAAAGCTCCAACAATAGCTGATGGTATAGCTGTAAAGACTCCTGGAGATTTGACTTTTGAAATAATAGAAGAGTTAGTTGATGAAATAGTAACTGTAACTGAAGAAGAGATAGCTCAGGCAATCCTTTTCTTAACAGAAAAAGACAAGATAGTTGCTGAAGGTGCTGGTGCTGTTTGTACAGCTGCTATAATGAGTGGTAAAGTAAAAGAAACTAATAAGAATGTAGTAGGAATAATTTCTGGTGGAAATATAGATGTAAATATGCTTTATAGAATAATAGACAAAGGCTTAGAAAAAGAAGGAAGAAGATTATGCTTTAATACTATGCTTCCAGATAAATGTGGAGAAATGTTAAAGTTTATAAACTTAATAGCTGAAACTAAGGCTAATATACTTCATATAAATCAAAGTAGAATGGGTAATGAGGTTATTTTAGGAACTCAAGAAGTAGATATAGTTCTTGAAACTTTTGATAAAGATCATATAACAGAGATAATATCTAAGGTTGAGGCAAATGGATACGAAGTAAAAATTAAAAATAAATAATATAAAGTAAAATTTACCTTTTATTATTACAAATTTATAGTATAATATAGTAGATTAAAGATTTATTAGGAGGGTTTTAAAATGAATAATCAAGTGATTCATACAGATAATGCACCAAAGGCTATAGGACCATATTCTCAAGCTGTAAAGGCTGGAAATTTACTGTTTGTATCTGGACAAGTTCCATTTGATCCAGCTACTATGGAAGTAGTTGAAGGTGGAGTTAAAGAGCAAACTGCTAGATCTTTAGAAAATGTAAAAGCTATATTAGCTGAAGCAGGAGCTACTTTTGCAGATGTAGTAAAGAGTACTGTATTCATTAAAGATATGAATGAATTCGGACAAATCAACGAAGTATATGCTGAGTACTTTGGAGAAAACAAGCCAGCTAGAGCTTGTGTAGAAGTTGCTAGACTTCCAAGAGACGTTAAAGTTGAAATAGAAGTTATAGCAGTTGTAAAATAATAATTAATTAATGACCAAGCTGAGCTTGGTCATTTTTTTTCTTTTTGAAATTATATTTTTTTAAAATTAATAATATATATAAAATAGTATATAATATATATAGGTTTCTTCAAAAAAAGTAGGGAAAACGATTTGTTGCACAGGTCGATAGTGCGTAAATGGTAAAAATTTAAAAAAATACATAAATAAATATATGCAATATATTGAAAAGAAATATAGTATAATGATATTTTTTATAGTATAATTAATATGTAATAACTAATGTGAAACAATTAAGGTATTATATTTTGTAATTTGAAAGGAGAAACTAATGAAAGACTATAGTGTTTTTGATGTAGTGGGACCTAATATGATTGGACCTTCAAGTTCTCATACAGCGGGTGCTGCAAAATTAGGAAGTATGGCAAGAAAAATGGCAGGGGGAAGTGTTAAAAAGGTAAAATTTTTACTTCATGGATCTTTTGCTCAAACTTATAAGGGACACGGTACTGATAAGGCTCTTGTAGGAGGGATATTAGGATTTTCTCCAGATGATGATAAAATAAAAACATCTTTTGATATAGCTAAAGAAAGAGGATTAGAGTTTGAAATGGTACCAACAGATTTAGGAGATGATAAGCATCCTAATACTGTTAAGTTTATAATAGAGACAGAGGATAATAGAACTGTGGAAGTTATGGGCGCTTCAATTGGAGGAGGAAACATAAAGATAACTCAATTGAATGGATTGACTATAGAGTTTACAGGAGTATATCCAACTTTAGTAGTAAAACAATGGGATCTACCTGGAGCTGCAGCTCATATAACTAACTGTGTTGCTAATAACAATATTAATATAGCATTTATGAGTATATATAGAGAAGAAAAAGGAAATGAGGCTTTTACTATAATAGAGGCTGATGATAAAATAGATTCTAATGTAATAGTTGATATAAAGTCTAATAATAAGTTAATACAGGATGCATTTATAATAGAAGGAATGTAAATATTATAAGGAAAAGGTGACTTTTATGAATTTTACTAATGGTAAAGAATTATTAGATATATGTGAAAAACAAAATAAAACTATATATGAAGTTTGCATAGAAAGAGAAATGGATTTAACTTCAAAAACTAGAGAAGAAATAATAGAAAGAATGTCTCATAGTTTAGAAATAATGAAAAATTCTATCAATAAGAGTTTAACAGAAGATATAAAGTCAGTTGGAGGACTTATAGGTGGGGAAGCTAAGCTTATAAAAAACAGATTAGAAACGGGTAAGACTGTATGTGGATCGTTAATGTCAAAGGCTATAAGTGCAGCTATGGGAGTTTTGGAAGTTAATGCCTCTATGGGCCTTATTGTTGCAGCACCTACAGCAGGTTCTTGTGGAATACTTCCAGCTGCTATAATAACAGTTGCTAATGAATATGGATTAAGCGATGAAGATATGATAAATGCAATATTTGCAGGATCTGCTATAGGAGCTATAATAACAAGAAATGCTACTGTTGCAGGAGCAGAAGGTGGATGTCAAGCAGAAACAGGATCAGCGGCAGCTATGGCAGCAGCTGGTGTTGTTGAAATGATGGGCGGTACTCCAAGACAAGCTATACATGCAGCTGCTACTACATTGAAGAATGTAATGGGACTTGTATGTGATCCTATAGCTGGGCTTGTAGAGGCTCCGTGTCAAAAAAGAAATGCAATAGGAGTTGCTAATGCATTAATATCTGCTGAAATGGGGCTTGCTGGAGTTGAAAGTATAATACCATTTGATGAGGTTGTTGAAGCTATGTATAAAGTAGGGAAAGCTCTTCCTATGGAGCTTAGAGAAACTGCTTTAGGTGGTGTAGCAGCTACTTGTACAGGATGTAGTATAACTAAAAGAGTATTTGGATAAAAATTTGCTTTATAATTTTAAATATGAAAATAGGGTGTTGGAAATCCAACACCCTATTTTTTTCTTTTATTTATGTATCTTACAGAAAATACTATAAACGAGATTGATAGTATTACTTTAACTGCAAACAACAATATTCTTAAAATTTTATTTATGTCTATGTTACCCAATATAGAGTTTACATCTTCTGATGCAACTAAGTTAATAGCAGATATTACTTTGTTATCTTTTAAAATTTGGATTTTTCCTACAATATCACCTTTTTTTATAGGTATTTCAAGTGGCTCTTTTAGTATTGTTTTAGTTTTTATATTTTCTATATTTTCATTTTTTGACATTACTATATTGAAATCTTCTTCTGCTTTATATTTTAGGCTTTTTTCTTTAGTGAATAATATTTTTTTTCTTCCAAGTTCAGCGTTTTTATTTACAATATTATGTTTTGAATAAGTATCAAATCCATAATCTATTAGAGTTCTAGAATCTTTATATATTTCATCTCCTTCTGACTTTAAAACAACTGAAATTAATCTAAACCCGTTTTTTTGACCGCTGGATATTAAACATTTTCTTGCAATATCTGTATAGCCTGTCTTTATACCGTCTATTAAATCGTATTTTATATTTACAATAGCTCCTTTATACTCTATTGTATTGATTCCTCCAACACCCCATAAAAACTTGTTTGTACTCTTGAAAACTCTTTCGTATGGGTATTGATCGGTTGCAGGCATTTTAATATATGTAGATTTAACTATTTCTTTAAACTTGTCATGCTTCATAGCTTCTTGTGCTATTAAAGCTAAATCGTATGAACTCGTATAATGGTTTTCATCTGGAAGCCCATTTGGGTTATTAAAATGAGTGTCTTTTGTTTTTAACTCTTTAGCTCTTTTATTCATAAGTTTTGCAAATTCCTCTGTTGAACCTGAAATATGATTAGCTAAAACTACAGCGGCATCATTTGCAGATTTAATAAGAAGGGCTCTTAACAATGTCTCAACTGTAAATGATTCGCCTTGCTTAATATAAATACCACTACCATCTATATATCCTAAATCATAATCGACAGTTACTATTTCATCTAGATCACAATTCTCAAGAGTTAAAAGGGCTGTCATAACTTTTGTTGTTGAAGCTGGATACATTTTTTTATGTATATTCTTACCGTATAAAATCTTGCCCGTATCATAATCCATTAAAATTGCAGATTCACCTATAAGGTTAAGTTTTTCATCTGCAAAAGAAGTTATAAAGGAAGATGATATTAAAAATATTGCTATAACTAGTGATGTGATTTTTTTCATATATACCCCCTTACTTAATGATGCAATATGATTTTAGTATATCATATTTTTGTCAATAATATAGAGTAGGAGGGATATTTTATGAATTTTAATAAAAGAAATTTAACGGTATTTGGTAGTATATTAGTGATTGTGATTATAAGCATGTTTGTAAATAGTAAAATAAACTTTGGAAAAGCTAAATATGTTATAAGTTCTAAAGAGGACAAGTATATTGATGAAGAAAGTGACATGAAAGAAAATATAAGTTTAGAAAGTGCAGACTTAGAACTTGAAGATGACAATTCAGAGATTGTAGTATACATAAGTGGAGAAGTAAGTACTTGTGGAGTTGTAAATATGGAAAGTGATTCAAGGCTTGTAGATGCAGTAGAAAAGCTTGGAGGTCTTACCCAAAATGCAGATAGTAATAGAGTTAATTTAGCTATAAAACTAGAAGATGGTTCTCATTATATAATTCCGAGTATCAATGATAAGGAAATTGAAGTAATGGGGGATGGAGTAAATAGTAATGATAGTGTAAAGCAGGATAGTTATAGTGATTCTAACTCCAATGAAATGGTATCATCTAAGATTAATATAAATGAAGCAAATGCTAATCAACTTAAATCGTTAACTGGGATTGGAGATGTTACAGCTTCGAGAATTGTAGAATATAGAAGTCAAAATGGAAAGTTCAAAGCGATAGAGGATATAATGATGGTAAAAGGAATAGGTGAAAAAAAGTTTGAATCGATAAAAAACGATATAAAAGTAAAATAAATACAACTATAAAACAAAATATGATATTATATAATTATATTGAAGTAAGAAGGACGGTGGAGCTAAATGGAAAATAAGATAAGATTAACTCAGATGACGACTTCTGCAGGATGAGCCGCAAAAATTGGGCCAGAGGATCTGGCTAAAGCTCTTAGTAATCTGCCGAAAATAGAAAGTGATAAACTTATAGTTGGTCTTGATACAGCGGATGATGCTGCTGTTTATAAATTAAATGAAGAAATGGCATTAATACAAACTTTAGATTTTTTTACGCCTGTTGTAGATGACCCTTATTTATTTGGGCAAATAGCAGCCACAAATTCTTTATCTGATATATATGCCATGGGCGGAAAACCTACGGTTGCTATGAATATAGTGTGTTTTCCATCTTGTAAAGACATGGCTATTCTTGGAGAAATATTAAAGGGCGGATTTGATAAAGTCAAGGAAGCAGGAGCTTTATTGGTAGGAGGGCATACTGTTGATGATAAGGAACCTAAATATGGACTTTCTGTATCAGGGCTTGTGCATCCAGATAAGGTTTTATCTAATGCAGGGGCTAAGGTTGGAGATGTACTAGTTATAACAAAGCCTATTGGAACAGGTATAATAAATACAGCTATAAAGGCTGATATAACAGATAAATCTGTAGAAAATGAAGCTATTAAGATTATGACCCATTTGAACAAATATGCAGCTATGGCTTTTGATAAAGTGGATGTAAACTCAGTAACAGATATAACTGGATTTGGACTTTTAGGACATGCTCTTGAGATGGCAAAAGCATCTGATGTGTGTATTGAAATTGACTCTAATGAAGTTCCTATAATAAATGCTGCAATTGATTTTGCTAAGATGGGTATAATTCCAGAGGGAATGTATAAAAATATGGCTTATATATCACCTGATGTAGAAAGTAATGGAATAGAGCAACATATAATGGATATTTTATACGATCCACAGACGTCTGGAGGATTATTAGTTTCAGTTCAAAAAGAAAAAGCAGATGAATTAATAGAGAAAATGATAGAGAATGGATCTATAGAAGCTAAGATAATAGGAAATGTAGTAAAAAAAGAAAGTAAACACATAAAAGTTAAATAAAGAGGGTAATCCCTCTTTATTTTTTTATGATTTAAAATATGTTATAATTGATTGTAAAAAATATTTTTTAGGAAAAGTTATATTAATAAAAGTAAAATAGATGAAGGAGAGATTAACTTGAATAAGAAGAAGCTATTTTCTTTATTACCATCTGTAGATGAGGTACTAAATGATAAAATTATAATAGAATTAATCAAAGAATACCCTAGAAGTTTAGTTGTTGATACAATAAGAAAAAATATAGATAATATAAGAAAAAACATAATAAATTTAGAAGAAGATCAATTAAATAATTTTTCTATTGATTATGATAAATTTATAAATAATATCTCAAATGAATTGAGATTATCATATTCTCTTTCGTTGAAAAAGGTCATAAATGCAACTGGAGTAGTTATACATACGAATTTGGGGAGATCTCTTTTAGCGGATAGTATAAAAGAGGAAGTTTGGAAGGTAGCATCGAGATATTCTAATTTAGAATACGATATAAATAAAGGAAAAAGAGGATCTAGATATTCTCACTTAGAAGAAATAATCAAGAATATAACAGGAGCCGAAGATGTACTGGTAGTGAATAATAATGCGGCAGCTGTTTTATTAGTTTTAAGCACTATGTCAAAAAATAAAGAGGCAATAGTATCAAGAGGAGAACTTGTTGAGGTTGGGGGATCATTTAGAATACCCAAGGTTATGGAGGAAAGTGGTGCTATATTAAGAGAAGTAGGTGCTACTAATAAAACTCATATGAGCGATTATGAAGATGCTATAAATGAAAATACAGGAGTATTACTTAAAGTTCATACTAGTAATTATAGAGTGTTAGGTTTTACTGGTAGTGTTGATATAGATGAATTATCGAGATTATCAAAAGAGCATGATATACCTGTGATTGAGGATTTAGGAAGTGGATTATTCATTGATATATCAAAGTATGGTCTTAGCTATGAGCCTACGGTTATAGATTCTCTTAAAAAGGGAGCTGATGTAGTAACTTTTAGTGGAGATAAAATATTAGGAGGACCTCAAGCTGGAATAATTGTGGGTAAGAAAGAATATATAGAAAAGATGAAGAAGAATCAGTTAACTCGTGCGTTAAGAGTGGATAAATTGACTATAGCAGCTCTTGAGGCTACATTTAGACTTTATTTAGATGAGAAAAAGGCAGTTGAAGAAATACCTACTTTAAGAATGCTGACTTATTCTATGGATAAATTAAATGATAAAGCTCGAAAATTATATGAAATAATAAAGAATCAGAATTTAGATATTGATATTAAAATAGAAGATGGGTATTCTCAAGTTGGAGGAGGATCTATGCCTCTTGAGACTATAGATACAAAGGTTATAACTATAGTCCCTAAGAATATGGGTGTGTCTGAGCTTGAGGAAAAATTAAGACTTAGCGAGGATAGTATTGTTGCTAGAGTGTATGACAATAAATACGTTTTAGATGTTAGAACTATCTTTGATGATGAATTTGAATCTATATCAAAACAACTAACTAATGCACTGAAATAGGAGGTTTAGTATGAAGAATATAATAATAGGAACAGCAGGACATATAGATCATGGAAAAACAACTCTTATAAAATCTCTTACAGGAAGGGAGACTGATAGATTAAAGGAAGAGCAAAAAAGAGGTATATCAATAGATTTAGGATTTACTTACTTTGATTTACCCAGTGGTAAGAGAGCTGGTATAGTAGATGTTCCGGGACATGAAAAGTTCATAAAAAATATGTTGGCGGGTATATCAGGCATAGACATGGTTTTACTTGTTGTTGCTGCTGATGAGGGAGTTATGCCTCAAACTGTTGAGCATTTAGATATTATGAGCTTTTTAAATATAGAAAAAGGAATTATAGTAATAACAAAGTGTGATATGGTAGAAGATGAGTTCTTAGAGCTTATAAAAGAAGATATAAAGGAAAAGGTTCAAGGTACTTTCTTAAAAGATATGTCTATGATAGAAGTAGATTCTATAAGTAAAAGAGGAATAAATGAATTAATATGCGAGATTGATAGAATCAGTGATGAGGTTAAAACTAAGAATTTAAATGCTCAACCTAGACTAAATATAGATAGAGCTTTTTCTGTTAAAGGATTTGGTACTGTGGTTACGGGGACTTTAATAGAAGGAAGCATAGATGTAGATGATACTTTAAATATATATCCTCAAAACAAACCTACAAAGATTAGAAGTATACAGGTTCATGGTGAATCTGTAAAAACAGCTTATGCAGGTCAAAGGGTAGCTATAAATCTATCTAATGTTAAGGTTGATGAAATTGAAAGAGGAAATGTATTAGCTTATCCTGAATCGTTAAGTGAATCTATGATGCTGGATGTGAAAATTTCTTTAGTTAAGCATTCTGATAGAATGGTAAAATATTGGGATAGAATAAGATTTTATCATGGCACTAGAGAAATCTTAGGTAGAATAGTTCCTATTGATAAGGAAGTCTTAAATCCAGGAGAAGAAGGTTATTGTCAAATAAGACTTGAAGAAACTATAGTAGCTAAGAATAAGGATATGTTCGTAATAAGGTTTTATTCTCCTATGGAAACTATAGGGGGAGGAATTATACTTGATTCAAATCCTAAGAAACATAAAAGATTTGATACAGATGTTATTAATTCTCTTCAGTTAAAGGAAAAAGGAGATTTAAAAGAAATAATAGAAGAAATTATAAAAAAACATAGTAAAGAATACCCAGTCCTAAATGATATAGCTGTTTATATTGGTGAAAAAAGGGAAATAATACAACAAGAATTAGATATTCTGTGTGAACAAAATAAGGTTATGAATATAAATACCATATACATTCATAAAAACTTCTATGAGGATTTAAAAAATAAAATTTTAAGTGTATTATCTAATTTTCATAAAAATAATCCTCTTAAAAAAGGAATATCTAAAGAAGAACTGAGGACTAGAATAGAGAAGAATCTAAAGACTAAGGATTTTGACGTTTTACTAAATATTATAGTTAAGGATAATGATATAAAAATTGTAGATAATATAGCTAGTTTATATGACTTTGAGGTTGAATTTACTAAGTCGCAATTAAATATACAAAAAGATATAGAGTCTAAGCTGAAGAATGATAAATTCACACCTAGAAATATATCTGAAATAATACAAGATAAGAAAGAATATCAAGAAGTTTTAGAAGCTTTATTAGGAGATACTCTTGTTATGGTTACTGAGGATATTGTATATTATAAGGAAAATTATGATGTAGCAGTTCATATGATAAAAAAACATTTGGAAGAAAATAAAACTTTGACTTTATCGGAATTTAGAGATTTAATAGGTGCAAGTAGAAAGTATGCCATGGCTCTTTTGGAAGATTTTGATAGAAATAAGATAACAAGAAGACTAGGAGACAAGAGAATGATTTTCTAGGAGGAGTGTTTATGGTAAAAATATTAATAATAGATTCTCAGTTATTATTAATAAAGGAAATGAAATATGCATTTGAATATGAATATTATAGAATGGATAAAGTTGGAAACTCGCAAGAAGCTCTAGGCAAAAAATATAGTGATTACGATATAATAATAATAGATTCTCAAATAAGAAAAAAAGATGGATTTCAATTGTGTAAAGAAATAAGGAGTGTATCATCTATACCTATAATAATGATAACACCACAAGGAGAAGATTATAAAAAGATAATAGCACTTGAAATTGGAGCTGATGATTGTCTATCCAAGCCTGTTAATATATTAGAACTTAAAGCTAGAATAAACGTTATATTGAGAAGAATCCAAAAAATAGACGATGTAGGAATGTCATCAGAATTTAAAGTTGGAAACTTTGAAATAAATACACTTGGCAGAAAAGTTATGTATAAAAAAGAATATATAAACTTAACAGGAAAAGAATTTGATTTACTATTATTTCTAATAACTAATCCAGGTGAAGTATTTGATAGAAAATATTTACTTCAAAAAATATGGGGGTATGAATATTATGGAGACTTAAGGACTGTAGATGTTCATATAAGAAGACTTAGAGAAAAAATAGAAATAAATGCTTCAAGCCCTAGATATATATTAACTAAATGGGGAAAGGGATACTATTTTAAAAAAAACTAATAAAGACCTATTCAGTTTAGGAGGTAAATATGAGAAAAAAAATATATTTTATAATGATGATATTGACTTTGATGATATTTGCAGTTGGGTGCAACGATAAAGTATTAGAGAATAATATAAAAAAACAAGAAGTTAAACTTTATTACTCTAGTAATGACAACTCAAAAATACATTGGGTTACAAGACCTATTGAGTATATAGATGGTGAAAAATATGATGTTACTCTAAATGCTTTATTAAATGGTCCGTATACATCTAATATGGTTAGAAGTATAAATGAAAAGACAAAAATATTATCTTTAAATAAAAAAAATAATATTTTGTATATAGACCTATCTAAGGAATTTTTGAATTTCAAATCAAATATGAATGAAGTTAATTCTGTTATAACTATTAGCAACACTTTAAATCAATTTGAAGAAATACATGGTATAGAAATAAAAATAGAGGGTAAGGACTTGATATCTTCTGATGGTGAAAAATATGGAATATTAAAGCCGTTTAATTTGAGTGATGAAAAAAACGCAGCTCTTACATTATATCTTCCTGATGAAAATTTAGAGTATCTTGTTCCTATTAAAACCAATATTGCAATAAAAGAAGGGGAAATAATAGGCAAAAAAGTTATTGAAGAGCTTATAAAGGAATCTGATAAACAAGGATATAATGTAGTACCTAAGGGAACAAAACTGTTGAAATATTCTGAGGACAAGGGAATAGCAAGTGTAGATTTAAGCCAAGAATTTATAAAAAATTCAAGTGGAGGATCAACATCTGAGACTATGGCTATATACAGTGTGGTAAACTCTTTAACAGAATTTGAAAATATAAATAGTGTGTTATTCTTAATAGAAGGAAAAAGTATAGAGGAGTTTTCTCACTATGAATTTAATAAACCTTTTTCTAGAGATGAAAGCTTGATAAAGCATTAACTATGAAATCTTAATAAACAGAATGATACATAGAAAATATTTAAAGAAAACTATTATATTTTCTATGTACCATTTCCACAAAGGGAGTAGAAATATATATTAATTTAATGGGTATACTATCAGTGTATTATAGAAATATAATATACTTACTAGTGTTATTAATATTCTAGTGTTATTAATATTTTTAATTATATCGTCAAAATATAAGTAAAAGTGACAAAAAGTACTTGCAAAAATACAATATGCATGGTATCATATAAAAGTACTGAGGGAAAGACGTAACCTGGGAGTAGATGGTGGCTGGTGTTGCCTCTGGTCTTCAAAACCAGTTCGGGGAGTTAAGAGCTTCCTGGGTAGGTTCGATTCCTACATATTCCCGCCAATTAAAAAAACGGTTACAGCTATTTAGCTGTGACCGTTTTTTGCTCTATAGGAAACTATATGATTTTGAATCTATGGGTAACATTGATTGAATAACTACATTTGCAACTATTTTTGAGCAACGGAGCCCTTTAGGATCGTTGGCGACATGAGTCAATGCGTAGCATTAGACGAATTTTTTATTCATTTAATTTTTTCTTTTCTGTTAATTTGAAAATTTTCTCGTTTTCATTCCAAGTGTAGAGTTCCTGCTGAGAAGTTTTACTAATTTCTTTAAAGTCTTCTTCTTTAGGTGTGCTCACAGATTTTGCTTTTGATTGAATGTTGGTAGTTATTGCAAGTATTTTAGGAACATCTTCATCTAGATAGTCTATTGATGATTTTTGGATGTTTTTATTCCAAATATCATTAGGAGCATTCTTATCTATCCAAATATCTTTGTATATTTCATCATAATAAATGGATTTTTTGAAAGTTTCTTTGAATGAATTCTTATCAAAATAGAATACTTCAACAAAATTATCTATAAAAAAAGCACCTAAACGTTCATCTAATAATTGTTCAACTATTAAAAAATCTTTAAATGAAGATATGTTTTTTACTGGAGATAAGTTTGTTATTTTTGTTTTGTAAAAATACTTATCATTTGCAGTATCTTCGAATATGGCTATTAATGCGTTATCTTTCGATAAATTTAGACTAAATAGAATGTCCTGTTTATCATTGGGTAAAACATCTATCTTATATATTTTTAAATCTATATAATCTATGTATTCGTTCCAATTATTATATCCAGTAGCATTTAGCACATTTTTTATTATTTGTTTTCTTAAGACCTCGTTCTTTGGATTATCCTCAGAAGAATTTAAATAATTATTCACTACACTTTTATCTATTAAGCTATTATAGCACTTAGGAAAAAGTATAAAACAGTTGATTCCTATTAAAATACTTAAAATAAATACTAGTTTTTTCAAAAAATCACCCCTTACATATCTATTAATATAAGGCTTGGGCATATTCTAATATTTTTACTTATTTTTTAGATTATTTATTTCATCTAATATTTTTTTTATAAATCCTTTATCAAGATCAAATAAAGAGTATATTTGTTTTTTATATAAATTTAGATTAGACTTTAAAATTTCTTCATTGAAAAATAAATAATTTTCATTATTTAAATATATTCCTACTAATTTTAAAGTATCTTTATAATTTAGTATTAATTTAGATATTTTAGTGATCGGATAATTATCTATATAGTTTCCTGATTTTTTAAAGTATAATATAGACTCATTATAATTATTCACAAAATTTCTTATCGCAAAGATTATATCTTTATCTGTTTTTGTTAGATTGGTATTTTTTTTATGTGGTTTTTTATAAATGATTTTTTCTGGTGTTTTTTTGAATTTTATATTGTTTTTTTTCTTGTTTTGTAGTTTACTATAAAAATGGTCCGAATTTAATACAAAATTAGAACTTGAAGTATCGTTTGTAGGTTCATTTATTTTATTGACTGGATCGATTTGGGGTATATTATTAACTGAAGATTTATTGGTGATTTTCATAATGTTAATTCTAGTGCTATTTACTTTGTTTATCATAATATCACCTTCCTTTAATGATATATCGTTAATATTATATGATTTATATAGGGGTTTTAGATTTAAAAATAAAAATAGGAGGTATAATATGCAAAAAGATTTTTCTATGAGAACGGAACTGTTATTAGGAAATGAAGGAATGAATAAGCTTAGAAATTCAAAAGTAGCAGTTTTTGGAGTAGGCGGTGTTGGAAGTTTTGTGTGCGAGGCCTTAGCTAGATCAGGGATAGGAACTTTAATAATGATAGATCACGATGATATAGATATAACCAATATAAATAGACAATTACCAGCTTTACACAGTACGGTAGGAAAAAGTAAGGTTGAATGCATGAAAGAAAGAATACTTGATATAAATCCCAATATAAACGTGATAGCGTATAAAAAATTATATGACAAGGATAGTGCAGGTGAACTATTAAGTCAAGATTATGATTATGTAGTAGATGCTATTGATATGGTATCGTCTAAAATAGATTTAATAGAGAGGTGCTACAAGAATGATATAAAAATAATAAGTTCTATGGGTATGGGTAATAAATTAGACCCTACTAAGATAGAAGTTACAGATATAGCTAAGACACATATGTGTCCTTTAGCTAAAGTTATGAGAAGAGAACTAAAAATTAGAAACATTAAAAAACTAAAAGTTGTATATTCAACAGAACAGCCTATAAAACCTGTTAGAAGTATATCTAGTGAGTCAAAGAGAGAAACTCCTGGAAGCATATCTTTTGTCCCTTCTGTGGGAGGTCTTATAATAGCATCTGTTGTAGTGAATGATATAGTTAGTCTATAAAAAGTTCATTTATTAAATCAGCTACTTGTTTTTTTAGTTTTTTTGTTGCATTCAAATCCAAGGAGATGACATCTTTATTGATTAATATGACATCTCCTTCTTTTGCTGATTTAGGGATTTGTAATCTATGTATATTTATTAATGATTTATCCTCAAGTTCTACTATTGCAAATTTATTTTCAAATCTATCTATTATTCCTCTCATTAAGATTACCTCCTATAGTTTTAACGGTTTACTGTAACTAAAAATCTCATTACCATCACAAAATAGAATTATATTACCTTGTTTATCGGTTCTATATAAAGGTATATTATATTTTTTTAAAAGAGTCAATGTTTTTTCACTCGGATGATTATATCTATTGTTATGTTTGCAAGAGATAACTCCAATATCGGGTTTAACCTTCAACAGGAAATCTTCGCTTGTTGAAGATGAACTTCCGTGATGTCCTATTTTTAAAATGTTTGATTTTATATTGTGATTGGACTTTATCATATCTTGTTCATTTTGAAATTCAGCATCCGCTGTAAATAAGAAACTTTTATTTTTATAAGTAGATTTTATAACTAATGAGCATAAGTTGTTTTCACTATAATTTTTGGTAGGACTTAAAACACTGCATTTAATGAATTTACCTAATGAAAAATTAACTCCTGACTTACCTGTATGTATTTTTAAATGTTTACTTTTGGCTGCTAATAATACATCTTCAAATGTACTTGTGTTATGACTTTTGTTTGGCATATAAAAATAGACTACATCGAAATTGTTTATTACATAATCGAGACCACCTATATGGTCTGCATCTGGATGGGTTCCTATTAGAATATCTATTTTTTTTATATTAAGCTTATTCAAGTAATCAACTACTTTTTCTCCATGAAAATTATCTCCTGCATCTATTAGCATTGTTTTATTGTCTGGAGAAATTAAAAGAGTGCTATCCCCTTGTCCTACATCTATAAAGTGAACAGAAAATAAATTATCATTTGAAGTGCAATTTATAAATTCTTCATCTATTTGATTGCAACTGCAAAGAGCAATTGAGAATATAATAAATATTATTAGAAATGTTTTTTTCATAATTCACCTCCATTTAATATTATTGAGTTATTTTATAAATTTAATAAGTGTATTGGATAATAAAATGGGAAATATATTAAAAAGTTATTGAAAACTTTAACTTGGTGATTGTAAATACCTATTGAGGGTATAGAAAGATATATGATAGAATAGATAGAGTATGAAGGAGGTAGATTTATATTTTTAAACCAGTAAATATAGAGGCAAAAAAAGAACTAGATAAATATTTGAAAAATCTAAATCATGAAGCTTGTGAATATAATTTTACAACTTTATTTATGTGGCAACATTTATATAAAACTATGTATCATAAAGGAGAAAATTTTATAGTTATTATAGGTGAGTATGAAGATCATAAATTCACTGTAATACCCCTTGCAAAGAAAGAAAATTTAAAAAATGCATTTGAATTTATTGTGGATTACTTCCAAGAGAATAATCAAAATATTCATTTGAGGGCTGCAACTGGAGAATTCATTAAATTTCTTAAAGAAAATTACGATGAAAGATTTAATTATATAGAAGAAAGAGATTATTTTGATTATGTTTATTTAGGTGAAAGTCTAAGGACTCTTAAGGGCAGAAAGTATCAAAAAAAGAGAAATCATGTTAACTATTTTTTAAAAGAGTATGATGGAAGGTTTGAATATAAAAGATTGAATGAAGATGATTTTTACGAATGCCTAAATCTCTTAGAAAAATGGACTGAAAATAAAGAAGATGATGAAAGTATATTAAGTGAAAAAATTGCAATTGAGAAGGTATTTAAAAATTATGATAAGTTAGATGTAAAAGTAGGGGGAATATATATAGATTCTAAACTAGAAGCATTTACATTTGGAGAATATTTGAATGATAATATGGCACTTATACATGTGGAAAAAGCTAATGCAGAAATAAGAGGATTATATCCTATAATAAATAAGTTATTTTTAGAAAATGAATTTAAAGATGTTGAATTTGTAAATAGGGAAGAAGATCTAGGTGTTGCAGGGTTAAGAAAAGCTAAGTTATCTTATTATCCTCATAAATTCGTAGAAAAGTATACTGTATTGGAGGTTTAATATGAAAATTAGATTTGCGTATAATGAGGATATACAAGAAATAAAAAATATGTGGAGATACTGTTTTGGTGACACTGAAGAGTTCATGAATTATTATTTCGAAAATAAATATAAATGTGAAAATACATTGGTAGTTGAAGATAATGATAGAATAATATCTTCTCTTCAATTAAATCAATATAAAATAAAAATAAATAATGATATATATGATACATCTTATATTGTAGGTGTATCCACACTTCCTGAAGCTAGAGGAGGGGGTGTTATGAGTAATTTAATGAGAACTACACTTAATGAACTTTATAATAAAAAGCAAGTAATATCTATACTCATGCCTATAGATTATAGGTTGTATAGAAGGTTTGGATATGAACATTGTTATGATCAAATCAATTATGAAATAGATATGGATTTTTTGAAAGATTTTAAATCAAATGGTGTTTTTAAAAAAGCATTAAATAAACATATAGATTCTATAATAAATATTTATGATTGCTTTTTTAAGAATAAAAATGGATATGTAAAAAGAGACAAAAAATATTACGAAATACTGTTTAAAGAAATAGAATCAGAAAGTGGATATATATACATACATGAAGATGAGAAGCAAGTGGATGGGTATATAATATATTTTAAAATGGGTGATACTATGTTTGTAAGGGAGGTTGCTTATAAAAACATAAATGCATTAAAATCTATATTGAAATTCATATATAATCATAATACTCAATTTAAAAAAGTTAGTATTAACTCTATTATAGATGACAAAATAAAACTTATAATTCCCGCTCTTAAGAAAATAGATATTAATATAAAGCCATTTATGATGGGAAGGGTAATTAATGTTCAAAAGTTCATAAAAAACTTGAACATAGAGGAAAATATAAGTTTAAAATTGAGAATAAAGGATGAGTTTATAGATCAAAACAATAAAACGTTTTTTATAAATAATAAACAAGTAGCATCTACTTATGAAAAAGAAGATGTTTCTATAGATATAAATACATTTAGTCAACTGGCCTTTTCTTATATAGGAGTCGATGAAGCAGTTTTTTTAGGAAATATAAAGGTTGAAGATATTGATTATATTGATATTTTAAAGAAAATATTTAATAAAAAGATTAATTATATAAATGAATATATATAAGGGGCCTAGTGCCCTTTTTTTAGTTTTAGAATAAATATATTATAGGAGGTGGGTTTCATGGACGGTTATTTAAATCCTATAATAATATCCTTAATAGTTGGTATAACTCAAGTTATAAAAACAGCTGGACTCCCTAAAAAATTTGCACCATTAGTATCATTAGGTATAGGAATAGTGCTGTGTATAGTTTATGAAACTAATGTAGATATAAAAAAGAGTATTCTGGATGGTATAATAGCAGGGCTTACTGCGAGTGGTTTGTTTTCTGGATACAAAAGTGTTTCAAAATGTAATAAAAAATAAAATTGTATCGGTTCAATGATTATTGTTATATAAAATTTTCCCTGGTATAATTGAGATTGAATAATGTTATAGGGGGAGTTTTTATGAAAAATACAAAATTATCTAATTTAGTTCTTATGGGACTTATGACTGCAATGGTTTGTATTGGTACAATGTTAATTCAAATTCCTGTACCTGCTACTAATGGATTTGTAAATATTGGAGATAGTATAATTTTTATAACATCTGTTCTATTTGGACCAGTAGCTGGTATGGTAGCAGGTGGTATAGGTTCAGCACTTGCTGATATTTTAAGTGGATATGCTCATTGGGCTTTATTTACATTGATAATAAAAGGACTAGAAGGATTGGTAGTAGGAATTTTAGTTAAAAAATATAAAAATAAATTCATATTATCTGGATCTATGATTGTAGGATCTATAGTTATGGTAGTTGGTTATTATATTGGTGGAGGTATATTAAAAGGAAGCTTTATAGTATCTTTGGAATCTATTCCTTGGAATATAGTACAGGGAGTGGCAAGTACTATAGTAGGAGTGTTGGTATCTAGTGCTATAATGAAAACTAATTACATGAAAGTAAATAAGGCTTTGAAAAATGAAATTTAAATACATTTAAAATCCTCGAATTATAAAAAATAATTCGAGGATTTTTGTTTGTTTATATATTCCTTTGATTATAATATCAAATAATATTATAATCAAAGGAATGGGATAAATGAGAAGACCTATTGTTTTAATTTTGCTTGTAAGTATAATAATTTCCACTTTATACACTAAAAACTATAACGATAAATTTTATAATATAGAGGATAAGTATATCCAAGTTGAAGGTGTTGTTAAAAATATTATTTATAAAGAATACTACTGTGAGTATGCGGTAGGAAATTTTTTGATAAGAGATTTTAATAAAAGTCAAAGCGTAAGAATAGGAGATTATATTCAAGTAAAAGGAATCTTTAAAAGTTCTTACAATATAAAGATTGATAAATTCGATTATGGTATTTATTTAAAATCAAAGGGTATAGATGGAATAGTAAATTCCGATTGCATAAAATCATCTGAATATTACAGTATGTATTTTTTTATAAACAAAATGAAAACAAGTATAACGTATTCTATAAAAGATATTTTCAGAGAAAACTATTCGTTCGTAAATGCTTTAATACTAGGAGATAAAACCGATTTAGATATAAATATTAAAGAAGTGTTTTCAAAGGCAGGAGTGAGTCATATAATAGCTTTATCTGGTCTTCATGTAGGTATAGTTATATATATCATAACGTTGATTATAGGTAAAATTAATAACATATTAAAATTTTTTACTATAAGTATATTGATATTCTTATATTTTGTTATTGTGGGTTTTAAAGGGTCCATGTTTAGAGCATGTATTTTTAGCTTTATAATATATTTATCTGTATTTGTGCAAAGAGAGTATGATGGGATGTCTGCGCTTTCTCTTGTGGGAATTATTTTATGTATTATAAATCCGTTTATTATATATGATATAGGAGTTCAATTGTCTTTCTTAGCTACATTATCTATAATATATTTTTATGATAAAATTGATAAGTATGTACGATGTCCTCTCGTATCAATAACATTATCTGCAAGTATATTGACTATTCCTGTTGTTTATTATAGATTTAAGATTATATCCAATGTATTCTTAATAACTAATATACTAATAGTTCCAACTGTAGGAATACTCATAGGATTAATTTTCATGTGCATTTTTTTTTACTATATAAATTTTAGTATTATTTATTTGATTCTATCTAAAATAGTTTGTTTTATAATATTTTATATAAAATCTATTTTATTTTATTTATCTAGTATAAAATATTCATATATAGAATTTGAAACTGTTAATTTGAAATTAGTTGTGCTTTATTATATACTTTTAATGACATATATGATATATAACGAAAGAAAAACAGTAAAGGAGCAATTAAATGAAGTACGGGGATATAATTAAAAATATAAAGGTGAATAAATTTGAAAAAATATATACATTCTATGGTAAAGAAAGGTATCTTATAGATGAATTGATAAAGAAATTTAAAAAAAGTTTAAATAGTACGTTTGTAGATTTTAATTTTTCTACAATAGATGGAAATCAAACTAGCTTAGATGAAATTATAAGTAGCTTAGAAACTATTCCATTTATGGATGATAGAAAGGTTGTAGTTATTAAAAACTTTGAGCTTTTGACTAACAAGAAAAAGAATTTTACACAACAAGATGAAGATGAAATTTGTGAATATATAAAAAATACTCCCGATCATGCAATACTAATATTTGCTATTTATTCTGATATAGATAAGAGAAAAAAGTTTACTAAAGAACTTGGAAAATATGGAACTGTGCTAAATTGTAATAAATTAGATAATAATGAACTATTGAAATGGGCTCAAAAAAGATTTAAGAAGGAAAATGTAGACATAGACAATTCTACATTGAATTATTTTTTGAATAATATAGACTATCAAAATAAGAACTCAGATAAGACTTTGTCTGATGTAGAAAATGAAATTATGAAGATAACTTCATTTGTGGGGCAAGGCAAAAAAGCTTCTATAAGTGATGTAGATGAGTTATCCTCTAAAAAAACAGAAAATGATATATTTAAATTGATAGATTTTATAGGAAATAAAAATGCCAGTGAGGCAATAAAGATATTCAATGATATGATTGTTAAAGGAGAATCTCCTTTAATGATTTTAAGTATGATTTCAAGACAGTTCAAAATAATAATGCAGTCTAAGCTATTAAATGGAAAAGGAGATACGGAACATGTTATAGCAAAGTCTTTAGGCATTCATCCGTATGTTATAAAAAAAGCATTGATACAAAGTAAAAAATTTGATAATACTTCAATAATAAGACTACAAAATGAACTCTTAGAGGCTGATTATAGCATAAAGAGTGGGCTTAAAAAAGATATATTAGCGTTGGAAATTATAATATCTAAATTCTGTATGTAGTAAAAACACAATAAAAAAACCCCAGAAATTTCTGGGGTTTTTGTAGTATATTAACCTGCTATAGTGTTTAACTTTTTAGCTAGTTTAGATACTTTTCTAGCAGCAGCGTTTTTATGCATAGTTCCTTTAGCAGCTACTTGGTATATTTTCTTTTCAGCAGATCTGAAGTTGTTCATTGCTTCTTCTTTGTTTCCAGCAACTAGAGACTCTTCAAATTTTCTTATAGCAGTTTTAACTTGAGATTTTCTAGCTTTATTTAAAGCTGTTTTCTTAGCTATAACGTTTATTCTTTTCTTAGCTGATTTAATGTTAGCCAATCTGTTCACCCCCTTGTATGTATAATGGTTCTTCAAATATCAACAAAGTAGATTTTATCAGAAAAAAAACTAAAAATCAAGGAAAATATATATTAATGATATTTTAAAATGCTGACTTTTAATATAATAGACAAAAATCTAATAAAATATAATAAAATATCTTAATTTGTCTTAAAAATAAAAAAATTCGTCTAGTCGCTACGCGCTGACTCATGTCGCCAACGATCCCTAATGGGCTCCGTTGCTCAAAATTCACATGCGTTCATGGCGCCAACAAGTCTTACGACTCTGTTGCTTAAAAATAGTTGCGAGTGTAATTCTTTAATCAATTATTTTAAATTTAAATAATATATGCTCATATGAAGTTATAAAAAACAAAAAATTGTAAAATATATATAGTAGGTATTTATTATAGATTATGGAGGGGTACATTTGAAGAATATAAGAACTGATTTAGCTATTGAAGCAAGAGAAATGTATAGTGAAGACAGAGATGTTGAGATACCTGGAGTTAAAGTTGATAAAGAAGAAAATGAAGATTACACAGTAACTAGAATTGAAATTATGAATGATACAGGAAAAGAGGTAATGGGAAAGGAGAAAGGTATTTATATTACTATCGAATCTAAGTATTTGACATTTGATGATGAGGAATCGAGAAATACAATCGTTGGATGTGTTAGTGAACAATTAAGTAAGTTGTTTGAAAATAAAACAAATAAAAAGACACTGATAATAGGTCTTGGAAACTGGAACATAACATCTGATGCACTGGGCCCTAAAACTGTATCAAAAACATTAGTTACTAGACATTTATTTAAAGCTTATAACAAAGAAGAAGACAAGGATTTAAGTGAAGTAGCAGCTCTTAGTCCTGGTGTTATGGGGATAACTGGTATAGAAACTAGTGAAACAGTTAAAGCTTTAGTAGAAATGATAAAGCCTGATAGAGTAGTGGCTATAGACGCCTTAGCTTCTAGAAAGTTAGAAAGAGTCAATAAAACTATACAGATATCTACAGCTGGAATATCTCCAGGTGCTGGGATTGGAAATATAAGAAAATCTTTAAATGAGGAATATTTAAATGTTCCTGTAATTGCAATTGGCGTTCCTACTGTTGTTGATGCAGCTACCTTAACATCTGATGTTATAGATATGACTATAGACAATCTTATAAAAGAAAGCACAGAGGGGAAACAATTTTATAATATGTTAAAATCATTAAAAGAAGAAGAAAAATATAGATTAATTAAAGAATTACTAGAGCCATTTGATCAAAATGTAGTAGTTACACCTAAAGATATAGATGAAATAATAGACAATCTAGCTATAATACTTAGTATGTCTTTAAATAAATCATTACATCCAGGAATAAATTAATAAACATTTTCATAATATTTATAAATGGATTAAATATTGTTTTACTTAAAGAGGACAAGAATTAGGGGAGGTATACAGATGAGAAAAAAATCAATAATATTGAGTATTATTTTAAGTATATCTTTTGTGGCTATTTTTTCGATTACAAGTAAGGCCATTAGTTCAAATGAAGAAGATTTTTTAAAATATCTTATAACTAAAACATATCCTGAACTAAAGGAAGAAAAAAAGAACAAAGGATTAGTTAAGATAGGGTTTAACATGTTGAGGAAAGATGAAGATGAAATTGCGAGTCATGAAAATCAAGAATTTATAAAAATAACTGTTAATGACAAAAAAAACACGGAAACAAATAATAAAATTGCAAAACCATCAAATAATAAAAAACCTGAAGTACCACAAAAAGTAGAACTTGTTAATGGGAAGCCTCAGATTTTAATATATCATACTCATGGGACTGAAAGTTACGAACCAGAAAGAACAGGTAATTATCATTCTCTAAATAGAAAATACTCAGTATTAGCTGTAGGAGATGAATTAAAAAAACATTTAGAGGAAAAAGGATACAGTGTTTTACATAATCAAGAATATCATGACTACCCATCTTTTAATGGATCTTATAGTAGATCTTTAAAAACAGCTAGAGGTGTATTGAGCAAATACGATAGTATAAAATTTATATTTGATATACATCGAGATGGAATAGATATAAAAAATGAAGAAATGAGAAAAAGTGTAAAAAAACAGGAGACTACGACTATAGATGGAGAAAAAGTAGCAAGATTTTCTATAGTAGTAGGACCTGAAAGTGCTAACAGGACAGAAGTAGAAAAATTTGCAAATTATATAATAGATATAAGCAATAAAAAATATCCTGGTCTTGCAAAAAAAGTTATAGTAAAGCCATATGGTAAATTCAATCAATTTTTATCGAATAATTATGCTCTAATAGAGATAGGAGGAAATGCAAATACTATACAGGAATCTTTGAATACTACTAAATATTTATCAGAGATATTAGATGAAGCTTTAAAAAATATGAAAAGGTGATCTTTATGGGAAGACTAGAAAAAACTATAGAAAGTAAAAAAAATAAGAAAATTATTTTAACTAGAAGGATATTTACATTGGTTACCTTGATAATATTTTTATCTTGTATAAATATAGTTGATTATCGAACTAGAACTTTTATGGGAATTTACGATAAATCTATTTATTATAAAGTATATACATTTGTTGAAGGCTTATCTTATAAAGTAAGATAAGCCTTGTTTAATTTATAGAAATATAATTTTCAATCTGTCCATAACATTGATTAGAGTACTATATAATCAACTGATTTAAGAAACGGAGCCAGTATGACTCGTTGGCGATATGAGACATGCAGTAGCATAAAGCGAATTTTATAGTTGATATTTAAAATATGTATTATAAAACGAATAAAAATTTATTGAAATATAGATAATTACATTATACAATAAAGATTATATTGCTTATTAAAATAAGTGCATATATACATAATTACTCGTTGGTGTCATGAGTCAGTGCGTAGCGACTATACGAATTTTTAATATAGATGAGGAGGAAGCATAAAGCAATGAATAAACAAAGTAGAACTCGTAATTTTAGTATAATAGCTCATATAGATCATGGAAAATCTACTTTAGCTGATAGATTAATTCAACATACAGGACTTGTTAGTGAAAGAGATATGAAAGATCAGCTTTTAGACAATATGGATTTAGAAAGAGAAAGAGGAATAACTATAAAGCTTCAAAATATAAGATTGATATATAAAGCTAAAGATGGAAATGAATATTATTTAAATTTAATAGATACTCCAGGACATGTAGATTTTAACTATGAGGTATCAAGAAGCCTTGCAGCGTGTGAGGGAGGACTTTTAGTAGTAGATGCAGCACAAGGGGTTGAAGCTCAGACTCTTGCTAATGTTTATTTAGCAATAGATCAAAATCTTGAAATAGTACCTGTTATAAATAAGATAGATCTTCCAAGTGCTAGACCAGATGAGATAAAGGAAGAAATAGAAGATATAATTGGAATTGATGCATCAGAGGCTCCGTTAGTATCTGCAAAAGAGGGACTTAACATAGAAGATGTGCTAGAGGCTATAGTTAAGAGTGTCCCTAGCCCGCAAGGAGATAAAGATGCCCCTTTGAAGGCTTTGATATTTGATTCATACTATGATAGCTATAAAGGAGTTGTGGCATATATAAGAGTGTTTGAAGGAACTCTAAAAAAAGGTATGAAAATAAGAATGATGAATACTAAAAAGACTTTTGAAGTTACAGAAGTTGGAGTTATGGCACCTGGACAAGTTACTATAGATGAGTTATGTGCGGGAGATGTAGGGTATGTTGCAGCTAGTATAAAAGAAATAAGAAGCTGTCAAGTTGGAGATACTATAACAGATCATGAAAATCCAACGGATGAACCTATGCCAGGTTATAAGAAGGCAACTCCTATGGTTTACTGTGGTATTTATCCAGCGGAAGGTGAAAAATATGAAGACATAAGAGACGCACTTGAAAAATTACAAGTAAATGATGCGGCACTTGAATTTGAGCCAGAGACATCTGCAGCTTTAGGATTTGGATTTAGATGTGGATTTTTGGGGCTTCTTCATATGGAAATAATGCAAGAAAGACTAGATCGAGAGTTTGATCTTAACATAATAACTACTGCGCCATCTGTTATATACAGGGTTACTAAGCATGATGGAGAAGTATTAATGATACAAAATCCTACTAATCTTCCTCCTGTTGCTGAAATACAAATGATGGAAGAACCTATTGTTAAATCTAATATAATAGTTCCTAATGATTATGTAGGAGTTGTTATGGAACTTGCACAAGAAAGACGTGGAGAAATGAAAAATATGGAGTATATAGATACAAGAAGAGTTATGCTTCATTATGAACTTCCACTGAACGAGGTTATATATGATTTCTTTGATGCTTTAAAATCTAGAACAAGAGGATATGGATCTCTAGATTATGAATTTAAAGAATACAAACAATCTAACCTAGTAAAACTAGATATACTTATAAATAAAGAGCAAGTAGATGCACTGTCATTTATAGTACATGAGAGTACGGCATATAATAGAGGCAAGGTTATGTGTGAAAAATTAAAAGATGAAATACCAAGACATCAGTTTGTAGTTCCAATACAAGCTTCTGTGGGAAATAAGGTTATTTCAAGAGAAACTGTAAGGGCTCTTAGAAAAGATGTTTTAGCTAAATGCTATGGTGGAGATATCTCTCGTAAGAAAAAGCTACTTCAAAAGCAAAAAGAAGGTAAGAAGAGAATGAGACAAATAGGATCTGTAGAGGTTCCTCAAAAGGCATTTATGTCAGTACTGAAAATAGATTAAAAAAGTAAAGAGTCCTAAAATACTATTCTATAGTATTTTAGGGCTTTAATATTCTATACGAAATTATATAGTTTTAAATCTGTGTATAATATTGATTGAAGAACTTCACTTGCAACTATTTTGAGCAACGGATACCATAGGGATCGTTGGCGACATTAGCTATTGCGTAGCGACTAGACGAATTTTTTTATTAGGAGGAATTATATTGGGAAAAGGGCTTTACGTACATGTACCTTTTTGTATAAAAAAATGTAATTACTGTGATTTTAATTCTTTTAAATTAGATTATGAAGATAAGAAGAGGTATATTCGAAGTATAATAACTGAAATGAATCTTTACTCTAAACAATTCGATAAAGATTGTTTTTCAACTGTATTTATTGGAGGAGGAACTCCTAGTATTTTAGAAAATGAAGAACTAAAACTATTGATAGACAATATACATAGTAACTTTGATATAGTAGATGATGCTGAAATAAGTATTGAAGCAAATCCTGGTACTTTGACTGAAGAAAAATTAAATACTCTATTCTTATCGGGTGTAAATAGGCTTAGTATAGGTCTTCAATCGAGTGATAGAAAGCATTTAGAGTCTCTTGGAAGAATACATTCGTATGAAGAATTCAAAGAAAACTTTGAAATAGCAAGAAAAATAGGTTTTGAGAATATAAATGTAGATTTGATGTTTTCTCTTCCAAGTCAAACCTTTGAACATTGGAAGCAAACTCTTAAAGATGTTGTAAAACTGAATCCGAGTCATATATCTGCGTATTCTCTTATAATAGAAAATGAGACTGTGTTTGGAAGGTTATATGACGAAGGAAAACTAGAACTATTAGACGAGGAATTAGATTTGAAAATGTACTACTATACAAGAGATTATTTAAAAGAAAAGGGATATAATCAATATGAAATCTCAAATTATGCAAAAGATAAAAAAGAGTGTAAACATAACATACTATACTGGAGATGTGGGCAATATTTAGGTCTTGGTCCGGGAGCTCACTCTTATTTGAATAAAGAGAGATTTTCTAATTATAAGGATATAAAAACGTATTGTGAAAAACTAAGAAATTTTGAACTTCCTATAGAAAATATAGAAAAGCTTGATAAACAAGATATGATTGAGGAAAAAATATTTATGGGACTTAGGATGAATGAAGGTATAGACTTGAAAAAGATTAATGAAGAATTTAAAGTTGATTTTATGAAAATGTATAAAAACGAAGTAGAATCTTTAAAAAATACGAATCTTATAGAGTTGGTGGATTCTAGATTGAGCTTGACAAACAAGGGAATCGATATAAGTAATAAAGTGTTTGTAGAATTTTTGAAAAAGTAATCTTGACAAAATGAAATAATAGTGGTATTTTAAATGCATAAGGTTTTTAGCACTCGGATGTGGTGAGTGCTAACAGCGAAGAGGTGATTCTTATGAGTTTAACTGAAAGAAAAAGAAAGATACTTGAGGCGATAATAAAAGATTATATTGAGAATGCTGAAGCTGTAGGATCTAGAACCATATCGAAAAAATATGAATTAGGAGTGAGTGCAGCTACAATACGGAATGAGATGTCTGATTTAGAAGAGATGGGTTACTTAATTCAGCCTCATACCTCTTCAGGTAGAGTACCATCTGAAAAGGGATATAAATTGTATGTAAATAGCTTGATGAAAGAAGATAATCTAACAGATCCAGAAAGACATGTTATAAAGCAGTCTATAATCAAAAATATGGGTGAAGTTAGATATTTATTAGAAGATACTCTTAAGCTTCTTTCTAAATTTACTAACTGTACGTCTGTTGCATTAACACCAAAGGCTAGTGCTAGTAAAATAAAGCATTTACAAATAATACATGTTACTGAAAATAGCATTTTACTCATTATAATAACTGATAAAGGTGTTGTTAAAAATACCTTGATAAAACACAATATGCAAATGAATCAAGAAAAAGTAAATATAGTCTCCAAAATGTTAAGTGAACATTTTAGTGGAAAGACAATGAGTGATTTAGATGAGGAATTTATTAGGTATGTAAATTCCAAAATGCTAAATTACAGTAATATTTTGGATAATATATTAGATGGAATATATTATAATTTATCTCAAACAGATGAATTAGAGATTTTGTTAAATGGAGTTACTAATATATTCAATTTTCCTGAATTCAATGATATAGTAAAGGCTAAGGCTTTTTTAAATGTATTAGAAGAAAAGCAAACAGTTGCAAATATATTAAATACAAAAGGTATAACTAAAGAACATCTTAATATAGTTATAGGTAGTGATAACTACTATGATATAATAAAAGATTGTAGTGTTATAACAGCTACTTGTGATATAGATGGAATAGTCATAGGTAAGATAGGCATTATTGGACCCACTAGAATGGACTATTCAAAAATGTGTTCTATAGTTAACTGTGTAGGAGATGTATTAAAAAATTCTGTTAAAAAGAAATTGTAATATAGGTATTAAGGGGTGAACGTTTTGAATGAAAAAGAAATGCCTGAAAATGAAATTGAACAAGAAATAGACCAAGAAATTGAACCAGAGTTTGAACAAACAGAGGAGTCTTGCGAAAAAATAGACTCTAAAGATAAAGAATTACAAGAAGCTAAAGATTCACTACAACGACTTCAAGCAGATTTCAACAATTATAGAAGAAGAGTTGATAAGGAAAAAAGTGATATAAGCTTATTTGCAAATGAAAAGATAATAACAGAATTACTTCCTGTTATGGATAATATGCAAAGAGCTATTGACTCTTCTGCTGATGATGAAAAAGAAAGTGGCATTTACAAAGGTGTAGAGCTTGTATTAAAACAATTAGTAGACACTTTAAAAAAGTTTGGAGTAGAAGAGATACAAACAGATGAATGTGATTTTGATCCAAATTATCATTATGCTGTGCTTCAAGATGAAATAGAAGGTGTTGAGCCTAATAAGGTTGTAGATGTATTACAAAGAGGATATAAGTTTACAAATAAAGTTATAAGACCAGCAATGGTTAAAGTATCAAAATAGATATAATATGGAATTTAAAGGAGGATATATATATGAGTAAAATAATTGGAATTGATTTAGGAACAACGAATTCATGTGTATCAGTGCTTGAGGGAGGAGAGCCAACAGTTATAACTAATGCAGAAGGAATGAGAACTACTCCATCTATTGTAGCTTTTGGAAAAGATGGTGAAATAATAGTAGGAGAGCCTGCAAAAAGACAAGCTGTTACTAATCCTGAGAAAACTATAATGTCTATAAAAAGACATATGGGAACAGATTATAAGGTTAATATAGATGGAAAAGATTATAGCCCACAAGAAATTTCGGCTATGGTACTTCAAAAATTAAAGGCTGATGCAGAGGCACACTTAGGAGAAACTGTTAAAGAAGCTGTTATAACTGTTCCAGCTTATTTTACAGATGCTCAAAGACAAGCAACTAAGGATGCAGGTAGAATAGCAGGACTTGAAGTGAAGAGAATTATAAATGAGCCAACTGCTGCAGCTTTAGCATATGGTCTTGATAAAGCTAATGAAGATCAAAAAATATTAGTATTTGACTTAGGTGGAGGTACTTTTGACGTATCCATACTTGAAATTGGAGATGGAGCATTTGAAGTTTTAGCTACTAATGGAAACAATCATTTAGGTGGAGATGACTTTGATGATTTAATAATTAACTATATAGCTGAGGACTTTAAAAAGCAAGAAGGTGTAGATTTAAGAAATGATAAGATGAGTCTTCAAAGATTAAAGGAAGCTGCTGAAAAAGCTAAAAAAGAGCTTTCAAGTGTTATGAGTACAAATATAAATTTACCGTTTATAACTGCAACAGCTACTGGTCCAAAACATTTAAATATGGATCTTTCAAGAGCTAAATTTGAAGAACTTTCAGCTAAATTGGTAGAAAATACTATGGAGCCAACAAGAAAAGCATTAGCAGACGCTGGTCTTAATCCATCAGATATAGACAAAGTATTATTAGTTGGAGGCTCAACTCGTATACCAGCAGTTCAAGAAGGAATCAAGAAATTTATAGGTAAGGAATCTCATAAAGGAATAAATCCAGATGAGTGTGTATCTGTAGGAGCATCAATTCAAGGTGGAGTATTAACTGGAGAAGTTAAAGATTTATTACTTTTAGATGTTACTCCTTTATCTTTAGGAATCGAAACTTTAGGCGGAGTATTAACTAAGATAATAGAAAGAAATACTACTATACCAACTAAGAAATCTCAAGTATTCTCTACAGCTGCTGATAATCAAACTGCTGTTGACATTCACGTTCTTCAAGGTGAAAGATCTATGGCAGCTGACAATACTACGCTTGGAAGATTCCAATTAACAGATATTCCACCAGCGCCAAGAGGAGTACCTCAAATAGAAGTTACATTTGATATAGATGCAAATGGTATTGTTCATGTTTCAGCTAAAGATATGGGAACAGGTAAAGAGCAAAAGATAACTATTACATCTGATACAAACCTTTCAGAAGAAGAAATAGAAAGAAAAGTTAAAGAAGCAGAAATGAATGCTCAACAAGATAAAGAAAGAAAGGAAAAGATAGAAGCTGTTAATAATGCAGAATCTACTATATACCAAACAGAGAAAACTTTAAATGAATTAGGAGATAAAGTAGGGGCAAATGATAAAGCAGAAATAGAAGCCGCTATTAAGAACTTAAAAGAAGTTAAAGAGAAACAAGATGCAACTTCAGAAGAACTTAAAAAAGCTACTGAAGATGTAATGACTAAATTCCATAAGGTTTCTCAAGAAATGTATCAACAAGCAGCTGCAGATCAACAAGCACAAGGAGATCAAGGTCAAGAAGGTCCTAAGGACGAAAATGTTGTTGATGCAGATTATGAAGTTGTTGATGACGAAAAATAATATAAATAGCTTGTGGCAAATAAAGTCACAAGCTATTATTATGATATGGGCGGTGATATAAGTTGAGTAAAAGGGATTATTATGAAGTGCTAGGTGTTGAAAAGGGCGCTTCAGACCAGGAGTTGAAAAAAGCATACAGAAAGCTTGCTATGAAATATCATCCAGATAGAAATCCAGATAATAAAGAAGCCGAGGAAAAGTTTAAAGAAGCAAATGAGGCTTATGAAGTTCTTTCGGATTCTCAAAAAAGACAAAACTACGATCAGTTTGGTCATGCTGGAGCAAATGGAGGATTTGGAGGCCATGGCGGATTCGATTTTAATGGATCTGGATTCGGTGGATTTGAGGATATCTTCGGAGATATGTTTGGAGACATATTTGGCGGTGGAAGATCAAGAAGAAGAAATGGACCAGAAAGAGGGTCTGATATTAGATATAGAATGAGTATTTCTTTTGAGGAAGCTGCATTTGGAACTGAAAAAGAAATAAATATAAATAGAAGTGAAAATTGTGAAGAATGTTCTGGAACAGGAGCAAAACCAGGAACATCTAAAAAAACTTGCCCTACTTGTGGAGGTTCAGGTGAGGTAAAGCAAGCTCAAAGAACTCCATTTGGAACTATGATGAATGTTAGAGCTTGCCATGCTTGTTCAGGTAGCGGAAGTATAATTGAAACACCTTGTACTAAATGTGGTGGTAAAGGTGAGATTAGCAAGAAAAAGCAGGTTAATATTAAAATACCAGCAGGAATAGATGAAGGTTCTGCAATAAGACTTTCTGGTGAAGGGGAATTAGGATTAAGAGGAGGTCCAAGAGGAGATTTATATGTTGTAATAGATGTATTACCTCATAAACTATTTGAAAGAGATGGAAATGATGTATATTGTGAAATGCCTATAACATTTGCACAAGCTGCTCTTGGTGACGAGGTTGAAGTTCCTACTCTTGATGGTAAGGTTAAGTATAAAATACCTGAGGGAACTCAAACCGGAACGGTATTTAGGTTAAGAGAAAAAGGTATACCAAGACTTAGATCAAAAACAAGGGGAGACCAGTATGTGAAAGTTGTAGTAGAGGTTCCTAAGCGACTTTCAGAAAAGCAAAAAGATCTATTAAAACAATTTGCAAAGGAAAGTGGAGAAGAGGTTCACGAACAGCGTAAAAACTTCTTTGATAAAATGAAAGATTTATTTAAATAAAAATTCGCTTTATGCTGCCGCATAGCTCATGTCGCCAACGAGTCCTACGGGCTCCGTTGCTCAAAATAGTTGATGCTGTAGTACTTTTACAATGTTATCTATAACTTGCAAATTATATAATTTTATATAGAGTAAAAAAAGTCTGTTGACATCAACTTTGTCAACAGACTTTTTTTAGTATAATATTAAACTGATTTGTTTTCTGTTATTAATGCATTTAACTCATCCGTCCATTTTATAGATTCAAAATAGAAATCAGGAAGTTTATGTATATCTATATTTAGTTTTTGAGCATATATAGAAATTTCTTCCCAACGGCCTTCTTCATATTTTAGTATGAAATTATATATATCAGTAAGAGGGCTATCTTTTTGTAGTAATGCTTTTTTTATATCTTCAGATAAGGGGAGTTTTTTTAATATTTTTTCCATAGGCTCTTCCAATAAAGTATCGATAACAGACATAAGACCCATTAGCATTACTTCGTTTTTTCTGTTATTATGAATAGAATTTTCTGCTAAAAACTCACCGAGTTTAGATCTGAAAAGAGATGTTTTAAAAGTTTCATTACAAGAATTTTTTTGGAAATTCTGCATCATTACTATGTATACCCATTTCTCTATTTCTTTTAGTCCTAACATTGCCAGAGCATGTTTTATAGAATGAATTTCACTTATCAATGTGAACTTTGAATTTACAAGTCTTAAAAATGTATAAGCTATACTAGTGTCAGATTCTATTATTTTTGTAATTTTGTCATATGAAGGTTCTTTCTTATTTAATTCTTCTGAAATTAGAAAATAATGAATTCTATTTCCGCAAATTCCTCTGCCTTTGATTATTGTTGGTTTGTTAAAAAAGTATCCCTGAAAATAGTCATACCCAATACTTTTAACAAAGTCAAACATTTCATTTGTTTCAACTTTTTCTGCAAGAAATTTTCTTTTATTATTATCATATTTTTTAACGATTTTTTCTAAATCATATATTGTATTGTTAAGAACATCTACTTTTAGAATATCTGAAAGTTCTACTAAATTTTCGTAAGGATAATCAGCTTTATAATCGTCTAAAGCTATTATATATCCATGTGATTTTAGATTTTTAATTTTATTTATAAAATTTTCATCTGGAATGATATCTTCTAAAAGCTCTATAACTATTGTATCTTTATTAAAAATTAATGGAATATCGTTATGTATTAAATTTTTGTCAAAATTTATAAATGCTTTATTAGTTTTAGTTAAATTTTCAAGTCCTATTGAAAAATAACTATTTACAAGGAGTATAGATGTAGCTTTACTAGAATTTATACTAGCATCAAAAAAATTTTTGTTTCCGTCTCTATATAAAAGTTCATATGCTATAACTTCTCTATTTCTATTAAAAATTGGTTGTCTAGCAACAAAAACCTCCATAAACATCCTCCTTATTTTTATGATATAAATGTATTTATATATATTTATATCATAAAAATACATATATTGTTTAAATTAATTGAAAAATGTTTAAAAAAAGTATTTTTTTTACTTTAAACGAAAAAAATTAATTAATTGTATAATTAAGTTAAAAAAAATAAACTATTGGTATGTGCCAATAGCTTATTTTTCAGAATCATCTTTATTTAGATAAGGATACTTACCACGAGGAGTAAAAGTTGTATGAAGGTATTTATGAGATATATGAGATAGTGGTTTTCCTAAAAACTCTTTGTAAATTTGATGTATTCTTGGGTTATCGTGAGATCGTCTTATATTTTTTGTGGTATCAACATTATATAAGGTATCAGCTCTATTGTGTCTGTAGCTTAAAGATATATACTTATAATCCCTATTTGCAAGAATTGGTTGGCCTCCTCCGCCTACGCATCCTCCAGGGCATGCCATAACTTCCATATAATCAAATTTTTTCTTGCCAGATTTGAAATCTTCTATAGCAATTCTAGCATTTTTTGTACCATGAGCGATAGCTATTGTAATGGTTTTATCACCTAGTTTTACAACTCCGTATTTTAGACCGCTTTGACCTCTGGCGTCTTCATAATCAGGAACAGACATCTCATCTCCTGTAATTAGTTTATGAGCGCTTCTAACAGCAGCTTCTAATACGCCACCTGTAGCTCCAAATATCATACCAGCTCCACTGAATTGATCAAAAGGTTCATCATATTCGCTATCTGGTAAATTTGAAAAATCAATACCTACCTCTCTAATCATCTTAACTAATTCTCTAGTTGTAAGAACATAATCTACATTTCTAAATCCATCTGAAGTCATCTCTGGACGTGCAGCTTCGAATTTTTTAGCAGTACAAGGCATTATAGCTACTGTAACTATCTTACTTGGATCTATATTGTATTTTTTAGCATACCAAGTTTTAGTTAAGGCACCACACATTTCATGAGGAGACTTAGTAGAAGATAGTTTATCTAAAAGTTCTGGATAAAAGTTTTCTGCAAATTTGACCCAACCAGGACAACACGATGATAAAAGAGGAAGCTTTTCTGGCTCGTTTAAGATTCTATCAACTAATTCACTACCTTCTTCCATTATTGTTAAATCAGCAGTAACGTCTGTTGCAAATACCTTGTCAAACCCAAGTCTTTTAAGTGATGTAACAAGCTTTTTAGTTACAAGAGTACCAATTGGCATATTGAAGGATTCTCCAATGGTTACCTGTATAGAGGGTGCAGTCTGAGCTATAACTATCTTATCCGGATCTGATATAGCATTCCAAACATTGGGTATTTCCTCTTTTTCACTTAAAGAGCCTGTAGGACAAGCAAGAACACATTGACCGCACATTATACAAGTTACATCTGCTAAATCCTTTTTAAAGGCAGGAGCTATTACAGTATCAAGACCTCTATTTAAAGGAGAGTATACATCGCAATCTTGTATAGTATTACAAGCTGCCATGCATCTTCTACAGTGGATGCACTTATTATAATCTCTTTGTATAGCTGGATTGTTGTCGTTAAATCCATAATCCTGCATTTCTCCTGTGTAAGGTATATTTCTAATGTTAAGATTATCTGCTATATTTTGAAGCTCGCAGTTTAAATTCCTAACACAGGTCAAGCATTCTCTATGATGATTTGACAGTAATAATGTTACAGCAGATTTCCTAGCTTTTCTGACTTTTTCTGTATTAGTTTTGATTCTTAATCCTTCTCGTACGGGATAAACACAAGATGCTTGTAGGTTGTTAATACCTTCTATTTCAACAACACATACCCTGCAAGCGCCTATTTCATTAATATCTTTCAAATAGCATAAACTTGGAATCTCAATATTAAGTATTCTAGCGGCCTCAAGAACAGAAATTCCGTCAGGAACCTCATAAGTTATGTTATCTATGGTTATATTTACCTTTTTATCTTCGTTATTTTCTTTAGTATTTTTCATAAATATCACCTGCCTTTATTTTTTATATATTGCATCTACTGGACATTTTGGAATACATGCGCCACATGTAATACAAGTATTTTGGTCTATAATGAAAGGAGGCTTTTTTATTTGACCTGAAATAGCATTTACTGGGCAAATTTTAGCGCAAATTCCGCAGGCAATGCATTTTTCATCTGAAATAACGACCTTCAATAAATTATTACAAACTCCAGCAGGGCAAGTTTTATCTTTTATATGAGATATAAATTCATTTTCAAAATATTTTAATGTACTTAAAATAGGGTTAGGCGCTGTTTGACCTAGTCCACATAAAGAGGCATTTTTTATATCGTATGAAAGTTCTTTTAATATATCTAAATCTTTCATTTCTCCTTTTCCATCACTTATTTTATTTAATATCTCTAAAAGTCGTTTTGTACCTATTCTACATGGAATACATTTTCCGCATGATTCTTCTTGTGCAAACTCAAGGTAAAATCTAGCAATATCAACCATGCAATCAGACTCATCCATTACGATTAGACCACCAGATCCCATCATGGAACCTATATCTGTTAAAGATTTAAAATCTATTTTTGTGTCTAATAATTCACTAGGAATACATCCACCTGAGGGTCCGCCAGTTTGAACAGATTTAAACTTTTTATTATGATTAATTCCGCCACCAATATCAAAAATTATCGTATCAAGAGATGTCCCCATAGGTACTTCTATAAGACCTGTATTGTTTATTTGCCCAGCTAAGGCAAATACCTTTGTGCCTGAGCTATCTTCTGTTCCAATACTTGTATACCAAGAGGCTCCTTTGTTAAGGATTATAGGAATATTTGAATATGTTTCTACATTGTTATTTAAAGTTGGTTTACTCCAAAGACCAGATTGAGCAGGAAATGGAGGTCTAGGATTAGGCTCACCTCTAAGGCCCATGACTGATTGAATAAGAGCTGTTTCTTCACCACAAACAAATGCTCCAGCTCCTAGTCTTATATCTAAATCAAAACTAAATGAGGACCCTAATATATTTTGTCCTAAAAGTCCCGCTTTTTTCGCTTGAGCGATAGCTATTTTTAGTCTCTCAACTGCTATTGGATATTCAGCTCTTACATATACATATCCTTTATTAGCTCCTATACAATATCCTGCTATACTCATTGCTTCTATGATACTGTGAGGATCTCCCTCGAGTATAGATCTATCCATAAAAGCACCAGGATCGCCCTCGTCTGCATTGCATACTACGTATTTTGAATCATCTTTGTAAGATGCTGCGTATTCCCATTTGATTCCTGTTGGAAATCCACCTCCGCCACGACCTCTAAGATTTGATTTTTTTATTTCCTCAATTATATCCTGAGGAGGTGTATTATTTTTTAAAATATTTGATAAAGCCATATACCCATCCATAGCTATATATTCATTTATATTCTCTGGATCAATAAGACCACAATTTCTAAGGGCTATTCTCACTTGATGATTGAAAAAGTCTATTTCGTCAATAGTCTTTTGAATTTCATCATTTTTAGGTGAATGATATAAAAGTCTATCTACTAATTTTTTGTTTTGAATGTGATCATTTAAAATATCGTCCACATCATCAGGAGATACTTCAACATAAAAAGTTCTATCTGGATGAACTACTATTATTGGACCTAATTTGCAAAATCCAAAGCAACCTGTTTTAAACACCTTAACATCTTCTTGTAAATTTCTTTTTATTATTTCTTCTTCCAGTTTTTGTCTTACTAGATTACTTTTAGATGATGTACAGCCAGTTCCTGCGCATACCAGTATATGGTGTTTATTTATTTCTTTTTCTATACTTTTGTCTTTAAATCTTATATTTATAGATTTGAGCTCATTTTCTTTTAATTGCATTAGATCTTCAATAGAATTTAATTTTTTGAAATTCAATAAAGTCACCTCCTAATTTAAAGTATTTGAATCTTTGTGTTCTTTCAGATACTTATAAAGTATAGAAGGAACATCAGCAGGAGATACTTTTCCATGTACCTCATCATTTATAGTTATAACTGGAGCAAGACCACAAGCGCCTATGCATCGTGTGGATTTTAAAGTAAACAATTTATCCATACTTGTCTCGTTTACATCTATATGCAGTTCTTCTTTGATTGTATTTAAAATATCTTGAGCACCTTTTACATAACAGGCAGTTCCGAGGCAAACTCCTATAGTATACTTTCCTTGTGGTTTTTGTGAGAACAAAGAATAAAAGCTTACAACACCGTTGATAGTTGAAATAGGTATATCGAGTTCTTGGGATATGTATGTTTGAACTTTTTCTGGTAAATATCCAAAGTATTCTTGTGATTTTTGTAAAATACTAATAAGCATACCTTTTTCATCTTTGTGTTGATTTATTATTTCATCTAGTTTTTCAAAATCTTTTTTTTCATCTTCCCTTATTTTAATTTTCATAGTTTCACCTACCTTTTACTTAATAATGAAATTATTATAGAAATTCACATGTATTATTTGTAAATATACATATAGTTATTCAATTTATTAGAAAAAATTTAAAATAATTACTTAATATTTAGATGAGATTCTTACTGGATTGTATATACAAATTTATTATTGTTGATAATAATATTATGTTTGGAAGAGAAAAAATAGGAAAAATAGAATACATGATATTTTGTGTAGATTCTTGTCTTAAATTACTGTATAATAATTACTACAGTTAAATTGGAAAAAATAATGATATGAAGGAAGGTATCTTTATGAAGTGGATTGAGGTTACAATTAAAACTACTACGGAAGCGGTTGAAGCAGTTACAAGTATTATTTATGAGTGTGAAGTGGGCGGTGTGGTAATAGAAGATCCTAATGATTTCTTATTTCAAGATAAAGAAGATGTAGCTTGGGATTACATAGAAGAAAATGTATTTGATACAGGATATGAAGGGGTTATAATAAAGGCCTACCTTAACGAACAAAAGAACATCGTTGGAGAAGTCGAAATGATAAGAGAAAAAATAAAGCTACTTCCAACGTATGGAATAAATATAGGAGAAGGTAGTGTGAATATAACTGAGGTCGACGAACAGGACTGGGCTAATTCATGGAAACAATATTATAAACCTGCTAAAGTAGGAGAAAAAATAGTTGTAAAACCTACATGGGAAGAATATGAGAAAAATGAAGACGAGATAGTAATAGAGCTTGATCCAGGTATGGCATTTGGGACGGGAACTCATGAAACTACAACCATGTGTATAAGAGAATTAGAGAAGAGAATAAATAATGAAGATGTAGTATTTGATATAGGGTGCGGGAGCGGTATATTATCTATTGCAGCAGCTAAACTTGGAGCTAAAGAAACTATAGGCGTAGACCTTGATGAGGTTGCTGTTAAGGTTTCTAAAGAAAACGTAGAATTTAATAACGTAGATTCTTCTGTTGAAATAAGATACGGAAATTTAATGAATGTTGTTACTGAAAAAGCTGACATAGTAGTTGCCAATATTATAGCAGAGATTATAGCTATACTTGCAAAAGATGTTTCTAATTTCTTAAATGATGGAGGATTATTCATATCATCTGGTATAATACTTGAGAAAATAGAACTCGTTAAAGCTGCTCTTTTAGAGAATAACTTCGAAATTTTAGAGGTTAATACTATGGGAGAATGGGCAGTTATCGTATCTAAAAAGGGTGAATAATAATGGATAGATTTTTTGTGGATTTAAATAATATAAATTTAGAACAAAAGGAATGCTTAATACAAGGTGAGGATGTAAAGCACATATCAAAGGTTTTAAGATGTAGTATTGGAGAAAAACTTGAAGTATGTGATAAAAACAACAATGAGTATATATGTGAGATAAAAGATATAACAAAAAAAGAAGTGTTTTTAAATATAATAAAACCGGTAGATATTAAAAGAGAATGTGATATTAAAGTAAAGCTATATCAAGGGCTTCCAAAAGGTCAGAAAATGGATTTAATACTTCAAAAACTAACAGAAGTAGGTGTTAGTGAGATTATACCTGTTATAACGAAGAGAAGTGTTGCAAAACTTGAAGATAAAAAAGATAAAAAAATTCAAAGATGGGAAAGAATAGTTTATGAAGCGGCTAAGCAAAGCAAAAGAGGGATTATTCCAAAGGTAAAAGATCCTTTGAGTTTTAAAGAAGCTCTCTTAGATATGGGAAAAAATAGTATTAATATAGTTCCATACGAAAAAGAAGATTCGAAATCTATAAAGGATGCTATAAATAAAGCTAATATAAGCTCAGTTGGCATATTTATAGGTCCAGAAGGCGGATTTGATGAAGAAGAAATAAATATACTTCAAGATATAGGAGCGACATCTATAAGTTTAGGACCTAGAATACTAAGAACAGAGACTGCTTCAATAGTAGCATCTTCAATAGTTATTTATGAACTATCCCATCTAAAAGGAGATGTTAGTATTGAATAAGGTAGCATTTTATACATTAGGATGTAAAGTAAATCAATATGAGACGGAGGCTATGACAGAGCTTTTTAAAAAAGCTTCTTACGAAGTTGTAGACCATGAAGAATATGCAGATATATATGTAATAAATACTTGTACTGTTACTAATATGAGTGATAGAAAGTCAAGACAATTTATAAGAAGGTCCAAAAAAATAAATCCCAATTCTATAATCGCAGTTGTAGGCTGTTATTCTCAAGTAGCTCCAGAAGAAATACTTGATATAGAAGAAGTAAATGTAGTAATGGGAACTAATGACAGAAATAAAATAGTAGAAATTATAGAAGATATAACTAAACATGATAAAATAAGTACTGTCGATGATATCATGAAGGTTAGAGAATTTGAGGAAATGCAAATAAAAGAGGTTAGAGGAAAGACAAGAGCATTTTTAAAGATACAAGAAGGATGCGATAGATTTTGCTCTTATTGCATAATTCCTTATGCAAGAGGACCGGTTAGAAGTAGATTGTTAGATAATATATCAAGTGAAGTAAAAGATCTTGCTAATAATGGATTCAAAGAAATAGTATTAACTGGGATTCATGTAGCCTCTTATGGAAAAGACTTAGGTGATGTTACTTTACTTGAGGTATTAAAAGAAATTCATAAAATAGATGGAATTGAAAGAATAAGATTAAGTTCTGTAGAGCCTCTTTTAATGGATAATGAATTTATAGATGAGATAGCTTCTATGGAAAAAATATGTCCGCATTTTCACTTGTCTCTTCAAAGTGGATGTGATGAAACTCTTAAAAGAATGAATAGAAAATATAACACAGAACAATACAAAAATATTGTAAAGAATCTTAGAAAAAAAATAAAAAATGTAGCTATAACTACAGATGTAATTGTAGGATTTCCAGGAGAAACTGATGATGAATTTGAAAAAACGTATGAGTTTTTAAAAGAAATAGAACTTTCTCAAATGCATGTATTTAAATATTCTCCTAGAAAAGGTACCCCAGCTGCTAGTATGGAAGGTCAAATAGACCCTAAGATTAAGCAAGTAAGAAGCGAAAAGCTGATGAATTTATCTGATGAAAATAACAAGAAATTTATGGAAAGATTTTTAAATAATAATGTGTCAGTGTTGTTTGAAACAAAGCTTGAAAATGGATATTATGAAGGTTTAACTTCTAATTACATTAAAGTTTTGGTTAAATCTAATGAAAATATAGAGGGGAAAATATTGAATGTCAATTTAATTAGCACAAAACATGGATTTATAGAAGGAATTTTAGCTTAAATAGAGTATATAATATTTAGATTACATTATGGAGGTGTACATTTTGGATAATTGTATATTTTGCAAAATAATAAATGGAGAAATACCATCAGATAAAGTATATGAAGATGAAAAGGTATTAGCTTTTAAAGATATAAATCCTATAGCTCCTGTTCATATATTAGTTATACCGAAAAAGCATTATGAATCTATAATTGATATACAAGATAATGAGATGGAAATAGTAGCTTATATTCATAAAATTATTAATAAAATTGCGCATGATATGAATTTTAAAGAAGATGGATTTAGAATAGTGAATAACTGTGGGAAAAATGCAGGTCAAGAAGTAAAACATATTCATTATCATATAATTGGTGGAAAAATTTTAAAATGGGCATAAAGAAAAAAATTTAGATTTATAATAGGTTAATTTGGTTAGATTTTAAATATTTAAATGTTTAATATCGTATAATATAATGTTATTAAAAATTAATTCTCATAGTTGGGATATATGACTAAAAAGTACTTGAAAAAAATGAGGAAATAGTTTATAATAATTTGGTATGGTATTAAAACCCTGTAGTAAGCCAAGTTTATGATCGTAGCTATAGTTATAGCAAGATTGCTGGTATTGGAGGGAGGGAAGAAGAATGTCAGAAATAAAAGTAAGAGATAACGAAACTTTAGATAGTGCTCTTAAGAGATTTAAGCGTCAATGTGCTGTATCTGGAATATTATCTGAAGTTAGAAAAAGAGAGCATTACGATAAGCCAAGCGTAAAGCGTAAGAAAAAGTCTGAAGCTGCTAAGAGAAAAGCTAGCAAGAAAAGATAGTGAATAAGAGGTGGAGAGAATGTCTCTTAAGGCAAAATTAATGGATGATTTGAAGCTTGCTATGAAAGAAAAAAATCAAGTTAAAAAATCTGTTGTAACTCTTATAAGAGCTGCAATTAAGCAGTATGAGGTAGACAATAGAGTTGAACTTGATGAACAAGGTGTACTTGATATTGTTGTTAAGCAGATGAAACAACGAAAAGATGCACTTGAAGAATTTACAAAAGCAGGTAGAGAAGATCTTATATCTCAAACACAAGAAGAAATAGAAATACTTAAAGATTACTTACCAGCTCAATTAAGTGAGGAAGAGATAGAAGTTATAGTAGTCGATACCATAACTGAAATTGGAGCTTCTTCAAAGAAAGAAATGGGAAGATTAATGTCAGTGCTTATGCCTAAAGTAAAAGGAAAAGCTGACGGAAAAATTGTAAATGAATTAGTTAAAAAACACTTACAATAGATTTAAAAGACTAAAGCGTATGCTTTAGTCTTTTTATTTTGCAAAAAGTTTGATTCATATTAAGTTATGAATCATGTCATAAAGAGCCCTACTGGTTTAGTTTTCAAAATTTACATACGTTATGCCAACAAGTCTCACTACTCTGGTGATTAAAAATAGTTGTAATTTTGGATATATAAAAAAACGATGTATAAACGTTTTTTATTGTACATATAAATATATAAGAAAGGGTGGTGCGTATGATAATAGACTTGAGAAATATAAAAAAGTTAATAATAAGTATATTAATACCTTTGATAGTAGGTGGTTTAAGTAGTTACATAACTATGGATTCTATGGAATTATATAATAATTTAATTAAACCGTCGTTTGCTCCTCCTGATTATACATTTAAAGTAGTATGGCCTATTTTATACGTTCTTATGGGAATTGCTTCTTATAGAGTGTGGAAATATGGAGATGATAGAAAACAAGTTAAGAGTGCTCTTGTGTTTTATTCTATGCAACTTATATTGAATTTTATGTGGCCAATAATTTACTTCAAATTAGGACTTAGAGGATTTGCTTTAATAGAGATAATATTACTTTTATTATTTGTTATTATAACTACTATTAAGTTTTATAAGATAGATAAGATTTCGGGTTATTTGATGGGACTGTATCTGATTTGGTTATTATTTGCAACTGTTTTGAATTATTATACATGGATTTTAAATAAGTAAGAATCCCAATTTATTGGGATTTTTATTTATTCACAAGGATTTATCTATACAGTTAGAGAAATATTAAAGAGGGCAAACTTTAAAAAAGGGGAGAGAGGACAGTGGTAGATTCACAATTTTTGATTGATGATGCGATACACATGTTTTTAAGTAATCAAAGCGAAAAAATAGAGAAAATTATGATGATATTAATAAAATATAGGCTAAATGAAGATACTGAAGATTATAAAAAAATATATAGATTTTTCCACAATATAAAGGGAACTGCTGCTATGTTTGGATTGGATGAACTGTCTAATGTGGCAGGAATATACGAATCTTATTTGGAAAACTATAATGGGGAGATGTGTAATGAATATTTTGGGGAAATATTAAATGGAGTATCTTGTATTTATAAAGAAATTTCTTGTCTTAAAAATAAAAAATGTTTTAACAACGGCAATAAGGATATACACAAGAACATAAAAGAAGATATTAAGAATAAGACAATATTAGTAGTAGATGATGACGTAGATTTGTTGTCTTTATTAGAAAATATACTAAAAAAACAGGGGTACAATGTTATTAAATCTTTAGGCGCTAAAGACTTAATGTTTATACTAAATAATAAAAAAGTTGATTTGATGATATTGGATATTATAATGCCTGATAAAAATGGATTTGAACTATTAGAACAAATTAAAAAAGAAAATATAAATATCCCTATAATATTTTTGACTGCTAAAAATATAGCTAGAGATAGAATAAGAGCTTTAAAGGAAGGGGCAGAGGATTATATAACTAAGCCGTTTCAAACAGAAGAGTTAATTGTTAGAATAGAAAATATATTTAAAAAAGTTGATCACTATCATGGCAAAATAAGTAAAGATAATCTTACTGGAGTATATAATAAAAATTTTTTCAATCAAAATATAAAAAATATAGAGAATAGTCTAAAATATAATGACGGTATATCAATAGCATTTATAGATTTTGATTATTTTAAAAGTATAAACGATAAATATGGTCATTTAGCTGGGGATTATGTATTAAGCATACTTGTAAATGAACTTAAAGAGTCTCTTCGCGATGAAGATGAGATATATCGATTTGGAGGAGATGAGTTTTTAATTCTATTTAAGAATTTATTAAAAAAACAAGTTTGCAGTGTTATGCAAAGATGCTTAGATAATATAAGCAAAAAAAATATTAATTACCGAGGAAATAATATAAAGATATCTTTTAGTGCTGGAATAACGACTACAGTTAAAAATGAACCTATACAGGAAGCTCTTGATCGTGCTGATAAAGCTTTGTATATTTCAAAAGATGAGGGAAGGGGAAAGATAACTTATCTAGAAAAGGAATACACTAAGAAAAGAGTATTGTTAATAGATGACTCTAATATGATAGTTAGGATTATCAAAGATAGACTTATGAATAATTATGATGTAGAATATAGTAATGATGGAAATGATGGAATAAAAATTTATGAAAGTTTTAAACCGGATTTAGTCATAACAGACTATACACTTCCTGGTATGGATGGTTGTGAAATATGTGATTATATAAAAAATACTAAAAAAGATAAGAATACAAAGGTTTTTATATTGAGTTGTAATTGCAAGCAGGAAGATATAGATGACTGCTTTGAAAAGGGAGCGGACGATTATATAATAAAGCCATTTTGTCTATCAGATTTAGAAAGAAGAGTCGATAAAATACTTAATGGATAAGAGGGTGAAATTTTGAAAAATATAAGTAAATTGATAGTAATTCTATTTATGGCTATTTTAATATTACCATACAAAGGATTTGCTGATTCTGAAAATATAATATACAAAATCGATGTTAAGGGTGAAGTTAATAAAGGGATGTATCATTATATAAAAGAGTCAATAGAGCAGGCGAATAAAGAAAATGCAGACTATATACTTTTTGATATAGATACTTATGGTGGTCGTGTAGATTCTGCTGTTGATATAAGTGATATTATAATAGAACAAGATACACCTACTATAGCTTATATAAATAAAAAGGCAGAATCCGCGGGAGTTTTAATATCTATATCTTGTGATTATATATATATGAACAATTACTCTACAATTGGTTCTGCTGAAACTATACCTAATACAGAAAAAAATATATCGTATTGGACATCACAACTTAGGGCTGTAGCTGAGCAAAAGAAAAGAGATACTGAGGTTGTTGCAGCCATGGCTGATAAAGATATAAAAATAAAAGATTTAGTAGATAAAGGCAAGTTACTTAATTTAACTACTAAAAAAGCGTATGAAATAAAATTTATAGATGGGATAGCTTCTTCGAATAAGGCAATTTACACTGATTTGAATATAGATAATTATGTTCAAAAAGATGCGACTATTAAGATTGCTGGGCTTTTTAGAAATATAATAACATCTACATATATTGCGCCTATTTTACTATCTTTAGGATTTATAGGAATGATATTAGAAATTTTAACCCCAGGATTTGGATTTGGTGGTATAATAAGTATTGTTGGATTTTCATTATTCTTTATGGGATCTATGTATACAGGCAATTCTACTAGTACAACTGTATTTGTATTTGGAATAGGTATTATTCTACTTGTAATAGAAGCTATGGCTCCGGGATTTGGGTTGTTTGGTACAATTGGAGTAGGAAGCATTATATTCAGTATAATAATGGCTTCTAGTAATATGGTGCAAGCTTTTTTTGTTATAATGATTTCGTTTACAGTAAGTATATTTGCGCTAATCTATATACTAAAAAAACTTCCTAAGAGGAAAATGTATAAGACTTTATTTTTAAATACAACACTTGATGTTGAAAAAGGATATATTCCATCAAAAGATAATAGAATCTATTTGAACAAAGAAGGAACAAGTATTTCAGATTTAAGACCATCTGGTAAAATCGATGTAGATGGCGAAATATTAGATGTAATAACTGAGGGTATATTTATTGGAGTTGGACAAAAAGTAAGAATAGTAAAAGTTGAATCAAACAAAATAATAGTAAGATATATCAAGGAGGGATAGTATTATGATAGCACCTATAGTAGGTATAGCTTTAATAGTTATACTTGTAGTTTTATTTTTTAGCTTTATACCAGTTGGACTTTGGATTACAGCTTTATTCTCAGGAGTTAAGATATCTATTTTAACACTTGTTGGAATGAGATTCAGAAGAGTTTCGCCAGCTAGAATTGTAAATCCGATGATAAAGGCTACAAAAGCAGGTTTAAATCTTGGAATAGACAACCTAGAGGCTCATTATCTAGCTGGAGGAGATGTCAATTCTGTTGTAGATGCTTTAATTGCAGCTCAAAGAGCTAATATAAATCTTGAGTTTGAGCAAGCAGCAGCTATAGATCTTGCTGGTAGAGATGTACTTGAAGCTGTTCAAGTTAGTGTAAATCCTAAGGTCATAGAGACTCCAAAAATTGCAGCAATGGCAAAGGATGGTATAGAGGTTATAGCAAGAGCAAGGGTTACTGTAAGAGCAAATATTGAAAGATTAGTTGGAGGAGCAGGAGAAGAGACTATAATAGCAAGAGTTGGAGAAGGTATAGTCACAACTGTAGGTTCATCTATTAATCATAAGGCAGTTCTTGAAAACCCAGATTCCATTTCTCAAAGGGTATTAGAAAAGGGTCTTGATTCTGGCACTGCATTTGAAATACTATCTATAGATATAGCCGATGTTGATGTAGGAAGAAATATAGGAGCGCAACTTCAAACAGATCAAGCTGAGGCTGATAAAAAGATAGCCCAAGCAAAAGCAGAAGAGAGAAGAGCAATGGCAATAGCAAAAGAACAGGAAATGAAGGCTATGGTTGAGCAAATGAGAGCTAAAGTTGTTGAAGCAGAGGCTGAAATTCCGCTAGCTATATCAGAGGCATTCAAAAATGGAAATTTAGGTGTTATGGATTATTATAACCTTAAAAATGTTATGGCTGATACAAATATGAGAGAATCTATATCGAAAGTAGGCTCTAATAAATCAAATATAAAGACTGATAAATAAGGTGTGATAATATGGAAGGCATATTAATACCAGCTCTTATATATGTGATTAGTATTGTTTTCAAAGCTTTTTTTAAAGACGAAGATGAGGGTACTGAAAATAAAAATACTTTATTAAAAAATGTAAATAATACAGTTAAAAAAATAGAGAATAATTTAAATGAATTAAGTTATAACTATAAAAAACAAAAACATATAAAAGAGTCTAAAGAGGAATATGTAGATGAAGATATATCTACTATATTTACAGAAGATATTGAAGCTAAACAAGACCCTAAAAATATAGATGATTATATTAATCAGGAACAAAACTTAAATAAAGATTATGATAAAAATAGCAAAAGTATGAATTCAGATGAAGGGTTTGATCTTTTTTCAGATTCAGATGATTTGATGAAGGCGATTATTATGTCTGAAATATTAAGTAAACCAAAAAGTATTAAAAGATAAAATTCGTCTAGTTGTTATGCACTGACTCATGACGCAAACAAGTCTAACGGCTTTGTTGTTTAAAATAGTTGTAAATATAGTTCTTTTATGGATATTATCTATAATTTGAAAATTATATAATTTGTTTAAAGATAAAAAAAGGCTATCTTGAAATAGAAATTGATTTCTATGACGAGGTAGTTTTTTTGTGTGATAATTAACACATAAAATCATTTTTAACAATGATATAATAAATTTTGAAATTGTATAAAATATGGAGGAAAATAAGATGAAAAAAGTTGCTATATATGTATGTGGAGAGGTTTCAAAAAAATGTACTGCAAATGGGTGTTTAAGGACATTCAATCAAAAGGAAGATTCTTTTGAAAGATATAAAGAAGTTGGGTGTCAGTTAGTTTGCTTTAATAATTGTAATGGATGTGACAAAAATCCACTTGAAAGTGTTAAAACAAAAATAGAAAAGCTTAAAAAAGCAGATGTAGATACAATACATTTATCTACATGTATAAGAGGTAGATGTGAGCACTACGAAGAATTTGCCAAAGAATTTGCTCAATATTTTGATGTTATTGGATATACACATGGTTCACTAGAAGGGAAAAAGAGTAATAATATAAATATATTACTTACGAGTAAAAACAATCATAGTCAAGAATAGATTTTCTATTAGATTAGCCTACGTTAAAAGATAGATTTATGAGAACAGGGTGATTATTAATAATCACCCTTGTTTATACATCCCACATTTTTATTTTTCTTAAGAAATAAAGAGCAATTAATTGACCGCTTCCTATAAAAAGTAAAAAGTAATTAAGTACTCTATCGTTTTTTATAAAAGTTAAAAGAATCATTAGTAAGGTTGTACATAGTATTCGTCCTGTATTAAGGGCAATATCTCTACTTATAATATATTCAATTCTCATATTATCTTCATGGTGCTGAGCCAGTACATTAAAAGTAGCAGATGTCATAGGCACATAAAAAAATGGTACAGACATTGCATCTAATATAATAAAGAATAATATGGAAGAATAATTGATTTTTATAACTAGTCCTAAAACTGAAATAAACATAAATATTGCACCTATATGTAGGGCAAATGTTCTTCTGTTTGGTTTTATAAACTTTTGTTCTAATATATAAGATGCTGATGAAATCAAATAAGCAATTAAAAAAAGCTTTCCTAGTTCCATTTCACTTTTTGTTGTTTTATAGATTAATATATTGAGTAAAAATAATATTACAACATCTCTTAATCCCCAAGCAGCTGTACTTTTTCTTAGATTATTCCACTCAAAATTATTACTACCTATTATTTTCTTAAAATCTAGTTTTTCTTTATAGTGTTTTGAACGAAGTAATAAACTTATAAGTATTAAAATAATAAAACATATTAATGACAGAGCAAATACTATCATATATCCTGCCGTATTGTTACTTCTTTCAATAATATAAGCTGCTGTAAAAGGAGCGATAGCAGCGGATATTCCAGCTATAAAACCATTATATCCATTAAAAGTATCTCTGTTGTTAGTAGATGTAAAATCAAAGCTTAGCACATCAAAAGCAAGCCAATAGAAGCCTCCAGCTACTCCAAATAATATTCCAAGAGGGTAAATGTATTTTATAATGCGATCTTTTATTAAAAGAATTAAAATAAAAAACAATATATAAAAAACAATTCCGATTCTAAGCGACCATATTCCATTTTTTTTCTTTGCAAGCCATCCTGCAATAGTAAAAGAAATTGGCAAAAATATATACTGAATTAGATTATACTGCGAAATTAGGATAAAATCATTTGATTTTTTCCATAAGAATATATTTACAAAAACATTGGACAAACCTTTAGCAAGGGTAAATAATCCACTAACTATTAATAAAATTTTTGCTTCTTTTGACATTGATACCTCCAAGAATATAAGTATTTTAAATTTATTTATTATTTTATTGTTTTCAATTAATATGAAAATTATAATGGCAAAAAAACTCATTTTTATCTACAAAATAGCAAACACTAATTACAAGGAGGAATAACCATGAAATTATCAGTAGCAGAAAGAGAAATTAAAAAACTCAAAAATCAAATAAAACAGGTTGAGCAAATAATAAAGAACACAAAAATAAATGAATTATGGGATCATGAAGCGTCTCTTCGTAAGAAATTGAAGCTTATAGCAGAAATAGAGAACATATTTAATAAAAAACGAAATCCTACAAAACATAACGAAGCAAATAAATTATATGGAAAATATGAGGGATTACTGAATTATGTATCTGAAAAATTGCTTTCAGAATATAATCAAAAAAATAATTCGGACTATAAACTAGAAGAAATAATAGATAATCATTATGAATGTTATAAAAGTTCAGGATTAATGAATATTTTGATTACAAAATATATCCCAAATCTGATAAATGAAAAAATGGATATAATATTTCCTCAAAATCCAAAAGATGAATATTTAAAAGCAAGAAGAATAAAGAGAACTATTTATCTACATTTAGGAGAGACCAATACTGGTAAAACATATAATTCAATGCAAAGACTTAAAGAAAGTAGAAAAGGGATATATCTTGCACCTCTTAGAATACTTGCATTAGAAAACTATGAAAGGTTAAATAATGAAGGGGTAGCATGCAGTTTATTTACAGGAGAAGAAGAGATAATTCATCAAAATGCGGATCATATTTCATGTACTATAGAAAAACTAAATATAAATGAAGAATTTGAACTAGCAATAATTGATGAAATACAGATGATAGTTGATGAAAAAAGAGGGGCAGCATGGACTAGGGCGTTGTTAGGATTAAGATGCAGAGAAATACATATATGTGGCGCATCAAATGCAAAAAAAATATTAATCAATATTATAAAAGACATAGGTGATGATTATATAATTAAAGAGTATAAACGCAATATTCCACTTGAGATAGAGGAAAAGTCGTTTAAATACAAAGATGTTAAGGATGGAGATGCTCTAGTTGTGTTTTCTAAAAAAAGAGTTCTTGAACTTGCTCTGCTCTATTCAAACTTTGGAATTGAATGTAGTTTAATATATGGTGATTTACCGCCAGAAGTTAGAAAAAAACAGTATGCTAAATTTTTAAATAAAGAAACATCCGTTTTAATTACAACAGATGCTATTGGAATGGGAGTTAACCTTCCGATTAAAAGAATAGTATTTATGGAAATAAAAAAGTTTGATGGGAAAGAATTTAGATTTTTAAATTCTCAAGAAGCTAAACAAATAGCAGGTAGAGCAGGTAGGAAAGGAATATATGATGTCGGATATGTTGCTGTATATGGAGACAATTTTGAATATATAAATAAATCTATTAATAGTAAAGATAATGATATTGAATATGCAATTTTAGGCCCAAGTGAAGATATATTAAATATTGAAAATGTTTCTTTAACAGAAAAACTATCCGTTTGGGGCGAGACAGAATGTAAATCATTATTATATGAAAAAATGGATATAGATGAATATTTAATTGTACTATATAACATAAAAAAATATAATCTTTCACAAATTATTAAATGGAAACTTTTGAAGATACCATTCGATGTAGATAATAAAGAGCTTATGGATACATTTATATCATATATTGATGAATTATTTATTGCAAAAAGAAATGAATTATTCAAGCCTATGTATAAATTTGAATCACTTGATGAATTAGAAATTTATTATCAGAAAATAAATTTATATTATTCTTTTGGTAAAATTTTTGGACCTACAATTGATGAAGAATGGATATATGAGGAAAGACAGAAAGTGAGTAAAAAAATAAATAATTTATTGCTTAATATATAACAAAAATGAGTATCAAAGAATATGGCATCTATTTTAAATTATCTTTTAATAATATATATATAGCATATTTAACTGTTATAATATTCTTGGGTGGTGATATCAATGCAAATTGATAGGTTGTTTAAAATCGTATATATATTATTAGATAAAGAACAGATAACTGCAAAGGAATTGTCTGAAATATTTGAGGTATCTACAAGAACAATATATAGAGATATAGAAACTCTTTCTTTGGCTGGAATTCCAATTTATACAAGTAAAGGAAAAGGTGGAGGAATAAGTTTGCTAGACAATTTTGTAATGAATAAGTCCGTTTTATCAAATGAAGAACAGAATAATTTATTAATGGGATTGGAAACACTTAAAGTCACTGGATATGAGAATGTTGATGGTTCGATTTTAAAGTTGAAAAATTTATTCAATAAAAAAATTGATAATTGGATAGAAGTTGATTTTTCAAATTGGGGAGGTTCAAAAGTAGAAAAAGCTAAATTTGAAACATTAAAATTTTCACTAACAAACTGTAGAACTATACAGTTTGATTATTATAATTTATTTGGAGATAAAACAAACAGAATAGTCAATCCTATTAAATTGATATTTAAACATAAAGCATGGTATTTGCAAGCATTTTGTTTATTAAAAAATGATTTTCGTATTTTTAAGGCGTATAGGATAAAGAAATTGATAGTAACTGAGCATACTTTTGATAGAAGTTACTATAATGCAGCTGACACAACTTTTTCTTATAAAAATGAACCAAATGTAATTGACTTAAAAATTATACTATCATCACAAGTGAAACATAGAGTATATGATGAATTTGATGAAAAAGATGTTACTAAAAATTTGGATGGTAGTTTTACTATTGATATTATTATAGCAGAAGATGAGTGGTTATATAATTATATCATATCCTTTGGTGAACATATTAATATTATTACTCCAAAATACATACGAGGAATTATTAAAAATAAACTAGAGATAACTTTAAAAAACTATAAATAATTTTCAAAATAAGACATGCTGATGTCATATTAACTTTATTATACTATATTTAGTTCATAGAAATGAACAAATAAAATAATGAGGTGATAAATATGCAATACGAAATAGTTACATTAACTAAAAAAGTTGTTGTTGGAAAATCAATTAGGACAACTAATAAAAATGAACAATCAATGAAGGATATTGGAGCAATGTGGGAAAAATTTATTAATGAGTCTATCTATGAGAATATTAGAAACAAGGTTGATGGAAAAGGAATAGGGTTGTATACAAAGTATGACGGAGATGCAACAAAACCGTATACATTTATGTGCTGTTGTGAAGTGACAGAGCCGGATAATAGCGATGGGCTTGATAAAAAAATAATTAATGAAGGAAAGTATGCAAAGTTTACTATTAAAGGTAATATGGTTAAAGAAGTAGGTGAAGCGTGGTATGAAATATGGAATATGGACTTGGATAGAAAATATGATAGTGATTTTGAATTGTATCACAATGATTCAGAGGATATGAACAATCAAACTATAGATATATTTATATCATTGAATTAATAAATTATTAAAGAATCAAATGTAAGTTTTTAAAAGCTTACATTTGACTGTATACTATAATTATAAATAGATAAAGAAAGGATAAAGATATGAAAATAGGGATTATATCAGATACCCATGGCTTGTTAAGAGGCGAGGTTATACAATACCTTCAAGGATGTGAATATATTTTTCATGCAGGGGACATAGGAAGCGAAGAATTGTTATACCGTTTACAAACAATTGGATACGTATATGCTGTTCGTGGTAATATTGATAGAGAAAAATGGGCATATAATCTTCCTTGTAAAGTAAACTGTGTTATAGATAAGGTGAAATTTTGTATGGTTCATGATAAGAAAGATATTCCTAAAGAGTTAGAAGGTATTGATTTAATTATTTATGGTCACTCTCATAAATACGAGGATAAAGAGTTAAATGGAATACGTTATTTTAATCCTGGTAGCTGTGGGAAGAAGAGATTTTCGTTGCCATTATCTATGGCTACAGGTGAGATAAATAAAGATAGGATAATGTTTGAGAAGATAAGTATTAATTAATACGTTGGTTGATAAAATTAAGATTATCAATCCAACGCATTTTATTGATATAATAGTAGTTTAGTTTTAGTATTTTCTAAATGTTTTCTTGTTTTAAAAATTTAATTAAACATAATATAGATGATAATATTACAAATATAAATGGAAATGCTGCGACTATAGATATAGTCTGAAGCATACTAAGACCTCCTGATAAAAGTAAAGATAGGGCTAATAATGATTGTAATATCCCCCATGTTATCTTTGTTTTGTTGTTTGGATTTAGGTTACCATTAGAAGACATCATACCTAGGACAAATGTTGCTGAATCTGCTGATGTAACAAAGAATGTACAAAGAAGTATTATAGCTACTATAGATATTAAACTTCCTAATGGGTAGTTATTCATAATTATGAAAAATGCAGTTGAAGTTTTTGAAATAGCATTGTTTGCTATATCTAATCCTAAATTTGTACCCATAGTACCAAATGTTGAAAACCATAAAAATGAAACTATTGAGGGAACTAATAAAACTCCTATTATAAATTCTCTTATGGTTCTTCCTTTTGAAATCCTAGCTATAAAAGTTCCTACGAATGGAGCCCATGATATCCACCAAGCCCAATAAAATATGGTCCAAGATTTGTACCAATCAGGTTTTCCAAAAGGATTTATTTCGATTATAAGGTCTTTAGAATAATCTTTTAAACCTACGAAAAATGAATGAAGTATGTCAATGGTTGGTCCTATTATTATAGATAATAATAGTAAAACAAGTGCCATTAATATATTTAAGTTAGATAGTATTTTTATCCCTTTATCAACTCCACCAACAGCTGATATTATGAATAAAACTGTGACTACTAATATAATTATAGTTTGTATCATAGCAGTTTCTGGAATATTGAATAAATAATTAAGACCACTGTTTATTTGAAGTGTGCCAAGACCTAGAGAAGTAGCAGCACCTCCTATAGTAGCAAAAATTGCTAAAATATCTATTGATTTACCGATTTTCCTATTAGAAACATCCTTTCCAAATAAGGGGATAAACAAATTACTTATCAAACAAGGATATTTTTTTCTAAATTGTATATATGCAAGAGATAAAGCTAATATACTGTATACAGCCCAAGGGTGAAGTCCCCAGTGCATGAATGCTTTTTTTATAGCAAACCTTTTGGCTAACTCTGATCCACTATCAACTCCTATAGGAGATACATAATGATTAAGCGGTTCGGCAACCCCCCAAAATACAAGACCAATTCCCATACCTGCACTAAATAACATAGAAAACCAAGATATATAGCTATATTCTGGTTTTGAATTGTCATCTCCTAACTTTATACTTCCATACTTGCTAAATGCAAGCATTATACTAAAAATCAAAAATAAAGTCATACTTATTAAATAAATCCATCCAAATTCATGTACTAAAAAATTTAAAGCTTTATTTGCTATAGAACTAAATGAATTAGGAACAATAAGACAGCACAGGACTATTGATATTACTAAAATAATTGAAATTATAAATACTTTGTTATCTTTCTTGTTTAAAAACAAATAACCACCTCTTTATTATTTTTTATTACACAAAAAAATAAAAACAATTCATTGAATTGTTTTTATTTAAATATCATAATTAATAAATTTTGAATAACTTATTGAATATCCAATGTAACAACTCGATTTTAATATAAAAGTTGCAACTTGTCAAATAAGCTAGTATTTTTTATTCTTAAGGAAATTCTATGATTTTTAAATTGAAGATAATATTGATCTGATAACTATAGTTGCAACTAGATGGTTTTATTTAACCTCTATGCATGCGCTGTTTTCCCAAAGTCCGTGTATATTACAGTAGCTAAGTGCGTGTATAGTTCCTGATTTACCAACTTTAACACTTGTAATTCCTACGGGTTGAGTTGTGTTGTCCGATTCACCGTGAGCTGAAAAATTAAAACTAGCTATTTCAACAGGAAATTTATCATTTTCACCTTTGAAGAAAACTTTAACCCAAGCTATATGGTGCTCTAAAGTATTAGGATGTTTTATCTCATCTCCTATAGACACTCTTAAATCAAATTCCTTGTCTTTTTCTATATTCTCAGGTAAATGTATAACAGGTACGTGTTTTTCTCCTTTAAAATCTCCAGTTTGTAAAAATTCTTTTAAGCTTTTCATTTATAAAAACCTCCCTTTTAAACTTATTATTTATATATATTATATATATGCCCTCAACTAATAAATTTAAACATAAATAAATAGATTAAATATAAATAAAAGTTCTATATATTAAATAATATGAAAGCCAAGTTCTATACAACAATTAAAATATAAGTTTAAAATTAGGAATTAAATAATATAGAACTCATAAAATTATATAAGGGGAGGTGTGATAATGGTTAACTTGCCTAATGATTTACAAATCGATTTGCCAAGGGTTACTACCATTAGCAATAAATGTGTTAACATAGAAAATTATACAAGTGTGATGGAATATTCTAAACAGCTGATAAAAATTGATACAAAGGAAAATGTTTTAAAGATAGAAGGGGAAAACCTTATTATTAAATATATAACTGAGGATGATTTATGTGTTGAAGGTAAAATATACTCTATTGAATATTGGGTTTAAGGGGGCATAAAAGTTGTGGCAATATATTAAAGGATTTTGTGTTATAAATATAGAAGGCTTAAATTTAGAAAAATTTATAAATAATTTAGCTAAAAATAAAATTTATATATTTAATATAAAAAGGATATCTGAAACAAAAATAGAAGCCTATGTATACAAAGATGATGTTAAAGAACTTATAAGTATTTATAGAAAATCTAATTACAATTTAAAGATTAAAAGGTCAGTTGGACTACCGTTTTTTATGAAAAGGGTTTATAAAAGAAAAACCCTTTTATTTGGAGGAGTTTTATCTGTACTTATATTATTGTTTTTGACAACATTTATAACAAATGTGTATATAGACTGCCCTGAAGGTATAGATAAAAAAGAATTAAGAAAACAGCTTTATGAATGTGGACTTAAGCCTGGAACGAATAAATATATAATAAATAAAAAGGATGTAAGGGATAGTATATTATATAAGTTTAATTCAATTGCATATATATCTATAAATATACAGGGAACTAGTGCTTTTGTAGATATAGTGAAGAAAGCTGAAGAACCTAAAGAAAATAGCAAAATAAATTGTAATATAATTGCCAAAAAAGATGGTATAATAGAGAAAGTAATACCAAGAAGTGGAGAATCATTGATTAAAAAAGGTGATATAGTTAAAACTGGAGATGTACTAATAGCTGGTGGAAATCTTACAGCTAAGGGAGAAGTGTGGGCAAAAACATTTTATGAAATAACAGAAAAGGTAGAGTATACAAATAAAAGCAAGAACAGAACGGGAAAAAATAAAAAAATATTTAAAATTAAGTTATATAATAAAGAATTTATAACAAATAAAAATATACCTTATAAAGATTACGATATAAAAACAAAGGATTTGAAGCTTCAATATAAGAGCTTTGAATTTCCAATACAAATTCAAATAAATACTTTTTATGAAGTTAATATAAAGAAAAATGATAAGAATCTAAATCAAATTAAAACTACACTTAAATCAAAAGCTTTAAAAAAAATGGATTATTTATTGCCTGTACAGGCAAGGATAATAGATAAAAATGAAAATTATAGTGTAGAAAAAAATATATTGAAATTTACTGTGATTATACAAACCTTAGAAGATATAGGAAAGTATGAAAAAGTAGAAGGAGGAAATTATACTGATGATAAACTGCAAGATACAGATAGAGAATGATGAATTTTCAAAACAATTATTTGGTAACTTGGATAAAAATATAAAAATTATAGAAGAAGGTATTAATGTTGATGTAGTATTAAGGGATGGAAGCATAGTTCTAATAGGCGAAGAAAAAAATGTAGAACTTGGGAAAAGGCTTATTAAAGAGTTAGAACTTATGGTTGAAAAGGGAAATCAATTAAATAATCAGAATATATCCTACTGTATAAACTTATTATTTGAGGGTAGTGAGGAAAAAATGCAAGAACTATCTGATGATATTATTGCTTTTACTATAAAATCAAAACCTATACAACCAAAGACTCTAGGTCAGAAAAAGTATATTAATTTAATAAAAGAAAATAATATTACATTTGGAATAGGTCCTGCTGGTACCGGTAAAACATATTTAGCTGTTGCCATGGCGGCTAGGTCTCTTAAAAAAGATGAAGTTAATAGAATTGTTTTAACAAGACCCGCAGTTGAAGCTGGAGAGACGCTTGGTTTTTTACCTGGTGATTTAAAAGATAAAGTTGATCCATATTTAAGACCTTTGTATGATGCGCTGTTTGAGATACTTGGATCTGAAAAATTTGATAGATATATGGAAAGAGGAATAATAGAGATAGCACCTCTCGCATTTATGAGAGGTAGAACACTGGATAACGCATTTATAATACTTGATGAAGCTCAAAATACAACTCCAGAGCAAATGAAGATGTTTTTAACTAGACTTGGATTTGGATCAAAGGCTGTAGTAACTGGTGATATTACTCAAACGGACATTCCAAGTAATAAAAAATCTGGGCTTTTACATGCAAGAGAGGTATTAAAAGATGTAAAAGGAATATCTATTTGTGAGTTGACAGAAAAAGATGTTGTAAGACATGAACTTGTTCAAAGAATAATCAAAGCTTATAGTAAATACGAGAAAAAACAAGAATATAAAAATAGCAAAAAGAAAAATAAAAATTAGAAAGGAGAGGGAAAAATGAAATTTAGGAAGTTTTCCCTTGCTCTTTTGTTTTTTATAATTAATTTTATAGTAATATTTGCTTTTTTATCTCCTCAAAAGTATGAATTAAAAGTAGGGCAAACAGCTCAAGAGGATATAAAAGCAAAAAAAGATATAGAAAACAAGATAGAAACACAAAAACTTATTGATAAGGCTGGTCAACAGGTTCAACCTGTTTACAAAATAAATCTAACAGTTCAAGCAGAAACAAAATCAGATATAGAAAAGTTTTTTTCTGATATAAATGACATTAATAATAATGAAGAATTAGAATTTAAGCAAAAACTAGAAAGCATTCAGCGAAAATATTCTATTATATCTAATAAATCTATAAGCTTAGCTCTGAATATGGACAAAGTTAGACTTGAAAAATTAAAAAATTATATATTTGAAATAATAAACCAAATTATGAGCACAGGTATCACAAAAGAGGAAGTAGAATATCAAAAAGAGAATATATCAGAGTTTTTTGAAGAAATAAAAACATTTAATCAAAACGAAAAACTTTTAAGCATAGAAATAATAGATAACTATATAAGACCGAATAAATTTTTGGATTTGGAAAAAACGCAACAAAAAACAGAACAAGCGAAGACTTCTGTTGAAAAGGTTATAATACCAAAAGGTGAAAATATAATATCTAAGGGCGATCTTATAACTAAAGAAAAACTAGAAATTTTACAAAGTATAGGCTTTGTTCAAAAAAAAGGCAAAGAAGATTTCTTTGTTATAATAGGATTAATAATTATGATATTGATACTTGAAGCTTTAGGTGTTCTTTATATAAATATTTTTGACAAAAACACATTAAAAAATGAAAAGAAGTTATTACTAATAATATTGATTATTTCTATTACTATGCTAATTAGCATAACTCTTAGTAAAATATCTTTATATATAATCCCTGTTGCTTGGGCTAGTATGTTAATAAGTATACTTTTAAATACTAATATAGCTATAATATCGAATTTGATTATATCTATAATGCTTTATATAGCTACAGGAGATATAAATATATTATTAATATCATTAGTTTCAGGAACTTTTGCTTCTTTTTCTAATCTTGAAATAGCTCAAAGACGAAATGTAATAATTACAGGATTTAAAATAGGGCTTTTAAATTTGTTACTTGTAATGTCAATAGGGTTTATAACTACAACAAGCTTAAAAGAACCTTTTATAAATTCATTACTTTCACTATTATCAGGTATAATTTCATCTATTTTTGTGGTTGGAAGCTTACCTTTATGGGAACATTATTTTGATATACTGACAAGTCTTAAATTATTAGAATTATCAAGTGCTAATAATGAAATATTAAAAAGGATGCTAATAGAAACACCAGGTACATATCATCACAGTATAATAGTTGGGAATTTAGCAGAAAGGGCTTGTGATAAAATTGAAGCAAATTCTTTATTTGCAAGAGTAGCTTCATATTATCATGACATGGGAAAACTATCAAAGCCGTATTTTTTTAAAGAGAATCAAATAACTATGGATAATCCTCATGATAAGATATCCCCTATGATGAGCACTCAGATAATTAAAGAACATGTAAGCTATGGAGTAGAGCTTGCTCAAAAATATAAATTACCTAAAGAAATAATAAATATAATAAGAGAGCATCATGGTACAACATCGGTTGCTTACTTTTATTACAAGGCTAAAGAGATAGGAATGGATGCAAAAGAAGCTGACTTTAGATATAAAGGGCCACAACCTCAAAGTAAAGAAGCGGCTGTAATAATGATGGCAGATTCTGTAGAAGCGGCTATTAGAAGTATAAAAGAACCAAGTAAAGAAAAAATTGAGAATATGATAGAAAAAATAGTCAAAGGTAAATTGAATGATGGACAGTTTGATAAAAGCGATTTGACATTAAAAGAATTAGACTTGATAAAAGAAGCTTTTATAGAAGTCATTATGGGTATGTTTCATCAAAGAATAGAGTATCCAAAAGAAGGAGGAAATTAAATGCAGTTAATAATGGATAATAGACAGAATAAAATATTAATAAGTGATGAACTAATGAACACTATAAAGAATGTAACTAAAGAGTGCTTAAAGTATGAAGGATTTGATGATGAGTATGAAATAAGTCTGTCATTTGTAGATAACGATGAAATACATCAATTAAATAAATTATATAGGGGAATAGATAGAGAAACAGATGTATTGTCATTTCCATTAATAGGTGATTATGAGTTTGATATAGAGCTTGAGGAAAAAGCTCTTGGAGATATTGTGATATCTATGGAAAAAGCATTAGAACAAAGTAAGGATTATAATCATTCTTATGAAAGAGAAGTAGCTTTTTTAGTTTGTCATAGTATGTTTCATTTAATGGGATATGATCATGACACAGAGGAAAATACAAAAATTATGAGATCAAAGGAAGAAGCTGTTTTAGTTAAACTTGGGATAGTGAGGGCGTAATATGAGAGCTAAGAAGCTTATAAATGCTTTCAATTGCGCTATAGATGGTATAATATACACTGTTAAAAATGAGAGAAATATGAAAATACACTATCTAATATCTATAATAATATTATTTCTAAGTTTATTCTTTGATTTGACTAAATACGAAATTATTATTTTGTTTTTTACAATATCATTGGTTATAATATCTGAAATGATAAATACAGCAATAGAAAAATCTATAGATTTGTTCACTAATGAATACCATGAACTTGCAAAAATTGCTAAAGATGTTTCAGCAGGAGCTGTTTTGATTGCATCTTTAAATTCTATTGTAGTAGGTTACTTGTTATTTTTTGATAGAATAAATCCTTTATCAAATATTGTTTTAAATAAAATAAGAAAATCAGAAATGCATATAACAGTTATAGCAATAGTAATAGTTCTCATATTGGTAGTTATAGTTAAGGCTATAACTAAAAAAGGAACCTATCTAAAAGGTGGTATGCCTAGCGGTCATGCTGCACTTGCATTTTCGGTTGCAACTGCGGTTACATTTATTTCTGAGGAGATATTAGTATCGACTCTTACATATATATTGGCTCTACTTGTTGCACAAAGTAGAATAGAAGGAGAAATTCACAGTGGTATAGAAGTTGTATTTGGAGCTGTATTGGGAATACTAACAACTATATTGGTATTTCAAATAAGTCTTGGATAAAAAAGAATGGAAATATTTCCATTCTTTTGGTGACTTCGTATGTAACGTACATTTTAAATAAATATTGGATAAAACTTAAATGTTTGATATAATTGAAAATGCTCTATACATTGATTTAAAAGGTTAAAGCGAAAGGATGAGGAACTTTTGAAAAAAAATAGTTCTGATAAAACAGATATAAAAAGAGTATTTATAAGCGGAATTTTTACCATTCTTCCAATTGCAGTTACTATATCATTAGTATTTTGGCTTTTTAATAAGGTAGATTATATATTTAGGGCTCCTCTTGAAAAACTATTAGGAATGCATCTTTATGGTGTTGGTATAGTAATAACATTGATATTGACATTTGGTGCTGGTATTTTTGCAACAGATGTAATAGGTAAAAAGATATTTAATGGATTTGAAAGGGTAATGCATAAAATTCCTTTAGTTGGAATGATATATTCTTCGGTAAAACAAGTAGTAGATGCTTTTGCTAGTAAAAAAGGAGAAGGTTTTAAAAATACTGTATTAGTTCAATATCCTTCAAAGGGTATATATACAATAGGGTTCATAACTACAAATGCACCTGCTTCTATAAATGACTATGCAGGAGAAGAAAGTGTGTTTGTATTTATACCTACAACTCCAAACCCTACATCTGGAATGCTTGTTGCAGTAGCTAAAAAAGATATAATTTATTTGGATGTATCTATTGATAATGCTCTTAAAATAATAGTTTCTGGTGGAATTGTAGGATATAAAGAAAACTAAGGAGGAATTTGAAATGGATAATAAAGAGTTATTAAAAATTGCAGAAAAGGCTAAGGAAAATGCATATGTTCCATATTCTAAATTTCATGTAGGAGCAGCTCTTTTAACTAAATCGGGCAAGGTCTTTACAGGATGTAATGTAGAGTGTGCATCTTATGGAGGGACTAATTGTGCAGAAAGAACAGCTATATTTAAGGCTGTATCAGAAGGAGAAAGAGAGTTTGAAAAAATAGCCATAACTAGTGATAATATAGGAGAAACTTACCCATGTGGAATATGTAGACAAGTTATATTAGAATTTGGAAGAGATATTAAAGTTGTATTAGGAGAGTCTGAAGGTGAGTATAGAGAATTATCTATAGATGAATTAATTCCTTATGGTTTCACAGGAGTAGACCTTAAAAAATAAAGAGGTGAATAATATGAGTTTTAAATCAGGATTTGCAAGTATAATAGGAAGACCTAATGTAGGAAAATCTACAATTATGAATAAAGTAGTTGGAGAAAAAATAGCTATAATGAGTGATAAACCTCAAACGACTAGAAATAAAGTTCAATCAGTATTAACAACCAAAGATTTTCAAATAGTATTTTTAGATACTCCAGGAATACATAAACCAAAAAATAAATTGGGAGAGTATATGGTAAAGGTTGCAACAGATACTCTTAATGAAGTTGATGTAGTTTTATTTGTTGTTGATGAATCTAAAACTATAGGTCCTGGAGATAGAATGATTATAGAGGATTTAAGAAAGGTTAGAACACCTATAGTACTTGTTATAAATAAAATAGATAAGCTCGAAAAAGAAGAACTAATTCTTCTTATGAAAAAATATGATGAAGAAGGTATATTTGATGAAATAGTACCTATATCTGCTTTAAAGGAAGGTCATTTGAATTCATTGGTAAATACTATAAATAAACATTTACCTCAAGGTCCTAAGTATTTCCCAGATGATATGATAACAGATCAACCTGAAAGAGTTTTGATTTCTGAACTAATAAGAGAAAAAGTTCTACATTATGTTCATGAAGAAGTTCCTCATGGAGTTGCAGTTGAAGTTGAGCAAATGAAATCAAGAGAAGGCGGAAATATAATAGATATATCGGCTGTTATATACTGCGAAAGAGATTCTCATAAGGGAATTATAATAGGTAAAAATGGAAGAAAATTAAAAGGAATAGGAAAATCTGCAAGAGAAGATATTCAAAAACTTCTAGGTTCAAAAGTATATCTTCAAACATGGGTTAAAGTTAAATCTAATTGGAGAAATATGGAAAATTATATAAATAGTTTTGGATACAATAATAAATAATGTATATTATTCATTAGGTTGGGGGTGAAATCTATGAACAAAAATGAAGTTTTATTTCAAGAAATAATAGTTCAAGTTAATGCATTGATAGATAGTGAAAAAACAGTAGATTTAAATGAATATATAGAGGAACTTCATCCCCGAGATATATCGGAAATATTAATTAATTTACAAGAAGAAAAAAAAATAAAATTATTTGAAATACTTCCACTTGAAGTCGCAGCTAAGGTACTTGATGAATTAGACTCTGATATGTTTACAACTATATTATCAAAAATTAGCATAGATCATAAAAAGAGAATACTAGATCTTATGTCTCAGGATGATATGGTTGATATATTGAGTGATTTATCAGAGGACAAAATGCATGAGATAATAGATCTTTTGGATAAAGAATTAGCTCAAGATATAAAGGAATTACTTGTATATGATGAAGATTCTGCTGGTGGTATAATGACTACAGACTTTGTCGTTTTGAGTAAGGATATTACATGTTATGAAGCTATAGAATATTTAAGAGAAAATGCTCCAGATGCTGAAACTATATATTATGTATATGTGGTTGACAAGAATGATAAGCTTGTAGGAGTTATATCTTTAAGAGAACTTATTATTTCTAAGCCTAATACTATTATAGAAGGAATAATGAGTGAGAAGGTAATTGATGTTAATGTAAATGATGATCAGGAAGAGGTTGCAAGAATTGTATCGAAGTACGACCTTTTGGCAATCCCTGTAACAGATATAAATGGAAAAATAAGAGGAATAATAACAGTTGATGATATAATAGATGTCATACAAGAAGAAGCAACGGAAGATATATATAAATTTGCAGGAACATCTGAATCTGAAAGTGAGTACTTAGAAGATGATAAATTTTTCCCAAAAGTAATTTCTGCTGTAAAGGCAAGACTACCTTGGTTGCTTATAACATTAATTGGAGGCACTTTATCAGCTCGTATATTAGGAAAATATGAAAGTACAATAAAGGCGTATGCAGCTGTATCCTTTTTTATGCCTCTTTTAACTGGAATGGGAGGAAATGTTGGAACCCAATCATCTACACTGACTGTGAGAGGGCTTGCTACGGGGCATATAGACCAGAAAAATGCTTTTAAGACAATATCTCAAGAAATGAGCATAGGACTTAGTGTTGGGTTTATATGCAGTCTTATAATATGTGTAGTTGCCTACTTATGGATAGGAGACTTTAGATTAGGAATTGTTGTAGGAATAGCTATGGCTGCTAACATGCTAACTGCTGCTACAATAGGTACATTAGTACCTATTGTATTTAAAAGATTGGGCGTTGATCCGGCTGTTGCATCAGCTCCATTTATCTCAACAACACTTGATATAACTGGCCTTACTATATATTTCACATTAACAACTACTCTTTTACTAAAATTTTCTTAAAATATAAAAAAATATTATGCATATTATCCCCCTTCTTACCAAAAATAAAGACAAATGGACAGAAGGGGGTTTTTTGAAATGAATAAAGCAATATGGGATTATTTTAAAAAAACAGGAGACATAAATGCGTATATGTATATTAAGTACTATGACAACCTAAAGTGTAAATCAAATACAATGAGGGAGATTAAAAATAATTATGTTCATAAATACAGATGGGATAGTACTGAAATCGATTAAGTATGAAGAATCAGATTCTATAATAGTTATATTTACTAGGAAACTTGGAAAAATTTCAGTACTTGCAAAAGGTGCTAGAAGATCAAAGAGCACATTCTTATCCGGTACACAGGTATTTTCATATTCTAATTTTTCTATTAGAAGAAATGGAAATATGTATAAATTAAATCAATGTGAAGTAAAGCAAAATTTTTACAATCTATCTTATAATATAGATACTCTAGCTCATGCCAGTTATATCAATTCATTGGTTGAGCAAAATATATTTGAGAATCAAACTAACAATAGGCTGTTTGATTTATTATTAAAGACGCTATATTTATATTCATATGATGATGCTAATTATCAATTAATAACCAATATATTTGAACTTAAATTTTTAGACTATATAGGATACAAACCTAATGTTTTAAAATGTACTGATTGTGGTAATACTAACTTAAATAAAGGAAAGTTTAGCATAAGAGAAGGTGGTATGCTATGTAATGAATGTATAGGTGCTGATAACTATAGTATAAAGATTGATCCGACAACCGTAAATTTAATAGAATATATATTAAAAAACGACATAGTTAGTTGTAACAAAATACGGGTATCAACATATATATTAAATCAACTAGATAATATTTTAAAAAAATATTTAATGACTCATATAGAAAATTTAAATTTAAAATCATTAAATTTTCTTGAAAATTTAAAAGGGTAAGGAGTGGATAAAATGGAAATAACACTTGAAAAAATCGACAAAATTATGGAAAGAATGAATGTGGGGTATGAAAAAGCTAAAGAAGCATTAGAAAATTCAAATGGGGATGTCATAGAGGCTTTAGTCTATCTTGAAAAAAGAGAAGGAAACGTATTTAAAGGTATAAATGAAAAAAGTAATGAAATGATAGAAAAATTAAAAGAAATTCTTAAAAAAGGAAATATAACTAGAGTTATGCTTGAAAAAGATGGTGATGTACTACTTAATCTACCTGTAACAGCAGGCGCAATTGGTTTGGTGTTAGGTCCAATAGCTACAATAGTAGGTGTATCTGCTGCTGTTGTAGGTAAATACAAAATAAAAATAGTAAAAACAAATGGTGAGACTATAGATATAAATGACATGACACAAGAATCATTTAATGATATAAAAGAAAAAATGAATTTTAATAAATCTGATAATAAAGATATTACTGAGGATATAATAAAAGAAGAATCTCAAGAAATGGGTAATGAACTTGACAAATAACCCTGATTTTGTTAAATTTAAAGTTAGAATTGTTTAGAATTTAGCCTTTCGCCAAATGCGAAAGGCTAAATTTTTTAAATAAGTATAGGAGGGAAAAAAATGAATTTCCAAAATATGATACTTTCTCTACAAAACTATTGGTCAAAGCAAGGTTGTATAGTAATGAACCCATATGATGTAGAAAAGGGAGCAGGAACTATGAGCCCTTATACATTTTTGAAGTCACTTGGTCCTGAACCTTGGAAGGTTTGTTATGTAGAACCTTCAAGAAGACCAACAGATGCAAGATATGGAGAAAATCCTAATAGATTATATCAACATCACCAGTTCCAAGTAATACTTAAACCATCTCCAGATAATGTACAAGAGTTATATTTGGAGAGTTTAAAGGCTATAGGAATAAATCCACAAGAACACGATATAAGATTCGTAGAAGACAACTGGGAAGCTGCTGCTGTTGGAGCCTGGGGACTTGGGTGGGAAGTATGGCTTGATGGTATGGAAGTAACTCAATTTACATATTTTCAACAGGTTGGTAATATAGATTGTGAGCTTGAATCAGCAGAAATTACTTATGGACTTGAAAGACTTGCTATGTATATTCAAGAAAAAGATGATGTATATGATCTTCTTTGGAACGATGAATTAACTTATAGAGATATATTTCAACAGGCAGAATATGAACATTCTGTTTATAGTTTTGAAGAAGGAAATACTGATATGATGTTTGAACACTTTAATGCATATGAAGAAGAAGCTAAAAAATTATTAGAAAAAGGCTTGGTTCAACCCGCATATGATTATATATTAAAATGCTCGCATATATTTAATGTATTAGACGCAAGAGGGGCTATTGGTGTAAGTGAAAGAGCATCGTTTATAGCAAAAGTTAGAAATATGGCAAAGATGGTTGCTAGTACTTATGTTAAACAAAGAGAAGAAATGGGATACCCTCTTTTAAAGAAAGGAGGAAAATAATATGAATAAATATCTTTTATTTGAAATTGGATGTGAAGAAATTCCTGCAAGGTTTATGGAGAGTTCTTTAAAACAGTTAAAGGAAAACTCAAAAAAATTCTTAAGCGAAAATAGAATAAATTTTGGAGACATAAAAACTTATGGTACGCCAAGAAGACTTACTTTAATAATAGAGGGTTTAGCTGATAATCAAGAGGATTTAGAAGAAGAAATAAAAGGACCTGCAAAGAGAATAGCGTTTGATGATAATAATGAACCTACAAAACCTCTTCAAGGTTTTATGAAAAGTAAGGGATTGAATTTAGAAAATTTATATTTTAAGCTTTCAGGAAAAGAAGAATATGTATTTGCAAAATTAAAAGAAGAAGGAAAAAATACAGAAGATGTATTAAAGGATATTCTTCCTAATCTTATAAAATCTATAAACTACCCAAAGGCTATGAAATGGGGAGGCAAGCAATTAAGGTTTACAAGACCTATTAGATGGATATTATCTATATACAATGGAGAAGTACTCGATTTTGAAATAGAAGGAATACAATCATCTAATGTTACGAGGGGACATAGGTTTTTAGGTAAAGAAAGTATAACTGTAAATTCAGTTGATGAATATTTAGATGAATTGAGAAAAAATTATGTAATACTTGATCAAAATGAAAGAAAAGAAATAATAAGAAAACAATGTATAGAAGTTGGAGATTCATTAAATGGACAAGTACTAATGGATGAAGAATTATTAAATGAGGTTACTTATTTACTTGAATATCCAACAGCTTTTTATGGAGAATTTGAAAAAGATTATTTAAAGCTTCCAAAGGAAGTTATAATAACACCTATGAAGGAACATCAAAGATACTTCCCTGTATTAAAAGAAGATGGGGAACTGTTACCTAACTTTATAACTGTTAGAAATGGTACTGATTATAAAATTGAAAATGTTAAAGCTGGAAATGAAAAAGTTTTAGAGGCAAGACTTGCTGATGCACAATTTTTCTATAGAGAAGATACTAAAATTCAGCTTGAAAAATATATTGAAAAGCTTAAAAATGTAGTATTCCAAGAACAATTAGGGACTATATATGATAAAACTTTAAGAATAGAGGAATTATCTAAGAAATTAGTTTCAGAATTTGGATATGAACAAGAAAGAGACAATACTATAAGAGCTGCAAAACTATGTAAATCTGATTTGGTTACTAATATGGTATTTGAATTTACAGAACTTCAAGGTGTTATGGGAAGGGAATATGCTAAGATATCTGGGGACAATGATGTAGTAGCTAATGCTATATTTGAACATTATCTGCCAAGATTTTCGGGTGATATGCTACCTACTACGGATGCTGGAACGGTTATATCTATAGCGGATAAGATGGATTCAATAGTAGGATTTTTTGCAATAGGGATACAACCTACGGGATCTCAAGATCCATATGCGCTAAGAAGACAAGCTTTAGGTATAATTAATATACTAATGGATAAAAATATTAATGTAAGCTTAAAAAACATAATAGATTTTTCTTTGGATAATTATGAAAATCTAGAATTTAATAAAGAAAAAGTTAGCTTAGAAATATTGGAGTTCTTTAATCAAAGAATAAAAAATATGTTCAGTGAGATGGGGGTACGATATGACGTTATAGATGCTGTTATTAGTTCTGGTATAGATGATATATCTGATATGTACAATAGAGCAAAAGAGCTTAATGTATGGATAAAAAAAGATGAAATAACAGAGATATTAACTGCATTTAATAGAGTATCTACTTTAGCTCAAAAGGCTGAATCAAGTGAAATAAAAGAAGAATATCTACAAGCTAATGAAGAGAAAGTTTTATATGATGAGTTTAAAAAAGTAAAAGATATTGTTAAAGCATCTATAGATAAAAAAGAATATTCTAAGGCTTTAGATGAATTTATCGTACTTAAAAGTCCTATTGACAATTTATTTGAGACTGTAATGATTATGGACAAAGATGAAAATATCAGGAATAATAGATTAGCTTTATTAAAACAAATATATGATACTATGCTTTTAATATGTGATTTATCAAAAATAGTATATAAATAGAAAAGTCGGGATAAATTCCCGACTTTTTTACTCTATGGGAAAGTATATGCTATATAAGTTGTGGATAATATTGATTGGTGAAGTAAAATATCAACTATTTTAAACAATAAAGTTGTAAGACTTGTTGACCATATGAGTCAATGAGTAGGGTTAGACGAATTTTTTTCTTAAATTTAAATTTCTTGTTTACATATAACACATAAGTATATATAATATACTATATAAGGAACAAGTGATAAAAAGTATATCACATTGAAAGAAAAGAGGTGTTTAATATACAGTTTAACGATAGACAAATTAAGATAATAGATATAGTTAAAGAGCATCAGCCTATAACTAGTGAAAATATAGCATCAATGTTAAATGTGACAAGAGCAACTTTAAGGCCAGATCTTGCAATACTAACTATGACAGGAATATTAGATGCAAGACCGAAAGTTGGTTATTTTTATGCTGGCATAAATCAAAATCATATAATATCAGATGAATTAAAAAATAAAAAAGTTAGTGAAATGATGAGTATACCAGTTATGCTAACAGAAGAAACTACAGTATATAATGCTATTGTTACTATGTTTTTAGAAGATGTAGGTAGTATATATATAATAAATGATGGACACTTATCGGGTGTAGTATCAAGAAAAGACTTACTTAAAAGCACGATAGGTGGAATTGATATAAATAAAATACCAGTAGGCATGATTATGACTAGAATGCCAAATGTTATTATGTGTAAAGAAGAAGACACTGTGATTAAAGTAGTAAAAAAGATAATAGAGCACGAGGTTGATTCATTACCTGTGGTACAGAAAGAGTTAAAAGATAATAAAGAATATTATAAAGTTATGGGTAGGGTATCTAAAACCAATATAACAAAATTATTTTTAGAGTTATTTGAAGGATAAAGGAGTGTATTATGGAAAATTTAGTTATATATATAATATCTGATTCTCTAGGAGAGACAGGAGAGCAGGTAGCTAAAGCCTCTATAGGTCAGTTTGACCTGAAAAACTATGAAATAAGAAAATATCCATATGTATTAGATAGGCAATTTTTGGATGAAATATTAAATGATGCAAAGAATCAAAATTCTATAATAGTTTATACACTTGTAGATTTAGAACTTGCAAAGCGCACATCAGGATTTTGTGAGGAGAATAATATACCAGGACTAGATTTGGTGAATCCTCTTATAGATGCTATAGGATTAAGAACAGATTTAAATCCATTAAGAGAACCTGGAATAATAAGAAAGCTTGATGAGAAATATTTTAAGAGAGTTGAGGCTATAGAATTTGCTGTAAAATATGATGATGGAAAAGATTCAAGAGGACTTATAAAGTCAGATTTAGTGTTAGTTGGTATATCTAGAACTTCTAAAACTCCTCTTAGTATGTATCTTGCAAATAAAAATATAAAGGTAGCTAATGTACCTTTAGTTCCTGAAGTACCAGTACCTAAAGAACTATTTGAAATATCTAATAAAAAAATAATAGGTCTTACTAACACCCCAGAAAAGTTAAATCAGATAAGACAAGAAAGATTAAAGGCATTAGGTCTTTCTAGTAATGCTAATTATGCAAATATGCAAAGAATACTAGAAGAGATTGAATATGCAGAAAATATAATGAAAAAGTTAGGATGTCCAATAATAGATGTATCAAATAAAGCTATTGAAGAAACCGCAGGACTTATTATAAATATAATGAAAGAAAATGGTCTTAGAGTGTATAAGGGATTTCTTAATAACTAACATGAAATCATAGTAATTATAAAAATATAATATAACTTAAATAATATTAAAGTCTATATTAAAGGGAGAGTGCGAGACGTGGGGAAATTTGTATACAGCTTTAACGAAGGTTCAAAGGAAATGAAAAATTTATTAGGTGGAAAAGGAGCTAATTTAGCCGAAATGACTAAGATTGGGCTACCGGTTCCTCCGGGATTTACAATTACAACAGATGCTTGCAATACTTACTATAAGAAAGATAAAAAGATATGGAATGAACTTTTAGATGAAATAATGGATAATCTTTCAAAATTAGAAAAAAACTTAGATAAAAAATTAGGAGATAATGAAAATCCGCTTCTTCTTTCGGTAAGATCCGGTGCTGTTATATCTATGCCTGGAATGATGGACACTATACTAAACTTAGGACTTAATGATATAGCTGTGCAAGCTCTTTCTAAAAAAACTAATAATGAAAGATTTGCTTATGATAGTTACAGAAGGTTTATTCAAATGTTTTCAGATGTTGTCATGGGAATTCAAAAATACAAGTTTGAAAGAGTATTGGATAATGTAAAAGAATTAAAAGGATACAAATACGATACTGAACTTACTGTTGAAGATTTAAAAAATATAGTTGAAGAGTTTAAAAATATATATAAGAGTGAACTAAGACAAGAGTTTCCGTTTGATCCTAAGGAACAATTAATATTAGCTGTTAAGGCTGTATTTGATTCATGGAATAATCCTAGAGCAAATATATATAGAAAGCTGAATGATATACCTCATAAGCTAGGAACTGCTGTAAATATACAGTCTATGGTATTTGGAAATATGGGTCAAACATCAGGTACAGGAGTTGCTTTTACAAGAAATCCATCTACTGGTGATAATATATTATTTGGAGAATATTTGGTAGATGCTCAAGGAGAAGATGTTGTTGCTGGTATTAGAACACCTGAACCTATAGCTAGCTTAAAAAATATTATGCCTGATATATATAATAAATTCGAAGTTATTACTAAAGCACTTGAAAATCACTATAAAGATATGCAAGATATAGAGTTTACTATAGAAAATGAAAAGTTATATATTTTACAAACTAGAAATGGAAAACGTACAGCAAAGGCTGCTATAAATATAGCTGTTGATATGGTAAGCGAAAATTTAATAACCAAAGAACAAGCTATAATGAGAATAGATGCTAAACAATTAGATCAACTTTTACATCCTAACTTTGAAGATAAAGCACTAAAAGAAGCAACTATTATATCAAAAGGACTTCCGGCATCACCTGGAGCAGCATCTGGAAAGGTATATTTTAACGCAAATGATGTTGTCGCTGCTAATGAAAATGGAGAAAAAGCTATTCTTGTAAGACTTGAAACATCACCAGAAGACATAGAGGGAATGGTATCAAGTGAAGGTATACTTACTGCAAGAGGTGGAATGACATCACATGCAGCTGTTGTTGCAAGAGGTATGGGTAAGTGTTGTGTAGCGGGTTGCTCGGATATAAAAGTTAATGAGGATAAAAAGGAACTTAGAGTTAAAGATATTGTTATAAAAGAAGGAGAATATATATCTCTTGATGGATCAACTGGTAGTGTTTATATAGGAAATATACCTAAAAATGAGGTTGAACTTGTAGGAAAATTTGAAGAGTTCATGGATTGGGTAGACGAAGTAAGAGTTCTTAAAGTAAGAACTAATGCTGATACTCCAAAGGATGCTAAAACTGCTGTTAAATTTGGAGCTGAAGGAATAGGCCTTTGTAGAACTGAGCATATGTTCTTTGAAGAAGATAGAATACCTGTTGTTAGAAAAATGATTTTATCTAAGACTATAGATGAAAGACAAGAAGCTTTAGAAAAACTACTTCCTATGCAAAGAGAAGATTTTGCACAAATATTTGAAGCTATGGAAGGAAGAGATACAACTATAAGACTTTTAGATCCTCCTCTTCATGAATTTTTACCTAAAAAAGAAGAAGATATAAAGAACTTAGCAGATGGAATGAATATATCATATGAAGATATATTAAAGAGAATCGAGGATTTAGAGGAATTCAATCCTATGCTTGGGCATAGAGGATGCCGTCTTGCGATAACTTATCCTGAAATATATATAATGCAAGCAAGAGCTATAATGGAAGGTGCTATTGAAGCTAAAAACAAAGGATTTGATGTATCGCCAGAAATTATGATACCTCTTATTGGAGATGTAAATGAGCTTAAATATATAAAAGAATTTGTTGTAAATACAGTGGAAACTGTTTTAAGTGAATCAAAATCAGATATGAAATATATGGTTGGAACTATGATAGAAGTTCCAAGAGCAGCGCTTACTGCTGATGAAATAGCAAAAGAAGCTGAATTCTTTAGTTTTGGAACTAATGACTTAACTCAAATGACATATGGATTCTCTAGAGATGATGCAAATAAATTCCTAGTAGAATATGAATCAAAAGAAATATTTGAAAAAGATCCATTCCAGGTATTAGACAAAAATGGTGTTGGAAAATTAGTTGAAATGGCAGCAAAGCTTGGAAGAAATACAAGAGCAGATATAAAACTTGGTATATGTGGAGAACATGGAGGAGAACCTGCTTCTGTAGAATTCTGCCACAATATAGGACTTAACTATGTATCTTGTTCTCCTTATAGGGTTCCTATTGCTAGACTTGCAGCAGCTCAAGCAGCATTAAAAGAAAAATTAAAATAGTTATACTAAAGGGTCTTGATATACATTGTATTAAGACCCTTTTTTAATGTTTAAGAAAATTCTTATAAAAAAAATTAATAGAGAAGCTCAATCGTATATAAATTTTGTATAGTTAAACAATATTTATATATGATATACTTTATTTTGACATATATTAAGAAAAATTGTAATGTTTTTAACTAATAATAGGACAAATTAAAGTTAAAGGATGAATTGACTATGAAAAAAAATAATTTAGGAGTTAAATTACATCAATTATCTAGTTTTTCAAAAGTTTTCACTGCGTCAAGTAATTATAATAAAGATAATGTGAGAGCTTTTATTCCAGGCTGTAGTCTAACAGACTATAGTCCCGAAATAGTAATGAAAACATATAAATATTTAAATGATAATCTAGGTAATACAGGTATTATTTCAAAATGTTGTGCTGCTCCTTCTAAAATATCAGGAGATAAAGAGGGATTTAAATCATATTATTCACAATTACAAGAAGAAATAGAAAATATGGAAGTAAAAGAGATAATAACAGCGTGCCAAACATGCTATAAGACTATAAAAGAAAATAGTCCAGATATTGAGGTTAAATCTATTTGGGAATCAATAAATGATATAGGTATACCAGCGGATGTTAAGGATAGATATAAAGGTTTAGATATAGTATTTGCTTTGCATGATCCATGTCCTATAAAAAAGGAAAATATTATACATGAAAGTGTTAGAAAGGTATTAAGTGAAATGGAAATTAAAATAGAAGAATTTCATAATTGTAGAGAAAAAACTGTGTGTTGTGGAGGAAAATTAAGTATAAAGAATAAAGAGCTAGCGTTAAATCATATGAAAAAAAGAGCTTATGAAGCCAACTCTAATCATATATTAACGTATTGTGAATCTTGCGTTAAATCTATGAAAACAGCAGGAAAAAAAAGTATCCATATATTAGATTTAATATTTAATGATAATATGAACTCACATTTTAATCAACAAAATATTAGTTACTTGAAAAAATGGATGAATAGGTATACATGCAAAACATATATTGAGAAACTAAATAATACTAATAAAGGAGAGTAATTTATGAAAAAAATAATATCAATGCTACTTGTAATAATGATTAGTTTGAGTGTTTTATCGGGATGCTCTAATCAAGATAAAAACGAATCATCCAATTTACTTGAAATGAAATGGGAAAATGTTTCTAAAGTGGCCAATGGACAAACTGTTAATATATATATGTGGGGTGGAGACCAATCTGTAAATAAATATATGGATAATTGGGTTAAGCCATTGATAAAAGAAGAATTAAATATTAATTTAAACAGAGTGCCAATAAACGATCCAAAGGATATGTTAAATAAGTTAATTACAGAAAAAGAGGTAGAAAAAGCAAATGGAAGTATAGATATAATATGGATGAATGGAGAAAATTTCAAGTTAGCAAAGGAAAATGAATTACTTTGGGGACCTTTTGCGGATAAACTTCCGAATTATAATCAATATGTTGATAAAAAAGCAGATGACATTAAGTATGATTTTGGAGAAGATACTATGGGAATGGAAGTTCCTTTTGGAAAATCTCAATTTGTATTTATATACGATTCTAGTATTATAAAGAATCCACCAAAGGATATAAATGAACTTACTGACTGGATAAAACAAAATCCTGGAAAATTTACATATCCATCAGTACCTGATTTTACAGGAAGTGCATTTATACGTCAAACTTATATGAATTTATTCAAAAAAGATTACATAGAAGATAAAGAATTAAGCAGTATGTGGGATTATATGAATGATATAAAACCATATTTATGGAGAAAAGGAGAAACATATCCTGAGAGTAGTGCTAAACTTGATATGCTGTATTCAAATTCAGAAATATTGATGAGTATGTCTTATAATCCACTTCATGCATTTAATAAAATACAAAATGGGGAGTTTAAAGAATCAACAGATGTATTCGTGCTAAATGATGGTACCTTGTCTAATACTCATTACTTGAGCATACCATTTAATGCAGCCAATAAAGCTGGAGCAATGGCAGTTATAGATTTCTTACTATCACCTAAATCTCAGATATATAAATTGAATCCTAGTAATTGGGGAGATGGACTTGCTATATCATATGATAAACTTTCAGATGAAGACAAATTAAAAATAGATGAGATTTATAAAGAAAATAAATTAGAGTTTTTAAATGAAATTAACAAATATAAAATTCCAGAAATGAAGGCTAAGTATATAGATCAAATAGAAAAAGGCTGGAGCGAAAATGTATCAAAAAAATAGACCATACTTATTATTATTACCAGCAATAATAGTAACTATTGTATTGTTTGCATCAGGATTAATACAAGGGTTTACACAAAGCTTAGGAATACCATCTATGAATAATATGGGTGGTATTACTTTTGTGTATTATAAAGAACTGTTTATATCTACAGAATTTTGGGTGTCATTTTTTATGACACTGAAAGTAGCTATAATATCGACAGTATTATCTGCATTAGCAGGAACTTGTATAGTATATTTATTGTATATACTAAAGACTGGAGTATTTTATAAATTTGCATCTAAGTTCAAACTTTTAATCCAAATACCTATGTTATTTCCGTACTTGGTGTATTCATATATTATATTGCTTATATTCAATAGAAGTGGATGGATAAGTTCTGTTTTCTTAAAATTAGGGATAATAAGTAGTAGTAATGAATTTCCTGTAATAGTAAATGATGAGTTTGGTGTAGGAATAATATTAACATATGTATTAAAAACCACTCCTTTTATAGTTCTAATGCTCTACCCTGTTATTTTAAAGGTTGAATCAAATTGGTTAGAATTAACACATATGTTAGGTGGAGATAGAAATGAATTGTTTAAGGAAGTTATACTGAAGATGTTGATTAATCCTTTGAAAATGTCGTGTTTTATAATATTTTCATACACTTTTGCTGAATTTGAAATCCCTTTCTTATTAGGGGTAACTTATCCTAAAATGGTTTCTGTTTATTCATATCAAATGTATATGAATTCAGATTTAATTGAAAGACCTAAGGCTTTTGCTATAAACGTAATTGTAGTATTAGTTATAATTGGCGCTGGATATACATTAAATCAATTGAGAATGAGAAAATGGAGGAAGATAAAGTGATAAAGGACAAATATGGGGATAAGATATCATTAGGTATATTGTCTTTAATTATATTATTTTCAATAATTCAAATAGTTTTTATTTTTTGTATGAGTTTTTCTAGTGGATGGGTATGGCCTGATATAATTCCTAAGAATCTAAGTATTAAAGGATGGAAATATGTTTTATTAAATAGTAATTCATTAGATGTTATATTTATGAGTTTAAAAATAGCTTTAATTGTGGTTGTTATAAATTTAATAATAGCAATCCCGGCAGCAGATGCAGTAGCTAGGTATGATTTTAAATATAAAAAGACAATCGAGTTTTTTTTGATTATGCCTATTGTTATACCTCCAATAATATCTACTATGGGAATACATAAAGCTTTTATAAGGATGAATCTAACAGAAAGTATATTGGGAGTGGTTTTAGTACATATAATACCGACTCTACCGTATATGATAAGGGCTATTAAAATTAGTTTTGAAAATTTTGGATTTGAATGGGAACAGCAGTGCCAAATGCTTGGAGCAAGTAAATTAAAGACTCTTATCAATGTGAAAATATATTTCTTACTTCCGGGAATTATAGCTGGTTCTACCCTAACGGCGTTGATATCTTTTAGTCAATATATAACTACTATTCTAATAGGAGGAGGACAGATACAGACTCTTTCAACCAATATGATTCCGTATATTAATTCTGGAGAAAAAACTATAGGATGTGTATATGCCATAATATTTGCATTTATATGCTTATCTACACTTGAGATTATGGAATATTATTTAAAAAAATATTATGATTCACTGTGATATAGACATGAGAGGAAGATTTGCTTATGACGAAATTATACTTAAAAAATATTAAAAAAACTTATGGTAAATATGTAAAAACGTCTAATTTTGACTTGAATATAGATAAACTTAGAATTAAGGATAGAGATTTTTTTGGAATAGTTGGAGAATCTGGGTGTGGAAAGACAACACTTTTAAAGATAATAGCAGGCCTTATTAATATTGATGAGGGAACTATTTGTATGAATGAAAAAACAATTAATGATATTTTACCTCAAAGAAGGAATATAGGTATGATATTTCAAGAAAATTTATTGTTTCCTCATATGAGTGTTTATGAAAATATAAGTTTTGGCCTTAAAATTAAAAAAAATTCAAAAGAAAAAATCTCAGAATTAATAGGCGATGTGCTTGAATCTGTAGCACTTAAAGGATTTGAACAAAGATATCCAAATGAATTGAGTGGGGGACAAAAGCAAAGGGTTTCTTTAGCTAGAAGTCTAGTATTAAAGCCTGAAGTATTACTTATGGATGAGCCTTTTAGTGCTTTAGATCCTGGACTAAGAAAAGAAATGAGAAATCTTATATTAAAAATTCATAAAGAATATAAGATGACTATAGTGTTTGTAACACACGATATAGAAGAAGCATTTAATTTATTCGATGATATGATTATAATGAAAGAGGGAAGGATATTACAAAACGGATCCCCTATGCAAATATATCAGAATCCTATTAATGCTCATGTTGCCGAATTTATGGGAATTAACAATGCTTTATATGGAAATATTGAGGACAAAATATTTAAATCAAATAATTTAAAAATAAAGTTAAGCAAATTTAATGAAGATGATGTAAGTGGACATCTTATTTTAAAGCCTGAATATCTAAAAGTAATAAAATTTGATAATTGTAATGAACATACAAATATTTTTGAAGGTAGAATAAAAGAATACTCATTTAGACAAGGTTTTATATTGTTTAAAATAGATATCAATTCTATTGAATTTGAAACAATACAATTGTATGAGTCAGATATAGAATTTAAAGTTAATGAAAGAGTTTTTGTAAAATATGATGAAAAAGGACTTTTATTTATAGCAGATGAGGAGGGAATATAATGTTAGATACGCATGCAAGAAAATATATTAATCCTATTATAGATAAAGCTTCTAAAGGTTTTTTAAATTTGAAAGTGACACCAAACCAAGTCACAGTATTAGCATTTATAATAGGAATAACAGCATCTATTGCAGTGTATTTTAATTACAGTATACTTGCATGTTTATTACTTTGGATGTCAGGTTTTTTAGATGCTGTCGATGGTGCTATGGCAAGAACTAGTAATAACTCCACTCCTTGGGGGACTTTGCTTGATATTACTTTTGATAGGATTGTAGAAATATTTATTATAATAAGCTTGGCATTTAAATTTGAGGAATTATTATTTAACTATTTGATACTTAGTTGTTGTATAATTTTTTCAATGACTATATTTTTAACTGTTGGAGCTTTAAGTGAAAAAAATGGTATAAAGTCATTTTATTATCAAGCTGGTATAGCAGAAAGAACGGAAGGGTTTATATTTTTTACATGCATGATATTAATTCCAAATAATACGAGTTTAATAACTAACATATTTTCTTTATTGATATTTATAACTGCAATTCAACGTATGGTTGAGGCAAAAAAAATATTCACAAAAAAATAAAAAGCTCAATATTGGGCTTTTATTTTTTTATAGAAATACTAGAAAAATCGAGTTTTTGAAATATATTAATGAATAGTTTACAAGTATATTCTGCATCAATATCAGCTCTGTGCATATTTTCGTCATTTATTTCTATACAACACAAAGCTAGTGCATTTGAAAGACTAGCTGTTTTACCTTTTTCTAATTTATGAATTCTAGAAAATTGTTTTTGTATATCTAAAAATTCACTAATCCAACTTGATTTTATGTTATGCAGCTTACAATTTGATTTTATATGATAATAATCGTCATATCCCCAACAGCATAATAAATAATCTTCACCTAACCACTCTTTAAAACTTCTTATTATTGATTTGAAAGAGTCGCTATTATCTATATCAACTTGCTTTATATTAGTTTTTTTCTTTATCAGTGAAAATAATTTGGAGAAATACTTTGGCTTTATAAAAGATTGAAACCTGTCTATTATTTCTAAATCATTATTCAGCTTAACTGCTCCTATTTCTATTATTTCATTTGGTATTTTATTTTTAAAAGGTTTACTATTTAACTCAAGATCAAAAATTATATAATTCAAAAAAATCACTCCTATTTATATTGCTACGGATAAAGCGAAACTTAATTCAGATGAAAATTGTACTTCAACTGGATTCTAATCATTATTTATATTTACATTTTATCAATAATAATGAAAAAAGAATAGTATATATAAAGAGTTTTTAATCAAAGAGCTCTTTCATTATTTATACGAGGTGAAATAAAATGCTTAAATGTCCTAAGTGCAATAAAGAAATTTCGGATATACCTGGAAGTAGATGTCCTAGGTGTAAAAGAAAAATAACATCAAAGGATGTAGGACATATATTTTGTCCAGATCCAGGATGCAATGCTGTATTACCTAAAAGCACTGTTTATTGTCCAAAGTGTGGAGCTAAAATAAGGAATGAAGGTATTGATGAAAAAGTAAATAAAATAATGAGAAAAATTGAAAAAATATTAGATTCATTATAAAGTGAAATTTAATTAAGGTTGAGGTTTAGAACTCTCAGCTTTATTATGAAAAATAAACGAGAATTCTCGTTTATTTTTTTATAATAAAGGGGACAAGAGTCTTGAGATAGATTCTTTAAATTTTATTATCAAAGATCTATTGTCATAAATTTCTTGAGTAATTTGAGTACAATCATTTATATCTTTTTCGAATATTAATTTAAATTCATTTGATACTACACTATCATATATGAACGCGTTAACTTCAAAGTTTAGCTTAAAGCTTCTAACGTCCATATTAGCTGTTCCTACAGATGCTATTTTGCCATCTACAACTATTGTTTTTGCATGTATAAATCCTTTTTCGTATATATAACATTCAGCGCCTGCTTTAATTAATTCGCTAGCATATGAAGATGAGGCCCAATATACAAACATATGATCTGGTTTATTTGGAATCATTATTTTAACATCTATTCCTGATAAACAAGCAAGTTTTAAACCGTTAAGTATACTTTCGTCTGGTACGAAGTAAGGTGTTTGTATATATATGCTTTTCTTAGCTGAGCTAATCATTTTAAGATAACCGTACTTTATTTGCTCCAATTCAGAATCTGGCCCACTTGATATGATTTGTATAGCGCTATTACCAGTTGAATTTATTTTAGGAAAATATTTTGGATTTATTTCCAATTTTTCACTGTTAGCACTTCTCCAGTCAAATAAAAATCTAGTTTGTAGCATATGTACAGCATCTCCTGTTATTTTTATATGAGAGTCTCTCCAATAGCCCATTTTTTTATTTAAGCTTAAATATTCATCACCTATATTAAAACCGCCTATAAAGCCTTCTATACCGTCTATTACTGCTATTTTTCTATGATTTCTATAATTTATATTAAGATTAAAAAAAGGAATCATTATAGGAAAAAAAGCCACAGCCTCTCCCCCTGCTTGCTTAAGATTTTTGAAAAAGTTTCTAGGAAGAGAATGACTTCCTATAGCATCGTATAAAAATCTTATTTCTACTCCTTCCTCTGCTTTTTTTGTAAGTTCATATACTATCTTGTTACCTAATGAATCATTTTTTATTATAAAGTAAACCATGTGTATATGGTCTTTAGCACTTTGAATACTGTTTATTAGTGATTCGAATTTATAGTTTCCATCTGTGAATATTTCAATACTATTGTTTTGGGTAAGAATAGATTCACTATGAGTTAAATGCATATAAAGCATATCCTTGTACTGTTCAATAGATGGATCGTTGAATTTTAATGAGTTAGTTTTTAGTTTTAGTTTTTGATCTTCTAAAGCAGTATTTATAGTATCTGCTTCTTCTTTTGTTATTTCAAATATTTTTTTTCTACTTAGATTTTTTCCAAATAATAAATAAATAATAAAACCTACATTAGGTAGTAAAAGTAAAAGCATAAGCCAAGCTAGACTAGTGCTTGGTTTTTTTCTTTCTAAAAAAATTATTGCAATTGCAAATAAAATATTTAATATTAAGACTATAGATAGTGTATTTGAAATCATAAAAGACCTCCTTATAATGATGTATATAGTTTATTTAAAAATAGATAGAAATTCAATATCAATATTAAATATATAAACTCTTCATATTTATAATTTTATTTTTTTATATACATAGTTGAATTATAAATAGGTTAACGTGTATATTGTTAACTATTTATGTGAAAAATTATAGAGAATATATGAATAGGAGGAATTTTATATGAAAAGTAAGGTATTAATTTTTTTTGCTGTTATTTTATCGATATTTATAATATCCGTAGATAAAAGTAAAACTATACAAACATCAAATGAAGTTTTAAGGCAGGAGAATAAGATTAAAGTTTATACTACAATTTACCCAATATATGAATTTGCAAATAATATAGGTAAAGATAAAATTGATTTAAAAATGATGATTCCAAATTCAGTAATATCAAATCAATTTGAGCCAACTCAAGAAATTATAGAACAGTTAAATGAAAGTGATGTATTAATATATGATGGAGAAGAACCGTGGATTGATAATATTATAAATTCTATTGCAAATGATAAATTAATAATTGTAAAAGCAGGTGAAGGCATAAAAACTATAGATGATACAAAAAAAGATGTTAATATATGGCTGGATCCGTTAAATGTAATAGGAGAGTCAAATAATATAAAAAATGCATTTATAAAAGCTGATAATAAAAATAAAAAATTTTATGAAAAAAATTACTATTTATTTAAACGAGAATTAATAGAGTTAGATAAGTTATATTCTAATGAGATAAATAATCTAAATAAAAAAGATATATTAGTTTCAAGCAATGCTTTTTCTTATATTGCGAATAGATACGATTTGAATCAAATAGATATTTCTAATATTTCTAAAGAAGATGATTTATATAAATTTATAAATAATAATAAAATAAAATATATATTTTCAGATAAAGAATTGGATGAAGATTTAAATAAAATATCAAAAAAACTAAAAGTAGGCATTTTACCTTTGAATTCTATTGAAAGTTTAAGTAATAATACAAAAGGAGGGTACATAGAACTTATGAAGGAGAATTTAAAAAAGTTGAAGGCAGGATTAAAGTATTAATTTTTTATAAAAAAGTATGACAAAAATTACAATATATAGATTATATATATTCTATTTTAAAAATCAAATACATATAATTCTTTGAATAGATTTTAGGGGGTATAAATGTGCTTATTATAATAAATAAAAGAAAATCTGTTATTGGAATGCTATGTATACTAGCTTTAGTTATATCTTTATATTCATTTGAAATTCAAACCAAGGTTATAGCTGCTTTTACTGATCAAGAGTGTAGCGAAATATTAGAAGAATTATTTGAAACAAGGAACAAAGCACTTTTGGATGCAGATGAGAAAAAATTAAATAATTTGTACGATAAAAGTACTAAATATGGAGTATGGGCATATGAACATGAAATGAAAAAAATGAAGTACTTGCATATGTGGTCAAATAAACAGGGGATTACATTTAAAGACATAAAGACTAAACTAAAGATAAATAGAGTAAAAAGTAAAGAAGGAGGATATTTGATAAACTTTACTGCATCAACTGAGTATAAATATGAGTATGATGATTCTAAAAATGAAACCAATATGTTTAGAATAGGAACATATCACTCATTGAATACTATGAAGAATGAAGAAGGATGGTGTATAACTAAAGAGTGGTATACAGATCCTTTTGCGGATTCTCTTAATTTAGAAAATATAAAGTTTGACGATATTAAAAAACATATTTTAGAGCAGAAAAAAAGAGATAGCTCTAACATGAATGAAAGAAGGAAAAAAGCATTAGAATATGCAGATATGTTTTGTGGTGCAGCAGCAGATGAGGAACATGAATATAATTACAATAAAAAGTATAGAAATTACAATCCTTTAGGAGGAGATTGTGCTAACTTTGCATCTCAAATATTATATGAGGGAGGTAGTTTTAGGAAAACAGGACAATGGAATTATGATTCAAATGGAGCTACTAAAGCTTGGGTAAATGCACATGCATTTAAAAATTATATGATATATAGTGGAAGAGCTTCATTAATAGCGTATGGAGATTATGATAAGGTTTATAAGGCATCCTATAAGCTTGAACCAGGTGATTTTGTAGCTTATGAAAAGCAAGGTAAGGTAACTCATATTTCAGTTGTAACAGGGTCTGATTCTAAGGGATATTCTCTTGTAAATTGTCACAATACTGATAGATATAGAGTTCCTTGGGATCTTGGTTGGAGCAATAGAAAAATAAAGTTTTGGCTTGTTAGGGTACATTATTGATAAGTTTAGTTTTATGTATTGACATTGATGTTTAAATGTAGTATTTTTAATTATAATGTAACAAATAATTTATTTGTTTCAAATTCGTTTTATTTAGGAGGATGTTTTAAATGAAAAAGGGAACTGTTAAGTGGTTTAATGCAGAAAAAGGTTATGGATTCTTATCTATCGAAGGTGGAGAAGATGTATTCGTACATTTTTCAGCTATAGAAGGAGATGGATATAAATCATTAGAAGAAGGACAACAAGTTGAATTTGAAGTAGTTGATGGAGCTAGAGGACCTCAAGCTGCTAATGTTATTAAATTATAATAGTTAATTTGTATAATTTATATATAGATTGATTATATTAGAAAGTCGCTTTCATAAAAGCGACTTTTATTATTTTAGCTGGTAAAAGGACTTATTTGTGATTAAGAAGTGAACTTTTCTAATTCATATCATTTTTTGTATAAGTTTTATTATCTATGAATAATAATAGGGCAAATACATTTAAAACTCCTATAATTGCTGCAAAAAACAACTTTTTAAAATTATCTATATTTGAAAATTGATATGATGATATTAAGCTTAAAACAATTCCAAATGAGCTCATCAATATACCTACAAATCTTATTATATTACTCAAAATTAATCCCCCCTAAATAAATTTTTAACTCTTATTCAAAGTAAAAAATACTATATTTATAAGTATAACATGATACAGGTTTATTTTATTATGGGAATTTATGCATTAGGTCAAACTTGACATCTTTTCTAATCTCAAGTAACATACTATTTAGATAAACTAAAATTTGAAAATAGGGGAGAAAACATATGAATATAGCTTTTTTTCTTACACCTAAAATAGAGGTAGCTTATTTAACACCAGAATCGACAATGCGCCAAGCTTTAGAGAAAATGGAGTATCACAGATATACCGCTATTCCTATAATTGATGACGGAAGGTATATAGGAACAATTACTGAAGGGGATTTGCTTTGGAAATTAAAGAATACACCTGATTTAAATTTTAAAAATACTAGTAAAATTTTATTAAAAGATATATCTAGAAAAATGGATAATAAGCCTGTTTATATTGATTCAAATATAGAAGATTTAATTTCTTTAAGTATAAATCAAAATTTTGTGCCTGTTGTTGATGATCAAAATATTTTTATAGGTATAATAAAGAGAAGTGAGATTATAGATTATTGTTATAAATCATTGTTTAATAAAAAAAATTAGAAATATATTGACACTTTAAAATTATGTGTGTATAATACATATTAAGTTAAAAAAACAAACAAAATGACATGAAATCCATTGAAGTGAAGAGTAGGTATAATGATAGTTAAAGCGAGCTAGAGTTGGTGTGAGTCTAGTAACATAGTTATATTGAAGAGAGTCATGGAGGAGATTTTCTGAAATATTAGTAGGAAAATACGGTACCTATCGTTAAAGGTTAATGAGTGGATACAATTTTTAATTGTATCAACAAGAGTGGTAACACGGGCATATACCTCGTCTCTTATTTTTAAGAGACGAGTTTTTTATATTTAAAATTATATAATTTATTTAAATCCTATGAAGTGGAGAGTAGGTATAATGATTGTTAAAGCGAGCTAGAGTTGGTGTGAGTCTAGTAACATAGTTATATTGAAGAGAGTCATGGAGGAGATTTTCTGAAATAGTAGTAAGAAGATACGCTGCCTATCGTTAAAGGTTAATGAGTGGATACGATTTTTTATTGTATCAACAAGAGTGGTAACACGGGCATATACCTCGTCTCTTATTTTTATAAGAGGCGAGGTTTTTTTATATGAATTTATTATGTAGGAGGTGTTTAAAAGGAAATAGTTAAATGTTGCACTTTGATGATTTAAATTAATAAAGTTAATTAAAATAAAATATGAGAGGGGAAATTAGAATGTTTAAAAAAAGTTTTAATAAGATGATTGTTGTAGTTATGGTTTTATGTTTAGCCATGGTTTTCGTAGGATGTGGTAAAAATGAGGTTTCTCAATATGAAAAAATAAAAAAATCAGGAAAAATAGTACTTGGGACTAGTGCTGATTATCCACCGTATGAATTTCACAAAGAAGTGGATGGAAAAGACCAAATAGTTGGATTTGATATTGAAATTGCTAAATCAATAGCAGAGGATATGGGAGTTGAACTTGAAATTAAGGATATGGATTTTGGAGGGTTACTTGCGGCTTTAAATACAGGAACAGTCGATTTTGTAGTAGCTGGAATGACACCTACTGATGAAAGAAAAGAAAAGGTAGATTTTAGTGAGATATATTATAATGCAACTCAGGCTGTAGTTGTTAAGGCAGAAAATAAAGATAAGGTAAAATCTATGGATGATTTAAAAGGAAAAATAGTAGGGGTTCAAATGGGTTCTGTCCAAGAAGGGATAGCTAAAGATCAAATAAAAGACGCTCAAATTAAGTCTCTTTCAAGAGTACCAGATCTTATGCTTGAGCTTAAGAATGATAAAGTAGATGCTTTAATAGTAGAACTTCCTGTTGCAAAAGCTTATATAGATAAAAATGCTGATATCTCACTTTCAGGTATAACAGTTAAAGATGAAACAGCAGGATCTGCTATAGCTATTAAAAAGGGAAATCAAGAACTTACAGATCAAATAAATAAAACATTAGACAAATTGATTAAAGAAAATAAAATAGAAAACTTTGTAGTTAAAGCGACAGATATGATTGAGTAGGAGTTGAGTATAGTGGATTTTTCTTTTTTAAGTAAATATTATATGTTCTTTTTAATGGGAACTAAAAACACAGTTTTACTTTCGGTATGTTCAGTATTTATAGGTGTAGTATTAGGTCTTTTTGTATCACTTATGAAATTATCTAAAAATAAGGTATTAAATATAATAGCGAGTGTATACGTAGAGTTTTTAAGAGGAACACCTATATTAGTTCAATTATTCATAGTATATTATGGACTTCCTACTCTAGGTATAGACATGCCACCTTTTGTAGCTGGAATAATAGCATTATCAATTAATAGTTCAGCGTATGTAGCTGAGATAATAAGAGCGGGTATACAAGCCGTTGATAAAGGGCAAATGGAGGCTGCAAGGTCTTTAGGAATGAGCCATAATATAGCTATGAGATATATTATAATACCTCAAGGAGTTAAAAATATATTACCTGCTTTAGGTAATGAATTCATAGTTTTAATAAAAGAATCATCTATAGTTATGATGGTTGGTATTGCGGATGTTATGTATAATACAAATATTGTTAGAGGGAATACGTTCCAACCGTTTGAGCCGTTAATAGTTGCAGCTTTTATATATTTTGTATTGACATTTACACTCTCTAAATTCATGAATAAAATCGAAAGGGGGATGACTGTAAGTGATTAAGATTAATAATCTAAATAAAAAATTTGGAAATAATCATGTTCTAAGAGGCATTGATGAACATATAAAGCAAGGTGAAGTAGTAGTTGTAATAGGACCGAGTGGATCTGGTAAAAGTACATTCTTAAGATGTCTTAATTTACTGGAGCATCCTACAAGTGGAGATATAATATTTGAAGGAAAATCTATAACTTGTAACACTAATAATATAGACAAGCAAAGAGAAAAAATGGGAATGGTTTTTCAACAATTTAATTTATTTCCACATATGAGTGTATTAGATAATATTACACTTGCACCTAAGAAACTTAAGGGTATGGCTGATGAAGAAAGTGAAAAAATAGCTATTCAGTTATTGAAAACTGTAGGACTTGAAGATAAGTCAGGTAATTATCCGAAGCAATTATCAGGAGGACAAAAGCAAAGAATAGCAATAGCAAGAGCCCTTGCTATGTCTCCGGATGTTATGTTATTTGATGAGCCAACATCTGCACTGGATCCTGAAATGGTAGGAGAAGTTCTAGATGTTATGAAAAATCTTGCTTCAAAGGGGATGACTATGGTTGTAGTAACTCATGAGATGGGATTTGCAAAAGAAGTAGGAGATAGAGTTGTTTTTATGGATGGAGGAAAAATTATAGAACAAGGAAGTCCTAAAGAAATATTTGAGAATCCTCAAAATGAAAGAACTAAGGATTTTTTAAGTAAAGTATTGTAGTGAATTATATAGTGATTAATGGAAAGAATAACGCCTATTAGAATACAATTGTATTCTAATAGGCGTTATTCTTTCCATTAATCAAATCATCAACTATTTAAAAAAGGAGTTTATTAAAATCTTATTCGAAGCATTAATTATGTAATAGAATGATACGAATTTTTTATAATAAATAGGAAATTATAGTATTATATATATTAACAAAAAAACTTAATCTGTGTTGACTTTTAATATGTTTTTTTATATACTTTGAATATCAAAAGGTTTGAATTTCAAAATAAAAAATAAAAAATGAAAGGACGATGAATTTATGAAATTACCATCTTTAAATATAGGAGATTTAATTGCTAAAGTTCCAATTATTCAAGGCGGAATGGGTGTTGGCGTTTCGGGTGCTAGATTGGCATCGGCCGTTGCTAATGAAGGTGGAATTGGAGTTATATCAGGAGTACAAATAGGTTATAAAGAAGATGATTTTAGAGTTAATAATAAAGAAGCAAATATCAGAGCTTTAAGACGTGAAATAAAAAGAGCAAAGAATTTAAGTCCCAATGGAATTATAGGAGTCAATTTTTTGGTTGCAATGGAAAACTATAAAGAAATGGTAAAAACTGCAGTAGAAGAAAAGGTAAACTTAATAATATCCGGAGCGGGTCTTCCTAAGTCGTTGCCAGAATTTATAAAGGGATCAAAGACTAAGATTGCTCCAATAGTATCTTCTGCAAAAGCTGCAACATTAATATCAAAGCTTTGGGATAGAAAATATAATTATGTACCAGATATGGTAATAGTAGAAGGACCTAAGGCTGGAGGACATTTAGGGTTTTCTATAAGTGAATTAGTATCAATTGAAAATATAGATTTGATTAAAATAATAAATGAAGTTAAAGAAAGCTTAAAGCCTTTTAGAGAAAAATATCAAAAAGATATACCTGTTGTTGTAGCTGGAGGAGTGTTCGATGGTGAGGATATAGCTAAATATATTAAAGCTGGTGCAGATGGTGTCCAAATGGGAACTAGATTCGTAGCAACTGATGAATGTGAAGCACACATAGATTTTAAAAAAGCTTATATAAACTCTAAAAAAGAAGAGATTGAACTTATAAAAAGTCCTGTAGGTATGCCAGGGAGAGCTATTAGTAATGAATTTGTTAAAAAAACTAAAATTGGAAAAATTCCAGTTGGGAAATGTTACAACTGTATATCTGGATGTAGTCCAAAAGATATTCCATATTGTATAACGGATGCATTGGTTAGTGCTGTCAATGGAGATATAAAAAATGGGCTTATATTTAGTGGAAGTAATGCATATAAACTGGATAAAATAGTTTCTGTACATAATCTGATGAAGGAGCTTGTAGAAGAATCTAGTTTAAAACTTAATACTATATAAATATAAAGTGGTGACAACTATGAATGAAAATGTTAAAACATTAAATAAATTAATAACAAATATTTTTTATGATTTAACAGATATAGAGAAAAAAATGTTCTCTCAAGGGAAATTCAATGATTTATCACTGAGTGAAATTAGAACTATTCAAGCTATTGGTATGAAAGCTCCTAGAAAAATGAGTCAAGTTGCTATGGTTTTAAAAATTACAGTTGGAACCTTGACTATATCCATTAATAGACTTGTGAAAAAAGGTTATGTAAGAAGATTCAAGACAGAAGAAGATAGGCGCATAGTAATGGTTGATTTAACTGAACAGGGAAAACTTGTTTATCAAACACATGAAAAATTTCATTATGAAATCATAGAAAATATGGTCTCTACATTGAATGAAAATGAGCAGAAAATGCTTATACAGTCGTTAGAAAATATATGTTATTTCTTTAAATCTAAATAATGTTAAGAGCTTATGCAAATGCATAAGCTTTTTTGTATTATTAAGGAATATAGAGATAAATAAGATATAGATTGTAATTTGCTCTAATAAGAGGAAATATAAGAATATATGACATTTTTTAATTTTTATGTTTTGATATATAATTGTTGAGTCAGATACAAGGCAAAGAGCATAAAGGAGGTTATGAAATTGGAAAATAGCACAGTGTTGGCGGTTAATGAAATACTAAGATTAACTATTATAATATTGGTTGTAGGAATGGTTTTTTCAAAAATAAGTAAAATTGTTAAGCTTCCAGATGTAGTACTATTTTTAATAGGAGGTATTATAATAGGACCATCTGTTTTGAATATAGCTAGCGTAGAGGCTTATCCTGTCGCCAATCAGCTTATATTGACTTTTGGATCAGCTTACATACTATATGATGGTGGTAGAGAGGTTAAGCTTAAGATTTTAAACGATGTAAAAATAACAGTAGGATTATTAGCAAGTTTAGGTGTATTAATTTCTGCGTTTTCAATTGGATTTATAGCAATGAATATATTCAATATTACATTTATATCTGCTTTATTGATAGGTTCGGTAATAGCTTCTACAGATCCTGCAACACTAGTTCCGGTGTTTAAGGAGATAACTATAAAAGATAGATTGAAGCAAACTGTAATAAGTGAATCCGCATTTAATGATGCAGTTGGAGCAATACTTGTGTTCTCAATACTTACAATAATAGATTCAGGAAAAATTTCATTAACTAATAATATGGAAGAATTGGTGATAATGATTGTTGGAGGATTGATTGCAGGTGTAGTTGTTGGAGTTTTGGCATCCATGTCTATATCAGATGGTAAATATGGATTTTTTCATGAATTTGCACCTTTAGTCTCTATAGTTGCAGTTATTGCTTCTTATATGCTGGCTGAAACGATAGGTGGAAGTGGATATATGGCTACTTTTATAACAGGTCTAGTATGTGGTAATAAAAAAACGTTTAAATTATGGGTTCCTGAAAAAGATTACGAAATTCAAACGCACGTAAGAGAAACTCTTGCAGTTATAATGAGAATTGCTATATTTGTTTTACTTGGAACTCATGTTGATTTTATATCTTTAGGAATGTATTGGAAACAATCTCTTATATTAATAGCTATATTAGTGTTAGTTGTAAGACCTATATCCGTAATAGTATGTGTGATTTTTGATAGAAAAACAAAGTGGGCTATGAATGAAATATTATTTATGATGTGGGTAAGAGAAACGGGAGTAATACCAGCAGCTCTGTCTGGAATGATAATGAGTATGAATGTAGATAATAAAGGCATCTTATCATCAGTAGTATTTATGGCAATATTGATAACTTTAGGAATTCAAGCAAGTACAACAAAATGGGTAGCAAAAAAGTTAGATGTATTAGAATAAATTTGAGTAAAAAAATTCCCCTTAAAAAGTTAAGGGGGATTTTTTGTTATTCGTTTATAGTAACATTATACGTAGATTTTAATTCTTCTACTTTTTCAAAGTATGTAACTTGTTGTTGTTTGTGGATTAATTGTCCGTATATATTATCCTTAACTTCATCAAAAGATTTTGTTTGTGGTTCTTTTTTATCAGTTAATTTTATTATATGATACCCAAATTGAGTTTTAACTGGTTCGCTAACCTGACCTTTTTCCATACTGAAAGCAGCATTTTCAAATTCAGGAACCATTTGACCTTTTGAGAAGAATCCTAAATCTCCACCTCTTTCGTTTGAAGGGCATTTAGAGTATTTGCTAGCGGCTTCTTCAAATGATAAATCGTTATTTATTTCATCTAATATTTTTTTAGCTGCAGCTTCATCTTCTACAAGTATGTGACTAGCTTGTACACCTTCAGGAGATTTAAACTGATCTTTGTTGTTTTCATAAAATTCTTTAGCTTCTTTTTCTTCAACCTTTACATTGCTTAGTAATTTACCAATAGCATATTGCTTTAAGAAGTTTTCTTTTATTTTTTTCATTTCATTTTTAAATTCCTCTTCTTCATCAGTACCATTCTCTATAGCATTTAAATAGAATAATTCTTGATTAATTAAGTCTTCTAAAAGTTTTTTTCTTCCTTCTTCTGATTGAAATTGCATAGCTCTTTGAGGGCCTAAGCTAGTAAGGGCAGAATCAACATCAGCTACAGTAATTTCTTTTGTGCCAACTAAGGCTAAAATATCTTTTTTTTCCATAATTAAACTCTCCTTTAAAATCGTATTCATTCACATAATAACAAAAAAAATAAATTATGTCCAATTTAATTTAAAATATAAATTATCAAAAAAGTTTCAAAAAAATGTAAAAGTATGATATAATTGTAACCAGAAAATTTAGTATAAAATTATTGGAACAAATCTCAAAGAAAAATATATAATAAAAATATAAAGTTTTTTTTGAGCAATGAAACAACTTGTTATTTTTATTTAAGTTGTTTCATATAAAGTGAATATGTGAAGGGGGAATTTTAAATGGGTAGTAAGTCCAAAAATTTTAATAGAGTACTATCTAAAAAAGATGTTTTAGCATTAGCTTTTGGAGCTATGATAGGATGGGGATGGATTGTACTTGCAGGAGAATGGATAAAAAAAGCTGGGTCGTTAGGTGCCGTTATTGCATTTATACTCGGGGGTATTATGGTATTGTTTGTAGGGTTAACTTATGCAGAATTAACATCAGCAATGCCTGAGTGTGGAGGCGAGCATGTATTTAGTCATAGAGCATTAGGAGAGAATATGTCGTTTATATGTACTTGGGCTATTATACTAGGATACATATCGGTTGTTGCATTTGAAGCAGTTGCACTTCCTACTGTATTAGAATATTTATTTCCTAATTATGTTAAGGGATACATGTATACTATAATGGGTTATGATGTACATTTCACTTGGGTATTAGTAGGGGTTGTAAGTTCAATTGTTATAACTTGCATAAATTATATTGGGGTAAAGCCTGCAGCTTTTTTACAAGGGATTTTAACATTTATAGTTGTTGCTATAGGAATTTTGTTTTTTTCAGGCGCCTTAATTAACGGGGATGTTGCCAATACAAAACCTTTATTCGTTGGAGGATCAAAAGGCATATTATCTGTTCTTATAATGACACCGTTTATGTTTGTTGGTTTTGATGTTATACCTCAATCTGCTGCAGAAATTGATTTGCCATTTAAAAAAATCGGAAGAATACTTATATTATCAGTAGTTATGGCTATATTCTGGTATATAATGATTATTTATGCTGTATCTTTAGCCCTTAATCAAACAGAATTGAACGCATCTAATATGGTCACAGCAGATTCTATGAAATCTGTATATCACAATAGTATTTTAGCTGGTAAGGTAATGGTTGTAGCTGGTATTGGAGGAATATTGACTAGTTGGAATTCATTTTATGTAGGGGGAAGTAGAGCAATTTATGCTATGGCTGATTCAAAGATGCTTCCTAAATTTTTAGCCTATGTACATCCAAAGTACAAAACACCAACTAATGCTGTTTTATTAGTAGGTATTTTCTCAAGTATAGCACCTTTCTTTGGAAGACAAATGCTTAGCTGGCTTGTTAATGCAGGTGGACTTACAATAGTGATGGCATACTTAATTGTAACAATATCATTTTTAGTTTTAAGATATAAAGAACCAAAAATGAAAAGACCATACAAAATCAAATGTGGTAAGTTAGTAGGAAGTATAGCTGTTTTATTAAGCTTAGGAATGATGAGCTTATATTTACCAACAGCTCCAGCGGCTCTTAACTGGCCCTATGAGTGGGGAATTATAATAGGATGGTCTATAATAGGAATAATATTCTTTGTATGGGCTAAGCTATATTACATGATTAATAAAGAGCATAAAAATAACTTGCTAAAAGTCAAATAAAATATAAGTAAATATTTTTTAATGAAATATATGAATTAAAATACAACGTAGATGTTTAACATGTTAAACATCTACGTTGTATTTTAATGTAAAAAATCACATTTATGGGTTAACTAAATATAATGTATCAAGAAAATATCAATAGATAATGATATTAAAAAAATTATTGAAATTCTATCTAAATTTATTAAGGAAAGGAGTATTTTATGAAAATTGCATTTATTTGTACAGAAATGCTTCCGGTTCCTCCTGTTTTAGGAGGCGCTATTCAAATATATATAGAAGGTATATTGCCTGTTTTATCAAAATATCATGAAATAACAGTTTTTAGTGTAGCAAATGATAAGCTTCCTTCTAGAGAACAAAAAGGAAATATAAATTATGTTAGAGTACAAAGAGAAAATGCTGATGAATATATAAATAATGTTAGAAATGAAATTACTGATGAATTTGATTTAATTCATGTATTCAATAGGCCACGTTGGATATCTATATTAAGTGAAGCCCTACCTGATACTCATTTAAGCCTTAGCCTTCATAATGAAATGATGTTACCTAAAAAAATTGAACCTAAAATGGCTTTAGAGTGTATAGATAGGGTTGAATTTATTACTACTGTAAGTAAATTTGTAGCAGATGAAGTAAAAAGTATATATCCAACGGCTGAAAGCAAATTAAATGTAGTATATTCAGCTGTAGATGGAAATAAAATAAAACCATTTTGGAATGAAGATGTTGTACAAGATAGAATAAATATGAAAAAAAAGTATGGACTTGAAAATTCAAAGGTTATTCTTTATGTAGGGAGACTATCTAAAAATAAAGGACCTCATGTTTTGTTTGAAGCCATGAAAGAGGTAATGAATTCTAATCCGAATACAGTATTGATGTGCGTAGGAAGTAAATGGTATGGCATTAATACACCTAGTAACTATACAATGCTATTACAACATATGTCTAATGAATTAAAAAATCCAGTTATATTTACAGGATTTTTAACGCCAGAGGAAATCAGCAAATATTATAATATGGGAGATATATTTGTATGTACTTCTCAATGGAGAGAGCCACTTGCTAGAGTTCACTATGAAGCTATGGCAGCTGGGCTTCCTATTATAACTACTGCACGTGGTGGAAATGCTGAAGTTATAGAAGATGGAGTTAACGGATTTGCAATTAAAGAATATGATAATCCAAAAGCTTTTGAACAATATATTAAGTATCTTTTAGATAATGAAAATGTGGCAATTAACATGGGGGAAATAGGAAGGAAGTTTGCATTAGAAAAGTATAATTGGGAAATTACTGCAAATAAACTTTTGAAGATTTTTGAAACTATTCAGAAATAAAGTGAAAGCTACTCAAATTCTATGAGTAGCTTTCACTTTTTACGCTATAGGAACTATATGATTTTCAAGCTGTTAATAATATTGGTGAAAGAAGTAAACTTGCAACTATTTTTAAGTAACGAAGGCCGTTAGGGATCGTTGGCGAGATGAGTCAGTGCGTAGCGACTAGACGGATTTTTTATTCTGTAGCTCTTTTGTGGTAGTGAGTATGAAGTAACTTGTGAGCTTTTTCTCCATATGGTTTACCTAGAAATTCTTTGTATAAACTTTGAACATATGCATTTTCATGAGATTTACGTGTTTTCTTCGATCTGTCTTCTTGATATAATCCTTTTGCTCTTTCTGATATTATATCTAAATTTCCATGATGATAAGGTTGCCCGCCGCCGCCTATACATCCACCTGGACACGCCATTATTTCTATAGCGTGATAATTAGATTTACCAGAGTGAATATCTTCAAGTATTTTCCTAGCATTTCCAAGTCCACTTGCAACAGCCACGTTTATATTCATATCATTTATTTTTATACTAGCTTCTTTTATGCCATCCATACCTCTTAATTGAGTGAATTCTACATTATCTAAAGTATCGTTTGTAATCCATTCATAAGCTGTTCGAAGGGCAGCTTCCAAAACTCCTCCAGTTGCACCGAATATTACTGAAGCTCCCGTAGATTCGCCTAAAGGATTATCAAAGTTAGAGTCTTTTAAAGATTCAAAGTCAATCCCAGCTTCTTTTATCATTTTAGCAAATTCTCTTGTAGTTATTACTATATCGACATCTTTAGCTGTATCATTAGAAAGTTCAGGACGAGCTGCTTCATATTTTTTTGCAACGCATGGCATTATAGATACTACTACCATATTTTTAGGTTTTATATCCATATTTTCAGCTAAATAAGTTTTAGCTATAGCTCCAAACATTTCGTGTGGAGATTTACAAGTTGAAGGTATGTCTAACAAATCTGGGAATTGATGTTCAAGGAATTTAACCCATGCAGGGCAACAACTAGTAAGAATAGGTAGATTTTCACTTTCCTCTATTCTATGAATAAGTTCAGAAGCCTCTTCGATTATAGTCAAATCAGCAGCAAAATCAGTGTCAAATACTTTATCAAAACCTAAATTTTTAAGAGAAGTAACTATTTTACCTGTAACGAGTTCACCTGGGTTCATACCGAACTCTTCTCCTAAAGCAACTCTAACTGCAGGTGCTACCTGAACTATAACTGTTTTGTTTTTATCTGATAAAGCATCCCATACTTTTGATACATTATTTACCTCTGTTAAAGCTGCAGTAGGACATACTGCTAGACATTGACCGCAGAAGGTACATGAACTTTCGTGCATAGGATTATAAAAAGAAGGAGATATAATAGTTTCAAAACCTCTATCAACTCCCGATAATACACTTACTGTTTGAACTTCACTGCACATAGTTTCACAACGTCTACATAAAATACATTTATCAAGATTTTTTACTATAGAGTAACTTGAATTATCTATTCCATGGCTTGATGTCTTTCCTTTATATTTGATTTCTGAAATTCCAAGGTCGGCAGCTAATGATTGAAGTTCGCAATTTGTATTTTTATCGCAAAGAAGACAATCTTGAGGATGATTAGACAAAAGGAGTTCAACTATAGTACGACGTGCTTTTATAGCTCTTAGCGTGTCTGTTCTAATTATCATACCATCTTGAACAAGAGTAGAACATGCTGGGAATAAATTTTTCTTTCCTTCAATTTCAACTACGCATACACGACATGAAGCAGATTTGTTAACCATTTTTATATTATGAAGATCCAAATGACATAGGGTAGGTATTTTTATATTCAATCCTTTTGCAGCTTCTAGAATAGTAGTTCCTTTAGGAACAGATATATTTTTATTATTTATAGTTAAATTAACTAAATTCATATTATCACCTCACTAACTATTTTTTTATTATTGCATTAAATTTGCATGCATCCAGACAAGCACCGCATTTAAGACATTTTACATTGTCTACTACATGAGTTTCTTTTACTGTTCCATTTATAGCATTAGCTGGACAAATCTTAGAACATTTTGTACATCCTATACATTTATCTGTTATGAAATAATCAAGTAATGCTTGACATGAACCTGAACTACATTTTTTATGTATAACATGATCTTCATATTCATCCATAAAGTATTTCATTGTACTTAATACTGGATTTGGAGATGTTTTTCCAAGACCGCATAAAGATGTATCCTTAATTGTTTCAGCAAGTTCTTTTAAATCATATAAATCTTGCTTAGACCCTTTACCTTCTGTAATTTTAGTTAATATTTCATGTAGTCTCTTATTTCCTATACGGCAAGGAGTACATTTACCACAAGACTCTTCAACAGTAAATTCTAAGAAAAATTTAGCTATATTAACCATACAATCTGTTTCATCAAGAACAAGCATTCCTCCAGAACCCATCATAGAACCTATTGCATTTAAAGAATCAAAATCAATTGGAATATCTAAAAACTTTGAAGGTATACATCCACCTGAAGGACCTCCCGTTTGAACAGCTTTAAATTTCTTACCATCAGGTATTCCTCCGCCTATTTCAAATATTATTTCTCTTAAAGTAGTCCCCATTGGAACCTCAACAAGACCTACATTGTTGATTTTTCCTCCAAGTGCAAATACTTTTGTACCTTTAGACTTTTCAGTTCCTATATCAGAATACCATTTAGACCCATTTAATATTATTGCAGGAATATTAGCATAAGTTTCTACGTTGTTTACACAAGTTGGCTTATTCCATAAACCTTGTTTTGAAGAACTTATTGTTTTCATTCTAGGCTCTCCGCGATTACCCTCAATAGAGTGTATAAGGGCAGTTGCTTCTCCGCATACAAATGCTCCTGCTCCGTATTTAAGTTTTATATCAAAATTGAATCCTGTTCCTAAAATATCTTTTCCGAGAAATCCGAATTCTCTCGCTTGATCTATAGCTATTTCGAGTCTATGAATAGCAAGTGGATATTCGGCACGAATGTATATATATCCATTATTTGAGCCTATGGCATAGCCATTAATTATCATAGCTTCTAAAACAGAGTGAGGATCTCCCTCGAGGACAGATCTGTCCATAAATGCTCCAGGATCACCTTCATCAGCGTTGCAAACAACATATTTTTCATCAGATAAAGCTTTTGAAGTTGATTCCCATTTTATACCTGTAGGAAAGCCAGCGCCGCCTCTTCCTCTAAGACCCGATTTTTTTATTAAATCTATGACTTCTCCTTTAGACATAGATGATAGTGCATTTCCAAGAGCCATATAACCATCGTTAGCTATGTATTCATTTATGTTTTCAGGGTTTATAACACCACAATTTCTAAGAGCTATTCGCATTTGCTTTTTATAAAAAGACATATCATCATGTTTTTTAACTTTTTGGCTTATAGTAGGCTCTTCGAATAATAATTTATCTATAATGTTGCCCTTTATTATATGTTTATTTATTATTTCTTCAGCATCTTTAGGTGATACATTTACGTAAAACACATTATCTGGGAATATTTTAATTATAGGACCCTTGGCGCAAAATCCAAAGCATCCAGTCAATGAAACCTTCACTTTATTCAATAGATTGTTGTTTTTAATGCTACTTCTAAGATTTTTAATTATCTCATCACTTTGAGCAGAATGACATCCTGTACCTCCACAAACTAAAATTTCTTTTAAATTATTGTCTGTATATTTAGAATGTGTATTAGTTCTGATATCTATAAGTGGTTTTAGAGTTTCATTAAGATTGATTAGCTCTTTGAATGATTTTATTTTATTCATAATTATTTTTCTCCCCCCTTTATAAATTATATTGAAGAATGTGCTAACTTTTTATCTTCAACTTCATCCTTATAATTGAAAAGTATTTTTTCTACATCATCTAATGTAACCTTACCATAAACTTTTTCATTTATAACGACTACAGGCGCTAATCCACAAGCACCAACACATCTTAAGCCCTCTAAGGTGAATTTACCATCTGGTGTAGTTTCTCCACATTTAATATTAAGTGTTTGTTCAAATTTTTCCATTATCTTATCAGCACCTTTTACAAAACAGACTGTTCCAAGACAAATATTTATAACGTATTGTCCTCTTGGTTTTGTAGTAAAATAAGAATAAAAACTGACAACACCGAATACCTTTGAAGATGGGATATTCAATCTTTTACTTATAAATAATTGAACATCTTTAGGAAGATAACCAAAGATATGCTGAGCTTTATGAAGGACTTCTATTAAAGCACCTTTTTTGTCCTCAATTGAGTTGATAAAATCATCTAGTTCATCGAAATTGTCTTTACTTAAAGATTCTTTTAACATAACAATACCCCCCCCTTTTTTGCTGAATAAAAAATGAAAAATTCAGAAAATTTAATTAATTATATTATATCACTAGAAAACAAAAAATAGTAATAAAAATGTATAAAAATAACAAAAATATAATAAAAATACAAAAGCCGTATTCTTAATTAAGAATACGGCTCTAATTTTAAGCTATAAATTTTATCAATATAGGAGCTAATAGTAATGTTATAATACCTGCAATTCCTATAGAAAGACTACTCATAGCACCTTCAGTTTCTCCAAGCTCCATAGCTTTTGTGGTTCCAAGAGCATGTGATGAAGTTCCTATTGAAACACCTATAGCTACTTTGTCTTTTATTTTAAAGAATTTACATAAGGGAGGGCCTAAAACAGCTCCTATAACACCAGTTATAATTATACAGACTATAGTGATTGAAGGTATACCACCTATTTGGTTAGATACTTCTATACCTATAGGGGTAGTTATTGATTTTGGAATTAGGGATAAACTTATTTTAGTATTTACATTTAAATATTTGCTTAAAAATATTATACTAGATATAGATGTTAAACATCCTACAAATACTCCTATTAAAATAGGAAGTAAATTTTTTTTTAATAAATCAACTTGCTTATATAATGGAACGGCTAGCATTACTGTAGCTGGGGTTAAGAAGAAAGTAATAAAGCTAGCTCCTTTATTATATGAATCAAAATCAATATCTAATATTAAAAGAAATGAAATTATAATTATCATACTTATAAATATAGGATTTAAAATAGAAAGCTTTGTTTTTTTATTTATAAGAACACTAATTTCAAAAGCTAATATAGTTATAAGTACACCGAATATAGGGTTATTAACAAAATTCATATTAATCTCTCCTTCTTTTCAATATTTGAATTGTAAATCCAGTTGTAAATATTACTAATATGGTAGAAACAATAGATATAAAAAATAATATAAACCATTGTCCTTTTAATATATCAAGAGAAGATATTAAACCGACTCCTGGTGGTATAAAAAAGAAAGCTAAATTATTTAATAAAAAATTACTTATATCTTCTATCATATAAAGTTTTATTATACCTGTAATGAGAGATATAAATAGTAATATCATACCTACTATACTACCTGGTAATGGAAATGGTAAAAAGTTAGAAATAACTTCTCCTAAAAAACATATAAATAAAATTATTCCTAATTGTCTAAATGATTTCAAGTAAAACACCTCTTTCAATTGGTAAGTATATTGTATACATATATATTATATCTTTTTATAAAAAAAATCTATATAATTAATTTAATTATGTAATAAAATAAAAAACAGAATCTAATCAAAGATTCTGTTTTATTAAAAATTATTTAACTATAATAGCAACTTTTTCTGGCTCATTGTAATATAAACGTAAGATTTGGTTTTTTCTAACACTCTTTTCATCTAAACCTTTTTTTATATTTAATTTAATAGGTAATTTTCCGTTTTTAAGTAAAAGTTCGTATTGGTTTTCTTTCTTTTGAAAGTATATAACTGTTCCTTCATAGTATTTTAATTGTTGAAGTTTATCTCTGTACAATTTTAAATAGTAAAAAGACCCTGCTGTAACCGCTAATGTAAGTCCGAATCTTACCCAAATATTAGGAATGAATGGTTTTGTTCCAAAAAATGATAACAATATTAAAATAATAGGTATAATTGATTTTTTTAATATCATCTTACCAAACATAGTAGATAAATCTTTTTCGGTTTGATTCATACTTTTTAAGTCTACTTTCTTTTTTATTTCTTGCTTGAATTCTTTTCTCATAATAAATCCTCCTACAATTATATTTTCTTGAGTTGTATGACTTAATAGTAATGATATAAATTTTGAGATTACTAATATAATTACCATTATTAATTTATATTATAGATAATTATATATACAACCTAAAAAAATAAGTTTATTACAATAAAAATCTAATCTAAGATATTTTACCATGAAAACAAGTAAAAATAAACTATGAGAATAAATTAAAGTAGATAATTATAATAAATTTTAAAATTAAGTAAATAATATAATCAAAGGAGTGGTTGATATGAAAAACAAAGACAGAAGAAAAAAGTTTACTAATTTAAGTGAAAATCATGAAACTGCAGCATGGGCAGATATAGAAAGTGTATTTGATGAAACTAATGTATCAATACCTAGTCAAAGAGCAACTGAAGAAGCAAAAGAATGGGTAGATGATGAGAATCAAAAATAGATAAAAATTTAATGTCAAATTATGTTTGACATTAAAAAATAAAGATAATATAATATAAATACTAATTAGAATAAAATATTTAAAAACAATGAAGAGAAGAGTATCTATGAGTTATTTTTATCAAAGCGAGTTGGTGATGGTGAGAGTCCAATATGAAAAGTCATAGAGAAGAACAGCTTGGAGTTTCTAACTGAAACCGAATAGGGAGTAGGATTAGGCGGGTTCATACCGTTATCAAATGAAAAATATAAAGTATATCTTTGTATTTAATATCAAGTGGCCATATTATGGCAATTAGGGTGGTACCGCGAATAATAAGTTTTTCGTCCCTTCATAGGGATGAGAGACTTTTTTTATTTGTAAAGAAAGTATAAAGGAGGTAATAGTATGAAAAATATATTGGTAAAAGAAATTTACAGAGAAACTCAAAAGTATTCTGATCAAACTGTACAAATATCAGGATGGATAAGAACGTTAAGATCTTCAAAATCATTTGGATTTATAGAAGTAAACGATGGAAGTTTCTTTAAAAATATCCAAGTTGTATTTGAAGAAAACTTAGAAAATTTCAAAGAAATAAGCAAACTATCTATTAGCACATCGATAGTAGTTGAAGGAAAGTTAGCATTAACACCTGGATCAAAGCAACCTTTTGAAATAAAGGCTACTAAAATAATTGTTGAAGGAGAATCTTCAAGTGAGTATCCTCTACAAAAGAAAAGACATACTCTTGAATATTTAAGAACTATAGCACACTTAAGACCTCGTAGCAATACATTCTCAGCTGTATTTAGAGTACGTTCTATAGCTGCATATGCTATACATAAGTTTTTTCAGGAAAAAGGTTTTGTATACACACATACTCCAATAATAACTGGTAGTGATTGTGAGGGTGCAGGGGAGATGTTTAGAATAACTACTCTAGACATGAAGAATCCTTCTACTAATGAGGAAGGAAATATTGATTATTCTAAAGATTTCTTTGGTAAAGAGACTAATTTAACAGTAAGTGGACAATTAGAGGCAGAAGCTTACGCATTAGCTTTTAGAAATATATATACTTTTGGACCAACTTTTAGAGCAGAAAACTCTAATACATCTAGACATGCATCTGAGTTTTGGATGATTGAACCTGAGATTGCATTTGCAGACCTTAATGATTATATGAACTTAGCGGAAGAAATGATGACATACTTAATTAGTTATGTTATGGAAAATGCTCCTGAAGAAATGGAATTTTTCAATAGTTTTATAGACAAAGGTTTACTTGATAGATTAAACAATGTTGTTAACTCTGATTTTGGTAGAATAACATATACAGAGGCAGTAGAAATTCTTAAAAATTCAGGTAAAGAATTTGATTATCCAGTAGAGTGGGGATGCGATCTTCAAACAGAGCATGAAAGATATTTAACTGATGAGGTATATAAAAAGCCTCTATTTGTTACTGATTATCCAAAAGATATTAAATCTTTCTATATGAGACTTAACGATGATAATAGGACAGTTGCGGCAGCGGATTTATTAGTTCCTGGTGTAGGAGAAATAATCGGAGGAAGTCAAAGAGAAGAAAGACTTGATATATTAGAGTCTAGAATGAAAGAAATGAATCTTAATGAAGAGGATTATTGGTGGTATTTAGAACTTAGAAAATACGGTGGAACAAAGCATGCAGGGTATGGGCTTGGATTTGAAAGAGCTATAATGTATTTAACAGGTATGGGAAATATAAGAGACGTTATACCTTTCCCAAGAACACCAAAAAGTGCAGAATTTTAGTTAATAATTAAAGTAGATATTAACCTAGGTTAATATCTACTTTTGCTTTGCACGACTATTAAGCTTATTTGACTTTTATTTAAAAATCTTATTGGAAGAGAACTTGTGCCCACACCACTATCTATATAAATTAATTTACTGTTATCTAATTCATATAAACCTTTGTCGTATTTTGGAAATAACCCCTGGCCAGGAGCTATAAGACCTCCTATTAAAGGTAGTCTAGTTTGCCCTCCGTGCGTATGTCCACATAAAATAAGATCTGAGTTTATATATTTATATTTCATTATAACATTTGGAGAGTGAGATAATAAAACAGTAAAATGCTGAGGGTTTATATTTTTTAAAGCTGAGTATGTGTTTTCGTGATTTGTGTAAGGATCATCGATCCCGCATAAATTGATTTTTATATTATTTTTTTCAAATACAGTATTTGAATTATTTAAATCTATTAAATTTTTATCTCTTAGACAATCCATGAATTCATCTTTACTTGAGTTTCTCCATTCATGATTACCGCTTACAAAATATACATTTGGATTTATACTTATTAATGAATCTAAAAATGAATATATCTGTTCAAAATCTTCAGTTTTAGCATCTATAATATCTCCAGTTAGAACTATCATATCTATATTTGATTTTTTAACATAATATAATAAATTTGTATTATTTAAATTTCTGTTGTGAATATCAGATATCTGGAGTATTCGTATACTTAGATCACTAAAAATTTTATCTGAGTATATATTTACTTTATTAACTTTAATACCTATCACTTGGGAGTATATATATGAGCATAAAATTAGTAATGTCAATACAATAATTTTTTTCATATTACCAACCCTTCTTTTTATTTTATTATTAAATTATATAATTTAATGATAAATACTAAAAGTCCTAATTTTAGTCAAAATTAGGACTTTTAGTATTTAAATAAAATAATCTTTAATTTTTCCAAAGTATTGTACTTTATTAAAAATAGGATATATAGAATAGAATTTTATAAATATAGCAGAATTAATTAAACTAGGATGAGCTTTAAAAAAAGTTGAGCTGTTTTATCTGAATGAGTAAGAGTATATTTTCTTGGAATTATAGGATTGACCTCGCTAACTCCTGGCATAAAATTAATATTTAATTTTGATTTATCAAAATCAGACACAAGAATCTCCCTCCTTATAAAACAGTTTATGAAATATATATATTTATTGTTAGATAAAATTCCCGGGAAATATTTAGATTTTTACATTTGTAAAAGAACTACAGTTAAAACTATGTATAGTCAATATAATCCTAATGGTTGTTGGGGCTATGAATGTATATGAAATTTAATATATTGTATTTTCTTTAAGGATAAAAATCATATAAGTGTCAATAATATATTATAAATGCTTTCTTATTCTTAATACAAAGTTACAAATTTCAACTTATGTATAACATTTATGGAATTGCTACAGTGTCAACTATTTTGAGCAACGGAGTCATTAGGACTCGTTGGCGGTATGTGTCAATTCGTAGCGTTAGACAAATTTTTATAGTTTATGGAGGTTTGTATTTTATGAAATGCAAGTGGGAGATTGGAGATTGTAAATGTTATAGATATACAGATGATGTTTCACAATACTGCTTATTTCATAGAAAATCTAAGTCAGAAAAAGAAAAAAAAATTATAACTAATATATTGAATGGATATATAGAAGCCAATGAGTATTTATGGAATAAAGAAGACAACATATATGATTTTAGAGGTATTATATTTGATCAAGATGTTAGCCTGGGAAGGATAGAAATAAATAACTTAAACAAAAAAGTTCCTTTTGATTTTTCTTATTCAGTATTTAATAAAAATATATATTTTGATGATTACAGATTTTATTCAAATGTTTTATTTGTAAATACAAAATTTTATCAAGATGTTTCTTTTGAAAATTGTGTATTTATAAGAAGTTGTATATTTGATAAAAGTGAATTTTTAAGCAGTAAAAGTAAGTCAATCTTTTACATGTGTAAATTTCTAGGACAAGAGTTTGTATTCAAGAACATATCAAACGGAGTGAAGTTTGATGGAATTAGATTTTCCTCTAACACTAAATTTATACTTCAAAACGTAGAATACAGTAAAGAAAGATATATAGATGCTAGAAATGCATATAGAATTGCTAAAAATCAATCCAATATAATAGGTGATTATGAAGAAAGTGGGAAATATTACTATGAAGAGAGAGTGTACAATGGGAAAATGATACTTCCTCGTACGAATGATAAAGATAAAAAACATAAATATATAGTACCTAAAATAATGGATTTGGTATCTAAATATATAGTTGGATATGGAGAAAAACCACAAAATGTTTTATTTTTTTCATTCATTCTGATAAGTATATTTGCCTATTTATATATGATGGCTGGACTTAGATTTAATATAAATGTTGATTGTACTATGAATTATCATAGGACGATTAAGTATAGCTTTTTAGAGTTATTGAGCCTAGATGTTAAAGAGTTTATGAGTGATTATTTTCAGGCTTGGTATTTCAGTATAGTTACATTTACGACAGTTGGTTATGGAGATATTATACCTATTAATTACCATGGGAAAGTATTGGCTTCAATTGAAATGTTTTTAGGGGTAACTGTCATAGCTACATGGACATCCACTGTTGTAAGAAAGATGTCAAGATAAAAATAAAATGAAAATTCGATTTATATGAATTATAAAAAACAAATAGTAAATATTAAATAGTATTAAAGATAAGGAAAGATTTGAGGAGGGATAATTTGAAGTCTAAAATCACAACACTAATAATTATATTTGTACTATTTACAAATGTATCAAATGCTCAAAATTACGATATTGATAGGTATATAAAAGCTTCTATACTTATAGATCAGGAAAGCGGAAAAGTTTTATATGAAAAAAACTCAGATCAGCAGATGCCGTGTGCAAGTTTAACCAAAATGATGACGTTACTAGTAACTCTAGATAGCATAAAGAATAATAAAATATCAAAAAATGATGTTGTAGAGATAAGCACTAAAGCTGCTAAAACATCAGGATCAACGTATAGGTTGAGAACTGGAGAAAAGGTGAAATTGATAAATTTAATGAAAGGAATAATGGTTGTATCAGGAAATGATGCTGCTGTTGCAATATCTGAATATGTGGGTGGAGATACAGAAACATTTGTTGAAATGATGAATAAAAAAGCCAAAGAAATAGGTATGAATAATACTTCGTACATAAATCCACATGGACTACCTGTTTACGGAGTAAATGGAGATATGAAAATCCCTAAAGAAAATATGTCTACAGCCAAAGATTTAAGCTTATTAGCTAAGTGTTTAATAGATAATTATAAGGAAGATGTTCTAGCTATAACAAGTATGCAGACTCATACAAATTATAAAAGAGGGTTCATAGGAAATAACACTAATGCTTTACTTAGAATAATGCCAGACGTTGATGGACTGAAAACAGGATTCACGGGAAGGGCTGGGTACTGTTTAGCTTCAACTATGAATATAAAAAGTACAAATGAGAAGAATAAGGATTTTAGAGTTATAAGCATTGTTTTAGGAGCTCAAAGCTCTAAAAATAGGACTAGTGTATCAAAACAGCTTTTAGAATACGGAAAGAATAATTTTAAGAAAAGTAGAGTGATAGAAAAAAATACATTTATAGGAAAAACATATTTATATGGAGAAAGTGAATTGGAAGTAAAGCTAAAGACAGAAGAAGATTTATGGATTGTAAAAAAAGATAATGAAAAAATGGAAAGAAGTATTATTCTAGATAAGCTGACATATCCTATAAATAGAGGAGATAAAATTGGAAAAATAAATTATTATACACAAGATAGAGTGAATGTAGCAAGTGTAGATATTGTAAGTGATAGCGAAATAAAAACGATACCTATAAAAATAAGATTAAAAATATTTATGGATAAAATTGTAAGATAATGTATTTAAATTAATTATTTGGAGAGTATATATATAGTTATTATTTGTAAGGAGTGATTGATATTAAAGCAGTTATTATGGCCGGAGGTAAAGGAACTAGGTTAAGACCTCTTACATGCGATATACCAAAACCTATGGTACCAATACTTAATAAACCAGTTATGGAGTACTCTATTGATCTATTAAGAAAGCATGGCATAAAAGATATAGCTGTAACTATGGCTTATATGCCATCTATTATAATGGATTACTTTGAAAATGGACATAAATGGAATGTGAATCTTGAATATTTTGTAGAAGAGACTCCTCTTGGAACTGGAGGAAGTGTTAAAAATACACAAGAATTTTTAGATGATACCTTTATAGTTATAAGTGGTGATGCATTGACTGATCTTGATATAAAAAAAGCTATTCATTATCATAGGCAAAAAAAATCAAAGGCTACTATTGTATTAAGAAGAGAAGATGTGCCGCTAGAGTATGGAGTTGTTATAACTGATGAATCAGGTAGAGTTATAAGATTTTTAGAAAAACCAAGCTGGTCTGAGGTATTTAGCGATACAGTAAATACGGGTATTTATATATTAGAGCCAGAAGTTTTAGATTATTTTGATAAAGATGTTAATTTTGATTTTAGTAAAGACTTATTCCCAAAATTATTAGAAGATAAAGTTCCTATGTACGGATATGTTACACAAGATTATTGGAATGATATAGGAGATTTAAATTCTTATATGGAAACGCATTTTAATATATTAGATAGAAAAGTTTGTGTAGATATTAATGCTAAGGAAATGGAAAAAGGGATATGGATAGAAGATGGGGTCGAAATTGGGAAAAATACTAAATTAGATTCTCCTGTTTATATCGCTAAAAATTCTAGCATTAAAGATAATGTACACATAAATTCATACTCAGTTATTGGGCCTAACTGCGATATAGGTAACCACAGTAGCTTAAAAAAAAGTATCCTTTGGAAAAACTCTAAGCTAGGAAGTAGCACTCATTGCAGAGGGACGGTTGTATGCAATGATGTAGAGTTAAAAAATAGAATAAATACATTTGAAAAATCTGCAATAGGCAAAGGCAGTTTATTATCGTGTGGAGTAAAGGTAAATCCTAATGCTAAGATCTGGCCGGATAAAATAATTAAAGAAGATACGATAATAAGTCAGAATGTTGTATGGGGTACTAAAATAGGGAAAAATATATTTGGATATAAGGATGTATATGGGCATATAAATACACAGATAAACCCTGAGTTTGCATCAAGACTAGGGTCTGCATACGCATCTATACTTCATAAAGATACATCTATTATTATTAGTTGTGATTGCTTTAATGCTTCACAAATAATTAAAAATTCATTGATATCTGGAATTCTTTCTACTGGAGTTGGAGTTATAGATATTAAAAATACAAATTTAGCAATAAATAGATTTGCAATAAGACATTATAAAGCAAAAGGCGGTATACATGTTAGTATAAATCACTTGAAAAATGATGAAATTCACATTGAATTTATGAATGAAACTGGAGCAAATATAGATAGATCTACAGAAATTAAAATAGAAAATTTATTTAACCGAGATGATTTTGAAAGATGTAAGGCTAAAGATGTTAAGGATATCATTGAAATGAATAATTTCTCATATTTCTATATAGATGAAAATATGAAAAATATAAATAATCTTTATGATATAAAAACTATCAGACCTAAGATTTTGATAAGCTCTATATGTAGTGATGTTATGAAATTGGCTCATAAAGTCTTTGAAAAAATAGGTTGTGATGTATCTTGCGATTATGCTATTAGAGATTATGATGATATTAATTTATATTTAAGCAATATGGTCAAATATATAGTTGATAATAATTTGGATTTTGGTGTTGTTTTAAGTGAAAATGGAGAAAGTGTACTTTTAATAGATGAAAAAGGAAGAATCATAAATAATGAAAAGTACAATGTTTTAACAACTCTTATTCTATTAAAATCAAAAAAAGCTAAAAAAATAGTAATGCCTCATACTATGCCTATGATAATACATGAAATAACACAAAATTACGATGTTGAAATAACTAAGACAAAACATTCTCACTCTTGTTTTATGAATACGATTTTAAGAGACGAAGAGATGTTTGATCAGTATTTATTAAATTTTGATGCTATTGGTGCTGTTTGCAAAATTATAGATTTTTTAGCTGAAAACAAAATTAGACTTAGCGATATAGTGGATGAAATCCCTGAATTTTATTTTATAAAAAAACAAATTGAGTGTGAGTGGGATGATAAGGGAAGGGTTATAAAAAATATAATAATGCAGAATAAGAATAGTGACATAGAACTATTTGAAGGAGTAAGGATTAATACTGACAAAGGGTGGTGTTTGATTTTACCAGATACAGAAAAAGCTCTATTCAATTTATATACTGAGGGTATTTGTCAAGAATATGCTGAAGAACTTTCGATAGATTTAAGTTCAAAAATAGAGAAATTATTAAAAAATAAGAGGCTATAATGCCTTTTATTTTTTACAATAAATATTGAAATAGATAACGACTCTTTTATAGGAGGAATAAAGATATGAGTGAGTACAATAAAAAAATAGATGGATATGAAAATATCAGTATGGATAATATTTTATTAAGTAATGGAGAACTTCAAAATCATTCTATGAATATAGCAAAAAAACATATAGTTAGTGAAAAATATACAAGTTGCAGGTCTTTATTACCTAGATTAAACAATAATTATAATATTATATCTAAATTATATAACTATTTAAGTGAAATAGATGAAGATAAAGAAAATTTATCTGGAGCTTCAATCTGGATTTTAGATAATTTTTACAAACTAGAAGAAGAAGTTAAATTCGTAAGACAAGAGGTAGATAAAGATAGATTTTTAGAATTAAGTGTATTAGCAAATGGCATATTTGAAGGGTTCCCAAGAGTGTATGATATATTATTTGAGCTTGTATCTCATACTGATGCAAAGTTAGATGAGGATGTGATAATAGAATTTATAAAGTCATACCAAAAACATAGTATACTTTCTATTGGAGAAATATGGTCTTTATCTATTATAATTAGATGCTGCATTGTTGAAAAAATAAGAAATATTTGTGAACTTATTTATAAAGATCAATTAAAGCATGAAAATATAAAAGATTTGAATATGAACAATGAAGAACTGATGAATTTTATTAGAATTGAAATTAATAAAGAAAATAAAATCGATTTTTTTTATATTGAATATTTGATGAAAAAAATGAGAAGTGAAGACTATGATTTAGGAAAAATAAAGAACTTTATAGAACAAAATTTGTCCGAATATAATATAGCTCTAGATGAAATAATAGAACTTCAACATAGGGAACAGGCTTATAGACAAATGGCAATGGGAAACTCTATAATGAGTTTAAATCAAATCTCTAAGTTGAATTGGATAAATGTATTTGAAGGATTATCTGTAGTTGAAAAAATCTTAAAAGATGACCCCTGTGATATATATAATAGAATGGATTTTGAGAGTAGAGATTATTATAGAAGTAAAATTGAAAAACTATCTAAAAAATATAATATACCTGAGTTTGAAATAGCAAAAAAAACTATTGAACTATCAAACAAGATTGATGATAAAGATAATAAATTAAATCATGTCGGATACTACATAGTTGGAAATGGAATAACAGAGTTATTGTCATGTTTTGGATATAATGATATTTCAAGTAAAAATACTAAATATCCATATTTAATATATTTTTTACCTATAGTAATAATAACGTGGATATTAACTTTATTGATGACAATGTATTCTTATAAAATGGATAACAATATGTATATTAGTTTAGTAGTATTTATCTTTGCTTATATACCATCAAGTACTATAGCTATAAATTTAGTTAATTGGATTATAACACATAATGTAGAACCTAATTTTTTACCAAAGCTAGAGTATAGCAATGGAATAGATGAGAATGCTTTAACTATGGTTGTAATACCTACTTTGGTTACAAGTGAAAAAGATGTTGATGAGCTTATAGACAAGCTAGAGGTGTATTATAATTCAAATAAAGAGGATAATATATATTTTTGTATAGCTGGAGATTTTAAAGATTCAAAACAAGAGTATACAGAAGAAGATAATATAATAATAGATAAAGCATTTGAAAAAGTAAGAATGCTGAATGGAAAGTATAAAAAAGGTGATATATTTTTCTATTTTCATAGACATAGACAATATTCAAAACATCAAAATAGATGGATGGGTTGGGAGCGAAAAAGAGGTGCATTAGTTGAGTTAAATGAATTATTGAATGGATCTGATAATACTTCGTATTCTATGATATCATCAGATATTTCTCATATACAAAATAAGATTAAATATGTAATAACTATTGATGCTGATACAAATCTTGTTATGGATAGCGCTAAAAAATTAATAGGAACTATAACTCATCCTTTAAATAAAGCTGTTTTAAGTAAAGCAAGAGATGTAGTTGTAGACGGATATGGTATTATTCAACCTAGAATAGGTCTTGATATTGAAAGCACAGGAAAAAGTATGTTTACAAAAATATTTGCAGGTCAAGGTGGTATAGATAGTTATACTACTGCTGTTTCTGATATTTATCAAGATTTATTCTTTGAAGGTATTTTTACGGGAAAGGGTATATATGATTTAAATGTATTTAGTGAGGTTCTCAAAAAAGCTATCCCTGAAAATAGTGTTTTAAGTCATGATTTATTAGAAGGATCTTATATGAGGGTTGGCCTTGCAACAGATATAGAGCTTATAGATTCTTATCCGTCTAATTATAGTTCTTTTAGTATGAGGCTACATAGATGGATAAGAGGTGACTGGCAGCTTGTAAGATGGTTATTTTCAAAGAATCCATTATCAGCTTTATCTAAATGGAAGATAAAAGATAATTTAAGAAGAAGTTTAGATCCTATTTCTACATTGATTTTAATTGTATTAGGTCTAACCATTCTTCCTGGTTACTGGTGGATTTGGGTAGGATTTTCAGTTTTTGCATTTGTACTTCCTATAATTTTAGAGTTTATAAACTGTATAGTATGTAAATATTATAAAAATATAACTATAAAGACGAATTCCGATTTAATATATGGTTGTAAACAATTTTTATATCAAGCGTTAATTTTATTCGCTTTTTTACCATATCAGTCATATTTAATGTTGGATGCTATAAGTAGAACTTTATATAGAGTTTTTGTATCTAAAAAGAATTTATTAGAATGGACAACAGCTGCTGATACAGAAAAGAAACTTAAAAATGATATGAATAGTTATGTAAAGAGAATGCAGATATCAATTTATATATCTGTCATCACATTTGGCCTTGTATATGTGTTGAATCCTTTTAATGTTTTATATGCTTTTTTTATATGTTTGCTATGGATTATATCACCTGCTGTAGCTTATAAAATAAGTGAACAGATTGAAATTGGTAGGGAAATTAATATTGATAAAGAAGATATATTATTAATTAGAAAAATAGCTAGAAAAACTTGGCTATATTATGAAGATTTTGCAGGAAAAGATCAAAATTACCTTCCAGTTGATAATTATCAAGAAAATCCTTATAATGGAGTGGCTGAAAGAACGTCACCAACTAATATAGGTTTTTTATTAATATCAATAATGTCTGCAAGAGATTTAGGATATATATCTACTACAACTATGTTAAGTAAAATAAATAACACACTAGAAACTATTCAGAAGCTAGAAAAGTATGAAGGTCATTTGTTTAACTGGTATGATACTAAAAGTTTGAATGTTTTATTACCTAGATATATATCAACTGTAGATAGTGGTAATTTTGTAGGATATTTAATGACTTTAAAACAAGGGTTATTAGAATATATTAGTAAACCTATAGTAGATAAATCTATTTTAGATGGAATTAGAGATAGTATAATTGTTTGCGATCATAAATATGAAGAAATAGAATCAGTTATTGAGAAAGAAAATTTAAGTATTAATGATTTTGAAAAGTTATTTGTAGATTTAATTTTAAATGAAAATATTTATAATGATGCAAATTTGAATATATATGATTTTATTAAAAGTATTATAGATGATATCAATTATGTTTTATTAAATGACCATAATAAAACATACTTAAATAGTATTGGAGATTTGAGCAAATTAGTAAATCAAGTAAATATAAATACGGATATGTTAAGATTGAAACAAATTTATAAAGATATATTAAAAGAAATAGATACGATAAAAATTCAAAATGAAGAGTTGATAAAATCAAAAGAGACTATATCTAGTTTAATAACTAATATAGATCAATTTGAACATAAAATAATGGGTTTAACTAAAATTATAGATGATATTGTAGATAATACAGACTTCACTAAATTGTATGATTTTGAAAAAGACTTATTTTCAATTGGGTATGATATAGATTCAAATAAGCTTACAAACTCATATTATGATCTGTTAGCATCTGAGGCAAGACTCACAAGTTATATTGCTGTTGCTAAAAAGGATATTCCTCAAAAACATTGGTTTAAGTTGGGTAGGTCTTTATCTATAATTGATGGATATAAGGGATTGGTTTCTTGGACGGCTACTATGTTTGAATATTTCATGCCTCCTCTTATAATGAAAAATTATAGTAATTCACTTTTAGATGAGACTTACAATACCGTAATTAGAGCACAAAAAAAATATGCTGCTAAGAGAAAAGTGCCGTGGGGTACTTCGGAGTCAGGTTATTATAAGTTTGACATGGATTTAAATTATCAATATAAGGCTTTTGGAGTTCCTGATTTGGGTCTTAAAAGAGGTCTTTCTAAAGATATGGTTGTATCTCCATACTCCACTATACTAGCTTTATTATTTGATGAAAATGCCTGTGTTAAAAATATGAAAAAGTTAATTGATATTGGTATGGAAGGAAAATATGGATTTTATGAGGCAATAGATTTCACAAAAGATAGAGTTATAGATAAAGAAAATGCTATAGTAGAAAGCTTTATGGCACATCACCAAGGTATGAGTTTTGTAGCTATTAACAATTATTTGAATTTTAACATAATGCAAAAGAGATTTCATACAGATCCTGCTGTAAAAGCAGCAGAAATATTGCTTCAAGAGAAAATACCTGTAAGAAGTATTATAACTAAAGAATATAAGGAAAAGATAAATCCTTTAGAAAAGCATCAAAATGTTATTCCAAAGGTGATTAGAGAATATGATGGTGTAAATTATGAAATTCCTAGATGTCATGTTTTGTCAAATGGAAAATATTTGAGTATGGTTACTGATTGTGGAGGAGGATATATCAAGAAGAATAGATTGCAGGTTAGCAGGTGGAGAGAAGATCTGGTAACTGGTAATTATGGGGTATATATATTCGTGAAAAATTTAAATAATAACGATATTTTTTCAACAACGTATAAGCCTATAGATACTAAACCAGATTATTATAAAGTAAAGTTTTATCAAGATAAGGCTGAATTTATTAGGAAAGATAAGAATATAGTAACTAACACCCAGATTGTAGTATCTACAGAGGATAATGCTGAGATAAGAAAGGTTACTATTACTAATAACTCTAATGAATCTGTAATGATTGAGCTTACTAGTTATTTAGAAACTGTTCTTATAGATCAGGCTTCTGATATCGCTCATCCTGCGTTTACTAATTTATTTATAAGAACAAAGCCTATTTTAGAATATGAAAGTATACTATGTTCAAGAAGACCAAGAAGTGAAGGGGAACAAAAAATATGGATGGCTCATACTGTTTCTACTAATGCTGATAGTATAGGAAATTTAGAGTATGAAACTAATAGAGATAATTTTATTGGAAGGGCTAACGATATCAAAAACCCTAAGGCCTTAAATGAACCATTGGCTAATACTTGTGGGGCTGTATTAGATCCAATAATGAGTTTGAGAAAAAAAGTTAATATAAAAGCTCATGGTAGTGTAGAAGTATTTTTTACAACTTCTATTGCTGATAATATGGATGATATTTTAAGTTTGGCTAAAAAATATCATGATATATCTTGTATGGATAGAATATTTGAATTGGCAAGTATTAGAAGTCAAGTAGAAAGTTCGTATTTGAATTTTGATGAAGATGAAACAACGACTTATCAGGATATGATATCTCACATACTATATTTAAGCCCTAGTAAAAGAAAATACCAGGATATAATAAAGAATAATATAAAGGCTCAACATTCGCTTTGGGCTTATGGTGTATCTGGTGATATACCTATAATTCTTGTTAGTATAAAAAATAAAGAAGAAATAGATATTGTAAAACAAGTACTAAATGCTCATGAGTATTTTAGGATGAAAGGCATTGTTGTCGATGTTATAATTTTAAATGAGGATGAAAGTAATTATTTGCAACCACTTCAAGATGTTATAATTGAAACAGTTAGATCAAAGTACGGATATGATTTAATAGACAAACAGGGTGGTATATTTATAAGAAATGCAAATACTATCCCTAAAGAAGATCAGATTCTTTTTTACTCTGCGGCAAGGATAGTTTTAAAGTCTGAAGGTGAGTCTATTAAATCACAATTGGATAATGTGGATTGTAATTATGAGATAGAACAAAAAATATTTAATGAGGACAATACAAAATATGAAAGCTTAGATGAGGAGTTAGATATTGATTATTTCAATGGTTATGGAGGATTTGCTAAAGATAAAAAGGAGTATATTATAAGGATAAAGGAAGATGTTAATACTCCTATGCCTTGGATAAATGTGATATCTAATAAAAAGTTTGGATTTCAAGTATCTGAGAATGGTTCGGGGTATACATGGTCTGAAAACAGTAGAGAGAATAAGTTGACTCTTTGGTCAAATGACCCTGTAATAGACCCAAGTTCAGAGGTTATATATATAAGAGATGATTATAGTGGATGCATATGGACTACAACACCTCTTCCTATAAGAGAGAGGGAAAGCTATACGGTGCATCATGGTCATGGATATTCAAAGTTTGTTCATGATAGCAATGGAATACAGCAAGAACTTGTTATGTTTGTTCCAATTGATGAATCTATAAAAATCAGTATAATCAAGCTTAAAAATAAATCAAATTCTAAAAGGAAATTAACTCTTACAAATTATATAAGACCAGTAATGGGAGTTAGTGACCAGACTATGCAAAAGTATATAATAACAGATATGAATGATGATATAATGATTATTAAAAATCCTTATAATCCAGATTTTTCATCAAGAATTAGCTATATGGGGTGTTCTGAAAAGGTTAATTCTTATACTGGTGATAGGTTAGAGTTTTTAGGGTTTAATGGAGAATTGAAAAATCCAGCTAGTTTAAAAAGAGAAAAGTTATCAAATACTGTGGGAGCCGGATTTGATCCATGTGCTTGTATACAAACGAATATTGAACTTGATATTAATGAGGAAAAAGAAGTTGTATTTTTATTAGGCCAAGATAGTGATATTCAAAACATACAATATATTGTGAATAAATATACAAATGTAGATAAAGCTAAAAATGCATTAGGTGATTCGATTAAAATGTGGGATGATGTATTAGGAAAAATTCAAGTTAAGACTCCAGATATATCTATGGATTTGATGTTAAACAACTGGCTTTCTTATCAAAATATATGCTGTAGAATGTGGGCAAGATCAGCTTTTTATCAATCTGGAGGCGCTTATGGATTTAGAGATCAGCTTCAAGATTCTATGAATGCACTAAATTTAATCCCAGATCAAACTAGAGAGCAAATACTACTTCATTGTGCACATCAGTTTATTGAAGGTGATGTACAGCACTGGTGGCACCCTGGACCTGGAGATAAGGGTATAAGAACAAAATTTTCTGATGATTTACTTTGGTTACCTTATGCAACGATTGAGTATATAAAACACACTGGCGATCATTCTATATTAGAAGAGGAAGTTCATTTTTTAGAAGAAGATGAACTAAAAGAAGAAGATGAGAGATATGGCGTACCTAGAGTATCTGAAGAAAAAGCATCTGTATATAACCATTGTTTAAGAAGTATTGAGAGATCCCTAAAATTTGGAGAACATGGTATACCTCTTATGGGTTCTGGCGACTGGAATGATGGTATGAGCACTGTTGGAAATAAGGGAAAAGGTGAGAGTGTATGGCTTGGATGGTTTTTATACACTATTCTAGTTAATTTTTTAGAGATATGTGAAAAAATGAATGATTTGGATATTAAAAAGAAATATAATGACTATGCTAAAAAAATATTAAATTCAATAGAAGAAAATGCATGGGATGGTAAGTGGTATAAAAGAGCTTATTTTGATGATGGAACTCCTCTAGGATCTATAGAAAACTCGGAATGTATTATAGACTCACTAGCTCAATCATGGGCTGTTATATCTAATGGTGGTGATGAAGCTAGAACAGAGGAAGCCATGGAGTCACTAAATAAGTATCTAGTAAAAGAAAACGAAGGAATGATTCTTTTGTTTACACCTCCTTTTGATGAAGGTAATATAAATCCTGGATATATAAAAGGCTACGTACCTGGAGTTAGAGAAAATGGTGGTCAATATACTCATGCAGCAACCTGGGTTATAAAAGCATATGCTATGATGGGAAAAGGAGATAAGGCGTGGAAACTTTATAGTAGTATAAATCCTATCAATCACACCAGAACAATCAAAGAATGCTTAAAATATAAGGTGGAACCATATGTTATGGCAGCTGATGTATACTCTACTAATTCTCATATTGGCAGAGGTGGATGGACTTGGTATACCGGAACTGCAGGATGGATGTATAAAGTTGGTATTGAGGATATTTTGGGATTAAAAAAATGTGGTGATGAAATATTGATAGATCCATGCATACCTAAGGATTGGAAAGAGTATTTAATAGAATATAAATATGGTAAATCCAAATATAATATATCAATTAAAAATCCTGATAAAGTAAATAATAATGTAAAATATATGATTATTGATGGAAATAAGAACAACTCAAATAAACTGAAACTTATAGATGATAATAAAGATCATAATATTGAGGTTGTTTTAGGTTAATATAAAATTTAATTCAGGTGAATTATGAAAAATTTACCTGAATTAAATTATTTATTCTATCTATTGTTAGCGAACGGAATTAGCAACTATTTTTTAGCAAAAGAATCAATATGAGCTTCAAAAAAGTCTACATTTAAATATTTAAAATAAAGGCTTTTTTATAAACTATAAAATAAGATTAACAATATTTTAAGGTATTTGTATTGAAGTATTTAAAAAAAAAATGTATAATCTAGATGGAATCGGTAACATAGTTATATTATAAGAATTCTTGAGTTTTTTGGGGGCGAATCAAAATGGCTATAACGATAAAAGATATTGCAAAAAAAGCACAAGTATCTAGAACTACAGTATCAAGAGTATTAAATGACTCTGGATATGTAAAAGAAGAAACGAGAAAAAAAGTAATGGATGTAATTAAAGAATTAAACTATACACCTAGTGCGATTGCTAGAAGTTTATCTACAAGTAAAACAAATACTATTGGTATTATAGTTCCAGAAATAAACAATCCTTTCTTTGGAGAAATTATAAAAGGAATAAGTCAAGTAGCAGACGAAAACAATTTGAATATAATACTCTGTAATACTGATGATAAAAGACATAAAGAACTTAAAGCACTGAAACTATTAAAAGAACAAAGAATAGAAGGAATAATAATAACGCCAACATATGCAGAGGATCATTTTAGTAGTGAATATTTAAACACTTTGGAGGATATAGGTATTCCTATTATATTACTTGATGGATATGTTAAATATTTAGAATTTAGCGGTATATTCATAGATCATATAAAAGGAGCTTATGATGCCACTAGAGCATTAATAAATTCTGGACATAGTAAAATAGCCATAATTAATGGCAAACAGAATTACACGATAACTAAAGATAGATTTAAAGGTTATGTAAAGGCTTTAAATGAAAGTAATATACTTATTGAAGATAAATATGTCTTTTATGGAGACTTTGATTATGAAAGTTCTTATGAGATTACTAAGCAAATATTAAAAATGGAAGATAGGCCGAGTGCTATATTTGTGACAAGTAACATGATGATTCTGGGAACTATAAAAGCAATATATGAACAAAATATAAATATTCCAAAAGATATGGCTATAATAGGATTTGATAAATTGGAGCTAGTAAATATTTTAGGCATGAATATAAGTTCTGTAAATGGTCCCACTATAGAAATGGGAAAAGCAGGAATGAAAATGCTTATAGATAAATTGAACAATGTGTCTCCAAAAGATGAAATAAAAAGAAGAATAATAGTTCCACAACTTGTGCTAAAAGGTTCAGAAAAATTCATTCCATAAATAAGTTGAATTATATACATTTGATAATCATAACCTATGGAAATAATATATTTTGATTGGTTAGAATATAAATTAAAAAGGAGATGTTAACATGCAATTAGCAAAGTACATAGACCATACTGTTTTAAAAGCACAAACAACAGAGGATGAAGTAAAAAAAGTTTGTGAAGAAGCAAAAACATATGGCTTTTTTTCAGTATGTATAAACCCGTCGTATATAGAGTTTGCAAAAGAGCAATTAAAGGAATCTGATGTTAAAGTTTGTACAGTCATAGGATTTCCTTTAGGAGCAAATACTTCAGAAGTTAAGGCATTCGAAACTATAGATGCAATAAAAAAAGGTGCTGACGAAGTTGATATGGTTATAAATATAGGCGCTCTTAAGGATAAAAAATATGATTATGTTCAAAATGATATAAAAGCAGTTGTAGATGCAGCAAATGGAAAAGCTTTAGTAAAAGTTATAATCGAAACTTGTTATTTAACTGATGAAGAAAAGAAAATAGTTTGCGAGCTTGCAAAAAAAGCAGGAACTGATTATGTTAAAACTTCTACTGGGTTTGGAACAGGTGGGTCAACACCACAAGATATAAAACTTATGAGAGAAACTGTTGGAGCAAATATAGGTGTTAAAGCTTCTGGAGGAGTAAGAAATACAGAAGATGCAGAAGCGGTAATAAATGCTGGAGCATCTAGAATTGGAGCTAGTGCATCTATTAGTATAGTTACAGGAAATAAAGACTCAAATAGTGGATATTAATATATAATAAAAAGGTATAACTTCTTAATTAAGAAGTTATACCTTTTTATGGGTTTAAAAACAAACAAAGTTCATTATGTAAGTACATAATATAGCTTTGTGTCAAACTGAATTATGATTTGGAGGTGTATATTGTGAAAAAATTAGTGGTTTATTATTCTTTTGAAGGAAATACAAAACTTTTATCTCAGACAATAGCTCAAAATCTAGACGCTGAGATCCTAGAACTTAAAATCAAAAATGAAGTTAAAAGAAAAGGATTTATGAAATATTTATGGGGTGGAAAGAGTGTTTTTATGAAAGATAAACCTGAACTTGAGCCTATTGCAATAAACATAGATGAATATGATGTGCTGATTATAGGAACTCCAGTGTGGGCCGGAACATTTGCTCCAGGATTAAGAACATTTTTTGATAAATATAATATACAAAACAAAAATATATTCTTGTTTTGTACTCATGAGGGAGGTCAGGGGAAGACTTTAGAGAATATGAAGTCGAAATTAGATATGAATAATATAGTTGATTGTAAAGATTTTGTAAATGTATCTAAAAATATAGAACTTAGCAAAAATATAGCTAAAAAGTGGGTTAAAGAAACAATATCTGAATTTAATATAAATAAATAATCAAAAACTATTGAAAATACACTATTAAAAATGTAGAATGTATAAAGTGGATTTATAAAGAAGATGAAATATGAAATGGAGGAAAACAATGTTACAGGCTACTGGAATAGGATTAAGATATGGAGACAAACAGTTATTTAAAGATGTTAACATAAAATTTAATAAAGGAAATTGTTATGGGGTAATAGGTGCTAATGGAGCAGGAAAGTCTACATTCTTAAAGGTATTATCTAGAGAGGTAGAAGCAAATGAAGGAGATATATCTATAACTCCTGGAGAAAGATTATCTGTGTTAAAGCAAGATCATTTCCAATATGATGAAGAAGTTGTAATAAATACAGTTATTATGGGTCATAAAAGATTACATGAAATAATTAAGCAAAAAGAGGAATTATACTCAAAAACTGAATTTACAGATGAAGACGGAATAAAAGCGGCTGAACTTGAAGGCGAATTTGCTGAGCTAAATGGATGGGAAGCGGAAACAGAAGCTGAGATGATTTTAATGGGTCTTGGTTTACTTAAAGACTTACATTATAAGCAGATGAAGGAATTATCAGGTGCTGAAAAAGTTAAAGTATTATTGGCTCAAGCTTTGTTTGGAAAACCTGATATACTTCTTATGGATGAGCCTACTAACCACTTGGATTTTAAATCAATCAACTGGTTAGAAAACTTTATTATGGATTTAGAAGATACTGCTGTAATAGTAGTATCACATGATAGACATTTTCTAAATAAGGTATGTACGCATATGGCTGATGTAGACTTTGGAAAAATACAAATGTATGTTGGAAACTATGATTTCTGGTATGAATCTAGTCAATTGATATTACAAATGGCTAAAGATCAAAACAAAAAGACAGAAGAAAAGGTTAAACAATTAAAAGAATTTATCGCAAGATTTAGCTCAAATGCATCTAAGGCAAAACAAGCTACATCTAGAAAAAAACAATTAGATAAACTTACACTAGAAGATATTCAACCATCTAGAAGGAGATATCCTTTTGTTGGATTTAGTCCTGAAAGAGAAGTTGGAAATGAATTATTGACAGTGGAAGGAATATCTAAGAGTATAGATGGTGTTAAGGTTCTTGATAATGTAAGTTTTAGATTAGAAAAAGATGATAAAGTTATATTCCTAGGAGACGAAATAGCTAAGACAACATTATTTGATATATTAATGGGAGTTACACAACCTGATGAAGGCAGTTTCAAATGGGGAGTTACAACATCTCAAGATTATTTACCTAAAAACCATAATGATTATTTTGATGGGAAAGAATTTTCATTAGTTGATTGGTTAAGACAATATTCAGAAGAAAAATCTGAAAGCTTTATAAGAGGATTTTTAGGAAGAATGCTTTTTTCTGGAGAAGAAGCACTTAAGAATGCAAATGTATTATCTGGAGGAGAAAAGGTTAGATGTATGTTATCTAAACTTATGTTGTCTAATGCAAATGTGTTAATTTTAGATGAGCCAACAAATCACCTTGATCTTGAATCTATAACATCTGTAAACAAGGGATTGATTAATTTTACTGGAAGTATATTATTTACATCTCATGACCATCAGTTTATAGAAACTATAGCTAATAGAATAATAGAAATAACTCCAAGTGGATTAATGGATAGAAGTATGCAGTTTGATGAGTATTTAGAAAATAAAGATATACAATCTAAATTAAAAGAAATGTACAAATAAGAAGATGCTTATGCATCTTCTTATTTTAATATAAGGAAACTTTATCTGTGTTGAACTTATACGGATAGACAGTTCTATAAAAAAAGGTTAAATTTGGTCTAAATATACATAGAATTAAAGATAATAATAATAATATAAATTTTAAAATTAGTACTAAAAATATGAAGGAGGTATAATTATATGAAAAAAATATGTACTTTTTTTGTTATATTTATATTATTCATAAGTTCATTTCTTATACTGATAAAGGACGAAGATTATACAGTTTTCAAAATTCAGCAAGATAATAAAAAATATAATATAAATATGAAAAGAAATATATTATCTTTAATGATGGCATATAGTGGGTATATTGTAGATATCGAGTCATGTGATGATAAAGTATACTTACAGATGGAGTCTGGAACTAAGATATTGTATGATGACAAAAAAAATAAAACTATGCAAGAAAAAATAAATAATCCTGATTTACAGGATATGATGGAAGAATCATATAATCTAAATTATATTAATGAGATACCAAATGGGGACCCTGGCAGAATAAGACATTATCAACTGTTAAAAGAAGTATATGGAAATACAAAAAAAGAAATCGAAATTAATCTTAAAAATTTGAGATTTGCCAATAGATATTATGCATTTAATAATAAAAATAATGCTTATGAAAGTTTGAATAAGGCTATAAATGGAATTATGAGTATTTGCAAGGTAGATAATAGAATATATAAATATATATATCCTGTAAGTGGAACATTCAACTATAGAGTTATATCTGGAACTAGTAGATTAAGTCCTCATTCATTCGGCATAGCTATTGATTTGGCAAGTGATAAGAGTGATTATTGGAAATGGGCATCAAAAGAAGCAGGGCAAAAAAGACTAAAAGCATATCCACAAGATGTTGTTAAAATATTTGAAGATAATAATTTTATATGGGGAGGAAAGTGGGAACATTTTGATATTTTGCATTTTGAATATCGTCCAGAATTTATATATAAAGCAAAATATTTTGATGATGAAATAGATAGTTCACAACCTTGGTATAAAGGAGCTAATATAAAGGATAAGAGAACGAAGCTTTATATAGAGTTGATAGATAATAAAATAAAATAACATCAAAATGTAGATTAAACACAAAAACTAAGGGTAAATAAAAATATAAAGTTAAAAAAATAACGTGGAAAAGGGGAGTTTATTATGAAAATAGCTGTTATAGGATGTACTCATGCGGGGACAGCATCTATAATTAATTGTGCTAAATTATACCCAGATTCTAAAATAACTGTATATGAAAAAAATGACAATATATCATTTTTATCTTGTGGAATTGCATTATATGTAGGAGGAGTAATAGAAGATCCTAAAGGATTATTTTATTCATCTCCAGAAGAATTAACGAATCTAGGTGTCGTTACGAAAATGTCTCATGAAGTTTTAGATGTTGACATAAAAAATAAAAAAATAAATATTATAAATTTAAAAACAAATGAAAAGTTTGAAGATGATTTTGATAAATTAATAATAACTACAGGATCTTGGCCTATAATACCAAATATAAATGGAATCGAACTAGATAATATATTGCTGTCTAAAAATTTTTATCATTCAAAAAGTATGATTGAAAAATCCAAAGATGCAAAGAATGTAGTTGTTATAGGAGCTGGCTATATAGGGGTTGAACTTGTAGAAGCGTTTCAACAAAATGGTAAAAATGTTACCTTAATAGATGCCCAGGATAGAATATTAAGTAAATATCTAGATGAAGAATACACTAGTAAAGCAGAAGAGGAATTTATTAAGCATTCAGTAAATTTAGAATTGGGGCAAGTAGTTCAATCTTTTAAAGGCAAAGAAGGCAAAGTTTCAAAAGTTATTACAGATAAAGGTGAATATGATGCTGATATAGTTGTAATGTGTGTAGGATTTAAACCTAATACAAATTTATTCAAAAATCAAATTGAAATGCTAGAGAATGGAGCTATAATTGTTGATGAATATATGAAGACTAGCGAGAAAGATATTTATGCAGCTGGTGATTGTTGTGCAGTTATATATAATCCTACTGGTACACATGAATATATACCTTTAGCCACAAATGCAGTTAGAATGGGAACTTTAGTGGCTAGAAATTTATTAAAGTCAACAACAAGATATATGGGAACACAAGGAACATCAGGAATTAAAATATATGATTATAATATTGCATCTACAGGTCTGACTTATACTAATGCAAAAGAGAGAAAAATAGATTCGGATTATGTAATTGTTGAAGACAATTATAGACCTGAATTTATGCCAACATATGAAAAGGTTAAATTAAAAGTAGTTTATGATAAAACATCTCACATAATACTAGGTGCTCAGATAATGTCTAAAGTCGATTTAACCCAAAGTATAAACACTATGTCTGTCTTTATACAAAATAAGATGACTATGGATGAATTAGCTTTTACAGATTTCTTCTTCCAACCCCATTTTAATAAGCCTTGGAATATACTAAATTCGGCTGGTTTAAAAGTGAAATAAAATAAACAAAGAAGCCTTTATACAAAAATTAAAGGCTTCTTTTTTATTTTATTATAAATTGTTATATCTTTATAAAAATGATAGTATAATATATGAACAAAAATATATTTTATATTAACATGATTTATTATATAGAGGGTGAACTTATTTATGAGGAGATGGGGATTTAAATGGATTATAAATCAAAACTAAAAGATGAATACATAGATAACTTGTTTGAAGTTATACTGAAAATCAATACTATAGATGAATGTTATATGTTCTTTGAAGACATATGTACGGTGAAAGAATTAAAATCTCTATCACAAAGATTACAAGTGGCAAAAATGCTAAAAGATAATAAAACATATACGGAAATAGAAGAAAATACAGGAGCCAGTACAGCTACTATAAGTAGAGTCAGTAGATGCTTGAATTATGGGGCAAATGGATATAATATTATGCTTGATAGAATGGATAAAAAATAGAAACCCTATGTTTATAGGGTTTCTATTTTTTTAAATATATTAGCATAGAATAACAAAGATAAACTTAGTGCTATAGGGATTAGTGAAAAAGCTATATAGGGTGATAGGGAAGATGACAAAATACCCATTAAGCTGTTCATAAGCATGTTTATAATAGAAACAAATGATAATATTAATCCCATTATATATGAAGTATTTTCTTTAAATGTTTCTCCTATCATAGTTATTGTGGTTGGAAAAATTATTGAAAAGAAAAATCCTGAAAGTGATATTAATATTATAAAATTAGATTTAAATAAATAACCGCTCCAAAATAGTATTAATGACATTGATAAATAAGTTATCATAGACCTTTTTATGCCCAACCTATGAACTACAAATCCACCTGTTAATCTTCCTAAAGTGAATACTAGAAAGAAAATAGCAGAATAGTGTGTTGCTTTATCTATTGTAAAATCATATGAAGTTTGTGCAAAGTTAACAAACCAATTTAAAAAACCTATTTCAGAAAAAACATATAGACCTTGTGCAAATATGAATAGTAAAACTAGTTTGTTTTTTAAAGTTTTATATATATTTAATTGTATGGTTATAGGTTCAACTCTTGGAAATTTAATAAATATTATAAAAAGTATAGATACTAACATTAATCCGCTGTTTATAAAAAAAATATCTCTAAAAGTATAATTTTTTAAAATCATATACCCCGAAAATTTTTGACTTATACTAACGCCAAAACCATAAAAGAAATGAGTAAGATTTATAAGTATTGTACCATAAGTAACGAATAAAATTGGTGATATAGAATTTACTGATATAGCTTGAAGGCCTGTACCTATGTTTGTTATAAACACAGAAATTAACAATATCGTAAAAGTAGGAGCAATAGACATTATTAGATAAGACACACCTATTATCATAGTAGAAAAAATAAGTATTTTTTTTTGGCCAAATCTAGAGCAAAGAATACCTCCGGCATACGTTGAAATTATGTATCCGAATACAGAAATAGAGAACATAAATCCTATTGAAGAATCGGAAATTTCGAATATTTGCTTGAATTGAGAAACAAAAACTCCTTTCATACTTTCACAAAAACCTATAATAAGCATGTTTAGAAAAATAAAAAATATTGCGGGTTTATACTTTATGTTTTTTATCATAGCTATTATCCTTTCTAAATGTGTTAGTTTATTGAAATAAAAATAGATTAACACAAATTTATTACAAAGTCTATAATATAGATCATCTAATTTGATTATCAAATATATTGAAATTAAGAACTGATACTATGTTTTGAAGAATCTATGAATACCATAAATTGTATAATTATGAAATTAAAAAATAGACAAAATTATATAATTGATGATATAATTTTACATAAAAATAGATAGTTATCCTTAAAAAAAATCAATAAAATTAAGATTAAGTATAATTTATAGTCAAAATAGATTTTATATTCTAAAATCTATTTAATAATTTCAAAATATAAAATCCATTTAATATCCACTAAATAAATAAAATGTATTATTTATCCAATAATACATTTTATTTAGGTAAAATAGGTTAAGAAAGTGTAAAATAATTAGGAAATTAGTAGTATTTTGATAAAATTATATTGTTAATAGTTTAAGCCTTATGTAATATATATATGTAGGATGATTTATATAAAGATATGTAGGGTGATTTATATAAAGAGATTTAAAATGAAAAAGTTAACAAAAAATATTAGAGGAGGAAATATGAGATTAAATGATAATGTAAACTTATTGAGTAAAAGTTTAGATGCATATTCTATTAGACAAAATGCCATAAATAACAATATATCAAATTCTAATACTCCTAATTATAAAAGAAAGGATGTAGAATTTGATAAAATATTAAAAGAAATGACAAATGAAAATGAAATTAACATAAAAACAACTAATACTGCACATATAGGCAATAATGACAAAAATATGAATTTAGAACCAAAAATTATTGTTGATAAAAACACAAAATCTAGACTTGATGGAAATAATGTAGATATAGATGTTGAAATGGCAGAGTTAAGTAAGAACTATATAAAATATAATGTGGTAAGTCAACAGATAACAAATGCATTTAAAAGATATAAAAATGCAATAAGTGGAGGAGGTAGATAATATGTCGTTATTTGGATCTATAAATATAAGTTCTTCAGGGTTGACGGCTGAAAGATTAAGAATGGATATAATATCTAAAAATATAGCTAATGCTAATACAACCAGAACAGCAAATGGAACTCCATATAAAAGACAAGTAGTTACATTTAAAGCTGCTGAAACAGAGTCTTTTAAATCACACTTAAGCAAACATATGAATAAAGATCAGAAAATGGGTGGAGGAGTGGAAGTGAGTAGCATCAAAGAGGATGATAGTTCCTTTAAAAGAGTTTATGATCCAGGACATCCAGATGCTGATAAAAACGGATATGTTTTAATGCCAAATGTTAATATGGTAACAGAAATGATAAATATGATTTCTGCTACAAGAGCATATGAAGCAAATGTTACGGCATTAAATTCAAGTAAAAGTATGATGATGAAGGCATTAGAAATCGGCAGATAAAGGGGTGTAGTATTGTGCAAATAGAGGGAGGAAAAATTCACAGCCTAACTATCGGTAGTACAGAAAACAATATTAGGAAGTCTCCTGATTCAAATATAGGATTTAAGGACTTTTTAAATAAAGCAGTTTATTCTGTAAGTGATATGGAAAAAAAATCAGATGAAATGAATATGAAATTTATAAGCGGAGAAGTTGATAATATTCATGAAGTTATGATTGCGACTCAAAAGGCAGATATAGCGATACAAGCATTTACAGAAGTAAAAAGCAAAATATTAGATGCATATAAGGAAATTATGAGAATACAAATATAGCAATATACCTAGCTTGGGATGAGGTGTATAAATGGGTGAGAATTTTTTGAAAATAAAAGAAACTGTAGTTACATTTTTAAGTAAATATACTAAAAAACAAAAGATAAATGTATTTGTTGGATTTATATTAATACTAGTTATAAGTACATTAGCTATACTAAATATTACAAAGCCTGAATATAGTGTTTTATATAAAGATCTAGATATAAAGGAAGCTGCAAACATAACCAAAAATTTAGATGAACTCAAAATTGATTATAAGATAAATGATGAGGGTACCATACTAGTTAAAAAAGAACAGATAAACAAGATAAAAATGGATTTATCAACAAAAGGTATACCTAGTACTAAATTTTCATATGATGATTTATTAGATAAGAATACAATGTTTATGAGTGAAGATGAAAAAAATAAGGTTTTCAATTATGCTCTTCAAAATCAAATAGAATCTGTTATAGAAGAAATGCCTGCTATTAAAAAAGCTGATGTTAATTTGAGCATACCAAAAGATTCTACTTTCATATTAGATGAAAATAAGGAAAGTGCGAAGGCGTCTGTAGTAATAGAGTTAAATGATGGATTTAGTTTGAATAAGCAAAGCATAGAAGGAATAGCATTTTTAGTATCTAATTCAGTTCAAGGATTAAGTGTTGATAATATAACTATTCATGATTCTAGTGGACGAGTTCTTAATAAAAAAGAAAATGAAGAATCTTATGAATCTGCAAATCAATTAGAAATTCAAAATAAAGCAAAAGAAGATATAGAAAACAATTTGGTTAAGTTTTTATCTACTATATATGGTAATGGGAATGTATCTGTTATGGCCAGTGTAAAGCTTAATTTTGATACTGATATAACTGAAACAAAAGAATATAATACTCCTATAGAAGGAGAAGAAAATGGTCTTATAAGGAGTATGCAAGAAAAAAATGAATCAGTTAAGAATTCTCAAAATGGAGGAGTACCAGGAACAGATAGTAATACTGAAGAAATAACCACATATAAGCAAGAAGAAAGTGAAGATTCTGAATATAACAATTTTGATAAAACAGTGAATTATGAATTAAATGAAATAGTTAGAAAAGTTGAAAAAGCTAAAGGACAAATACAAGATATAACGGTAGCAGTAGTTCTTAATAGTGAAATATTACCTGACAAAGAATTAACTGATGAGAAGAAAAAAGAAATAGTAAATACAGTGTCTAGTGCTGCAGGGATAGACACTAAAAGAGTAGAGGTATATGCACAATCATTTAACAATACTTTAAATGAGGGAGCAGATGAACTCGATACAGGAAAGCTGAACATGCCGATATGGACTATTATATTAATAATACTTCTTATATTAATACCTATATGTATATGTATATTATATATTATGAAGCTTAAAAAAGAAAAAGAAGCAAAAAAGAAAGAAGAAGAATCAGAAGATATAAATATAATGCAAGAAGAAATAGAAGAGTTAGAATTAGATATAAAAGAATCTGGATATAAAAAGAGCATAGAAAATCTTGTTAACAAAAACCCAGAAATAGTGGCACAGCTATTAAAAAGCTGGATAGATGAGGAATAAGAGGTGATTGAGTTTGGTAAAAAAGAGTAAAAATGAGATAAGCGGCAAGCAAAAAGCAGCTATACTCTTAATAACACTTGGACCTGAATATTCTGCTAAAATGTTCAAATATTTATCTGAAGAAGAAATAGAAGAAATAACACTAGAAATTGCCAATATGAAAAAAGTAGAATCAGAAGTAAAAGAAAAAATATTACAAGAATTTTATGAGGTTTGCTTAGCACAAGATGTTATATCAGAGGGTGGAATAGGTTATGCAAAAGACGTTCTAGAAAAAGCTCTAGGGCAAGATAAGGCTATAGAAATTATTAACAGATTAACAGCATCATTACAAGTTAAACCTTTTGATTTTGCGAGAAAAGCTGATGCATCTCAGATTGTGAATTTTATACAAAATGAACATCCTCAAACTATAGCATTAATATTATCTTATTTAGATTCTGAAAAATCAGGACAAATACTTTCAAGTCTTTCTCATGATAAGCAAGCTGAAGTCGCAAGAAGAATTGCTACTATGGACAGAACGTATCCTGAAGTTATAAAAGAGATAGAATTAGTTCTTGAAAATAAACTATCAAATCTTGTTACAGAAGACTACACAACTGTAGGTGGAGTTCAGTCTATTGTGGATATATTAAACTCTGTAGACAGAGGAACTGAAAAATATATTATGGAAGATCTTGAAATGTCAGATCCTGAACTTGCTGAAGATATTAAGAAGAGAATGTTTGTATTTGAGGATATTATTACACTTGATAATGTATCTATACAAAGATTTATTAGAGAAATTGATAACAATGAGCTTGCAATTGCATTAAAAGGTGCAACTCAAGAGGTTGCAGAAATTATATTCTCTAATATGTCAAAACGTTTAGCAGATATGATAAAAGAAGATATGGAATTTATGGGTCCTGTTAGATTAAAAGATGTAGAAGAAGCTCAACAAAAAATTGTTGGCAATATACGAAAACTTGAAGAATCGGGAGAAATAGTAATCTCAAGAGGCGGAGGAGATGAACTAATTGTCTAGAATTATAAAGTATAATCAAGTTAATATTAGTGAAGAAAAAGTTATTGGACTTGAGCCTCAAATGATTAATACAGAGAATAAATTTCATGAAGAAAAAATAAGAATACAAAATGAAATAGAAAATTTAGTTTTGGAAAAAAAAAATATTTTAAAACAAATAGAATTTGTGAAAGAAGATGCTATGAAAGAAAAAAATAGCATAATAGAAACAGCTCACAAAGAATATGAAAATATTATAAACTCAGCCAATGAAAAAGCAGAATTAGAGTTAGATAAATACAAACAAGAGGGTTATCAAAAAGGTTATGAAGAAGGATTTAAAGATGGACAAGAAAAAAGTATAGATAAATATAAATTAGAAATCGATAAAGCCATAAGCATAAAAAATGATGTTATTAGATGGAAAAAAGATCAGATAGATGAAATAGAAAAAGATATTATAAATTTAGTAATAAATTCGGTAGATAAAATTATTAAAATAAAACTAGATGAAGATGATGAGATAATATTAAATCTTATAAAAGAAGCCTTGAACAAATTAACCTTCACTGAAAAATTAACAGTAAGAGTTAATGTCGACGATTTTGAGAAAGTTAATTCATCAAGAGATAAAATACTTGCAATGGCAGGTAATATAGATGACATTCAAATAAAAGTAGATAAGTCTCTTGAAAAGGGAGATTTAATAATAGACACTAACGCTGGGAGTATTAATCCGAGTATAAAAAGTCAATTTAAAATAGTAAAAGAAGAATTTTTAAGTCTAATTTAGGATGATGATAATAATGAAGTCTATAGATGTATCTAAATATTTTCAAAAACTGGAAGAAATTAATTTAATTCAGTATACTGGTAAAGTATCTCAAGTAGTTGGTCTTACTATAGAGTCAAAAGGACCTGCTGTAAAGCTTGGAGAATTATGTTTTATATATCCTATAAAATCTGAACAACCAATATTAGCTGAAGTTGTAGGGTTTAAATCAGAAACCGTACTATTGATGCCTCTTGGAGAAATGGATGGAATAGGTCCAGGAAGTAAGGTTATAGCGAGTGGCCACGGACTTGAGGTTAAAGTTGGAGAAGAGTTATTAGGAAGAGTTCTAGACGGGTTAGGAAATCCTATAGATGATAAAAACAAATTGAATCTCAAACTTAGTTACCCTGTTATGAATCAACCACCAAACCCTCTAAAAAGAGAAAAAATAGATACACCTCTGCCTTTAGGAGTAAAGGCCTTAGATGGTATATTAACTTGTGGTAAAGGTCAAAGAATAGGGATATTTGCAGGCTCAGGAGTAGGTAAATCAACACTTTTAGGAATGATTGCTAGAAATACAAAGGCAGATATAAATGTAATAGCATTGGTAGGAGAAAGAGGAAGAGAAGTAAGAGAATTTATAGAAAATGATTTACAAGAAGAAGGCTTAAAAAGATCAGTAATAGTAATTGCAACATCAGATCAACCACCTCTAGTTAGAATGAAAGGGGCATTACTTGCAACCTCGATAGCTGAATATTTCAGAGATATGGGCAAAAATGTAATACTTATGATGGACTCTTTGACTCGTTTCTCTATGGCACAAAGAGAAGTAGGTCTTGCCATAGGAGAACCGCCTGTTACAAAAGGATATACACCATCTGTTTTTGCGGTACTACCAAAGCTTTTAGAAAGAGCAGGGAACTCAGATAAAGGATCTATCACAGGTTTGTATACGGTTCTTGTAGATGGAGATGACATGAATGAACCCATAGCTGATGCGGTAAGAGGAATACTTGATGGACACGTAGTATTGTCAAGAAATCTTGCAAATAAAAATCATTATCCTGCTATAGAGGTATTGTCAAGTGCAAGTAGAGTTATGAGTAATATAACAAACAAAGAACATATACAAGTTGCGAATAAACTTAAAGACCTTTTAGCAACATATAGGGATGCAGAAGATTTGATAAATATAGGAGCTTATGCACCAGGTTCTAATCCGAAAATTGATATGGCAATACAGAAAATAGATGAAATTAATTCTTTTTTAAAACAGTGGACACACGATAGATTTGAATATGAAGATGTTATAAAAACGTTATTTAATATATTTAAAGAATAGAGGTGTGTTTGTTGAAGTATAAATTTAGATTTGAGAAAATATTAGAAATAAAACAAAAACTAGAAGAAAATAAGAAAATAGAAATAAATGAAATTAACAATGAGATTGGTAACATTAAACTTCAAATAGAAAAATTAAACGGAATTAAAGAAACTAAAAATCATCAAATTAAAAAAAATATGAATGTAGGCACTAGCATTAATGAGATTAAGCTTATGAATGGATTTATAGATTCAATAAATATTAAAATTAGAAATTTATTTGAAGATTTAAAATTAGCCCAAAATAAATTAGATATAAAGAAAAATGAGTATATACAGGTGACGAGAGAAAAAAAGACGTTTGAAAAAATAAAAGAAAAAGATATTGTTAAATTTAATGAAAAAATTAAAAAAGAAGAGGAAAAGTTTGTAGATCAGATAGTTACATTTAAACATAGCATGAGTAACTAGGAGGTAAATATGGAAGAAAATACAAAAAAAGTGGACAAACCTAAAAAGAAAAAGAAAATACCGTTAATGATAATAGGTGTTTTATTTACAACTTTTACAATTCTTTATTATACGAATAATCAGATAAGTGCAATGACTAATAATATTTTGAAAAAAGCACCTATTATTGGTGAACGTTTTGAACAAATACCATCTCTTAAAGAACAGGAAGATAGAAAGAATAAATTAGCAAGATATTATTTGTCATTAGATGAAGAAAGAGCTATCGATAAACTAATAATTATGGAAAAGGAAGATCAAAAATTATACGAAGATATAATTATGAAAATGAAAAAATACGATTTATCCTCTACTAATGGACTAGTTCAACAAATAAGAGATAAAAAAATTAAAAAAGATATACTTCAAAGAGAAATAGATTCAATAGAAAAGGAACAAGCATTGTATAATGAAGAAATTGCTAAAAATTATACGAAACTGGGTTTGTTAGGAACTATTAATGATTTAGAACAAAATATAATAGATTTAAATTTAGATTTTGAAGAGGTTGCAAAAATCATTGAAAATTTCAAACCCGAATATAGTGCAAAAGTACTATACTATATGGATGACAATATATCGCAGAGCATAAAAGAAAATTTATCTCAAAAATATTATAAAGATATACAAAATCAAACTCAGATACATAAAAAGTATATATATGATATGCAGACTTTATCCGATATATATTCAAATAAAAAAACTGAAGAAGCAAGTATGCAATTACAGAATAGAGATACGTATTCAGAACAAAATTTAGGGGTTATATTTGCTAACATGGATTACTTACAAGCTAGTAAGATACTTTGTGAATTTGAAGATAGTGATTATTTAGACGTTGTTTTAAAAGAAATAAAACTTTTTGAGCAATTAAACGAGAAAGAAGAAAACATTAAAGGTATATCTGACGATATAAATAATACATTGAAGGTATTAGAGGTATATAATAGAGATTTAAAAACACTAAGATTATCTTATGAAAAAATGGACTCAAGAGAATTATCTAATTTAGTAAATGAAATGACGTCAAATAAACCTAAATATAAAGAATATAAAATAGATGAAGAAAAAGCATTCATTATAACTGAAGAAGATCTTATGGTAGAAGTTTTGAAACAATTAAAACCTAAATTATTATCTGACGTTATATCGAATTTAGATGACAAAAAAGCATCAGAAATAAGCAGGAAAATAGGATTACCAAAACAATAAAAAAGGGGGGGAGGCTATTGAATAATTTGATGCCTATAAATTTTAATTTGAAAAAAGACTATATAAAAGAAATAAATAAAAAAGATTATATAAGCGACAAATTAGATTTTAGAAAAAAACTAGATTCTTATTCGAAAAAAAATGATAATAAAGATATAAATATGAAAAATGAAAAAAGAGTTCTAAACAGAGATGTTAAGACAGAAGATAAAGAAGAGATAAGTACTGAAAGTAAAGACGTAAAGAAGCAACAAAAAGATGAAATAAGCAATGAAAGTAAAGATGTTAAGACAGAAGATAAAGAAGAAATAAGCACTGAAAATAAAAATATTAAAACAGAAGATAAAGAGGAAATAAGCACTGAAAATAAAAGTATCGACAAATCTGAAGTACTTGATATTGATAAAAATGAAGATATAGATCTTAATGAAAAAAATGTTAAAGAAGATTTAGAAAATGTAATGTCTATTTTACAGTCTCTTAATATAGAAATTGATAATCAAAAAGAAATAGAAAATATTCAAAAAAATATTAATGAGCTTATTGAAAAAATAGATAATGGGCAAGTAAATATTGAAGATTTTAAAGATCTTCTAATAAAATTAGAAGATGCTGAGTTTATACCAACAGAAGTGAAATCAGAAATATTAAGTAAATTAGAATTAATAATTAACCAAAAGAATGTCAACTCAAAATATATAGAAAGAAATGATACAAATGTAAAAAAAGGTATAACTGTTGATGAAAATACAAAAGAAGAGTATACGAAAATAGAAGACAATAATGCAAAACAAGAAAGTCTACAAAACAAAAATTCAAATCAAATAAATAAAGATTTAAATCAAAATACAAGTTATAATCAAAATGAAGATTTAGATAATATAAATAAAAACTTTTTAATTAAAGATAAACAAGATGAAACTGAAAATGATTTTAATTTCCAAAATTTAAATATAGGTAAGATAACGAATGGAATAAAGGCAAGCACTGGAGTTTCAATTAATAATAAACCTAACAATATAGATTCTTACAATATAATAAACCAAATTGTAAAAAATAGTAAGATAATAACAGATAAAAATAATTCAAGCATACAAATGCAATTAGAACCAGAACATTTGGGAAAATTAACACTTAAGATTGTACTAGAAAGAGGAATTTTAAGTGCTAATTTCATAGCAGAAAATGACGAAGTAAAAACAATTATAGAGGGCAATATGGAAGAACTTAAGAATAATCTTTCTGAACAAGGAATCAATATACAGAGTTTAAGCGTATCTGTAGACAGTCAAGGAGATCTTAATAAACATAAAAATATATTAGAGGCTATGGCTTATAATAAAAAAATAAGTAAAAATATAGATATAGAATTAGAAGATCAATCAGACGAAATACAAAATCCATATCTCTTTGAAGATGATAACTTTAATGGATTAGTATAAGGGGGGAGTATAATGTCGGATATAACAGGTGCTAATATAAAAACTACACCTATAAATGCAACTGAAACTACAACTATAAATAAAAAAAGTGGAAATCTTGGAAAAGATGATTTTCTAAAATTACTGACAACCCAGTTGAAATATCAAGATCCTTTAAAGCCTATGGAAGATAAAGAATTTATATCTCAAATGGCACAGTTCAGTTCACTTGAACAAATGCAAAATTTGAATACATCTTTCCAAGGTGTATTTGAGGGTATAAAATCTTTAAATAATAATTTTGTAACTGCAAATAAAAATGTAGAGCAACAGATAGATGAACTTATAAAAGAGCTAAAACAGTTTAATGGAAATGATTGTGACATAATAAACAGTAAAATAGGTATATTAAAAGATGAAAGTATAAAGGAAATTCCAGCAGATACAACAGCAAAACAATTAATTGATGGATTAATAATAACAGATAAAGCAACAGCAAAAGTATATGACAAGGATGGAAATCCTGTAACAGACAATACAAAGCTAACTTCTGATATGAAACTAGTAATAAAATCAGAAACTGAAGATGGAATAAAAAAGGAAAAAGAATATGATATAGATGTTAAAAATGAAATCTTAGAATAGAAGTATATAAATTTTAATGAAAATATTAGTAATTAATTAATAAGTTCTGGGGAGGTAATTTATTATGATGAGATCAATGTATTCTGCAGTGTCAAGTTTAAAAGCACATCAAACAAAAATGGATGTTATAGGTAATAATATAGCAAATGTAAATACTGTAGGCTTTAAAGGGTCCAGAGTTACATTTAAGGAAACTTTTGCACAAACTATAAAAGGTGCAGGTGGAGCTCAAGATGGACGTGGAGGAACTAATCCTATGCAGATAGGTCTTGGTGCAGATGTAGCATCTATTGATGTACTTCAAAAAAGAGGAGCAGTTGAAAGAACTGATAATACAACAGATCTTATGATAAATGGAGAAGGTTATTTCATGGTATCTGATGATACTAACTTTTTAAATAGATATTATACAAGAGCAGGAAACTTTTCAATAGATGGTGGTGGAAATTTAGTTACTCAAGATGGATACAAGGTACTTGGATATATGGCTGACGATACAGGAAGACTTAAAAGTAGTATAGAAGGCTTAAAAATAGATAAATCAGTAGTATATCCACCTCAAGCTACTAAACCATCTGTTCCTCCTATACCAGGTGAGGAAATAGTTACATTTGGAGGGAATTTAGATTCTAACACTGTCAAATTAGTAGATGATACAGGAACTGCAAAAGGAGATATTATAGGAGAAAAAGGAACTACAAATCCTGCTATATATAGCTTTAATGAAGAAAGATCAAAGGCAGCAGGAAAGCCTATATATACTCAAGAAAATGAAGAGATGAGTAAATCTTTGGGAAGAGAAACTACAATAGAGGTATTTGACGACTTTGGTAATGTACATCAAGTGAAGTTATTATTTACTAAACAATCTGTGGATAGTACTAATGGAGAAAGTACATGGCAAGTAGATGCTATGTATATGAATCCTGATGGTGGGATGATAACAAATGGGAAAACTAATAAGTATGATACTACTACTGGAGAAGCTAACAATGAAACAAATCCTGGAGAAGGGTTCTCTTGTACATCTTTTACTATAAAATTCGATAAAAATGGTAAAGTATTAGATGGTAGTCCTTCAAAAATGACATTTAATATTGGAACTGATTTAACAAAGGGTGCAGATGCTTTAAATGTTGAAATGAATTTGAGTAATTTAACTCAATTTGCAGACAAGTCTAATGCAGGTGCTACGTTTATAAAAGGATATAAGCAAGGAGCTTTAAGTGAATTTGCTGTAGCACCTAATGGAGAAGTTATAGGAGCTTTTGATAATGGGCAAAGAAGAATTCTTGGTAGAGTTGCACTTGCTAATTTTAAAAATCCTGCAGCGCTTCAAAAGTTTCAATCAAATATGTTTTTGGAAACTAGAAACTCAGGAACTGCAAATATAGGAAAGCCGAGCCAAGATGGATTTGCAGAACTTAATCCAGGATCACTTGAAATGTCAAATGTAGATTTAGGACAAGAGTTTACTAATATGATTACTACTCAAAGAGGATTCCAGGCTAATTCAAGGGTTATAACTACTACTGACTCTATGATTGAAGAACTTGTAAATTTAAAGAGATAGAAGGGTAATATATGATAAAAGTAAAGAGACTAAATGAAGAAGAGTTTGTAATAAATTGTGAGTTGATAGAAACGTTAGAAAATACACCAGATACAGTAATAACTTTGGTTAATGGACATAAATATATAGTAAAAGAAGACATAGATACTATAATTCAAAAAGTAAAAACTTTTAAAAAAGATATTATCAAAATAGTAGATAGCAGAAATGGGGTGTAGTACTTGGATTTAGGAACACTCATAGGAATAGTATTAGGGTTTGTTTTAATTATAGGTAGTATTTTACTAAATGGAAGTTTAGGAGCATTTATAGATGTTGCATCTATAATGATAGTTGTAGGAGGAACAATAGCAGCTACTTTAGTTGCTTATCCTCTTCCTAAAGTTAAAGAAATAATGAAACTTACTCAAAAGGTATTTAAAGAGAGACAAAGTAATCCAAACGAAGTTATAGAAAGTATGATTGAACTTGCAAATAAAGCTAGAAAAGAGGGTTTATTAGCTCTTGAAGAATCGTCTTCTGGAATAGATGATGATTTCATAAAAAAAGGAGTTATGTTGGTTGTAGATGGAACTGATCCAGATCTTGTTAGAACATTATTGGAAACGGAACTTGAATTTTTAGAGGAAAGACATAAATCAGGTCAAGGATTATTTGAAACTATGGGAAGCTTAGCTCCTGCATTTGGTATGGTAGGTACACTTATAGGTCTTATAAATATGCTTAAAAAACTAGAAGATCCATCAGCCATTGGACCTGCTATGTCTGTTGCACTTCTTACAACATTTTATGGATCGTTCTTGGCTAACATGATATTTATACCAATAGCTAATAAATTAAAAATTAGAAGTAGAGAAGAGACTCTTGAAAGAGAAATTATAGTTGAAGGACTTTTATCAATACAGGCCGGCGAAAATCCAAGAATAATAGAAGAAAAACTAAAAGCATTCTTACCTCCTTCTATCAGAAGACACCTACAGGAAGGAGAAGCTTAATATGGCAAGAAAGAAGAGGCAAGAAGAAGCAAAACAGGGTGCACCTGAATGGATGGCTACTTATGGTGATATGGTAACTTTATTACTTTGCTTTTTTGTTTTGCTTTTTTCCATGTCATCAGTAGACGTTCAAAAGTTTCAATCTATAGTACAGTCATTCGATGGGGCTTTAGGCTTTTTAGATGGGGGAAAGACTTTATCTAATGAACAGTATATAGATAAAGGTCTTAAAGACGATAAAAGCACAAATCAGCAAAAAGAGATGGAAGACTTTGACAATCTCGAAAGAAAAATTAAAAAATATTTAGATGATAATAACCTAAATGAAGATGTTAAAGTTCTTAATGAAAATTCAGGTATGCTTTTAAGATTTCAAGATAATGTGCTGTTTAGTTCTGGTAGGGCAGTATTAAAACCAAAATCAGAAGTTACTTTAAGATATATATCTGATCTTTTAAATAAAAAAGAATTTAATGATAAACTGATAAGGATAGAAGGACATACCGATAATGACCCTATAAAATATAGTTCAAAATATCCCACGAATTGGGAGCTGTCTGTAGCAAGATCTAGTAATGTGGTTAGGTTTTTAGTTGAAGGAACGGGGATTAATCCAGAACGTATATCGGCATCAGGTTATAGCGAATATCATCCTGTCGTACCAAATACTTCAGATGAGAATAAAGCTAAAAATAGAAGAGTAGACATAGTTATACTAAAAAATTAGAATAAATCAGCCAATAAGATTGGAGGCTCACAAAATGAACACAAAAAAAATTATGATATTTTCAGTCATAGGATTTATAATATCTTTATTAATATTTGGATCTACTTTATATCTTGTGTATTTTAAAGACTCGAATAAATCCAATCAAGATTTGAAAACATTCAATTATGATGCAGGTGAATTTTCTACTAATATGGGAGATTCAAACCACTATTTCAAAGGTAAGATTGTAATAGAATCTACTGATGAAGATGATATAAAAATAATGACAGAAAAGAATATTATAATAAGGGATACTATATTAAAAGTAATAATATCTCAAGATCCTGAAAAAATGACTAGTAATGAAGGTTTAGATAAATTAGAGAAAGAATTAATATCGAATTTATCCGGAAACTTAGATTTAAAATCTATAAAAAATGTATATTTTACAGATTATATAGTTCAATAAAGGCAGGTGGAGTAGTTGTCTGAAATATTATCGCAAAGTGAAATAGATGCTTTGCTGGATGCTTTAAATACTGGAGAAGTAGATGTCGAAGAAATTCAAGATGATACAAAAGAGAAAAAAATAAAAAAATATGATTTCAAGAGCCCTAAAAAACTAGCAAAAGATCAATTGCGTACTCTTCATATAATACATGATAACTATTCCAGGTTGTTAAACACTTTTTTATCTGGATATTTAAGAAGTTATGTTCAAATAGATGTGCTTTCGGTAGAAGAACTATCATACTATGAATTTAGCAACTCAATATCTAACCCAGCTATGTTGTCCATGGTAGATCTAAATCCTTTACCAGGACAAATGTTATATGAAATATCTACAGGACTTTCATTTTGCATTATAGATAGGATATTGGGAGGAAATGGAAATTATCAAGGTGAAATAAGAAGTTTTACAGAAATTGAAATAACCATACTTACTAAGATGCTTAAACAAATTATAAAACTTTTCATTGAGCCGTGGGAAAATGTAATAGAACTTTCTCCTAAAGTTGACAAGATAGAGACAAATTCACAATTTGCACAAATTGTTTCTCCTAATGAAACTGTAGCTTTAGTAACTCTAAAAGCTAAAATCGGAGAGATAGAAGGGCTTATAAATATTTGTATACCACATATTGTTTTAGAACCTATTTTGCCAAAATTGAGTACTAAATTTTGGTTTTCAACTGCTTCTAACAATAAAAAAATAACTCCAGAAGAAAAAGTATTATTAGAAAAAAAAATAAAAAAAGCAGATTTAGATGTAATTGCTGAATTGGCTCAAACAAATATAACCGTGGAAGAATTTTTAAATCTTCAAATAGGTGATATTATAAGTTTAGGAAAAGAAGCTAATGAAAATTTAGATATAAAAATATCAGATAAATTTAAATTTAAAGGTTCTCCAGGTACTAAAAAAAATAAGTATGCTATAAAGGTAACGCAAGTCATTGAAAAGGGTGATGATAATTATGATGAATGATATGCTGTCACAAGAAGAAATCAATGCTCTTTTAAAGGGGAGCTTAGAAGAAGTTTCTTCTGAAGATACAGATAAAGATAAAATTTTATTAAATGATATAGAAAAAGATGCTGTTGGAGAAATTGGAAATATAAGTATGGGAACAGCTGCTACAACTTTATTCACTTTGTTAGGTCACAAGGTAAGCATAACTACTCCAACCGTAGATATTGTTACTTTAAATGAAATAGCTAGCAAATATCCACTACCATTTGTTTCTGTTGAAGTAGGATATAAAGAGGGATTAAATGGAAGTAATTTGCTGGTTTTAAAAGAAGAAGATGTTAAGGTAATCACTTCTCTTATGATGGGTGGAGATGGGGAAACAAATCTTCCTGATGAATTAGATGAAATACATTTAAGTGCTATAAGTGAGGCTATGAATCAGATGATTGGGTCTTCTGCTACTGCATTATCCGATATGATATCAAAAAAAATAGATATAAATCCACCTAGAGTATATAAAGTTAATTTATCTGACGAAGATTATGATTTTAAGTTTATGAAGAATGATGAAAAAATAGTAAGAATTTCATTTAGAATGACTATAGGTAACTTAATTGATAGTAATATAATGCAATTGCTACCTATTGACTTTGCTAAGAGTTTGGTTGATAATATGTTATATGGGGATTCTGACGATTTATCATCAAATGAAGAAATTAATACCAATAATAGCAATAATAATAATAAATCCACTTTTACTGATAATAGTTATATTGAAGAAGTATCTAATGCGTCTCAAAAAAGTACTTATAGCCAAAATAAACAAAATATTGAGTCTCCAGTAAATGTTCAACCAGTAAAATTTGAAAGCTTCGAATCTCCAAATATAAATTCAAATAATATGCCTGAAAATATAGATATAATTAAAGATGTATTATTAAATGTAACTGTAGAACTAGGAAGAACTAGAAAAAGTATAGATGATATATTAGAATTTTCTCCAGGAACAATAATAGAGCTAGATAAGTTGGTAGGAGAACCATTAGATATATTAGTGAATTCTAAAAAAGTCGCAAAAGGAGAAGTTGTAGTTATAGATGAAAATTATGGTATAAGAATAACTGATATTATAAAACCTGAAAAAAGATTAAGATCAATATAATAAATAAAAGTAAAATAGTATAGTAATTTAGAGGAGGAATTTTAAAATGTCAAAAAGTATATTGTTAGTAGACGATGCAGCTTTTATGAGAATGATGATTAAGGATATATTGGTTAAAAATGGTTATGAAGTCGTTGGTGAAGCTGAAAATGGATTAAAAGCAGTTGAAAAGTATAAGGAGTTAAAACCTAATCTTGTAATAATGGATATTACAATGCCCGAAATGGACGGTATACAAGCTGTTAAAGAAATTAAAAAAGTAGATCCATCAGCTAGTGTAATAATGTGTTCTGCTATGGGACAGCAAGGCATGGTAATTGAAGCCATCCAATCGGGAGCTAAAGATTTTATTGTTAAGCCTTTCCAAGCAGATAGAGTATTAGAAGCGGTTAAAAAGGTTTTAGGATAAAAAATATGGATATATTCAACCTAATTATGAAAATGTTAGGATATATATGCATTTTTATAATAATACTTTATTTGGCTCATATTACATCTAAATACTTAGCTAAAAAAAATGAGTTCATTAATAAAAATAAAAGTATTAAAATAAAAGAAAGACTTTTAGTGAATAAAGATAAAGAGTTGGTTTTAATTGTATATAAAAATAGAGAATATTTAATAGGTATTTCTCAAGATAAGTTCATTAAAATAGATACTTTTGAGAATAAGGATGATATAAGTGAAGAAATTTAAAAAGATCTTTTTTGTTGTTATAGTTTTTTTATGTACAACGAGTTTGACATGGGGACAACCGGAGGTACCTAATATTTCATTGGATATAAATGGAACTACAGATCCAAGTAATTTGAGTAATACTGTTGAGATAATATTATTATTTACTGTTCTTTCATTATTGCCTACAATAATAATAATGATGACTTCGTTCACTAGAATAATAATAATTTTATCTTTCTTGAGAAATGCACTAGCAACTCAACAAAATCCACCTACTCAAGTTTTAATTGGACTTGCTTTATTCTTAACGTTTTTTATAATGGCTCCTGTTGGAACTGAAATTTATGACAATGCGTTAAATCCTTATTTTAATCAACAGATAAGTCAAGAAGAAGCTTTTAAAAAGGGTATGGAGCCAGTAAGGAATTTTATGTTTAAGCAAACTAGAGAAAAAGATATGTTGCTTTTTATTGAAATAGCAAAAATAGAAAAAAGTAATGATTTGAAATTGGAGGATGTTCCTAATAGAGTTCTTATTCCAGCTTTTTTAATAAGTGAGCTTAAAACAGGATTTCAAATGGGTTTTGTTCTATTTATACCTTTTATAATTGTAGATATGGTTGTTGCAAGTACATTAATGTCTATGGGTATGATGATGTTACCTCCTGTAATGATATCCCTTCCATTTAAGGTATTACTATTTATACTGGTAGATGGTTGGAATTTAATAGTTAAATCTATTGTATTAGGTTTTAAATAAAAGGGAAGTGAAAAAGTGGATGTAAGTTCTGCTGTTAATTTAGGGCAACAGGCTTTAACTATGATTTTAATGTTATCATCTCCTATATTGATAATAAGTCTTGTAGTTGGTCTATTGGTAAGTATATTTCAAGCTACAACTCAAATACAGGAAGCTACATTGTCGTTTGTACCTAAAATTGTAGTTACATTTTTGGCGTTAGCGTTATTTGGACATTGGATGATAAATACTATGGTTAATTTCACTCAAAATTTATTTTTAAATTTTGACAAGTTTATGAAATAAAAGAGATGATAATATGAATGATATTTTAAATCAAATATTAAATTATATAAATGTGTACATGCTTATATTAGCAAGATGTATAGGTTTATTTATAGCATCACCTATATTCGGAAGGAAGAACCTTCCGAATATTTTTAAATTGGGATTTTCAATGATATTAGCTTATATAGTATTGCCCTTTGTAGATAGTTCTAATTTAGAATACATGCCATTTTTGCAAATATTATTTCTATCAATAAAAGAACTGGGAATAGGTTTGGTTATAGGGTTTATAGCTTTTATTGTTTTTTCTACTTTTTTTCTAGCTGGATCTTTTATCGACACAGATTTAGGATTTAGTATGGCAAATGTAGTAGATCCTCAATATGGATTTCAAGTACCTATTACTGGAAACTTAATTTATATAATATCTACACTAGTATTTTTAATAATTAATGGGCATCACTATTTAATAAAAGCTTTAGTTAATACTTTTTATATACTACCTATTAATAGTAAAATAAACTTTGATTCTAGTATTTTACAGTTTTCAATCGACATATTCAATTATATATTTGTTATGGCTATTAAAATATCAATACCTGTAACTGTAATAATACTGTCCACGAATCTAATATTGGGTATATTAGCTAGAACTATGCCTCAGATGAATGTTTTTGTTGTTGGAATGCCTATAAAAGTGCTATTAGGATTACTGATACTTTCTATTGTATTTCCATATTATGAGCCTATAATGGAGACTGTGTTTAAGGATATGTATAAATTTATATTTAATATTATAAAACTACTTCAAGGATGAGATATATGAGCCATATACGTATGAATTTGCAGCTTTTTTCAGGAGAAAAATCAGAACAAGCTACTCCTAAAAAAAAGCAAGAAGCTAGGAAAAAAGGACAGGTAGTCCAAAGTAAAGAAATAACTTCAGCAATTACATTATTATTCTCTTTATTAAGTTTAAAATACTTGGGTAAATATATAGTATCTAATTTCTATGAATGTTTTTTGTTTTTCAAAGATAACTTTTTTAATACTGAATTTGATAATACTTTGATAGGATATAAACTTTTAATGTATATTTTTTATTTTGCATTGAAAATAGGATTTGTAGTAGTAATTATAACGGCAGTGATATCTATTATAATTAGCAAAGCTCAAGTTGGAAATTTATTCACAACTGAAAATTTAAAATTTAAATTTGACAAATTAAATCCTATAGAAGGTCTTAAAAGGATGTTTTCTATAAAAGCTTTATTTGAATTTACGAAATCTAGTTTTAAAATATTGATTTTAACAGTAATAGCGTACAGTTATATGAAAAAAAATATAGTATACATTCTGAAAAGCATCAATTTAAATAAATTTCAGATTTCGTACAATCTTGTAGATTTAGCTCTTAGTCTGGGTATAAAATTATCACTATATCTTTTGTTATTATCGATATTTGACTATTTGTACCAAGTATATGAACACAATAAGAATTTAAAAATGTCAAAACAAGAAATTAAAGAGGAATATAAGCAGTCTGAAGGAGATCCTCAAATAAAATCAAAAATAAAAGAAAAACAAAGACAAGCTGCTATGAGAAGAATGATGCAAGATGTTCCAAAGGCTGATGTTATAATAACTAATCCTACTCATTTTGCTGTTGCTATAAGATATGATGAGACTCAAAGTGATGCACCATATGTAGTTGCAAAGGGCAAAAATATGGTCGCTCTAAAAATAAAAGAAAAAGCTAGAGAAAATGATGTACCAATAATAGAGAATAAACCGTTGGCAAGGCAGTTGTATTCAACCGTTAATATAGGAGATATAATACCTCACGAGCTATATGAAGCTATAGCAGAAATACTTGCTTATGTATATTCGTTAAAAAATGTGACTAGATAGGGTGGTTAAAGTGAAAAAATCAGGAGATATTATAGTTACCTTAGGTATTATAGGTATAATTTTAATGATAATAATACCTATACCTTTGTTTGCACTTGATATACTTTTAAGTTTAAATATATCTTTATCGTTATTAATACTTTTGATTGCAATATATAATAAAGAAGCTTTGGAATTTTCAGTATTTCCATCCTTACTATTAATTACGACATTGTTTAGATTAGCGCTGAATATAACTAGTACTAGATATATATTAGGTACAGGGAGTGCTGGAAATGTAATAGAAGCATTTGGTAATTTTGTAATGGGTGGAAACGCATTAGTTGGTTTTATAGTATTTATTATAATAGTTATAATTCAATTTATGGTAATAACTAAGGGAGCGGAAAGAGTATCAGAGGTAGGAGCAAGATTTACCCTTGACGCTATGCCAGGAAAACAGATGGCAATAGATGCAGACTTAAATTCAGGTCTTATAGATGAGAGAGATGCTAGAGATAGAAGAAAAAAAATACAAATGGAAGCTGATTTTTATGGGGCTATGGATGGAGCATCTAAGTTTGTAAAAGGAGATGCTATAGCGGGTATAATGATTGCTATCATTAATATATTAGCTGGTTTTGTTATGGGGGTTGTTTTTCAAAACCTTTCAATTCAGGAAGCTATAATAAGATATACATTGTTAACTGTTGGAGATGGACTTGTATCTCAAGTGCCTGCTTTATTAATTTCAACAGCTACAGGTATAGTTGTTACCAGAGCAGCATCTGAATCTAATTTAGGAAAAGATGTTATAAGTCAGCTTTTTAAAGAACCTAAAATAATGTATATAATAGCGGGTGTTTTATTTTCTTTATCATTAACACCACTGCCATTTACTCCATATTTCATTCTATCAATTGTATTTGTGGTTATAGGTATTAATTTGAAAAAATCAAATCAAAATACAGAAGAAGACAATGTTGACTCTCAAAAACAAGGTAATGAAATTAATGATGAAATAGAGGATATAAGAAAACCTGAAAATGTATTGCCTCTTTTACAAGTTGATTCGATTGAACTTGAATTTGGATATGGAATAATACCTCTTGCTGATAAGTCTCAAGGAGGAGATTTGTTTGATAGATTAGTTATGATTAGAAGACAATGTGCTCTTGAAATGGGGATTATTGTTCCTATGATAAGATTAAGAGACAACATACAACTTGAGGCAAATGAATATATTATAAAAATAAAAGGTGTAGAAATAGCTAAAGGTGAAATAATGTTTGATCATTACCTTGCTATGAATTCAGGTGTTGCAGAAGGTGATGTAGTAGGGATTGATACAATAGAACCTGCATTTGGACTGCCTGCTAAATGGATAGATGAAAAAGAAAGAGAAAAGGCAGAAATATTTGGATATACAGTTGTAGATCCTCCATCGATAATATCTACTCATTTAACGGAGGTTATAAAAAAGTACACATATGAATTATTAGGAAGACAAGAAGTTAAAATGCTAATAGATAATCTAAAGGAAACTAATGCGGCTTTAGTAGATGAAGTTATACCAAATTTATTCTCATTGGGAGAAATTCAAAAAGTGTTATCTAACTTATTAAAAGAAGGTGTATCTATAAGAAACTTAGCCACAATCTTAGAAACGCTAGGAGATTATGGTGTTTTGACTAAAGATCCGGATACATTAACAGAATATGTAAGACAGTCTTTATTTAGATCTATTACAAAACAATTCATATCTGATAATCAAGCTAGAGTTATAAACTTAGACAACAACTTAGAACAAGCAATAATGGATTCTATACAGCAGTCGGAGACTGGAAATTATTTAGCTTTAGATCCACACATTTCTCAAAGGGTGGTAGAGAGTTTAAGTAAAGAGGTGGAAAAATTATTGTCAATAGGGGAACAGCCTATAATAGTAACGGCTCCTATTATAAGAATATATTTTAAGCGATTTATAGATCAAATCAGTGATGATATAATAGTTCTTTCGTATAACGAAATAGATCCTAAAGTAAAAATACAATCTGTTGGGACGGTGAGTATATAATATGCAGATAAAGAAGTTTGTTGCAGATAATGCTCAAGAAGCAATAAAGAAAGTAAGAAATGAATTAGGTGATGATGCAGTAATAATACACACTAAAAAAATAAAGGTGAAAAATGTATTTGGGATCTCTAGGAAGGAAAAAGTAGAAGTTTTGGCTGCATTAGAAAAACAAAGTATAGATAATAAAACTTTTGAATATCAACATACAAAACCAGAACCATTAAATAAAAGTACAGAGGAATCAAATAAATTTGGAAAAGACTACAGCATAAGCAATTATAATAGAGAAAAAGATGTAAGTGAAATAAATACTCAAATACAAGAACTAAAAACTATGATGATGAAAATAAATAGTAAAGTAGATATTAACTTAAATAATGATAGTAACAATGGAAATTTAAAAAAAAATTATGATTTATTAGAGAATATAGGATTATCTAAAGAGTTAATTGAAGATATATTAAGTAACATAGATGATAAACACTTTGGAGATGAGGATTTCATAAAACATATAAAAAAGTATTTTATTGAAAAATTTGAAAATCATAATTATGAAAATGCTAATCTTGATGGTAAAATTAACATCTTTGTAGGGACTACAGGTGTTGGCAAGACTACAACTCTAGCAAAACTTGCTTCAAAACAAGTTTTGAAAAATGATAAAAAGGTAGGCTTTTTAACACTTGACACATATAGGATTTCTGCTGTTGATCAATTGAAGATATATGCAGATATATTAAATGCTCCTCTTGAAGTAGCATATGACTTAAATGACGTTTCTTACGCTGTACAGAGATTAAAAAATAAAGACGTAATATTTGTAGACACTGCTGGAAGAAGTCATAAAAATAAAGAACATATGGAGGAATTAAAACAGTTTGTAAATTGTTTTGAAGAAAAAAATATTTTCTTAGTTTTAAGCGCGAATTGGCATATACAAGATATAAAAGAAATTTTAGAAAAATATAGTTTTTTAGACGATTATAAAATTATAATAACAAAAACAGATGAAACATCTAGAACTGGGATTATATTGGATGTATTGTATCATTTCGGAAAGAAAATAAAATATATAACATATGGTCAAAATGTTCCTGACGATATAGAAGAATTCAATATTAAAAAAATAGTGGATGATATTTGGGGAGGGAAAGATTGTGGATCAGGCCTCTAAACTTAGAAGCGCTATTTTAAAAAAAAATAAATACAATTACGTGTCTGAAGGGAACATAGATTCAAATGAAAACCCTAGAGTTATCTGTATATCTAGTGGGAAAGGTGGAGTAGGAAAAACTAATTTTACATTAAATTTGGCATTGTCATTGAGGCAAAAGGGAAATAGAGTTCTAGTAATCGACGCTGATTTAGGGCTTGCTAATATAGAAATTTTATTAGGAATAGATATAAAATATGGTTTTATAGATTTGGTAGAGGATAATGTAAAAATAGAAGATATTATGGTGGAGGGACCTCTAGGAATAAAAATAATTTCTGGTGGGGCAGGAATCAATGAGGTGGCTGACTTACCATTATATAAAATTAACAAAATATTAAATAATATGATTTATTTGAAACAATATGTTGATTTTATATTAATTGATACAGGAGCTGGGATATCAAAGTCAGTAATGTCATTTGTATTGGCAGCCCAAGAAGTTATTGTAGTGACCACTCCAGAACCTACCTCAATAGCTGATGCATATGCATTAATAAAAGTAATCACAAAAAAAACAAATGAAAAAATAATAAATATGGTTATAAATCGAGTTGATAATAAAAAAGAAGCAGATACTACATTTAAAAAAATGGAGATGGTGTCAAAACGATTTTTAAATAAGCCAATAAGCTATCTAGGATATATAAGTGATGATAAAAATGTTAGAAGTTCAGTAAAAAAGCAAGTTCCTTTTATGCTGAATTCACCCAATTGCTTAGCAAGTAAAGATGTAGAAAATATTTGTGATTCATTATTAGGCAATACAGAAAATAAAAACAAATTTAATAATTTTATAAATAGACTGTCTAATTTATTTTTAGGGGGGTAAATATTTTTATGAAATACAAAAATTTTTTTGAAGTAGGAGATAAATTAGAAATTAAAGTTACAGATGGGTATATAGATATCAATAAAAATTTGATAAGTCAATTAATGGAAATAATATCTGAAGATGAATATATAATAGCTATGCCAATATATAAAGGAAAACTAATCAATATACCTAAGGGTAGTAAAGTTAGTATTACTTATAGTATAAAGGATAAAGGAATTTATTGCTTTGATGCTAATGTTATATATAGAAATAATGAAAATATAGCATATATCAAAATAAAGCAAATTGATGAAACTAAAATAAAGCAAAGAAGAAACTACTATAGACTTCCTGTTAGTAATCAAATTTCTGTCTACTATAAAGATAATTTTGTGGCTAATGGATATACAAAAAATTTAAGTGAAGGTGGGCTAAAATTTATATCTGATGTTAAATTAGATTTAAATGAATTAGTAATATGTAAAATGTTTATAGACGATGAAGAGTTAACTATTAAATCACAGGTAAAAAGGTGTAATATATATGAAAAAAATTCTGAACAGTTTGAAATTAGTCTTAAATTCATAGAATTATCTAAAAATATTCGGGATTATATAGTTGCTTATATATTTAAACAGCAAAGAATATTAAGGCAAAAAGGATTGATTTGATATGAATAAAATAAAAGTACTGATAGTAGATGATTCAGCTTTTATAAGAAAACTTCTAAAAGATATTTTATCTTCAGATAGGGAGATAGAGATTATTGATTTTGCAAGAAATGGTAAAGAAGCTATTGAAAAATTAATGAAAAATAAAATTGATGTTATAACACTCGATATAGAAATGCCACTTATGGATGGAATTGATACATTAAAAAAAATCATGCTAAAAAAACCTACTTCCGTTGTAATGCTAAGTAGTCTTACTAAAAATGGAGCAGATTTAACTATAAAGGCATTAGAATTGGGAGCAGTTGATTTTATAACTAAGCCATCTAATATTTTTAAAATAAATGACAGTGATATGAAGGGACTAGTTATAGATAAAGTCAAAATGGCATCTGGTATTAAACCAGATAATAAAAGTTATAGCCACAAAACTGAAACTATTGATACTGTTAAAAATGACTTTAATAAAAACTTGAGTAAAAAAGAAAATAAAGATAATATAATAGCGATAGCAACGTCAACAGGCGGACCTAGAGCTTTACAAAATGTAATATCAAATTTATCTGGCCAGATAAATTCTCCTATAGTTATTGTTCAGCATATGCCAGCAGGATTTACAAAATCACTAGCTAATAGACTCAATAATATGTCCAGCTTATATGTTAAGGAAGCAGAAGATGGAGAATTGTTAAGAAATAATACTGTTTATATAGCACCTGGGAATAGACATATGAAATTTAAAGAAGAAAGAAATAACATAAAAATAATATTAGATGATGGTGAAAAAGTATCTGGACACAAGCCATCTGCAGATGCAATGTTTTATTCGTTGTGTGAAATAAATATAAAAAAGATAATAACTGTAGTAATGACAGGAATGGGAAGTGATGGTTCTAAAGGTTTGCAAAAACTAAAAGAATTAAAAAATAATGTTATATCAATTGCTGAGGATGAATCTACGTGTGTAGTATTTGGAATGCCTAAGAGTATTATAAATTTAGGTTTAGCGGATAAAGTAATTCCACTTGATTATATAGGTAGAGAAATTAATAAATTAATGGGGAGGTTTTAGATTATGTTTGATTTAGAACAATATATAGATATGTTTTTAGATGAATCGAAAGAACATTTGGATAATTTAAATCAAAGATTATTGGATTTAGAAAATGATGCTTCTAATATGGAAATAGTAAATGAGATATTCAGAATAGCCCATACCTTAAAAGGAATGTCTTCTACCATGGGATTTACAAAAATGGCTAATCTCACTCATAAAATGGAAAATGTACTTGATGATATAAGAGGTAATAAACTTAATATAAACACAAACATAGTAGACATATTGTTTGAGGGATTAGATATATTAGAAGAATTCGTAAAAAATATTGAAAATGAAGGTTCTGAATCAGATAAATCTATAGAGAATATATTAAATAGATTAGAACAAGTAGAAAATGAAGAAAGTGCGAAACTGAGTGATTCAAATATCCAGAATGAAGAAATCGAAGATGAAAGAAATTATGTAAATGACATAGCAGCTAAAGCTAGAGAAGATGGATTAAATGCATATGATTTAAAAATAACTTTAGATGAAAGTTGTATGTTGAAATCAGCTAGAGCATTTTTGGTATTTAAATCGGTTGAAGAAGATGGAGAAATAATATACTCAAATCCTTGTGTTGAAGATATAGAAGATGAGATTTTTTCGAATTATTTCAGTATAACAGTTATTACAAATTCTGAAAAACAAGTTCTAATAGATAAAATCAAAAATATATCTGAAATAAGTGATGTTCAAATAACAGAAGTATCAGACGTGAAAATAAATGATTGTATTGAGCAAAATGAAAAAGTTATAAATGATGATATAAATTATAAAGGTGAATCTAAAACTAACAGTATAAAAACCGATAGTGAAATACAAAACAAATCAAATAAATCAAAAAAAGAAAAAACAGGAAAGACAGGAAAGACAGGAAAGACTGTAAGAGTAGATATTGATAGATTAGACAACTTGATGAATTTAGTTAGTGAACTTATAATCGTAAAAACTAGACTGGAAGATATAGATATATCTTCTAAAACTCAAAATATGAATGAAGCAATAGAATATCTGGAAACTATAACAACTAGTCTTCATGATGCTGTGACTAAGGTTAGAATGGTTCCTATTGAAAGAGTTTTTAATAGATTTCCAAGAATGATAAGAGATTTATCAAAAGAATTGAATAAAGAAATTAATTTAATAATGGAGGGTGAAGAAACAGAAGTAGATAGAACTGTAATAGACGAAATTGGAGACCCTCTTATACATCTTTTAAGAAATTGTATAGACCATGGAATAGAGACACCCGAGATTAGAAAAGCTTCAAATAAAAATGAAGTTGGAACAGTTAAATTATCTTCTTATCCAGATGGAAATAATGTTGTTATAGAAGTTCGTGATGATGGAGCAGGAATAAATGTTGAAAAAGTAAAAAGTAAAGCAATAGAAAAAGGTGTAATAACTAAAGAACAATCACTTGTAATGGATGACAAAGATGCTGCAAATTTAATTTTTTCTCCTGGATTTAGCACGGCTGATAAAATATCTGATATATCTGGACGCGGAGTAGGTCTTGATGTAGTTAAAACAAAGATAGAAGCATTAGGAGGGATTGTTGAACTAGAGACTCAAATTAATATGGGGACTAGATTTATAATCAGACTACCATTAACATTGGCAATAATTCAGGCATTATTGGTTATGGTAGGCCATGAAAAATATGCAATACCATTGAATAATATAAAAGAAATAACTAATATAGATAGAAAAGATATAAGAAATGTAGAAGGAAAAGATATTGTTTTATATAGACAAAAAACTCTTCCACTTGTAGATTTAACGAATGTAATAGATGCACAAAAAGAAGGTTTAGAATACTCTGAAGAATCTACTGTTGTAGTTGTAAAAAAAGGAGATAAAGATCTAGGAATAATAGTTGACCAACTTATAGGGCAACAAGAGATAGTAATAAAATCGCTAGGAAAATATTTAAGTGGTATTAATTTTATAGCAGGTGCTACGATTTTAGGAAATGGTAGTGTAGCACTTATAATAGATACAAATTCTCTATTTTAAGGGGGCGTAAAAACGGTGGAAAATACTCAAGAAAGATATGTTATTTTTAAATTAAAGGATGAGTTTTATGGAATTAATATAAATTATGTTCAAACTATAGAAAAAATGATTGAAATAACAAGAGTACCTAAGGCAAACGTATATGTAAAGGGAGTTATAAACTTAAGAGGGGAAATTGTACCAGTAATAGACTTAAGAAAAAGGTTCAATATTGAAAGTTATAATTATGATAAAGATTCTAGAATTATAGTAAATAAGATAGATGATATGTTGGTAGGGTTTATAGTAGACTCTGCAACGGAAGTAAAAGAAATATATAAAGATGATATAGATTATTCTATAGTTGATGAAGGATTTAATGATGGATTTATTAAAGGGATTGGAAAGATAGAAGAGCAAATAATAATATTAATAGATGTAAATAAAGTACTAGATAATGGTTAAAAATTAATACTAGGGCGGAGGAGGAAATCTAAAAATGAATTTTAAATTAGAAAATTTACAAGATTTATATATAGATGTTCTCAAAGAAATAGGTAATATAGGTGCAGGTAATTCGGCTACGTCTCTTTCTAAAATGATTGATTCTAAAATAGATATGGAAGTTCCTTCTATTGAAATATTAGATATAGAAAAAATAGTTGAAATTTTAGGAGGAGAAGAATTAATAGTAGCAGGAGTATACTTAGAGTTTTATGGGGATATAAATGGAACTATACTTCTAATATTGGATAAAAAATCTAGTGATAATTTATTGAGTATGTTGTTTGGAAAACAGTGTGAGAGTGAGTTTTATGACGATATGGAATTGTCAGCATTTCAAGAAATAGGGAATATATTGGCTAGTTCTTATATAAATTCTATATCAGCTTTTTCTAATCTGAATATAAATATATCTGTACCATCTGTAAGTATAGATATGGCAGGTTCTATACTTAGTGTTCCAGCCATAGAATATGGACAAGTTAGCGATAAAATAATTTTAATAGAGAATAGGTTAAAAGAAGGTCAAAATGAAATTGTAGGTAATTTTTTCTTGATGCCCGATATGGATTCTTTCAAGGTCTTATTTAAGAGTCTAGGAGTGTTAAATGATGAATAATCTTATAAAAGTTGGTATGGCAGATTATAAAATAGGAAGCAACTATGATTCTTTAATAACCTTAGGACTAGGGTCTTGTGTAGGAATTGTTTTATATGATAAGTTTAAAAAAATAGGAGGAATGGCACATATAATGCTTCCAAATAGCAAAGATATAAAAAATAATTCAAATAAGGCTAAATTTGCTGATACAGCATTAGCGGAAATGCTAAATGATATGATTAAACTGGGCGCCTCAAAAAATAGAATGATAGCTAAAATAGCAGGTGGAGCACAGATGTTTAATATATCAATAAAAAGCGATACCTTGAATATAGGGAAAAGAAATGTCGAAGCTGTAAAAATTATATTGTCTGAATATAGGATAAATATTATATCTGAAGATGTGTTAGGTAATCATGGTAGGACTATAGAGTTTAATTGTATGAATGGAGAATTATCTATAAAGACTATAGGAAAAGGCAAAAAAATAATATAAGCTAAAGGTGTGCATTGTATGAAAAATTTTAAAAAAATATATGTATTTTGGATAATAAATTATTTGATCTTATTTATATGTGCAATATATGTATTAGTTACTCACAATAGCTTTTTGAAATTTATAAATAGGTATTTAACTTTAACAATATCAATAAATGCAATATTATTAATATTCTTTAATTTCATATTGAAGAATATTAATGCTTGTGAACAACGTATAGATATATCTATACCTCCTATAGAATCAGAATTGAAAGATTTGTTAAATAATCAGACTGAGGATGAATTAGAAGATGAGGCATTTAGAGAAGTGGATTTTAAAAATCTAAACAATTAAATAGGGGTGTATTTAGATGGTTAGAGAAGATATGTGGTCTAGGTATAAAAGTTCGAAAAATTCTGAAGAAAAAAATGAACTGAAAAAAGAAATTATATTGGAGTATGTAAATTTAGTTAAAATAATTTCTGGTAGACTCTATAATTATTATGGAGCTAATATTGAATATGATGACTTAGTGAGTTATGGAATTATAGGTCTTATAGATGCTATAGAAAAATATGATTATACTAAAAATATAAAATTTCAAACATATGCATCTGTTAGAATAAGGGGTGCTATAATAGATGAAATAAGAAACTTAGATTGGATACCCAGATCTATAAGGCAAAAATCAAAGCTTATTAAAGATACTTATTCTAAATTAGAAAATAAATTAGGAAGAGAGCCATCTATAAAAGAACTAAGCGATGAGCTTGGAAAAACTGATGAAGAAGTACTAAAAATATTAGAAGAAACCAATGTTTATAATTTGATTTCTCTAGAAGAAGAATTAAATGAAAATTTAAAAATACAAATAAAAGATAGTTCCACTGATATTAATCCTGAAGAATCATTGTTAAGAAAAGATACAATTAAAAATTTGAAATTAGCATTGGATACTTTAAATGAAAGAGAACAGTTAATAGTTAATTTATATTATTATGAAGAATTAACATATAAAGAAATAGGTAAGGTGTTGAATATATCTGAATCTAGAATATCGCAAATTCATAGTAAAGCTATACTGAAAATAAAATCAAAAATGGAATTTCTTTAAATCTAGGAGGAAAAAATGGATATAAATTACGTAATTGTAATAATAGCTCTGATTACGTGCGTTGTTAGTATATTTTTGTTGTTTAAAGTTTCAAAACAATTTGAGCAACACCCTGGCAACAATGAAACATCAAAAGACTATAAAATAATTATAAACTATATGAAAAATATTGATAAAAATACAGTAGAATTAATGGAAAATATGAAAAAAACAAATGATAATAAAAAAAGGATTTTTGAAGAAAAATCATGTTATTCTAATGAAATAGAAAAACTCGAGTCTTTAGGATTTTCAAAAGAAGAAATAGCAAAAAAAACCAACAAAAGTGTTCGTGAAGTTGATTTAGTTTTGAAATTGAAAAAAGGATAATGATATGAAAAAATACAATAATATACAAAAAATTATTATTTTTACGTTGTGTATAGGGTTTTCGATAGGGCTTATAACCTCTTCTCTAATTAATATAAGCTTTAATAAAACAAAAAAAACTAGTTCTTTAGATAATAATAAGAAAATAGAAAAAGAAGAAATTATACAAGAAACATCAGTAGTTGAAAAAAAAATTGAAGATGAATATGTGAATATAAATATAAAAAATGGATATACTTGTAATGAAATTGCAGAACTTCTTTATGAAAAAGAATTGATCCATAATAAAGAAGATTTTAAAATTATTTATAATTTAATGTTGTTGGATATATATGAAGCTGGGAATTCATTGACTAAAAAAGGAATCATAAGCAAAGGATGGAAGATAAATACTTTGTCTAAAATCATAATATCTAAAAAATCTCAAGTAATAGATATACTTTATAAGGATGGATTAATAGATGATGAATATGGATTTAATATTATTTTAAGTTCTATTAATTCTAATAAAAAAGTAATTTATGGTGAAAAAAAGATAAAAAAAGGGTCATCTAATATAGAAATTATAGAAATATTAACAAAATAAACTATAAAACATATTGTAAATGAAATTACTATATGCTATACTATCAGAGGCGAAAATATTACACACGATTTGGAATTCTTAAGAAGGTTCCTGTTTGGGTTTTTTAAGAAAATGACTAAATCGGAGGGAAAAACCATAGGAGGTGCTTTAAATGGCAGTTATATCAATGAAACAATTATTAGAAGCAGGTGTACACTTTGGACACCAAACAAGAAGATGGAATCCTAAAATGTCTCAGTACATATTCACTGAGAGAAACGGAATATACATTATTGATTTACAAAAAACAGTTAAGAAGGTTGAAGAAGCTTACAAGTTTGTTAAAGAAGTTGCTGAAACTGGAAAACCAATATTATTTGTTGGAACTAAGAAACAAGCTCAAGATGCTATAAAAGACGAAGCTGAAAGAGTTGGAATGTATTATGTAAATGAAAGATGGTTAGGTGGAATGTTAACAAACCACAAAACTATCAAAAACAGAATTAAAAAATTAGTAGAATTAGAAAAAATGGAGGAAGAAGGAGTATTTGAAGTTCTTCCTAAAAAAGAGGTTATAAAATTAAAGCATGAAAAAGAAAAACTAGAAAAATACTTAAATGGAATCAAAGAAATGCCTGAATTACCAGGAGCTTTATTCATAGTTGATCCAAGAAAAGAAAAAATAGCTATACAAGAAGCTCATAGACTAGGTATTCCAGTTATTGCTATAGTTGATACTAACTGTGACCCAGAAGAAGTAGACTATGCAATCCCAGGTAATGATGATGCTATAAGAGCCGTTAAGTTAATAACTGCTGCAATGGCTAATGCAATAGTAGAAGGAAGACAAGTTATAGAAGAAGAGCAAGAAGAAGTACAAGAATAATACACTGGTAAGGAACTAGGTTCCTTACCTTTAATAATATATAGGGAGGCGATTTTATGGCAATTACAGCTGCAATGGTAAAAGAAATCAGAGTAAAAACTGGTGCAGGAATGATGGATTGTAAAAAGGCTTTAACTGAAGTAGATGGAGATATGGAAAAAGCAATAGATTTATTAAGAGAAAAAGGACTTGCTAAAGCTGCTAAAAAATCAGGTAGAATAGCTGCTGAAGGTTTAGTAGATATGTGTATGTCTGATGATAATAAAGCTGGAGTTATAGTTGAGGTTAACTCAGAAACAGATTTTGTTGCTAAAAACGACGATTTTAAAAAGTTTGTTAAAGATGTTGCTGTTACTGTATTAAAAGCAGATAAAACTGATGTTGAATCTTTAATGACGGAAAAATATATAGATTCAGAAGAAACAGTTCAAGAAGTACTGAACTCTAAGATAGCTACTATAGGAGAAAATCTGAACGTAAGAAGATTTGAAAAGTTTGAAGTTGAGAATGGACAAATTGCAGGATATATTCATGGTGGGGGAAAAATAGGAGTATTAGTTGCTTTAGAAACAGCATCTGATTCTGAAGATGTTATATCTTTAGGAAAAGATATAGCTATGCAAGTTGCAGCTATGAACCCTAAATATATATCAAGAGACGATGTAGATGCAGAGTACATAGCTCATGAAACAGAAATATTAAAGCAACAAGCTTTAAATGAAGGAAAGCCAGTTGAAATAGTTGAGAAAATGGTAGTTGGAAGAATGAATAAGCAATTACAAGAAGTATGCTTACTTAACCAAACATTCGTAAAGAATCCTGATTTAACAGTTGAAAAACTTGTTAAAGAAGTTGCTACTAAGTTAAACACTGAAATCAAAGTAGCTAAGGTTATGAGATTTGAAGTTGGAGAAGGTATAGAAAAGAAAGAAGAAAACTTTGCAGAAGAGGTTGCTAAGCAACTTAAATAATATAAAAAGAGAACACTTTTGTGTTCTCTTTTTTAGAAGAATATTGAATGGAGGACTTTGTTTATGGATAAACCTATATATAAAAGGGTATTATTAAAATTAAGTGGAGAAGCTTTAGCTGGAGAAATGAAAACGGGAATAAATAATGAGGTTGTAAATGAAATAGCATTATCTATAAAGGAATTACATGAAATGGGAGTTGAAGTTGCTATAGTTGTAGGTGGTGGTAATTTCTGGAGAGGTAGAACTAGTGAAGGCATGGATAGAACTACTGCTGACCATATAGGAATGCTTGCTACTGTTATGAATTCTTTAGCTATGCAAGATGCACTGGAAAATATAGGGGTTTTGACTAGAGTCCAAAATGCTATAGAAATGAGACAAATTGCAGAACCATACATAAGAAGAAAAGCTATGAGACATTTAGAAAAAGGTAGAGTTGTTATATTTGCGTCTGGAACTGGTAATCCTTATTTTTCAACTGATACGGCAGCAGCATTAAGAGCGGCGGAAATAGAGGCAGAAGTTATACTTTTAGCAAAAAAAGTAGACGGCGTATATGATAGTGATCCCATGATAAATCCAGAAGCTAAAAAGTTTGATACACTTTCATATATGGAAGTACTTAAAAGAGGTCTTAAAGTTATGGATTCAACAGCAACTTCTTTATGCATGGATAATAAAATACCTATAAGGGTATTTGGATTAAATAATTCTAAAAATATAATTGATGTGGTTCAAGGAAAAAATATAGGAACTATAGTAGAGGAGGAATAATAATGATATTAGAAGTTTATAAGGTTTTAGAAGAGAAAATGGGAAAAACAATGTCTGTTTTAAAAGAAGAATTAGGAGTAATAAGAGCAGGTAGAGCTAACCCTGGAATGCTTGACAGAGTTATGGTAGATTATTATGGATCGCAGACTCCGCTTAAACAAGTAGCTACTGTATCGGCTCCAGAACCTAGATGTCTAGTCATACAACCTTGGGATATGTCTGCTCTTGGAAGTATTGAAAAGGCTATTCAACTTGCTGATTTAGGATTTAATCCGACTAATGATGGAAAGATGATAAGAATAGTAATTCCCCAACTTACAGAAGAAAGAAGAAAAGATTTATTTAAACTGGCTAGTAAGACTGCAGAAAATGCTAAGGTGGCTCTTAGAAATGAAAGAAGAGATGCTAACGATAAGCTAAAGAAAATGCAAAAGGATTCTGAAATAACAGAAGATGAGTTAAAAAAGGCACAAGATGAAGTTCAAAAAATAACTGATAAAAACATAAAATTAATAGATGAACTTTTAGTGAAGAAAGAAAATGAAATAATGGAGGTTTAGTTTGAATTATTTTGATTTGTTTGGAATCGAACTTTCAAAAGTAAAACAGATACTTGAAAATAATAATATAAAGTATATAATAAAAGAGACGACAGGGCATAAAGATAAAGCCTTATTAGTATGTCCTAGAGTTATAAATATCAAAAAAACAAATGATTATATAGAACTTGTTGTCACATATTTTTCTAATTCCTTATTATAAGGAATTAGAAAAATATTTGATTGGAGGAAAATATGAAGAAAAATACATTAACCTATATAGATAAAAACAATATACCAAATCACATAGCTATTATAATGGATGGCAATGGACGATGGGCCAAGAAAAGGTTTCTACCTAGAACGTTTGGACATAAGGCAGGAGTTGAAACTATAAGAGAGATTGTTAAAGAATGTAGTAGCTTAGGAGTTGGGTATTTGACATTGTACGCTTTTTCTACGGAAAATTGGAAGAGACCTAAAGATGAAGTAAGCGCACTTATGAACTTATTAGTACAATATTTAAAAAAAGAAATAAAAGAATTACATGAAAATAATGTAATTTTTAATACTATAGGAGATATATCTTGTTTACCTAGTCCTGCTGTTGAAGAAATTGAAAAATCAAAAGAACTTACTAAATATAATACAGGATTAACGCTTACATTGGCTTTAAATTATGGAAGTAGAAATGATATAAAAAATGCTATTGTTAATATACTTAAAGATTATGAGAATGAAAAGATTGGTATAGATGATGTTGACGAAGAGTTTATTAGGAACTATTTAAGTACCAAATTATTACCAGACCCAGATATATTAGTTAGACCTAGTGGCGAATATAGAATTAGTAATTTTTTATTATGGGAAATAGCATATTCTGAATTTTGGTTTTCTGATATATACTGGCCGGACTTTAGAAAAGAAAATTTACATAAACTTATTTTGGATTATCAAAATAGGGAAAGAAGATTTGGAGGACTTAAATAGGAGGATTTATATGTTTATTAGAATAGTATCTTCGATAATATTATTGCCAGTTTTAGCATTTATCTTAATAAATGGAGGAATTCCTTTATATTTAGGTGTTACAGTGATTTCATTAATTGCTATAAAAGAATTTTACGACGCCTTTAGAAATAAAAATTTTAATAGTGTTAGTTGGTTAGGATATTTATCCACTCTAAGTATTTATTTTGGTGTGATTTCACAAATTGATAGTACATATGTAACATGTAGTTTTTTTATTGTTTTTTTTATATTATGTATATTACTTGTAATGAGAAAGTATAATATTATTGATATGGGTATAACTTTTCTAGGAATAATATATATACCCTATTTTTTGAGTCATATTATATTGATTACAAAAATTTCAAATTATAATTACATATACTTAATTTTTATAATAGCATGGATGACAGATACATTTGCTTATTTTAGTGGTTATTTTTTTGGTAAGCATAAATTAATACCCGAAGTTAGCCCTAAAAAGACTATAGAAGGAAGTATAGGTGGAGTTATAGGAAGTTCATTATCTTGTATTGTATTTGGGTATATATTTGGGTTTGATTTAATACATATGGGTTTGATTGGACTTATAGGAAGCATGATAGCTCAAATTGGAGATTTATTTGCATCTTCAATAAAAAGGTTTTTGGAAATTAAAGATTATGGAAAATTAATACCTGGACATGGAGGTATATTAGATAGATTTGATAGTATAATTTTAACAGCTCCTTTTGTTTATTATTATATATACTTTTTTATAAGATAAATTAAAATATAAGTGAAAAGAATAAATTTAACTTTAGAGCTTCAGAATTTTCTGAAGCTATTATATTACGTTGCTTAAGAAGGGATTGATAACGTGAAAAAGATATCTATTTTAGGATCAACAGGCTCTATTGGAACTCAAGCTTTAGATGTTGTTAGAAATAATAAAGATAAATTTAAAATAGAAGCATTAGCAGTAAATACTAGCATAGAAACTCTTAAAAATCAGATAATAGAGTTTAGACCAGAAGTAGTTGCTGTATATAATGAAGAAAAATCTAATGAATTAAAAAAAATTCTACCAAAGGAAGTAAATGTAGATATATATTCTGGAATGGAAGGATTAAAAGTTATAGCATCTTTAGAATCTGTAGATATAGTCTTGACAGCTCTCGTGGGAATGATAGGGTTAGTTCCCACTTTGGAAGCTATTAAACATAGAAAAACAATAGCTTTGGCAAATAAAGAAACATTTGTAACAGCAGGTAGCTTAGTTATGAATGAAGCTAAAAAAATGGGAGTTAATATTTTACCAGTTGATAGTGAACATTCTGCTATATTTCAATGTCTAAATGGAGAAAGTAATAAAGAAATCGAGAAAATTATATTAACAGCGTCAGGAGGGCCTTTTAGAAATAAAACAAAGGAACAACTTATAAATGTAACTAAAAATGAAGCTTTAAAACATCCTAATTGGAGTATGGGGAGAAAAATAAGTATAGATTCAGCGACTTTAATGAACAAAGGTCTTGAAGTTATAGAAGCAAAGTGGTTGTTTGAAGTTGATTCAAGTGACATAGATGTACTGGTTCATCCTCAGAGTATAGTACATTCTATGGTACAATTCATAGATGGTTCTGTTATAGCTCAACTTGGAAATCCTGATATGAAACTTCCGATACAATATGCTCTTTCATACCCTAATAGAATATATAATGATTATGAAAGATTAGACCTTGCAAAAATAAGTTCACTAACATTTGAAAAAGCCGATACTAATACTTTCCCATGTTTAAAACTTGCTTATGATTCATTAGAAAAAGGTGGAACCTATGCTACTGTTCTAAATGCAGCTAATGAAATTTTAGTAAGTGAATTTTTGAATGATAAAATTAAATTTTATGATATACCAATGTATATAGAAAAAGCATTGGAAAAACATTCTAGCATAGAGGAACCTACATTAGAAGAAATATTGTATATAGATGATTGGAGCAGAAAATTTATAAAAGAAAGTATAAAATAGGAAGGTGAAAATATGAATATCATTATATCTCTTATAGTATTTGGAATACTTGTTTTGTTTCATGAGTTTGGTCATTTTATAGTTGCTAAAAAAGCGGGGGTTAAAGTACATGAATTTGCTATAGGAATGGGACCTAAAATTTATGCATATAAGGGCTATGAAACAGAGTATTCACTTAGATTATTACCTATAGGTGGATATGTTAGAATGGAGGGTGAAGATGAAGAGTCTAGTGACCCTAGAAGTTTTAACAACAAAACTATATTCCAAAAGATAAGCATAGTATTTGCTGGGCCTGTGATGAACTTTATATTAGCTATATTGTTGTTTACGGTAATGTTTATGTATAAGGGAGTTCCAGGAACTACTATAGAAAAGACTGTTGATAACTTACCAGCTCAACAAGTCGGAATTAAACAAGGAGATAAGATATTAAAAATAAATGATTCTAGTATAAAGAATTGGGATGATATAAGAAAAACAATATCTGCTTCTAATACTGACGATATAAACATTAAAGTACAAAGAGATGATAATGTACTGGAGTACAATATTAAACCTAAACATGAAAATGGCAAAAAAATTATAGGTATAGAACCTAAATATGAAAAAAATATAATATCATCCTTTAAATATGCAGTGAACCAAACATTTTCTATATTAGGGCAGATGATAGATTTCCTGGGAAAAGCCATAACTGGAAATGTATCTAAAGATGAAGTTGCAGGTCCTGTAGGCATAATAAATGTAGTAGGCCAAGCAGCGGATGCTGGTATAATAAATGTTATATTTTTGGCAGCCGTTATAAGTATAAATTTAGGATTATTTAATTTACTTCCTGTGCCAGCTTTAGATGGAGGGAGAATTGTATTCTTAATTATAGAGCTTATTAGAGGGAAGAAAATGGATCCTGAAAGAGAAGGTTCTATACATTTTGTAGGATTTGTTGCATTGATGCTTTTGATGGTATTTACAATTTATAATGATGTATCTAGAATAATAAAATAGAAGGTGATCTTTTGAAAAAATTAACAACAGTAGTTGATTGTGGCAAAGTTAAAATAGGAGGGAATAATCCTATATCCATTCAATCAATGACTAATACTGATACAAGGGATGTAGAGTCTACAATAAATCAAATAAAAGATCTTGAAGAAGTAGGTTGTGATATAGTTAGAGTTGCTGTCCCTGATATGGATGCTGCTATAAAACTTGGGCAAATAAAAAAAGGTATAAATATACCTATTATAGCAGATGTACATTTTGATTATAGATTAGCTATTGAGGCCATAAATCAAGGGGTAGATGGACTTAGAATAAATCCCGGAAATATAGGAAGTATAGAAAGAGTAAGAATGGTAGTTGAAAAAGCTAAAGAAAAAAATATAAAAATAAGAATAGGTGTAAATGGAGGATCTTTAGAAAAAGATTTACTTGAAAAATATGAAAAGGCTACACCTGATGCTTTAGTAGAAAGTGCAATGAGGCATATAAAAATTTTAGAAAGTATGGACTTTTATAATATAGTTCTATCTTTAAAATCTAGTGATATACATACTACTATAAAAGCATATGAACTTATGTCTGAAAAGGTGGACTATCCGCTCCATATAGGGATAACAGAATCTGGAAGTGTAAAAAAAGGGACTATTAAATCATCTATAGGGATAGGATATTTATTACTTAAAGGAATAGGTGATACTATAAGGGTGTCTTTAACGGGAGATCCTAAAGAAGAAATATTTGTAGGTAAAGAAATATTAAAATCTGTAGGTTTATTAGATGAAGGAATTAAAGTAATATCTTGTCCAACTTGTGGAAGATGTAATATAGATTTAATAAATATAGCTTCAAAGATAGAAGAACAAATAAAAAATATAGATAAGAAAATGACTGTAGCTATAATGGGTTGTGCTGTCAATGGACCTGGAGAGGCGAGGGAAGCTGATATTGGTATAGCGGGTGGTAATGAAAATGCAATTTTATTTAAAAAGGGTGAAATTGTAAAAAAAATAAAGAGTGACGATTTGATAACTGAATTAATAATGGAAATAGAAAAATTCTAGACTTTTTAGTCTAGAATTTTTGTGTTAATCTATATATTGGACTTTATGATAAAAAAGATTGAAACTGTCTAGGAGGAATTATGGATAGTATAAAAAAATATTTAGAAAAAATAGGAGTATATAAAAATTTAGATAAAAAATACGATGATATTTTTTTGAATAATATAGTTTATTTTAAAGAAGATAAAATTGTATACTTTTATTTAGAATCAAAACAAATATTAACTATATCTGAACTTAGAGGGATTGAATGTAAGATAAAAAATGAATTCACCTTTTTTAATGATGTAAAATTTAAAATTAGATATATGGACATTAAAGATGATGAAAGTGTGGTTATAAAAAAATATTGGCAGAATATAGAGTTTATAATGAAATCCATGGTTCCATCTATTACATCTGGTGAAAAAATCAAATGGAAATATATAGATAGATGCTTAGTTATAAATATAGAAAATGAAATAATATATAAAATATTAGAGTTAAAGAAGGCTTCATATTCTATAAAAAGTATGATAAATGAGGAATTAGGTTTTGATTTAGGAGTTAGATTTAATCTTGAAAGTAAATGCGATATGGACTTAAAAAAATATATAAGTAAAAAAGATGAGGAAACGGACAATCTGCTTTCTAATAGAATTATAGCTAGTCCAAAATCAGAAATAATTGAAACTAAAAGTGATGAATATAAGACTGCAAAAGAAGAAACGGATATTATATATGGTAAAAGTATTACTGACCATATTGAAATTATTAAGAATATAACTCCGGAAACGGGAAGGGTATGTATTAAAGGGGAAGTATTTGATGTTGAGAATAGAGAGTTAAAGGGGGGGAGAACTCTATTAACTATTTCTATAACAGATTATACAAGTTCTATAAAATGCAAATTGTTTTTAAGAGAAAATAATAAAGATGGTGTAGTTGATAATATAAATAAAGGTTCTTATTTAAAAATTAGAGGTAATGCTTTGTTTGATAATTATTCTCAAGAACTGATTGTTAATATTTCTGATATACAGAAATCAAGGAAAAAAGAAAAACATGATAAAGGTGATAAAAAAAGAGTAGAGCTACATTTGCATACTCAAATGTCTGCTATGGATGCAATAACATCTGTATCAAAGGTTATTGAAAGAGCTGCAAAATGGGGACATAAAGCTATAGCGGTAACTGACCATGGTATAGTACAGGCTTTCCCGGAAGCTATGGATGCATCTAAAAAGCATGGTGTTAAAGTTATTTATGGAGTTGAGGGATATCTAGTAGATGATACTAATCCAGTTATAAAAAATCCTAATAAATTGCCTTTAAGCCAAAGTTTTGTAGTATTTGATTTGGAAACAACGGGTTTTTCTAATAAAAATGATAAGATAACAGAAATAGGCGCTGTCAAAATAGAAAATTTTGAAATCGTAGATAGGTTTAGTGTTCTAGTAAATCCTGAAAAGTCTATACCCCATAAAGTTCAGGAACTTACAGGTATAACTAATGATATGGTTAAAAATGAAAGAACTATTGAACAGGTATTACCCGATTTTTTAGACTTTATACAAGATAGTGTTTTAGTCGCTCATAATGCAGAGTTTGATATAGGATTTGTAAGAGAAAATTGCAAAAGAATGTCTTTGGAGTTTAATAATATATATGTTGATACTATAAATCTTGCAAAAGAATTGCTTTTAAATCTTAAAAGGTATAAATTAAATACAGTAGCTAAGGCTCTTAAAGTCTCTCTTGAAAATCATCATAGAGCAGTTGATGATGCTGAAGCCACAGCAAATATATTTATAAAGTTTTTAAATATGCTAGAAGAAAAGGGAGCAACTCATTTACATCAAGTCAATGAACTTTTCAAAGTTGCTGATTTTAAAAAAATAAGGAGTAATCATATAACTATATTGGTTAAGAACTATACAGGACTTAAAAATTTATATAAATTAATATCAAAATCGCATATAGAATATTTTTATAAAACTCCTAGGATACCTAAAAGTGTTTTAAAAGAATATAAAGATGGACTTTTAATAGGGTCGGCATGTGAAAATGGAGAGGTATATCAAAGTGTACTTAAAAATAAAGAAGAATATGAAATAGAGGAAATATTGGAACTGTATGACTATTTAGAAATAATGCCACTTGATAATAATAAATTTATGATAGAAAAAGAAATTGTTAAAGATTATGAAGAACTTAAAAGTATAAATAGAAAAATCATAAAACTTGGCAAAAAATATGACAAATTAGTTGTTGCAACAGGAGATACCCACTTTATAGATCCTCATGATGAAATATATAGAAAAATATTAAAGCATTCACAGGGATTTAAAAGTGCTAATGAAGAGGTTCCGCTTTATTTTAGAACTACGGATAATATGATGGATGAATTTAGTTATTTGGATTATAAAACTGCTGAGGAAGTGGTTATAACCAATACAAATAAAATAGCAGATCAAATAGAAGAAATAAAACCTATACCTGATGAGACTTGTACGCCTGTTATAGAAGGATCAGAAGAAGACCTTAGAGAAATGTGTTATAAAAAGGCTCATGGTATGTATGGCGAAAAACTTCCAGATGTTGTTGAAAAGAGACTTGAGAGAGAGTTGAATTCTATAATAAGTAATGGGTATGCAGTTTTATATATAATATCACAAAAACTGGTTACGAAATCTTTAGAAGATGGATACTTAGTTGGATCAAGGGGATCTGTTGGATCATCATTTGTAGCCACTATGAGTGATATAACAGAGGTTAATCCTTTACCAGCCCATTACCGATGCGAAAAATGCTTAGGATCTGAATTTTTTGAAACGGGAAGTTATACATCTGGAGCTGATTTACCTGATAAAGATTGTCCTGTTTGTAAAATACCTTATATAAAAGATGGACATGATATACCGTTTGAGGTTTTTTTGGGTTTTGAAGGAGATAAAGAGCCTGATATTGACCTTAATTTTGCAGGAGAATATCAACCTAATGCACATAAGTATACAGAAGTGCTATTTGGGGAAGGATATGTATATAGAGCTGGCACTATAGGAACTGTAGCGGATAAAACAGCTTATGGATTTGCAAAAAAGTATATTGAAGAAAATGAGATAAAAACTACATCAGCAGAAATAAATAGATTATCTAAGGGATGTACTGGTATTAAAAGAACATCGGGACAGCATCCTGGAGGGGTAATGGTTGTTCCTCATTATAAAGAAATATACGATTTTTCACCTATTCAATATCCTGCTAATGATTCAACCTCTGGAGTTATAACAACTCATTTTGACTATCACTCTATAAGTGGTAGAATACTAAAGCTTGACATACTAGGACACGATGTGCCCACCATAATACGAATGATTGAAGATATAACAGGAATTAATGCTACTAAAATACCTCTTGATGATAAAAAAACAATGTCTATATTTACATCTACAGAGGCTTTGGGTGTTACTAGCGAAGACATTAACTGTAACATAGGAAGTCTTGGGATACCTGAATTTGGGACTAAATTCGTAAGACAGATGCTTATAGATACTCAGCCTACAACTTTTGGAGAATTAGTTAGAATATCGGGATTATCACATGGTACAGATGTTTGGCTTAATAATGCTCAGGATTTAGTTAGAGATGGTGTTGTTACTTTAAAAGATGTTATATCAACGAGAGATGACATAATGAATTATCTTATATTCAAAGGTCTAAAACCTAAACTTTCATTTAAGATAATGGAGAAGGTTAGAAAGGGTAAAGGTCTAACACCAGAAGATGAAGAAGAAATGAAAAATAATGATGTCCCACAATGGTATATAGATTCTTGTAATAAGATTAAGTATATGTTCCCAAAGGCACATGCAGTAGCCTATGTCATGATGTCGTTTAGAATAGCTTATTGTAAAGTGTATTACCCACACTCTTTCTATGCTACGTATTTTACCACTAAAGCAGAAGACTTTGATGCTGATTTGGTTATAAAAGGCAAGGATGAAGTTATTCGTAAAATAAAAGAAATAGAGAATCTTGGGAATGATGTTACTGCTAAAGAAAAAGGTATGCTAACTGTGCTTGAGGTTGTCGTTGAGATGTTTGCGAGAAAAATAGAAATTTCAAAAGTAGACCTTTATAAATCAGATGCCAAACAGTTTAAAATAGTAGATCATAAATTAATACCGCCTTTAATAGCTCTTCAGGGAGTAGGAGCTAATGCCGCTATTAATATAGCTAGAGAAAGAGAAAAGGAAGAGTTTCTTTCAATAGAGGACTTGAGAAAAAGGACTAAGATTTCAAAGACAGTAGTTGAAACCTTAAAAGGACATGGCTGTATTGAAGACCTTGATGAGACTAACCAGCTATCTCTGTTGTGATAAGTTGCATGAAAAAACATTATATGGTATACTAGTATAGAAAAATATATATACTAGTAAAATGTAGAGTGGGGATGATGCCCACTCTTTCTTTTATACTGAATAAGAGACAAGACTTATTCAAAAATAAACAACTTAAAAACTAAATAAAGGAGGTCTACATAAATGAAAAGAAGTATAGAAAGTACAATAGAAGAAATAGTTTTACCGATAGTTGAAAAAAACAACTTTGAATTAATAGACGTAGAATATGTCAAAGAAGCTGGACATTATTATTTAAGAGTATATATAGATAAAGATGGCGGAATCGGACTGAATGATTGTAAGATGGTAAGTGATGAATTAAGTGAGTCATTAGATAAAATAGATCCAATAAAAGAAAACTATTTTTTAGAAATATCGTCACCAGGAATTGATAGACCATTAAAAAAAGACAAAGACTTTGACAGATATAAAGGTAGAGATGTTGAGTTAAAACTTTATAAAGCTTTAGATGGTCAAAAACAATTTGAAGGAGAGCTTGTAGGATTATTTGAAGATATAATAAAAATAAAAACAGATAAAGATGAGATATTGGAATTTAACAAAAAAGAAGTATCTATAATCAGATTATCTGTGAAAATTTAATAAGGAGGAAAAATAATGAATTTAGAATTCATAGAAGCTTTAGAACAATTAGAAAAAGAAAAAGGTGTTTCTAAGGATATATTAATAGATACTATTGAAGCGGCACTGGTTTCAGCATATAAAAGGAATTTTGGTTCGTGTCAAAATGTTAGAACAGAAATAGATAGAGACAATGGTGAAGTTAAGGTTTACTCTCAAAAAAGAGTAGTAGAAGATGATGATGTATATGATGATTTTTTAGAAATATCAATAGATGAAGCCAGAGAATTCAATAAAAATTATGAACTAGATGATTTGGTTGAATTTGAGGTTACACCTAAAAACTTTGGAAGAATTGCAGCTCAAACAGCTAAACAAGTTGTTGTTCAAAGAATAAGAGAAGCAGAAAGAGATGTTATATATTCAGAATTTATAAATAGAGAAACTGAAATAGTTACAGGAATAGTAGCAAGAGTAAGTAAAGGTTTAGTATATATTTCACTTGGAAAGATAGAGGGTGTGTTAAATCAAACTGAACAAATACCAGGTGAGACATACGAAGTGGGTCAAAGAATAAAATCATATATATTAGAAGTTAAAAAGACTACAAAAGGTCCTCAAATACTTTTATCTAGAAGTCATCCTGGACTTATTAAAAGATTATTTGAACTAGAAGTACCTGAAATATATGATGGAGTTGTTCAAATAAAATCTATATCAAGAGAAGCAGGATCAAGAACTAAAATGGCAGTACACTCTATAGATGAAAATGTAGATTCCATAGGAGCTTGTGTTGGTGCTAAAGGGTCTAGAGTGAAAAATATAGTAGATGAGTTAAAAGAAGAAAAAATAGACATAATAAAATATAGTGAAAATCCTGCTGAATTTATATCTAGTGCATTAAGCCCATCGAAAGTAATTTCAGTTAAATTAGACGATCAAGAAAAAAGCGCAAAGGTTGTAGTTCCTGATTATCAATTATCATTAGCTATAGGAAAAGAAGGACAAAATGCTAGGCTTGCAGCAAAACTTACTAACTGGAAAATAGATATAAAAAGTGAAAGTCAAGCTAATAATTAATAAAAGAGGAGGCGATATTCTTGAGCCAAAAGAAAATACCTCAACGCAAATGTATAAGTTGCCAGGATAGAAACTCTAAAAAAACATTAATAAGAATAGTAAAAAATAAAGATGGAGAAATATTTGTAGACAATACAGGTAAAGCTAATGGTAGAGGAGCGTATATTTGTGCTAGTAAAGAATGTTTAGAAAAAGCTATGAAGACTAGGGCATTAAATAGAGCCTTTAAATTAGAAATTCCAGAAAATGTATATAATGCTTTATCGGAGGAAATAAAAAAATATGAACAATAAAATTCTTTCGTTATTAGGTATTATTTTAAGAAGCGGTAACATGGTTTCAGGAGATGATACTACATTATCTGAACTTAAAAAAGGAAAAATAAAATTAATTATAATAGCAAATGATGCATCGGAGAATACAAAAAAGCTTTTTAAAGATAAGTCTGAATATAGGAATGTACCTTATATAATAGCTTTTACGAAAGAAGAATTAGGAAAAAGCATAGGAAAAAGTAGTAGAGCAGTAATTGGTATAAAAAGTGAGCAATTTGCAATGAAAATAAAAGAAATTAGTAGGGGGTGAAGCTTTTGTCAAAGACAAGAGTTTATCAATTAGCACAAGAATTAGGAATGTCAACTAAAGAAATTATGGAAAAATTGGAATCGTTAGAAATAACTGTGGCAAATCATATGAGTACTTTAACGGATGAAGAAGTAGAATTGATAATGGAACTTTCAGGCGAAGGTGCTGAAAATAGTGAAAATGATAATATGACTCAAATTAAAATGGGCGATAAAATAACAGTTCAAAATTTATCACAACTAATAGAAAAAAGTGCTACAGAAGTTATAACAAAACTTATAAAATTAGGAATAATGGCAAGTATGAATCAAGAAATAGATTTTGATACAGCAGCATGTATAGCTATGGATTATGGATTTAAGGCTGTACAATACGAAGAGGACGAACAAGATGATGAAATAGAAATAGAAGAAGATAGACCGGAAGATTTAAAACCAAGACCACCTATTGTAACTGTTATGGGACATGTTGACCACGGTAAAACTTCATTACTTGATGCTATTAGAAATAGCAAGGTAATAGATAAAGAAGCTGGTGGAATAACTCAACATATCGGTGCTTATGAGGTTGAAGTTAATAAAAAGAAAATAGTATTTTTAGATACGCCTGGACATGAGGCATTTACATCTATGAGAGCAAGAGGAGCTCAAGTTACAGATATAGCTATACTTGTAGTTGCAGCAGATGATGGAATAATGCCTCAAACAGTGGAAGCTATAAACCATGCAAAAGCGGCTCAGGTACCTATAATAATAGCTATAAATAAAATAGATAAAGTTGGAGCAAATCAAGATAGAGTAAAACAAGAATTAACAGAGCATGGACTTTTGGTTGAAGATTGGGGAGGAGATATAATATCTGTTCCGGTTTCAGCTCTTAAAAATGAAAATATAGATACATTACTAGAAATGGTTCTATTAGTTTCTGAAATGGAAGAGTTAAAAGCTAATCCTGACAGAAAAGCAGTGGGAACTGTTGTAGAAGCTCAACTTGACAAAGGAAGAGGCCCGGTAGCTACTGTACTTGTTCAAAATGGAACATTAAAAGTTGGAGATGCAGTTGTTGTTGGTTCTACACATGGTAAAGTAAGAGCAATGGTAAATGATTTAGGTAAAAGAGTAAAGCAAGCAGCTCCATCTATACCTGTTGAAATACTTGGACTTTCTGAAGTCCCACAAGCAGGAGATCAATTTGTTGTAGTTGAAAATGATAGAATGGCTAGAATTATAGCAGATAAAAGAAAAGATAAAATAAGAGCAAGACAAATGAAGGCTAGTCAAAAAGTATCATTAGATGAATTATTCAAACAAATGGAACAAGGCGACGTAAAAGAACTTAATATAATAATAAAGGCAGATGTTCAAGGTTCAGTTCAAGCTGTAAAACAGTCTTTAGAAAAATTAAGCAATGAAGAAGTAAGTGTAAGAGCTATTCATGGAGCTGTTGGAGCAATAACTGAGTCTGATGTAATGCTTGCTAGTGCTTCTAATGCTATAATAATAGGATTTAATGTAAGACCAGTTGGAGCAGCAGCAGATGTAGCTGCAAATGAAAAAGTTGATATGAGAACATATAGAATAATATACAAGGCTATAGAAGATATACAACATGCAATGAAGGGTATGCTTGATCCAGAATTTGTAGAAGAAGAATTAGGAAAAGCAGAAGTTAGAGCTACATTTAAAGTATCTGGAGTTGGAACTATAGCTGGTGCATATGTAATTCAAGGAAAACTAGCGAGAAATGCTCAAGTAAGATTAGTTAGAGATGGTATAGTTATACATGAGGGTGAACTTAATTCTTTAAAGAGATTTAAAGATGACGCTAAAGAAGTAGCTAAGGGTTATGAATGTGGATTTGCATTAAATAACTTTAACGATCTAAAAGAAGGCGATATAATAGAAGCCTTTATAATGAAAGAAAAAGAAAATAGATAGAAGGGTTGTAGATACTATGGCATCATATTCTAGAACAAGAAGAATAGGAGAAGAAATAAAAAAGGTTGTAAGTAGATTACTCTTAGGAGATCTAAAAGACCCGAGAATATCTTCTCTAGTAAGTATTACAGATGTTAACGTAACTTCTGATTTAAAGTATGCGTATATATATATTAGCGTACTTACAGGAGATAAAGATGGAACCCTAAAAGGATTAAAAAATGCTAGTGGATTTGTTAGAAAAGAAATAGGAAAACATGTTAAACTTAGATATACTCCTGAAATAATATTCAGATTGGATGATTCAATTGAAAAAGGGGTTTACATGTCTAGTTTAATTAAGAGTGTAAACTCAAAAAAAGAAGATGATGCAAATGAATAAAATAATAAAGACTATAATGGGAAGTAATAATTTTATTATTACTTCCCATTATAGTCCAGATGGGGATAATTTAGGGTCGTCAATAGGATTATATTATGCACTTAAAGGGATGAATAAAGAAGCTGTATTCGTATTAGATGACAATCTTCCTGCTAACTTAGATTTTTTATATAAAGATATTAAGATATATAAATCTGAGGAAATAAACATTAAAGATTATATACTTATATCCCTTGATTGTGGAGATAAATATAGATTGTGCTGTAGTGATACTATAAAAGATAAAGCAAGTATGACTATAAATATAGATCACCATAGTAGCAATGATTTGTATGCGGATTTAAACTATGTAGATGCTAAAGCTTCATCTACTTGTGAAGTTATATATGATATGCTTATGAGAATAGATCGAAATATTATAGACAAAAAAATAGCCAACTGCCTTTATACAGGGTTAATAACTGACACTGGAAATTTTATGTATTCAAATACTAATCCTAGTAGTTTTGAAATGGCATGCAATCTGTTAAAAATAGGAATAGACAAACAAGATATAATACAAAATATATATCAAAATAACCCTATAAACTACGTTAAAATACTAGGAGAATCCTTAAATACATTAAATGTTGTACAAGGTAAAGTAGCTACTATTGAATTGACTACTCAAATGTTTAAAAATAACAATATAACATTTAATGATGTAGATGGATTTGTAAACTATGCCAGAGATATAAATGGAGTAGAAGTTGGTATTTTATTTAAGCAAAAGAAATTTAATCAAATTAAAATAAGCTTAAGATCAAAATCATATATTGATGTTAGTGAGATAGCAAAAGTATTTGGAGGCGGAGGTCATGTAAGAGCTTCTGGATGTACAATAAATGATTCTTTAGAGAATGCAAAAATAACAATCATAGAAGAAGTAATAAAGCATATTTAAGAGAGTGATAATATGAATGGAATACTTAATATACTAAAGCCAACAGGTATGACATCTCATGATGTTGTATCGAGAATTAGAAGAATTGCAAATATGAAAAAAGTAGGACACACAGGAACCTTAGATCCAAATGCTGCTGGAGTGCTACCTATATGCCTTGGAAAGGCTACAAAAATAGCGGAACTTATATTAAATAAAGAAAAAACTTATATAGCAGAGTTAACACTTGGTATACAAACAGATACGTATGATTCTTTTGGTCAAATTGTAGAAAAAAAGGACTCAGATTATATAAGTAAAGAAGAAATATATAAGGTATTTAAAAAATTTGAGGGAGAAATAACACAAACACCTCCTATATACTCGGCTATAAAAGTTAATGGGAAAAGGCTGTACGAACTAGCTAGAAATGGACAAACTGATGTTGAAATTAAATCAAGAAAAGTATTAGTAAAAGATATAAAAATAAAAAATATAGATAATCAAAAAGTATTATTTGAAGCTACCGTTTCTAAGGGAACTTATATTAGAAGTCTTTGTAAGGATATAGGAGATGAACTTGGAGTAGGTGCTTATATGTCGTTTTTACTTAGAACTAAATCTGGAAATTTTGATATTGAAAATGCATATACACTCGAAGAAATTGAACAAGCATCTAAAGACTTTAAATTACAAGAATATATAATAGGAATAGACTATCCTCTTGTAGATTATAAAGAAATAGCTTTAAAGAAAAGTGCATTCAAGGCATTTTCTAACGGGAATACTATATATCAAAAAGGTCTAATAATTAACCAACAATATCAGGATGAGGAACTGGTAAAAGTATATATAGATGATGAGTTCTGTGCAATTGGGAAAATAAAAATACAAGACAATAATATATTATTAAAAAGCCATAAATTATTTATTTAATTATTGGAGCTGAGTATGATGAAGATAATTACAGATTTACAAGATCTAAATATAGACCACGATACTGTTGTAACTATTGGAAATTTTGATGGAGTACATAAAGGCCATCAAAAAATAATAAGAGATGCTATATTAATCGCTAAAAAGAAAAAAATTAAGAGTGTACTTTTTACATTTACTAATCATCCTGTTAATTTTTTTAAAAAAGACAAACTAAAAAATATAATTACTAAAGAAGAAAAATATAGAATTATAAATCAAATGGGAATAGATATAATTGTTGCTATACCATTTGATGAATTTATAATAAAATTAGATCCAAAGGAATATATACAGACAATTCTGAAGGATAAATTGAATGCAAAACAAGTAGTTATAGGACATGATTTTAGATTTGGTCAAAATAGAGGTGGAAATGCTCAGTTTTTGAAAAATATGGGGAAGATTTATGGTTTTGATGTAAAGGTTATGAAGCCTATTTGCTTGAAAAATATAAGAATAAGCAGTACTTATGTAAGGAATTTGCTAGAAATTGGGGATGTAGATAAAGTTAGCGAATTTTTAGGAAGAGATTATGAAATTAAAGGAATTGTTGTACATGGTAAAAAAATAGGAAGAAATTTAGGATTTCCAACTATTAACTTGAAATATGATGACAACATATTGGTTCCTAAGGTTGGCGTGTATCAAACAAAAGTAAATATAGATGGGAAAATCTATAATGGTGCAACCAATGTAGGATACAGCCCAACTGTTAAGCAAAATGAATTTACAGTTGAAACGTATATACTTCAATACAATGGAGATTTATATGAGAAGGAAGTATCTGTTATTTTCATAAGAAGAATTAGAGATGAAATAAAGTTCGATACATTAGAGGATTTGAAGAAACAGATGTCTATGGATATAAAAAATATAATGTAATATAAAAAATAAGTTTACTTATAAACTAAGTTGTGTTACAATAATTAAAGTTGAAACCATTGCTCGGCATTTGATTCACCGACGAATGCTTAGCAATAGGTGCTAAAAAAATATGGAGGTGTTTTTAATATGTTACAAGGAACTAAAAAGCAAGAAATAATAGAGACTTATAAGACTCATGAGGGAGATACTGGTTCTCCAGAAGTTCAAATAGCATTACTTACTACTAGAATAAATGAGTTAAATGATCACTTAAAAATGCACAAAAAAGATCACCACTCAAGAAGAGGTCTTTTAAAGATGGTTGGAAGCAGAAGACGTTTACTTAAGTATTTAAAAGAAAAAGATTTAAACAGATACAAGACTTTAATCGAAAAATTAGGATTAAGAAAATAATAAAGGGCAGGGTTTACCTGCTCTTTTTAAATACATAATAAATTATAATATATTCCTATTAGGGAATAATAAATATATGACGTATTTTAAATAAAATTGTTTACTAAAATTAAAATTTGTAGTATCTTTTACCTATGAGAGGAGGAAAATTATGTATAAAAATTTTGAGATGGATTTAGCAGGAAGAAAACTTTCTGTGGAAATAGGTAAAGTATGTGAAATGTCAAATGGAAGTTGTATGTTAAAATATGGGGGTAGTGTTGTACTTGTGAATGCATGTGCATCTTCACAACCAAGAGAGGGAATAGATTTTTTCCCACTTAGCGTTGATTATGAGGAAAGACTATACTCAGTTGGTAAAATACCTGGAGGATTTATAAAAAGAGAAGGAAGACCATCAGAAAAGGCTATTCTAACATCTAGATTAATAGATAGACCTATTAGACCTTTATTTCCAAAAGGATATAGAAATGATGTACAAGTTGTAGCAACTGTAATGTCTACGGATCCAAATTGTCCTACTGATATAGTAGCAATGATAGGTTCATCTGTTGCTCTTTCTATATCAGATATACCATTTAATGGTCCAACTGGATCTATATGTATAGGATTAATGGATGGAGAATTTATTGTTAACCCTACTGTAGAGCAAAAAAAAGAAAGCCAATTAAACCTAGTAGTATCTGGAACTAAAGACGCTATTATGATGGTTGAAGCTGGTGCGAATGAAGTAAGTGAAGATTTAATGCTAGATGCTATTATGTTTGCTCATGAGCAAATAAAAGAAATAGTTGCATTCATTGAAACAATAGTAGCAGAAATTGGAAAGTCAAAGCAAGATGTTGTTTTATATAAGGCTGATGATGATATTGAAGCTGCAGTTAGAGAATATGCTTGTGAAAATATGAGACAAGCTATAAAAACAATTGAAAAGCTTGAAAGAGCTGAAAAAATGGCAAAAGTTAAAGAAGATACTTTATCTCATTTTGAACAAATATATCCAGAAAATATTAAAGATGTAGACTCTGTTTTACATAGTATAATAAAAGAATTAGTAAGAGATATGATTGTAAATGAGAAAATAAGACCTGATAACAGAAAATCGGATGAGATAAGATCTATATGGTCAGAAGTTGGAGTTCTTCCAAGAACACATGGCTCAGGACTTTTCACAAGAGGACAAACACAGGTTTTAACTGTAGCAACTCTTGGAGCACTAGGTGATGTACAAATAATAGATGGTCTTGAAGATGAAGAAAATAAAAGATATATGCATCATTATAATTTCCCTGCATACAGTGTAGGAGAAACAAGACCGTTAAGAGGTCCTGGAAGAAGAGAAATAGGACATGGAGCACTTGCAGAAAGAGCACTTGAGCCTGTTATTCCAAGTAAAGAAGAGTTCCCATATACAATAAGATTGGTATCGGAAGTATTAAGTTCTAATGGATCTACATCTCAAGCAAGTGTTTGTGGAAGTACATTGTCATTACTTGATGCAGGAGTTCCTATAAAGGATATGGTAGCTGGTATTGCAATGGGACTTATAAAAGAAAATGAGAATATAGCTATTTTATCTGATATACAAGGAATGGAAGATTTCTTAGGAGATATGGACTTTAAAGTTGCGGGGACTCCAAATGGAATAACAGCTATACAAATGGATATAAAAATAGCTGGTATAGACAAAGAAATACTAAAAACTGCACTTGCACAAGCTAAAGAAGGTAGAATTCATATACTGAATGAAATGAAGAAAACATTAGATACTCATAGAGAAGAAATGTCTGAATATGCTCCTAGAATAATAAAATTAAAAATAGATCCAGATAAAGTTAGAGATGTTATAGGACCTGGTGGAAAAACTATAACTAGTATAATAGAAGAGACTGGTGTTAAAATAGATATAGAAAAAGATGGAGAAGTATTTATAATGTCTCCGGATAAAGAATTAGGACAAAGAGCAAAAGATATGATATTAACTATTGTTAAAGAAGTTGAAGAAGGGGAAATATATGAAGGAAAAGTGACTAGAATAATGAATTTTGGTGCTTTTGTAGAAATATTACCTAAAAAAGAAGGCTTAATTCATATATCTAATATAGCTCATGAAAGAGTAGAAAAAGTTGAAGATGTTCTAAAAATAGGAGATATAGTAAAAGTTAAAGTTACTGAAATAGATAAACAAGGAAGAATAAATCTTTCAAGAAAGGCATTGATTGAAAAACCTGAAAAGAAAGAAACTGAAAAAAAAGATACAGAAGTAAAATAAGCGCTTTGTAAAGTGCTTATTTTTTTATTGCATAAATCCATCAATTAGATAATAGATATATATTGGACGAGGTATTAAACTTAGTATCCTCAAGATAAAGTGAAATTTAAAGGAGATGGATTTATGATATTTATAATTAAAAAGAAAAAAGTAATTACATTAACACTGATTATATTAGCTATTGGAATTATGAGCATTATAACAAACTATAGTATAACCTGCTTTGATAATAAGCAAGAACCATTTTATAAAGGCGATAAAGAAAATTCAAACCATGTAGCCATAACTTGTAATGTAGATTGGGGGAATGAATACATAGATAGTATGCTTAAAACTCTTAAAGAAGAAAATGTTAAAATAACCTTCATGGTTACAGGCAGGTGGGCAGATAAATATCCTGATATACTCATGAAAATAAAATCTGATGGTCATGAGATTGGGAACCATGGTTATAAACACACTGATTATAGTAAGCTTGATTATCAATCAAATTACGATGAAATAAAAAAGTCAAAGAATATAATAGATAATATAATAAATGAGGATACTAAATTTTTTGAACCTCCATCTGGGTATTATAGTGAAAATACTGTGAAAGCTGCATTTGATTTAAATTATATACCTGTAAAATGGACATTGGATACTATAGATTGGAAGTACAAAGACAATCCTGAGGAAATAGTAAATAGAATAAAATCAAAAGGGGTAGAGGAATCTGGCATTATATTAATGCACCCAACGGAAGCCACATCACAATCTTTAAAATCCATAATAGAAACTGTAAGAAATAGTGGATATGAGGTTGGAAGACTTAGTGATATATTTGATATATAGTAAATCAACACAGGTTGGCGACATGAGTCACCGCGTTAGTGAGTAGACGAATTTTAAATGTTGAATAAATATATAATGTAAACTATAATTAGATGTATAACTTTAAAGGTTGGGAGGCTAGAAAGTGACTAAAAAATATACTTTGGATAATGGTCTGGTTATAGTAGGTGAAGAAATAAATTATGTAAACTCTGTGAGTTTCGGAATTTGGATAGATGTCGGTAGTAGGCATGAAGATGAATATACAAATGGGATGTCTCATTTTATAGAGCATATGTTATTTAAAGGTACTAAAAATAGAACGGCCAAAAAAATAGCTGAGGAAGTAGATAATTTAGGTGGAAACATAAATGCTTTTACTAGTAAAGAAACAACTTGTTATTATGTGAAAATGCTTGATGAACATATAGAATCTGGGATAAATATATTGGCGGATATGATATTAAATCCTTTATTTTTAGATGAGGATATATCAAAAGAGAGAAGTGTTATACTCGAAGAAATAAATATGTATGAGGACTCACCAGAAGATTTAGCGCATGATATTCTATTTGAAATGATTTATAAAAATCAAGGAATTGGAAGGAATATATTGGGAACAAAAACTTCATTACAAAAAATAAAAAAAGAAAATATGATTAAATTTTTTGAAGAACATTATGTTCCTAGTAATTGCGTAATATCAATATGTGGTAATTTCGACTTTGATAATATGGTTGAACTCATAGAACAAAAATTTAAAGGGTGGAATAATAAAAAAAATAAAAACATAGACATTAATAATTGCAATTTTAATCTAGGAATCGTAACTAGAAATAAAGATATAGAGCAAATGAATTTATGTATGGGGCTTGAAAGTATAGGACTTGAAAGTGAACATATATATGCTTTATCAATTGTAAACAATATATTTGGATCTAGTATGAGCTCAAGATTATTTCAAAATATAAGAGAGGATCAAGGCACGGTATATTCTATTTACTCATATTTGACGTTAAACAAGGGATTAGGAGTATTTAATATAGCTTGTAGCATGAGTGAAAAAAATATATATAAAGTATACAATTCTATTGTTAATGAAATAAAATTAATTAGAGAGTACAGTCTTACAAAAGATGAAATAAAAAGGTCAAAAGAACAATTAAAGGGAAATTATATATTAGGTCTTGAAAGTACTAGTAGCAGAATGATGTCTATGGGTAAGTCACAAATTTTATTAAATAAAGTAAATAATCCGAAAGATATAATAAACAAAATAAACAATGTAACAGATGATGAAATAGATAATATAATAAAAGATATTTTTAATACAGATAAAATAGCTATTTCTGTAGTTGGTAAAAACAGTGAAAATTTAAGTTTTTAGGGGGGAGCAGTATGAAATTGTCTTCTATTGCTGGTAAAGAGATTGTTAATTTGACAACAGGGGAAAGACTGGGAATTATAGCTGAATCAGACTTGGTAGTTGATGAAGGAACGGGTAAAATTATGTCCTTAGTTATACCAAGAGATAGAAGTTTCTTTTCATTTAGGAAAGACAAATCTAGCTTAGAGGTACCGTGGAAAAACGTAAAAAAAATAGGTAATGATATGATTATAATTGAATATGAAGGTAATATATAACGTTGGAGGGCTAGGTTATGAATATATTAGTTCAAAAATTTGGAGGAACATCAGTAGAATCATATGAAAAAATGGATAAGGTATGTGAAATAATAAAAAAACACAAAGATGATGGGTATGATTTAGTTATTGTAGTTTCTGCAATGGGAAGAAAAGGAGCTCCATACGCAACAGATACTCTTATACAACTTTGTAAACAAGCCAATGAGGATATGTCAAAGAGAGAACTTGATCTTATAATGTCTTGTGGGGAGATAATATCAGGTACTTTACTTGTTAATATATTAAAAAGTAAAAAGATTAATTCTATATTATTAACAGGTGCTCAAGCTGGAATTATTACTAATGGAAAATATGGAGACTCATCAGTTGTTAAGGTAAATCCACAGAGAATAAAGAAAGAGTTAGAAAAAAATAATGTAGTGGTAGTAACTGGATTTCAAGGGATAACAGAGGATGGAGAGGTTACAACACTTGGAAGGGGAGGTAGTGATACATCAGCTGTAATTGTTGGAGCAGGGCTAAGTGCGAAAATTGTTGAAATTTACACAGATGTAGACGGAATAATGACTGCTGATCCTAGAATAGAACCAAATGCTAAAGTTATAGAGTGCATAAATTATGATGACGTATTTCAAATGGCTGAAAAAGGAGCTAAGGTCATTCACCCAAGAGCTGTTGAAATAGCTAAAAATAATAATATTGTTTTGAAAATAAAAAATACTTCAAATCCAGAAAATGGAACCAGTATAGGTTCGTATTTATCAAGAGAAATAGATACGTATATGAATAATAAAAAAGATTTAATGACTGGTATAGCTAATGCAAATGGTATAGCACAAGTTAAAATTATAGATTGTAAAGAGACTACATTTACAGATTTATTAAGTGATATGGAACAAAATGAGATAAGTATAGATATGATTAATTTTTTTGTTAAAGAAAAGGCATTTACTATTGAAGAAGAAAAATTGAAGTGTCTTGAAAAATTACTTGATAAATACGATATAACCTATGAAATAGTAAAAAATTGCTCAAAAGTGACTTTAATAGGTAGCAGAATAAATGGCATTCCAGGAGTCATGGTTAGAATAGTTAGAGTATTATCTGAGGCTAAAATAGAAATACTTCAAACTTCAGATTCACGCATGACTATATCTTGTCTAATAAAACAAGAAGATCTAATAAAAGCTGTTAATGCTCTTCATAAAGAATTTAATTTATCAAAATAAAATACAAGTAACTTGATTTTTTTAAAATTATATAAATTAAGTTTTAATAAGTTGCTATAAATAGCAACTTATTTTTTTGCTTAAATTCCTATATATTGGGCAAAATAAGATGAATGTAAATTGTTTGTCAATGTAACTACAATAATAGGAGGAAATTATGGAAAATAAAAAAAATAAAGATGAGTCTAAAAATAAGGATATGATAGAAGATATAAAGCAGTTAGGTACTCCTAATTTACCATTTGAGAATAAAGAAATACAGTGTATAAGTATAATTGGTGAAATAGAAGGACACATGATGTCTGCTCCTCAGAAAAAAACAACTAAATATGAGCATATAATTCCTCAATTATACGCAATTGAAGAGAATCCGAATGTAAAAGGAGTGCTTATAATATTAAATACTGTAGGAGGAGATGTAGAGGCAGGATTAGCCATATCTGAACTCATAAATAGTTTATCTAAACATACTGTTACACTTGTGTTAGGTGGAAGTCATAGTATTGGAGTTCCTCTTGCAACATCAGGAGACTATTCTTTTATAGCTCCAACTGCAACTATGACAATTCATCCAATAAGAATGAATGGACTTGTAATAGGAGTAAGTGAAACTTTTGAGTATTTTAGAAAAATGCAGCAAAGGATTACAGATTTTATAACTAGAACATCAAATATAGATAAAGAGAATCTAAATAAATTAATGAATTCAAGAGATGAACTTGTAAATGATGTAGGTAGCGTACTAATCGGAAAAGAAGCGGTAGAATATGATTTGATAAATGAAGTAGGAGGATTAAAAGATGCAATACAGTATCTAAAAAATTTGATATCAGATGAAAAATCGGATGAAAATTCGCAGGAAAATAAATAATATGTTATAATTATAAAATGAAAGTGTTAGTGTGAAAGGCATTAACACTTTTATTAATGTAATAATATACACAATTTATCTGAAAATTAAAAGTTCAGCTGAGATAAAGATTCCATCTGAATTAAGTTTTCGCTTTATGTACATAATCTATGTATTATATATTTTGACGGGGTGATGCTTATGGGAAAAAGAAAGAAAAGACAAGCTAAAAACAAGCTAGATAATAAGTTTATGCAAGAACTTAGAGACCTTAGCTTGATATTTTTAGGATTATTCCTTTTATATAGTTTAAAGACTGATTCTATGGGGCAAGTTGGGTATTTTATCAAGGTAATGTTTTTGGGATTTTTCTCGAAACTATCTATAATAGTACCATATATTATAATTTTAATAGGAGTAATCAATTTAATAAATAGTGATAAAATTAAAAATATAAAGAATTACAAATTGTATTATCCTTTGATATTTATAATAATTTTAACTTATGGACTTATGAAGAAGGATTTTATACCAATAGATAGTCCGTTTATATCTCGAAATTTAAAAATAATATTTTCAATATCTATAGAGGGTAACGGGAGTGGGATATTTAGTACTATAATAGCATATTATTTTATTAAATTATTTGGACTTAAAGGTTCTTATATAGTTAGTAGTTTTGCTGTGGTTGTTATTACTTTATTTGGTTTTAACATATCAATACAAGATGCATTAAAAATATTAAATAATGTATTAAAAGATAGCTTTATTGTTTTTAAAAATTTTGTCGTCGGGTTTGTAACAGTTGAAAAAAAACAAAATAATAAAACTAAAAAGAAGGTTACAATTAACAATAGGGAAGATTCTTATGAAGAAAATTCAAAAGAAAAGCCTATAAAAATAATAAATTTTGATCAAGAACCTAAAACTGAAATAGATAATGTAGATAATAAAGTATACAGTAAATTAATTGTAGAAGATAATAATATTAAAGAATCTGATGTAGAAAATATGGACAAAGATAGAAGTAATAAAGAAAAAGAAATAAAAATAGTAACGGACTCAGATGTTGAGAATTTTTCGGATTATGAGATACCTAGTTTGGATTTGTTAAAAGAATCTAGCAATAATACAGATATAAAAGATAAAAAGCAAATACTAAAGAATGCTAAAGTATTAGAACAAACACTAAAAGATTTCGGTGTAGAAGCAAATATAAACCAAGTTACTAAAGGACCAACTATAACTAGATATGAAATCCAACCAAAAGCAGGAGTAAAAGTTAGTAAAATTGTAGGATTAGTTGATGATATTGCTTTAAGCTTAGCTGCAAAGAGTATAAGAATAGAGGCACCTATACCAGGCAAAGCAGCTGTTGGGATAGAAGTTCCAAATGAACAAGTTCAAATTGTAACACTAAGAGAGGTTATAGAATCTAAAGAGTTTACAAATAATGAATCAAAACTATCATTTTCATTGGGTAAAGATATATCAGGAATGCCTATAATTACGGATATAGCAAAAATGCCTCACCTACTTATAGCAGGTGCAACTGGATCTGGTAAAAGTGTTTGTGTTAATACACTTATAAATAGTATATTATATAAATCAAAGCCAGATGAAGTTAAGTTTTTAATGATAGATCCAAAAGTTGTAGAACTTACAAATTATAATGGGATACCACATTTGCTTATACCAGTTGTGACAGATCCTAAAAAAGCAGCATCTGCTCTTAATTGGGCAGTAAGCGAGATGAATAGAAGATATAAATTATTTGCACAAAATTCAGTAAGGGATATAACTGGATACAATAATAAAATAGAAGAAAAATTGCCTAAGATAGTAATAATAATAGATGAACTTGCAGATTTAATGATGGTAAGTCCTAATGATGTAGAAGACGCTATATGTAGATTGGCACAGATGGCAAGAGCAGCAGGTATGCATCTTATAGTAGCCACACAAAGACCTTCTGTAGATGTAATAACAGGGGTTATTAAAGCTAATATACCGTCAAGAATTGCATTTGCTGTATCTTCTCAGGCAGATTCAAGAACAATACTAGATATGGGTGGTGCAGAAAAACTTTTAGGAAAAGGAGATATGTTATTTTATCCTGTTGGAGCTACTAAGCCTGTAAGACTTCAAGGTGCATTCATATCTGACGATGAAGTGGAAGAAGTAGTTAATTTTGTAAAAAGCCAAGTGGAAGAGGTAAAATATACAGAAGATATAATTGAAGATATAAATAAAGGAATAAATATGGAGTCATCTGATGTTGATGATTTACTAAGTGATGCCATAGAACTTGTAATAAGTAGCAATCAAGCTTCGGCTTCAATGCTTCAAAGAAAATTTAGAATAGGATATAATAGAGCAGCTCGACTTATTGATCAAATGGAGGAAAGAGGATTGATAGGTCAAAGTGAGGGAAGTAAACCTAGAAAAGTTTTAGTTACGAAAGAAGAATTTGAAAGTACAGTGGGTGAATAATTTGAGTAAGGTTATAGAAATTGAAGATGCTTTAAAGTTAAAAAATATTATATTTGTAGATGTAAGATCTGAGTCAGAATATGCAGAGGATAGAATTATAAATTCTATTAATATCCCTATTTTAAATGATGAACAAAGAAAAATAGTCGGAACATTATATAAACAAGAGGGAAAAGAAAAAGCTATAGAAAAAGGGTTAGAATTAATAGCTGATAAATTACAGGATATTTATATAAAACTGAAGAAATTATCAACTGAATATGATAATTTGGTAGTATACTGCGCAAGAGGAGGAATGAGGAGTTCTCTTTTAGTGAACTTTTATTCTGGACTGGGTATTAATATGTATAAGCTGGATGGAGGTTATAAAAGTTATAGGAATTATGTTATAAATTTTTTAGAAAATGCAGATAAAAATTATGAATTTATAGTACTACATGGATTGACTGGTGTTGGAAAGACAGATGCTCTTAAATATTTAAGTAGCAAAGACGTAAGTAGTTTGGACTTAGAAGGGTTTGCTCAAAATTGTGGATCAGTATTTGGTTATTTGGGATTTGAAAAAGAGCCTCCTAGCCAGAAGATGTTTGAAACATTATTGTTTAATTATATAATAAATTCAAATTCTAAATACATATTTACAGAAAGTGAAAGTAGAAGAGTAGGGTATGTTATGTTGCCAGAGAATATATATAATATGACTATAGAAAAAGGATATCACATACTTGTTGAAGATCGTATAGAAAATAGAATAAAGAGATTGGTAAATCAATATGTGAATTTAAGCACCAAAGAGGATAATAAAATATTAGAGTCAATAGAAAAACTTAGAAAAAGACTTGGAAATGAGAAAACAAATTACTTAAATGAGAAACTTCGCTTAAAACAATATGATAAGATAGCAAAAGAACTTATAATAAATTATTATGACCCGTTATATAAATATTCTATTGATAAATTTAAATATGATGATATTATAGATTGTAATGAATTTGAAAAAGCCATGGACAATTTAATAAGTATACATAGACAGTTACATGAAGGGAGCTTAAAATAGATGAGTTTAAAAATAGCGTTAGAATCATTGGGATGTTCTAAAAATTTAGTAGATGCTGAGGTAATGTTAGGAATACTTAAGAACAATGGACATAGACTTACAAGCAATTTTGAACAGGCAGATGTAATAATAGTAAATACTTGCGGATTTATAGAGTCGGCAAAAGAAGAGTCTATAAATACAATATTAGAGCTTGCAGAGTATAAAAAAACAGGAAATTTAAAAATACTTATAATGTCTGGTTGTCTTGCACAAAGATACAGCGAAGAAATGAAAAATGAGATACAAGAAATAGATGCTATAGTTGGTACGGCAAGCTATTCTAAAATAGCTGAAATAATAAAACGATTGTCTGAAGAAAAAAACATAGTTGAACTTGACGAACTTGATTTTGTATATGATGAGACACTACCAAGGTATACTACAACTCCTTCTTATATGGCCTATCTAAAAATAGCTGAAGGATGTGATAATCACTGTACTTATTGTATAATACCTAAATTAAGAGGAAGATATAGAAGTAGAGAGGTAGAAAATATACTAAAAGAAGCTAAAGAACTCATAAAAAATGGAGTTAAAGAATTAGTAGTAATAGCTCAGGATACAACAAGATATGGTGTTGATATATATAAAGAGAAAAAACTTGCATACTTACTTCAGGAACTTGCAAAAATTGATGAACTTAAATGGATAAGAGTTATGTATTCATATCCAGAAGAATTGAATGAAGAAATAATAAAAGTTATAAAAGAAAACGAAAAGATATGCGCTTATTTTGATATTCCAATACAACACTGCAATAATAGAATACTAAAACTTATGAATAGAAGAACTACTAAAGAAGAAATAAAAAGTAAGATAGATATGATAAGAAGAGAAATACCAAAAGCTTGCATTAGAACATCTATAATAGTAGGGTTTCCTTCAGAGACAAAAGAAGAGTTCGAAGAACTAAAAGAATTTGTAAAGGAAGTTAAATTCGACAGACTTGGGGTTTTTGCTTATTCTCAAGAAGAAGGAACAGGGGCTGCTAAGTTAGAAAACCAAATAGATGAAGAAACAAAACATACTAGAAGAGATGAATTAATGCTTATACAACAAGAAGTATCTCTTCACAATAATCAATCTAAGATAGGGGATGTATATGAAGTCTTAATAGAAGAAAAATTAGAAGACAACGTATATATAGGAAGAACATACCAAGATGCATATGAGATAGATGGTATTGTATATGTTAATACAGATAAAAAATTAGACATAGGTCAATTTGCAAACGTAAAGGTAAATGATGCATTGGAATATGATTTAATGGGAGTGATATTAGATGAATCTAGCAAATAAGCTGACTATACTTAGAATATTATTAGTACCTGTATTTGTAGTAGTAATACTTTCTGATATTAAAAATTCACTATTAATTTCAGCATCAATATTTGCAATAGCATCTATAACAGACTTTTTAGATGGGTATATAGCAAGAAAATATAACTTGGTGACTAATTTTGGAAAGTTTATGGACCCCTTGGCGGATAAACTATTAGTCGCAGCAGCCTTTATAACTATGGTAGATTTGAATCTAGTATCATCATGGGCTGTAATAATAATAATATCAAGAGAATTTGCTGTTAGTATATTAAGAGCAATAGCAGCATCATCTGGCATAGTTATAGCTGCTAGTAAATGGGGAAAATCAAAAACTGTATCTCAAATACTAGCAATAATGATGATTTTATTAGATATACCATACTCTAATATAATTATGGGGATTGCTGTAATACTTACGATATACTCAGGATATGACTATATAAATCTAAACAAAAATATATTTAAAAATATAGATTAAAACAAATAACACCTTAGAATTCAGATGAATTTTAAGGTGTTATTTTTAGTACAGAAGATTTTAGTAAAAATAATGTGAATAATATAATACATAATTGACTATAAAGAAAATATAATATATAATTCTATATAGAACGTCTGTTCTTTATATGAAAGGTGGGTTAACTATGAATGAAAATAAGAAAAAAGCATTAGATATGGCGCTTTCTCAAATAGAAAAAGAATTTGGTAAAGGCTCTATAATGAGACTTGGCGAAAATACAAAAATGAATGTAGAAACTATATCAACAGGGTCTATAGGTCTTGATATAGCTATTGGAATAGGCGGTCTTCCAAAGGGAAGAATAGTAGAGATATATGGACCAGAATCATCTGGTAAGACAACAGTAGCACTTCATACAGTAGCAGAAGCACAAAAGGCAGGAGGAATAGCTGCATTTGTTGATGCAGAGCATGCTCTTGATCCAGTATATGCAAAGGCTCTAGGAGTAGATATAGATAATTTGATAGTATCTCAACCTGATACAGGAGAGCAGGCATTAGAAATAGCAGAAGCATTAATAAGAAGTGGAGCTGTAGACATAATCGTAATAGATTCGGTTGCAGCCCTTGTTCCAAAAGCAGAAATAGAAGGGGAAATGGGGGATTCACACATAGGTTTACAAGCAAGACTTATGTCGCAAGCTCTTAGAAAATTAACGGGATCTATTAAAAAGTCAAATACAATAGCAATATTTATAAATCAGCTTCGTGAAAAAGTAGGAGTAATGTTTGGTAATCCAGAAACTACAACTGGAGGTAGAGCATTAAAGTTTTATTCATCAGTAAGACTTGATGTAAGAAAATGTGATACTATTAAACAAGGAGATAATATACTTGGAAGTAGAACAAGAGTCAAAGTAGTTAAGAATAAGGTGGCACCTCCATTTAAAAAATGTGAATTTGACATAATGTATGGAGAAGGGATATCAAAGGTTGGAGATCTACTAGATGTAGCTGTAGAAGTAGATATAATTAATAAATCAGGTTCTTGGTACAATTATAAAGATATAAAATTAGGACAAGGAAGAGAGAACGTTAAAAAGTTCTTGACTGAAAACGATGACTTGATAGAAGAGATAGATAATAAAGTAAGAAGCCATTATGGTCTTATAAAAGCTGAAGAGACGGACACAGCAACTGAATAAGGAGTGTAAACCTTGACACTTTAATCAAAAAATTATACAATTAGGGAATAAGAGACTTTTAAATATATAGAGACTTAAGTCTCTATATATTTTTAACTAAGTGCATCTTTAAATTAGAAAATGAAAAGAAAGACTTTGTTTAGTTCACGAATTTTAATGACTTAAATTTTTACTATTTATGTTTAAAATAAAAATAAAAAATATAAATAGATTGTTTTCGTTTAATCCAGAGGTTTTAGGGTTGAATTAGTTGAATTTAATTCATTTAAATGACAATTTGGATTGGATTTTACTTTAGAAAAGGGAGGTGGAGATTATAGTAATACAAATAATATTATCAGTTGTAGCAGGGACTGGAATAGGTATCTTATTAGGCTATATAGTGAGAAAAAATATAGCTGAGAAAAAGATTGGAGCTGCAGAAGAAGTATCTAAGCAGATAATGGAAAAAGCTGAAAAGGACTCTGAAACTATAAAAAAAGAAAAATTATTAGAAGCAAAAGAAGAATCTCATAAAATGAGAAGTGAAGTAGAAAAAGAAAATAAAGAAAGAAGAAGTGAACTTCAAAGATATGAAAAGAGATTAGTTCACAAAGAAGAAAATATAGACAGAAAACTACAGTCACTAGAATCAAAAGAATCTAATTTGAATGAAAAATTAAAAGCAATAGTGAAAAAAGAACTAGATATAGAAGAAGTAAAAACTAAACAAATTGAAAAGTTAGAAAGTCTTTCAGGAATTACATCAGAGCAAGCAAAAAATATTATATTGACTAATACAGAAAAAGAAGTTAGACACGAAATGTCAATGATGATAAAGGAAATAGAAGTTGCTGCTAAAGAAGAAGCTGAGAAAAAAGCAAGAGAAATAATAGCATATTCAATTCAAAAATGCTCAGCAGATCATGTAGCTGAAACTACAGTTACAGTAGTAAATCTTCCTAATGATGAAATGAAGGGACGAATCATAGGTAGAGAAGGTAGAAACATAAGAACTCTTGAAACTTTAACAGGTATAGACTTGATAATAGATGATACTCCAGAGGCAGTAATATTATCAGGATTTGATCCGATAAGAAGAGAAGTGGCAAGAATTGCACTGGAAAAACTAATATCAGATGGAAGAATACATCCAGCAAGAATAGAAGAAATGGTTGCAAAGGGAAGAAAAGAAGTAGAAAACATAATAAAAGAGCAAGGGGAACAAGCTACTTTTGAAACTGGAGTTCATGGACTTCATCCAGAACTTATAAGATTACTTGGTAGACTTAAATATAGGACAAGTTATGGTCAAAATGTTCTTAAGCATTCTATAGAAGTGTCTCATTTAGCTGGAATAATGGCAGCTGAAATTGGAGCGGATGTTAAACTTGCAAAAAGAGCAGGTCTTTTACATGATATAGGAAAAGCAGTTGATCATGAAATGGAAGGAACTCATGTTGAGTTAGGAATGGATTTACTTAGAAGATATAAAGAATCTAAAGATGTAATTCATGCTATGTCAACTCATCATGGAGATTATGAACCTCAAACTGTTGAAGCAGTTATAGTTACAGCAGCAGATGCTATATCTGCCGCAAGACCAGGGGCAAGAAGAGAAACACTAGAAGCTTATATAAAAAGATTAGAAAAGTTAGAAGAAATATCTAATTCATATGATGAAGTAGAAAAATCATATGCTATTCAAGCAGGTAGAGAAGTTAGAATAATAGTAAAACCTGAAAACGTTACGGATGATGGAATGCATCTACTTGCTAGAGAAATAACTAAGAGAATAGAAGATGAATTAGAATATCCAGGACAAATAAAAGTAAACATAATAAGAGAAACGAGAGCAATAGAATATGCAAAATAAAAAAAGTAGCCATTGGCTACTTTTTTTATTTTGCATATTCTATATAGTTTTGAATCTTTGGATAACATTGATTGAATATCTGCACCTACAACTATTTTTGAGCAACGGAGCACGTAGGGATAGTTGGCGATATGAGTCAGTGCGTAGCAACTAGACGAATTTTTTATTTGAATTTATTTCTTATTATAGAAATCACGCATATAAACACCATTATTATAATGAATGAGTATATCATTATATCAAAAAAACTAAGTCTTAAACCGTAAAATCCACGATTGCTGTAGAATGGGTATCTGAAATTAAAAAAGCTATGGGATTTTTTTGGAGTATAGTCTTGATCGCTAAAAACCTGTTTTTTATTTGAAGTATCAGATGTTTTTTCATTTTTAGTATCTTTTGTAGTATTTGAAAAACTTCCACTTTTCATAGAGCTTTTAGGAGTAGAATCCTTATATGTAGTATCCTTTGTATTTGAATAGGTACTAGAATTGTTTGTATTATTTTTTGTAGTGTTTGAGAAACTTCCACTTTTTAATCCAGAGTTACTAGATTTTGGAGGAGTAGAAGATGTATCTGTTATTTTATTATAATCTTTTGTATTAGTGCTGTTTTTGAAATTAGAAGTCTTTAATGTACTATTAGTGCTTGTTGGTTTTTTATATGATTTACTGTAAGAAGAACTCCTAGGTTTAGAATAGGAGCCACTTCTTGTTTTAGCATAAGCAGTATTCACCATTATTTGAGAAAATACTAATGTAAATATTAAGAATATAGATAAGAATATTCTTTTAAAATTTTTATTCATAAAAATACATCCCCTTAATCTAAGTTGCAAGAATTAAATATTTCAGCTATATAATCGAATTCACAAGCATCCGATATTTCTCCATAATTATCTTCTTTTATACCAGGATAGTGGTATAATATATATTTTTCATCATAATTATGTATGTTTTGAATGACGATATATCTCTTATTGTCATTTAATACCTGTATAGTGGATAACACTTTATATATATCTTCTTTATTTGTATCGTTATTTGTAAGATTTAAAGTATAGTCGTTATAAACTGTAGAGTTCACATTCTTATGGTCGCATACAACAATTTTTGAGTTTAATCTACATCCAAGGCAAGTATCGAAATTACATTCTTTTATACATCTAAAACATGAGCATTTTAAGCAGTTTTCTATCTGCTTAAAATGAGATTCATGTTCTTCTTTATATTTACCCAGTTTATTTATATAGTAATCTTCTTTTTCAAAAACCTTAAAAATTGATTTTTTATTATATTTAGATTCTAAAGTATCTATAAGATTTATATAATCCTTTAATATATTTAATCTTGATATATATTTTCTTTGTTTTATTTTATCTTCTGATAAAAAGTCATTAATATCATTTATTGCATAATTTATATCTACATATATTTTTTCATATTTATTTTTTTCATCTTTAAATAAATTAGAGTCCATTTTAACCACCTTAACTAGTTTTTATATTTTTGAAGTTCTAAGTCTAAATCTATATCATTTTCCAATTTTGCAAATTCTTCATCTAAAGAGTCTGCATTGTTTTTGAGCTCAGACATACCTTCCGCTAAAGCTTCTTTTTTAGAAATTTTTCTTTCAATATCATCTAAATCAATACTGTTAGATCCATTATCTATGTTTGCTAATATTTCATTTACTTTTTGAGATGCTTCAGCATTATTAAGTCTTGCAGCAGCTTCATCTCTGTAATGTCTTGTCTTTTTAATTTCCTCTTCTAAACTAATAAGCTTTGATTTTAATTGATCTGATTTTATTTTAGCCTCATCATAAGATGTCTTTAAGCTTTCATACTTTTTATCGGATTCTATTTTCTTTTGTAAAGCTTTCTTAGCTAAATCTTCATTATTCTTGCTCATTGCAAGTCTTATTTTTTCATCAAAATCATTAGATTCTTTTAATGTTTCATCCATCTGTTTTTTTATTAAATGAGCGTTCCCTATAACTTCCGCAGAAGACAATTTAGCTTTATTAAGACTTTCTTCCATTTCTCTTATTTTAAGATCTAAAAGTTCTATAGGATTTTCTGCTTTATCTAATGCACTATTTGCTTTTCCTTTTATTATGTTATTTAATCTTGTAAAAATTCCCATTTAAACATACCTCCATATCAATTGATTATAGTTACAAGTAGTTTTTAAAACTACTTGATGTATTTATGATAATACATAAACGCAAAAAATGAAAATGCCATTTAGGTTGGTAAAGGCTAATGAAATAAAATTATATCAAAATATATGCTAAATACTAACTTTTTCTTAAAAATACTATAAATATAATAAAAAAAGATATTTAAAATGATGTAATGTAGTTTTGGAAACTATATATTTTGGTTTTGTGTTTTAAGATTAAGTCATATATATACTAAATGTAAACATTTGAGACATTGATTTGAATGAAATGGATTTTACTGAACATGTACTAGAGGATATACAAAAGTTAATATATACAATGGAGATTTCTTCAAAGATAAAGATTTAAAAAATGCTTATCTTAGATATTTTGAAAATATGATAGATAGTATTAAACCAGATACTATAATAATAGTCACACGACATGGTCCATTGTTTAGCGATGCAGTGATTTTATCTGATGGAGAGCATATATATGGAGATTTAAGTAAATTTGCTATGAGTATAAAAAAGCTGTAGAAAAAATGAATATTTAGACAAATAAGGTAGAAATCATTGAATACTATGTGAAAATATAGTAAAATAGCCAGTGGAACAGAACTTGAGCATAGTACATATGGGTAATGGGATTTAAATAGGAAAAATATAAAAATAAGGAGTATGGTGTATAAGTGGGAAAAATTTCAAATTTTAAAAATAAAATAGGTTCTAAACTTATTTTAGTGTTTATTTTGCTAATAACTATGTCACTAAGTGCATTAGGGATAACTTCATACTTTAAGTCAACAGTGATTTTAAAAGAGAATTTAAAAGATAATTCCTTCCAAATGATTCAGCAAATACAAGAAAATATAACTACTTTTATAGAAGAAAATGAATTTAATATTATTCAAATGTCTCATGATCCAAATGTGCAGCAAATTATATCACATCCAGATTCTCAAACATGGATGATGGAAACCTTTAAAACGTATAAAGAAGCTCATCCGTTTGTTGAAAGCATTTATTTAGCTACGGCAAATAGTGATATGTACTTATATCCTCAATATGACTTACCAGAAGGGTATGATCCTGTAGAAAAAGATTGGTATAAAAATACTTTAACTAAAAATGATATGGTATGGGAAAAACCGTATAAAGATATAGCTACTGAAAAAATGGTTATAACTGTTTATATACCTGTATATAATACTTATAACAATGATGAATTGGTTGGAGTTTTGGGAGTAGATATATCTTTAGAAAATTTTTCGACGAAAATAAATAGACTTAAACTTGGGAAAAGTGGTTATGCTGTTTTGGTAGATAAGGACTTAAATTATATTACTAATAAAGATAAAGAACTTATAGGCACTCATATAGATGTAAAAGAGGTTGAAGAAGCTATACATAAAACTAATGAGAGAAGTATAGAATATTCTAAGAATGAACAAGGAGTTTCGAAAGATAAAATTGCATTGTTTACTAAAATAGATAAATTAGGATGGACTGTTATTGGAACTATGTATGTTGACGAAATTAGAGATGATACTAAGATTTTGTTTTACACTACATTAATTATAGGAGTTATCTCTTTATTGGTAGCTGGAATTACTTCTATTATATTTTCTAAAAATTTAACAAAACCTATAAATATACTTTTAGGTAATATGAAAAAAATACAGAAAGGTAACTTTACAGTAAGATGTAATTTCAAAAGTAAAGATGAAATAGGTCAAATAGGAGACGGATTCAATGAAATGCTTGATGATATTGTAAAACTTATAAATAATATACAAAATACATCTGAGGAAGTTAATAAGTCTGCACAAAACTTAGCAGGAACCTCGGAAGAGGTTAGTGCATCAGCTGAAGAAGTAGCAAAAACTATAGATGAGATTGCTAAAGGAGCTTCTAATCAAGCTGATGAGTCGGAGAAAGGATCCGTTCTAGCATCTAATTTAGCGGATAAACTTAATGAACTTTCAGAAAGTACTGAGGATATGTTAAATTCTACAAAAGAAGTTATAGATGCTAATTTAGTAGGAGTTAAACTTATAGAAGAGCTAAAAGAAATAACAGAATTAAATAATGAAGAAACGAAGAAGGTTGCACAAGCAATATTTGAGCAAAATGATAAGGCAAGAAATATAGCTAATATATTAGATACAATAAGTTCAATTGCAGATCAAACTAACTTATTAGCATTAAATGCTTCTATAGAAGCAGCAAGAGCAGGTGAAGCAGGAAGAGGATTTGCGGTAGTTGCTGATGAAATAAGAAAGCTTGCAGAAAGTTCAAGTAATGCAGCTAATGAAATAAAGGAAATTGTTATTAATATTCAAAATGATAGTAATAAAACTGTTGAAATTATGAATGAGGCAAAAGAAAGTACTATAAAACAATCAAACTCAGTCTCTCGTGTTAATGATGCATTCAATGTAATCATAAAATCTATTGATAAAATTACACAGAAGATTAACTCTATTGGTGAATATGTCACTAATATTAATAATGATAAAGATAATATTGTGGAAGCTATAACCAATATATCATTTGTATCAGAAGAAACAGCAGCGGCATCAGAAGAAGTTAGTGCTTCTATGCAAGAACAAGCAAGTGCTGTTGAGGAAGTTGCAAAAGCATCGGATTCACTTAATCATCTTGCGATAAATTTAAATAAAGAAATAAGTAAATTTGAAATATGATAAGGTAAATATAGAAGAGTGTTTAGTTTATAGGATTTTTTTGTATATAATTATCATTGAATATGGACTTTTTACAGTAGGTATATCAGAGTTAGCTTGCAAAACATTAAAAAATAAATTGATTTAAAAGAGAAGAATAGTACTATAATATTTCTTCTCTTTTTTTGTGTATAAATTATATGATTTTTATAACAGTTTAAATTGGGATTAGATTATAAAGTTGAATAATATCTTTATTATGCATTCCTATTCAATAATGTGATATAGCCTTGCATATGCGTGAAAGATTGTTCGTGATATTGGTGTTATAACCAGATTTGCTCAGCACAAGCATATAGCTTTATTTACAATTTTAAATGTTCTCTTTGGTGTAGGGGTGGAAGGTTTCCTGATGGCGACAGGATACGACTTGAAGAACTTTCTATTTTTATATAATGTCAAAGTTCTATTATTTATATCAATTTTAATACTACAATCTTGTCTAGTATATTCTAATGGATATGGATACATAAATATTCTAATTCCTCGAAATATTTATGATTTTAAATAAAATACATTCTTATATTAAATATATGAATTCAAAAAAATATGTATACCTAGTCAAAATTATTTCATATTGATATAATTGATGTTAAATTATATTGAAAAAAATACCAAAAATAAAAACTACTGTATCATATAATAAAGTTTAGATGATAGAAGACTGATAGAGGATGTGAAAATTTGAAAAATAAAAAATTATATCCAGAGGACAAACTTACAAAGTATTATCTTTTGAATAATTATTTTCATGATAGTGATATAGAAAATATAGAATTTTCAAATTCAAAAGGAAAAGATTCAAGCTGGTCTCCAGATCAAGTTAAGTTAAATATAAGTAGTATAATTGATGTAGATAATATATGGGATAAACTAAAAGGCACAGATGATGAAAAAAGAAGCTATGTACTTGAGCATAAAGAGAAATTTGAATATATTTTATATTTTCAAGATTGTAAGTATTTTAATTATGAAAAGTCAATTTGTGCAAATGATTATATTTATGGAGAATTTTTAGATAGTGTTATACTCAAGAAAATAAATAAATCAACAGGTAAGCAATATTATCATTTTAGGATAAGAACAGATGACGGTTATATGGATATAGTCTACTCTAAGTTCAAGATAAGGAAAAAAATAGGGAGAATAAGGGTAAGGGATACTCAAATTGTAGATTATAATATTAAAACACTGATAAATGAGTATGAACATATAGTAAAAGCAGATGGTACTATTGATACAAATGCTCTTATAGGGATAGTTAAAACTGCAAATGATTATGATAGATATAAAGCACTTTATTACTTATATAAATATACAGATATTATTATAGTTGATTATGCTAGAAATATAATGAAATTAGATAGAGAAGAGAACGAAGATAGTAGAACTATAGCTATAGATATAATTGGAAAACAAGGCGATGAAATGGATATTCCTATACTATTTGATGAATATTTTTCACTAGAAAAAAATTATACGAAGTCTAGTATATGTTATTGTAGTACACTATATGCAAAGAGGAAAATAATGGATGCTATAGAAAATATAAAATACAGACAAGATGCTAGTTATACTATAATACTTTAGTGTATAGGGATATTAAGATGAAATTCCAATTCTTAAAATTGATGCAAAACAATTATCGATAGATGGAGTAAAATTCTATCATGCAAATGATACGATTTGGATTATAGACTATATGGATCCAAAGTATCTTATGGAAGAATAGGTGATTTGAAAATAATCAAGGCAATTTTATTAAAATAAGGTTGTCTTTTTTTATGTAAAGATGTACGTTTATAGTATATAATATTAATAAATAGATAAATTGGAGGTGCTATTATGAAAGGTTTATTAGACCCTAAAATAGATTTTGTATTTAAGAATATATTTGGATCAACTAAACATCCTAAAATACTAATATCATTTTTAAATGCTATATTAAAGCCAAAGCATTTAATAAAATATGTTGAAATACAAAACACTGATTTAGAAAAACACTTTGTAGAAGATAAATTTTCAAGACTTGATGTAAAAGCTACAACAAGCAACAAAGAAGTTATAAATATAGAGATACAGCTAAAGAATGAATACAATATGATAAAAAGAAGCCTTTATTATTGGAGTAAATTATATGAAGAGCAACTTGGCGAAGGGGATAATTATTCTACTTTATCAAGAACTATATGTATAAACATACTTAATTTCAAATATCTAAAAAATGATAGATTTCATAATGGTTATTTATTAAAAGAAAAGGAAACTAATGAAGAACTTACTGATATTATGGAAATACACTTTATAGAAATACCAAAGCTTAAGGAAAATAGTGATGAAAAGGATATGTTAGTTGCTTGGACTGAATTTTTAAAAAATCCTGAAAGTGAAAAGGTTAGAAAGTTAGAAATGAGTATAGAAGAAATAAAAGAAGCTAAGGATGAACTAGTAAGGATTAGTAATGATGATGAACAGAGAATGATTTATGAGATGAGAGCTAAAATATTAAAGGATAAAGTTAGTGCACTTAATAAGGCTAAAAATGATGGAATGAAGCAAGGAATAATGAAAACTGCTAAGAATTTATTAAAACTAGGAATGGATATATCAATAGTAAAAGAGGCTACGAAATTATCAGAAGAAGATATAATAAATTTAAAGGAAATATTAGAAAAAGAAAATAATTAGATGCATTAAAAATTTAATAATATTTAAGTTAAGAAAACAATGCTTATTAAAATAGAATTACTTGATATTTTAATAAGCATTGTTTTAATTTATAGGTAAATAAAAATAGATTTTAGGCAGCCATATATGAGATTAAAATGATAATTTAAAATACTTATTTGAAAGATATATACTAGAAAACTGCTTTATTATAGTAAGTAATATTTTTACCTATGACTATTTTTAGGTGGATATTTTCCTTTAATAATAGTTTTATTTATGTTGGGGTATTGGGTCATACGGGTTCATTATAGCTACAGGATATTATCGAGTGCTTTTATACAAGATGATAATATTAGCCTTATAAAATATTAGAGTGTGTAAATAACTTTGTGCTTTAAAATTTATAATTGAACTATTCGGTACTAATCAGTATTTGGAAAAAATTGAATATTTTAATTTCTAGTTATGATTATAGCCCAAGTTATAGAGAAATATACATATTTTCTTATAATTTGGGCTATAATCATAATGATGCAAATTTATGCTCAAAACTTAAATGATTTAGTATAAATGAGAATATATGATTCTTTACAAATTTTAATTTTGAAGACTCAACTTATTTTTTTCTTGGTCCATTTTTTACATATCAATTTTTTAAAAAGTTCCTAGTCCAGTAAATTCTTGAATGCGATAAATTATATTTCTTAAAAAACCATCTTCTTTAAACTCAGAGAAATCGACTGTATAGTGTCCATCTTTATTTTGCCATATCCTATCAAAATACTGACCTATTTCCAAAGCAAGCTTATTATCGTTTTTTACTTCTATCTTTATATCAGTTTCTAAGTTATGATCGCCTATATTTCTTTTTGTTAAATTAGCAGATCCGCCGATTATTATAGTTTGATCATCTTTCTCAATAAAAGCTAATTTTGCATGATACTGCTCTCCATGAGTTTGATACCATCTTATTTTAATCTTGCCATTTGTTTTCTTTACTAATTCAGCAGATACTGGCCTATTTGGTATACCGTTTTTTTCTATACCAAATGCATCTTTATTTGAATCCAAAACTAACTTTACATCTACACCACGATTTGCAGCACGTATTAATTCTTCTACAATAAATCTATCGGATAAATAGAACATTCCCATTGTAATCTTATCATAAACTTTAGTATTTTCAATCTCTTCCTGTAGATTTTTTCTTATTTTACCCTCTGTTATTAAAGCTAATCTTGTAGCTTCTAACGGTTCTTTAATATCACCTCTATACTTTAACTTTAAATCTTTAAATTCACTTCCTGAAAAACGAGCTACTGCTAATTCTGACTGTATTAAATCATCAATTATATCCCCTTTAACTTTAAAAGCAATATTAGAGTGATAACAACTAGCATCATGAGGATTAGAAGAAGATATAATCGCAGATTCTTCTGTAATTACAACTTTTCTATGATTGGCTTTAAAATTAAGCAACTTTAGGTAAGAACGAAGAGTAACTTTTGGAGAATCTGGACTAAAAGCATTCTTCATCAAACCCTTTCCTGAAGTTCCAAACCACCTAAAGAAAGTTCTCCACACTCCTGAATATAAAGGATTAGAATCTCTTGTCTTTGTTGAATCTGTAATAATAACTTCAATATCATTTTCCTTTAACTGCTCTATGAATTTGAACTTATACGCACCATAAAAGTTATTTATTTCATCGGTTATAAATATTATTTTTAAATCTGGATATTTGTCTTTCTGCTCTATCAATGTATCTGTTAATGTTTTTGATATTTGAGGAAAATCTAACTTCCTATCATAATCATCATTAAATAAAAACAAATCTAAAATTATAAATTCTTTTGCATTTTTAATCAATTCTAACTGTTTTTCAAATATAGATTGCTCATGTATCACTTCACCATCCTTTTTATATGTAAGATCATATAAAAATTCTATATCAGAAACATTATGTAATTCTCCTTCAAATGAAAGTCCTTTTGGCATTGGTGTAATAAATCCGTTTACTACTGTAACGATTGCTAGCATAATTGCTATATTTTTTACAGTAAAATATTTCTTTTTCGGATTTTTGCTTATAAATATGATATTAGATTTATTCGAAGACAAAATTATCAATCCTTTCATTTGTTTTCTTTAAAGTATAACATATCATGTCGAAATTTATCTAACATAATAACAAAGCTTATTTCTGGTAAACATCCTAGAAAAGAACATGGAAGTTATAAAAAGTTGAAGAAGAATTAATAAAAGATAATCTTCTTATGCAAAATTTCTCTGCTGATACTAAAAATGAAACTTGGATTGGAGATATAACATATATTGACATCTATATTTATGGATGAATGTTTTGTATGAAAAGAAAAAACGTGTTTATATTATAAAGAGTACAAACCATTAGTATAAGTTTTTTAGTATATAAGATCGAATACCAACTTATTTTTTCATGATATGAGACTATTTATTAAATTATACCTAGATTCTACGTTAACAAGTTAGAAAACGTCCGTATAGCTTGAAAAATACATCAAATAGAATATTGAGGTTCACAGAAATTCTTCATTAAATTTTATGGAAAGGACATTATGAAAATGGTACAATATAGAATATATTTACAGAATTCTTTTCAAGTTAGCCATAAAGCAAGGCTATTTTAATTTGACGTGGAATTTAGGTACAAGTAAAAAATTTAACATTAGAGTAAATATGAGACAAGTGGGGGGAATGATATGAGCAGATCTAGTGAAAAAAACAGATTCGAAAATAGATTCACCGAAGATGTGATTGAAGTGGCTGTTGTAACAGGGGCATCGGGTGTGAGTTCGGGAAAAGTGGGAGGAGATGTTCTGTGGAACTCGTCCATAGACATTATTGCATGTAAGGATGTAAATGGAGATAAGCCTGTCGTAGAGGATGAAGTCAGTCTAGAATGGCTTGTAGACGACGAGGAACTGAGAAAAACAAGGGGCATTCTAACGAAGAACTCGATTGTAAGGCTTAGTATACGCAGGGGGAAAAGGTCCATGATGCTTTTAGAGGTTTTGGATGTTGAATATAAAGATCAGGAGCTTGAAGCTATACTTGAGGAGTCGATGAAGCCTATTTATTATAATGATGAGATTTTGGGTGAATTTGAAATGAATAAGAGCGTCAAGGTTTTCGGAAAAGATGTTTCATGGGGTGGAGAAGACGGAGATTTGTGTTTTGACTGAAATGAAGACGAAGATGTGATGAAGAGCTCGCTTCAAACCGCGCATGTGCTTTTTAAGAATGAGTTGGAATGGAATGCGAAAATAAGGGATTACGCGTCGAGTGAAATGTTGGAGTTGGCGAATGAATGGCTGAAGGATGATGATGCGAAGGTTGATAAGATTACAAAAGATATTTTTATTAGACTTATGGAATTTGAGAGCATGAGCGTTCATCAGGACGGCAGTTTTGAGATGTACTTTTCGGATGGAGACATGTTCTGGGGTCACTGCATAATTGTAGAAGGAAACGTAAATGGAGAATTTGATTCGGCATATATAGCAGGATAATGACATATAGCAAGTATTGGAGAATAGGTGATTTTGAAATAACCAGGGCAATCTTATTAAAATGAGGTTGTCTTTTTTATATTTTTTTTAAGTGTTGCATTAAGAAGAAAAAGAAAATATTTAAATAAAATAAATTTGAGCAAATTCAAAATTAAAAATAACTTTACAAAAATCCATCGATTTGGTATTCTAATTTAGAATGAAAATTCAAGTTTCAGGCTATGGTACTCCTTCCTTCTATTGATATCTTATTGGAATTAGGGGTACCGCTTTCCTGATATTTAGGAGTTGTTATGATAAATTCAATTTATTTAAGACGTAAAAACAAAATTCTTATTAAAGTAGGTAACAATAAATTACCTGATGTATATTTAGCATCTATTCTCAAAAATATTGAGGGAATAGGTTATACCTTTTCTAAAAAACTGATGGATATAATAAGAACACTATCAATAGATGAATTAGAAGTTTTTTATGATTCAATCATTGGTGAGTTAAAAACGATAGTAGGTTATAATGTAGAACATAAACCAATGTATCCTAATTTTCCTAAACAAGTAATGGATAGTGATGTATGCACTTTATATATAAATGCTATAATTCACTATATAACATTAGACTTACCCAAATCCAAAGTCCAAGAAAGAATACCATTATTAGATAATATAAATTTAAGAGTTATTGATTTAGGTGATGAAGAAGAGTTTAAACAAATATGTATTGATTTGTTAAGCTCAAAAACTTCTATTTCTGAAGCAGACAAAGAAGATATTAAGTGGTTTGTTGAAGAATATAAAGGTGATGTAAATTCAATTATTCCAAAGGATATTCCTCTTAAAGAAAATGTGGCATTATTAGCAAGTTTGTTATTAAAACATACTAATAGAGCTAAGGATATTCTTTTTAATTATATAAAAACAGCTACTGATGTACTTAGATTAACAGTAGCTTTGTCAGATGGAGATACTAGTTTAGCAACAAATACTAGATTTAGGAATTTTAAACGATGTGAAAGAAGACTTATATTAAGTTTGCTTGAAAACTGTAATAACATAACAGAAGATATGATACGATATAAAAATCAATGGATACGATTAGGAGAAAAATTACATCCTTTTGAGTATAAGGGTAAATATCCAAAATCTTTTCAAGCATTTAATATTATTCGTAATAACATAAAAATCGAAACATTTAATTCTCAAATAGAAAAAGCTTTTTTAAATAATGATATTATAGAATCAGTATATTTACTTAAGACTCGACCTGGAGAATTTGCGAGAAGGTTAGATCAGTTGTTACGTTCAACTAAAGACTGGCAATATGTTATAGACAATTTTAAAGAAGTTTGTGGTGAAATAGCATCTCCTGTATTGATGCAAGTAATAGCTCATTTTAAACATAGAAATAAAGATAATGATCTACGTGTATTTTTCCCAAAAGGAAACGTTGCAAAAGTATATGCTATAAAGAATAATTTAACTTTAATAGATGATGAAGTCTGTAATAGAGTAGTTAAAATATGTGAAAATGAGCTTAGAACACGTTTTTCAAAGCTAGCGCAATTAGGCAATGTTTATATAAATGAAAAGTTAAATGATTATATTGTACCTTTTTCACAAAGATCATCTAGTAAAGCTCTTCGAACTATTGTAAGAGGTTCTCAGATTGATATTTCTGATGGGAATACAATTGGGAATACAATCAGATTTTTCTTGTGGTGGAAAGAAGGATTTGTAGGCAATGTCCATACTGGGAGAGTAGATATTGATTTATCTGCTATTATTTATGATAGAAATTGGGGATATTTGGAACATGCTTCATATACTAATTTAAAGTCAGATAAGTATAAAGTATGTCATAGTGGTGATATTGTAGAAGCACCTAATGGGGCATGTGAATTTATTGATATAGATATAAATTCAATTATAAAATGCGGTGGACGATATGTAGTTATGTCTTTAAATTCATTTACGGAGCAACCTTATTGTAATCTTCCAGAATGCTATGCTGGTTGGATGATGAGACAATATCCTAATTCGGGTGAAGTCTTTGAACCGGCAACAGTAAAGGATAAAATAGATGTAACAGCTGATACTAGAATTTGTATTCCTGTAATACTTGATTTAGTAGAAAGGAAAGTTATTTGGAGTGATTTAGCTTTAAAATCTAATCCATACTTGTATAATAATATTGAAGGAAATGAAAAAGGTATGGTTTTAATGGGAAAAGCTATTACAAATTTATCAAAGTTTAATTTATACCAATTATTTAAAATGCATGCTAATACAAGAGGAACAATTATTGATGAAATAGATAAAGCGGATACTATTTTTTCTGTTGATAGAGGTATTACACCTTTTGATATTGAAAAAATAATGTCTGAATTTATGTAAGGCAAAAGGTAATCTGATTTTAAATTAGATTACCTTTTTTTATGTGGGTATTGGGTCGGTTGGGTTCCTTATAACTATAGGATATGATTTAAAATATTTACGAATTTTACATAAAGTAAGTTTTCAGTAAGTTGTATTGATATATATTATATAATTTAGTTTTTATATAAAAAAACATTGATTTTATTACCTTTATAAAATAATCATTTGAAATTCATAGTATCTTTAAATATTGTTCAGTTAACTATAGAAATAACAATTATTATTTTAAATTATTATAGTATATTACTAGTTTACAAGAGAGGGATGCTTTGCATCTCTTTTTTTATTGTAATAAAACGTTATATATTCAAGTATTTATTAATAGATATTGTATTTATTAAAGCATATATTTTGCAACAAAAAATATGAGGTGAATAAAGTGAAAAAGAGTCTGAAAATTAAATTTAAAATTCAAAAAATCATGTATTTAAAACAAATGGTTTACTTTGCAAAATTTCCATCTCAACAACTATATTATAAAAAACTCTTAAAAAACGAAATAAATAAATTAAAAAATCTAACTAACAATAGAGATGGGGAAAAAGTAAATTCTAATAATCAAAGAGAATTTACAATTGAAGAGTTAGCTCAGTATGATGGGTCAAATGGTAAACCTGCTTATGTAGGAATAAATGGAATTGTTTATGATTTAAGCAACGAGATTACATGGGGTGGAGGTACTCATTTTGGATTATATTCAGGAAAAGATTTAACAAATGAGTTTATGCAATGCCATGGCAAAGAAGAAATTTTAAACAATCTACCTAAAATTGGAGTATTAAAGAAATAAATGAGGGGGATCTATATTGCCTAATAAAAAGTGTCCCATAATAGATAGCAAAAATAAAATTCCAAGACAAATAGTTGACTTGGCTATAGAAAATATAAATGAAAACAAAAATAAGAAAATTAATCTCATTTGGCTTGAGGCATGTGGTTGTTCAGGAAATATTATATCTTTATTAAATGCAGAAGATCCAGATGTAATATATTTTCTTGATCAGATGGTAAACATGAAATATGACAACAGTATTATGGCTGAAGAAGGAGAAAAAGCATTTGAAAAATTCTTAGAGGTTCTAGATACGGAGTTTATTCTTGTAGTAGAAGGTGCAGTGTCTACAAAAGATAAAGGACTGTATAATGTAATAGCTAGATACAAAGGGAAACTAATAACTGGAATGGAAGCTGTATTAATGGCAGGCAAAAAAGCAAAATATGTTATAGCTTTAGGCTCATGTGCATCATATGGAGGACCTTCAGCAGCAAGTCCTAATCCATCATTAAGTAAAAGTGTGTATGATTTTTTAGATAGAGAAGTTATAAGAGTTCCAGGCTGTCCATCGCATCCACAATGGATAATTGGTACAATTGCTCATATTATATCTTTTGGAAAACCAGAACTAGATAAAGAAAATAGACCTATACTTTTTTATGGTGTAACAATTCATGATATGTGTGAAAGAAGATCATATTTTGATAAAGGAATATTTGCTAAAAAGCTAGGAGATAAGGAGTGTATGTTCAAACTAGGATGTAGAGGACCTATTACTAAAACAGATTGCCCAATAAAAAGGTGGAATGATAGTATCAATTGGCCTATCGGTAATAATACACCATGTATAGGTTGTGCTAGAAATGGATTCCCAGATTCTATGGAACCATTTGTAAGATATTAAGGGAGGAGGAAACCATGGGAGAAAAGATTGTAATAAATCCACTTACTAGGATAAGTGGATTCTTAGAAATAGAGGTTAATATAGAAAAAAACATAGTAGTAGATGCAAAAAGTAGTGGTATGTTGTTTAGAGGATTTGAAAAAATGCTAGAAGGAAGACCACCTTTAGATGCAATATATTTTACTCAAAGAATATGTGGTATTTGCTCAACTGCTCATTCAATATCATCAGCGCTAGCACTTGAAGATGCTTTAAAAGTAGTACCTAATGAAAATGATAGCATGATTAGAGATATAATACATGGGTGTGAATTTTTACAAAACCATTTAAGACATTTCTATCAATATACTTTTCCTGATTATGTTAATGGCCCTAAAATAAATCCATTGTACAAAGAATCTTATGGAGATTATAGACTGCCAAAAGAACTAAATGAAAAATTAAGTAACCATTATGTAGAGTCTATAAAATACAGTAGGTTATCTCATAAAATGTTAGCTATTCTTGCAGGTAAAGCACCACATAATCACGGTGTATTTGTAGGTGGAGTTACAGTAAATATGAACTCATCAATACTTATAGAGTTAAAATCAATATTATCATCCATAAAAGATTTTATAGAAAATATAATGATAGAAGATATTTATATTATATCTAAATATTATAGTGATTATTTTGAAAATGGTAAGGGCTATGGTAATTTTATGAGCTATGGAGTATTTGATAGTGATTACAATAAACCTTTAATATATGTTAAACCAGGAGTATTAATAAATAATAAAAGAAAACCCCTTGATGATAATAAAATTACTGAAAACGTACATTATGCTTGGTATAAGTCAGCTAAAAATAATATAAGACCTGAAGAAGGGTATGTTGAGCCGGATATTAATAAAGAAAATGCATATAGTTTTGTTAAGGCACCTAGATATGATGGATATGCGGTTGAAGTAGGACCTTTAGCAAGAATGTGGTTAAGTAATGATTATACTAGAGGAGTATCTACTATGGATAGAACTATTGCAAGAGGACTTGAAGCTAAGAAAATATGCAATATAATTGATAATCTTTTAAGCAAAATAAAAATGGAACCTACACAACAAGAGAAATATGAAATTCCTGATAAAGCAAATGGAATAGGACTTAAGGGAACTACAAGAGGGGCTTTGGGTCATTGGCTATCTATAGATGATAAAAAAATTGAAAAATATACGATTATAACTCCTACAGCTTGGAATGTATCTCCAACTGATTCAGATGGTATAAAAGGAGTTATAGAAAAAGCTTTAATTGGGACTTATGTTAAAGATGTACAAAATCCTGTAGAGATTGGAAGGATAGTTAGATCATTTGATCCTTGTGTTTCTTGTGCTACTCATATTATAAGTGATAAACATTCTAGTATTAATATAAGGGTTGTTTAATTATGATAAAAGTCATTGGTATAGGGAATAGAGTTATGGGTGATGATGGGGTAGCTATATATGTTTTAGAAAAAATCGAAGATGAAATTATGAAGCTTAACTCAGAAATAGAAGTGATTATTGGAGAAACAGATTTTTTATATTGTTTAAATGAAATTGATGATAATGACTTTGTTATCATACTGGATAGCACATATTTAGGCTTAGAGTGTGGAACGGTCTCATTTTTATCATTTGAAGAAGCAAAAGGATATTCAAATAATCCACAAACTCAACATGATATTAGTCTTGTAGATATGATAATAAATTATAAAAATTGTGTAAGAGGATATATTATCGGAATTGAAGTTTTTGATGTTGATTTTAGATTAAGTATTTCTGATTCTTTAAATGAAATATTTAAAAATATATGTAATGATGTTTTAAACAAAATAAAGAGAGTCTTAAATAATATTGAGGGAGGCAAGTAAAATGCATGAAGTATCTGCAATGTCTGAGATGTTTGAGATAATAAACCAAAATATTGTGAGCTATGGTTTAAAAAAGGTAAATAAAGTAGTAATTAAAATAGGAGAGTTAAGTTGTATCGATGAAAGTTCTATTAAATTTTCCTTTGAAACAATGGCTAAAGGAACTATATGTGAAAACGCACAAATAGTAATAGAAAAAGTAAAAGGACATGAGTTGTTACTAGATAGTATAGAGGGGGAATAAATAATACAAATAAATATAGTTAGAAAATATATAACAGTAAAGGGAATAGTACAAGGGGTTGGATTTAGGCCTTTTGTATATAAAACAGCTTCATATAATAATTTGAATGGATGGGTAAAAAATACTTCAAAAGGAGTATATATAGATATTGAAGGAAAAGAGAGTAATATTAATAAATTTATATATAACTTAAAACATAAACCACCTACTTTATCTAAGATAGAAGAAATAATTATAGAAGATAAAAAAATAATAAATCACAAAAAGTTTGAAATAAAACATAGTGATAAAGAAGATGCTATAACATTAATATCTCCTGATATAGGGATATGCGATGAGTGTCTAAATGATATAAAAGATATTAGAAACAGAAGATATAAATACCCTTTTACGAACTGTACAAATTGTGGACCTAGATTTTCAATAATAAAAAAATTGCCTTATGACAGAGACTCAACAACTATGAATGAATTTGAAATGTGCGATAAATGTAAGTATGAATATAAAAATCCATTAGATAGAAGATTTCATGCACAACCTAATGCGTGTCAAATCTGTGGTCCAAAGGTAGAGCTTATAGACAACTTTGAAAATAAAATATTATGCAATGATACTATAAAGCAAACTGTTAAATTAATTAAACAAGGTAAAATAGTTGCAGTAAAAGGATTAGGAGGCTTTCATCTAGTTTGTGATGCTAAAAATAAAAAAGCTATAGATACACTTAGAAATAGAAAGTATAGACCTACGAAGCCTTTTGCTTTAATGATGAAAGATATTAATACTGTAAAAAAATATTGTAATTTAAATAAAAAAGAAGAAAATGTAATTTTAAGTAATAAAAGACCTATATTACTTTTAAATAAAAAAGAACAGAAGCTACCATATAATATAGCACCTGATAGTAATAAATTAGGAGTTATGCTTCCATATACACCACTTCATTATCTATTGTTTAAAGAGGGTATAGAAGTTTTAGTTATGACTAGTGCGAATTTAAGAAAACTTCCAATAGAGTATAAAAATGAAGATGCTTTAAAAAAGTTAAATAATATTGTAGATTACTTTCTTATTCACAATAGAGAGATATATATACCAGTAGATGACTCTGTAAGTAGAGTTATTTTAGGTGAGGAAAGAGTTTTAAGAAGCTCTAGAGGATATTCTCCAATATATATGAATATTGAAAATAAAAAAGATATTTTAGCTTGTGGATCACATTTAAAAAATACATTCGCTTTATCTAAAGACAAAAATGTATTTATAAGTCAGTATATAGGAGATATGGATAACTTAGAAACCTATGATAGATTCGAAAATAATGTATTTCACTATAAAAATATATATAATATAAATCCTAAAATAATAGCTTACGACATGCATCCAAATTATTGGTCATCAGAATATGTAAATAAGCAAAATATAGAAAAAATAGCTGTACAGCATCATCATGCACATGTAGTAAGCTGTATGGTTGAAAATAAAGTAAAAGATAATGTTATAGGAATAGCTTATGATGGAATTGGGTATGGAACTGATGGACAAATATGGGGTTCGGAGTTTTTGATATGTAATTATAAGGATTTTAAAAGGGTTGGACATATAAACTATGTAAGTATGCCCGGTGGAGATGTAGCAGCTAAAGAGCCATGGAAAATGGCTGTAAGCTATATTTATAAAACCTATAAAAATGAGATATACAAAAACATACCACCTTCTATGAATGATAAAAATATAAAACCTATATTAGCTATAATAAAAAATAATATAAATTCTCCTGAGTGCTCGAGTATGGGAAGGCTATTTGATGCTGTATCAGCTGTAACTGGATATTTTGGTAAAGTAACGTTTGAAGGTGAAGCAGCAATTTTATTAGAAAATAGAGCAGATGAAAATGAGTGTAGAAAATATGATTATAATATAGAATGTATAAATAAAAAATATATTATAAATACAGATAAAATAATAAAAGGAATAATAGAAGATGTAAATCAAGGTATAAATTATAGTGTTATATCTAAAAAATTTCATAATACAGTAATAGATTTTTCAGTAAAAATGTGTAATATTATAGCTGAAAACTATAATATACATAAGGTTGCATTAAGCGGAGGAGTATTTCAAAATGAAATATTATTAAAGGGAATATATGAAAAGCTAGTTTCACAAGGTTTTAAAGTCTATACTCATAAATTAATACCGTGTAATGATAGTGGTATATGTGTTGGGCAAGTAGTTATAGCTAATGAGAATTCTAAGGAGTGATAATATGTGTATAGCAGTTCCAGCTGAAGTTATAGAAGTTTATGAAGAGGAAGCTTTCGTAAATTTTGGGGGAGTTAAAACTAAAGTAAATACGTGTTTATTAGATAATTTAAATATAGGAGATTATGTTTTAATACATGTAGGATGTGCTATACAAAAGATAGATAAAAAAGAGGCAGAACACACCTTAAAATTATTTGAAGGTATATTAAAAGATTAAATAAAGGAAGTATATATGAGATATATAAAAGAATTTAGAAATCCTAAATTAGCAAAGAAGATGTTATATAGTATTTCAGATAAATTAGAACGAGATATATCAATTATGGAAGTATGTGGAACGCATACAATGTCTATATTAAAAAATGGAATAAGGGATTTACTACCTCGAAATATAAACTTAATATCAGGCCCAGGTTGCCCTGTGTGTGTAACGGCACAGAGTTATATAGATACAGCTATAGAGCTTTGTAAAAGAGATGATGTTATAATAACTACATTTGGTGATATGATAAAAGTTCCTGGTACATATAGTTCACTTAAAATAGAGAAGGCTTTAGGAAGAGATATTAGATTAGTTATGTCGCCTCTTGATTGCCATGAAATTGCAAAACAAAATCCTAAAAAAGAAGTAGTGTTTTTAGGAATTGGTTTTGAAACAACAGCTCCAATTATAGCACTTAGTATCTATAAAGCTAAAAATGAAAATATAAATAACTTTAGTGTTTTACAATCTATAAAAACAATGCCAAACGCTATAAAAAAGATAGTAATAGATAAACAAGTTAATATAGATGGATTTTTATGTCCGGGACATGTAAGCGCTATTGTAGGAGTTAAGCCTTTTGAGTTTTTGGCTAAAGAATATGGGTTACCAGCTGTTATAGCAGGATTCGAATATTGTGATATAATATCAGCTATATATTTTTTAGTAGAAATGATAAATAGAGAAAAATATGAAGTTAAAAATATATATAACAGGATTGTTAAATATGAAGGAAATAAAAAGGCAGTATCTATTATTGATGAAGTATTTACTAATTCTGATAGCATATGGAGGGGTCTTGGAAATATAAAAAATACAGGGGTTGAGTTAAAAGAAAAATATAAAATATATGATGCAAAGTCTAAATTAAATATTAAAACAGTACATAATGATATTCATAAAGATTGTTTATGTGGTCAAATATTAAAAGGAATAAAAAAACCAACACAATGTAAATTATTTTCTAAAGTATGTAACCCATCAAATCCAATAGGAGCCTGTATGATATCACAGGAGGGAACGTGCAATGCATATTATAATTACGGCATAAGATAAGGAGTGTTAATATGGATGTAATTACTCTATCTCATGGAAGTGGGGGAAAGATAACTCATAATCTTATAAATGATATGTTTTATAAACATTTTGAAAATGATATATTATTACAGCAAAATGATTCTAGCATTTTACAAAAATTAAATGGAAGAATAGCTGTAACAACAGATTCTTTTGTTGTCAAACCAATATTTTTTCCAGGTGGGGATATTGGAAAATTATCTATATGTGGAACAATAAATGATTTAGCGGTGAGTGGTGCTAAACCAATGTACATCACCGTTGGATTTATAATAGAAGAAGGTTTAGAGATAAATATTTTAGAAAAGATAGTTATTTCAATGGCCAAGACAGCAAAACAAGCTAATGTAAAAATAGTTGCTGGGGATACCAAAGTTGTTGAAAAAGGAAATGTAGATAGAATATATATAAATACAACAGGTATAGGGTTAATAGAAGATGATAAATTAAATATAAGTGCAAACAATATACAAGAAGGAGATAAGGTAATAATAAGTGGAACAATAGCAGATCATGGAATGAGTATAATAAGTCAAAGAGAAGACTTAGATTTTGATGTAGATATAAAAAGCGACTGCAATTTACTAAATACGTTGACTAAAGATATATTAAATGCAAGTAAAAACGTAAGAATAATGAGAGATCCAACAAGAGGGGGATTAGCTACAACATTAAATGAAATAACAAACCATAGCAGTAGGAGTATAGTTTTATATGAAGAAGATATATTAGTTAAAGATGAAGTAATGAGTATGTGTGAAATGTTAGGATTTGATCCTTTATATATGGCAAATGAAGGAAAACTAGTAGTTATAGTATCAAATAATGATGCTAATAGGGTACTTGAAGCTATGAAAAAAAATCCTTTAGGAAGAGATTCTATGATAATAGGTGAAGTTATAAATGATAATAAAAGAAGTGTATATTTGAAGACAGAAATAGGAGGAACTAGGATGTTGAATATGCATGAAGGAGAATTGTTACCGAGGATATGTTAATAATATATTCTTAATAAAAGTAAAAATAGATTGGTATAACTTATATAAAGTGAAACTTAATTCAGATGGAATAATTGCTTCATCTGAATTTTTAGTTTTATAAGTAATCGTTTAACATATTACTGTTTTAGATATATGTTTTCTCTTAATGACATTTTCTTTTTATGTTGTGGGTATTGAGTCAGTCGGGTTTCTTATACTTACAGGATATTATCTAGTGTTTTTATAAAAGACAAGTCTTTATTCAGCTTGTATTGATATCTATTTTATGATTTGAGTGTTTTGTATGAAAAGAAAAACCTTATTGATATTATATGGTAAAGAGTCAAAACTGTTAGTATATAAGAGCAAATTCCTATTTATATTTAATTAATAAAAGACTTTCTAAATTTAAAGTAAACAATTGTAGCAACTATAATACCAATTAAAGAAGCAATCATATCCTTGTTATCCCATAGTCCTAAATTAAATATTACATGAAGATATTCTATAAGTGCAAAAATACTTATATTAAGCACATTAATTAACCATATAAACTTAGAATTGCTAATTACATTTGTAGTTTTAAATAATATAGGAACTACGTAAAAAATACCTATCAATGTAAAAAGGAAACTTGGTATAAGATTTGGTGCTGTCCAGGCAAACAAGGTAGTGTAATGATTATCTAATTTATATAAATTCGCCCTAAACATATAGACTAACATAAATAGAACATACATTACTAAAATACTTCCTTTTAGATACTTGTATGCTTTGCCATTAAAAAGAGTTTTATCAGTATTAATTAATTTTAAATTATTCATTGCATTCACCTCGATATTTAAATTTCATATTACTATAAGTGTATAGAATTATAGTATATTTATATATCAATTACAATATTGATTTTAAGTAACAGTATAGAATTATATAAATATAGGTTATCTCTTTAAAATCAGTAATTTTTGTATAAGTATGGGTTAAATTACATTGAACCATCAATAGATGGAATGAAATTCTATCATGCAAATGATACGATTTGGCTTGTAGAGACTCTATTGATTCAAAATATACTTTAGAAGAATAGATGATTTGAAATAATCAGGGAACTCTTATTAAAATGAGGTTGTCTTTTTTATATAGGCATAGATTCAGATGCATTACCAAGTAATAATAGATAATTATACTAAAAAATAGTATTTTCGTATATAATTAGACTAAGAAAATCAAGTTTAAGAATACATAAAGATACTTACAAAGAAGGAGGATTCATATTTTGAAAAAAATAGTTCTAATTACCTTGATCAGTATAATTATTGTTGCTATGGGTACAGTGGGCAAGGCCTCGGAAAAACCACTTACCATCATAGTAGATGGCAAAGTGATTATGTTTGATGAATCAACTGGGTTTCCTTACGTAAGCGATACAGGCCGTACTATGGTACCTTTACGAATTTGTTTGAGTTCAATAGGTTGTCAAGTGGACTGGAATCAACAGATACAGACTGTAATATCACGCAAAGGTGAAATTAAAGTGGAAATTCCTATGGGTAAGAAGGAGATTTTCAAAAATCAAATACCTATTTCTATAGATACAGCTGCAGTAGTAAAAAATGGACGCGCTTATCTTCCTCTTAGGGAGGTTATGAAGGCTTACGGATATGCAGTTGATTGGGACAATAAAACTAGGATTATTTCAGTAACCAAAAACACCTCATATGACAATTCGATAGAATTCACGCCATTTAATATCAATGGAGGTTCTACGGGTATATTCTCACGTAAACAGCTTGAGTTTAAAGGTTTTGATGGTATACAAGCAGAAATTACGCTACCTATGGTTACAATAGCAGAAAAAGGAGACTGTCCCTATGTATATTTTGGTTTTGATTGGAAAAATGATGTGGGAAACGTTGAAGGTGGCTTTCAATTCATTGAAGATTCAAATCACCCTAACTACAATAAATGGACTGTATATATGCGTCAAGGGGATGATTGGCGCTGGGGGGACAATATTGCTTTAGAGCAAGGTTCTACTCATCATATAAAATTCTATAGCGAGAAAGTATCTAAAAAACAAGTGGATTTGGTGGTTGAACTTGATGGTATGGAAATAATCCGAAAAGTTTCAACGGTTACCGACTTTACAAATGCTTCTGTAAAAGCAGTTACCTCAATAGCAATGTCTAAAACTTTTGATGGTAATAACTGCTTTTCACGATCAGACAATTGTAAGATTGCTAATATGAAGGTATCCGAGGCAAAATCTGATTTGTATTTGGATTTCAAGAACTATGGTTTATACAGCGAATGGAGACCAATAATTGGAGTTAGCGGTAAATGGTTTGGAACAGTAGACTGTATTCCTTCTTATTTACATATTGGAACGGATGGAGCAATTTCCATATATAAGGGACAGTAGACAATAACACTGCTATTATTTATAATATAGAAATGTTTAGGAGGTAAGAAAATGGTACAATCAATTGTCCATATAGCTCTAGTTGTTAAAGATTATGATGAAGCTATAGAATTTTATACGAAAAAACTTCATTTTACACTAATTGAAGATACATATCAACCTGAACAAGACAAACGTTGGGTAGTTGTATCGCCACCTAGTTCTACTGGGACTACAATATTACTTGCAAGAGCATCGAAAACTGAACAAGAGGCATTTATAGGTAATCAAGCTGGTGGCAGAGTTTTTCTATTTCTAGGAACTGATGATTTTTGGAGAGATTATAACGAAATGATTTTAAAAGGGATAGAGTTTGTAAGAGAACCTAAAGAGCAATCATACGGTATAGTTGCAGTATTTAAAGATTTGTATGGTAATCTATGGGATTTAGTTCAATTTAAAGAGAGTCATCCAATTGTAAAACGAGTAAATTAAACAATGAATTTAAAATTATAATAAAGGGATTTAAAAACTTGAGTATAATATATTTGCTTATTATCCATGTTTTATGAAGTATAGTAGATTCTCTATTAAATACTCTAATTAATAATTTAAAGTGTTTTTTTAACATGAATATTTTTAGTAGATGAGAAAATACTATTAAGGATTCTATAAATAGTTTGATACTGGAGGTTAGACAAAATGTGAATTATTTGATTATGTAATTGGTATAACAATCACAGAATCCACGGGTCCTTAGATTGTCTTAGTCCTGTAGAATATAGGTTTATTGATATCCAACAAAAAGTGTAAAAATTGTTGACAATTTAAAGTACCTATAGAACAAACACTTTTTTAGTATGTCTTATCTATAGGTACCATTTTAATTAACATTCTTATTTAATTTCTTTTTTTCAAAAATTTCTGTTCGTATCATTTATGATGCGGTTCACTGTAATGGGGGTAAGCAGGATTATTTATAAGACATTTAAGTTGTGCCAAAATTGCCTGTTTCCTAGAAAAAACAAGCATTACCCATATACACTATCTTGAATGACTTTAATTTCTTCTCGTATACCTTCAAAATCGCCTGGCGAAAATAGCCCTTCAATAATAATAGGGGCATTGACTTGTTTCACTTTATTCAGCAGTTCCATTTGCCCACTCTCAACAATGGGGGTGCGCCCCAGTTCATCAATAAAACCACTCACATGGATGGCTTTTATCTGTTCTCCATGATGATTCAAGTATTTATCAATATAATCTTCAAAACGGATTGATCGATTAATATCTAATACACTATCAAAACCATGCTGATGCAATGCCTCATCAAAAGTCTGCCACGATGCATGATTAGGATTTTTTATATAATAAGGAAACGAGCAATCTCTAAATTGCGACCAATCCTTAATACAATCAAAGTGAAAAATGACTGCATCAATTTTCACTTTTTGAACAATCATATCTAGATGAGCAAATACATCTTTCGTTGCTTTGTTATTTTTGTAATTGATTCCACACCAAGGTGCATGAATCATCACATGATTAAACTGTGTCAATTTTTCACATAGCTTAGGTGATGAAGCAAACTGGCGAAGCATTTTCAATGTGCTAAACGCAATAACAATACGATTAAATCCTAACTCCTTGCAAATATTCAGTTTGCGTTCAGGTCCAATATCCCACAAACAGAATGCAGATGTTGAAATAGCAATATCACACATTAATATTTACTCCCTTCCGGTCCTAAGTTTAGGTTATTCATAATTATACTTATAAAAACAGAGTCTTGTCTAATTGAATATTTCAATGCTCTTCTCTTCTAAATTTAATCTTTGAATAACTGGCTGAGAAAATGAGGCTACGCAACAGTAAATTGTATGAAGAGCAACTTGGCAAAGGGGATAATTAGATATATTCAAAATTAATAATAGTATAAGTTAAGAAAAAAATACTTATCAAAATAAATCTACATGGTATTTTAAGAAGAATTGTAAAAAGGGTACATTATGTTATAATATCGCCAAGAAGTAAGTTGTAGTAGTACAAAATTGTGAAGGATATACTAATTTAAATTTAGATAATATATAAGACAAGTATACTAGGAAGAATACCTTAAGTGAGGTTATTTTTATATGCTAACAGATTATAACTTTTATAAAGGAATGTATGCTAAATACTAGAATAACAAAAAAACTATAAAGTTCTATAAAAAATAGGAAATTATAAAATTTAATCTTCATGTTGACATTTTTAGGTAATAATATTATCCTATTAGTATTTAATAACTAAAAAATAAACATAAGGAGATTGATTATGAAAATTACTGAAGGGTATATGCCATATCTAGAATATAAAACTTACTATCGTATAGTGGGTGAATGTACAGGAAATAAGAAGCCGTTGGTTTTACTACATGGTGGACCGGGTTCTACACATAATTATTTTGAAGTACTTGACAAAGTTGCGGAAGATGGACGTGCAGTTATTATGTATGACCAATTGGGATGCGGATTGTCTTCAACACCTTCTCGTCCTGACTTGTGGTGTGCTAAGACTTGGATTGAAGAATTAATCCAGTTACGTAAACACTTAGGCTTAGATGAGATTCACTTATTAGGACAATCATGGGGAGGAATGCAGGCAATCCAATATGCTTGTGAATATAAACCGCAAGGAATAAAGAGTTATATTTTATCCAGTACTCTACCATCAGCTGAATTATGGGAAAAAGAACAGCGTAGAAGAGTTGCATATCTTCCTAAGGAAATGCAAGCTGCTATTGCAAAAGCAGAAGAAAATGGAGATTATTCGTTAAAAGAGTATCAGCAGGCAGAAGCAGAATTCATGCTTCGCCATTGTGCAGGACCAGTAGGATCAGATTCCCCAGAGTGCTTAAGACGACCAAAGGTTGCTGGAACAGAGGCCTATGTAACTGCCTGGGGTCAGAATGAGTTCAGCCCATCTGGTACATTAAAAAACTTTGATTTTATGAAAGAGATTGAATATATTCAAGAACCTAGTTTAATTATCAGTGGTTTGCTTGATCTTTGCTCGCCACTTGTTGCAAAAACAATGAATGACAAGATTCCTAATTCAAAATGGGAATTATTTGAATTTAGTCGCCATATGCCGTTCGTAGAAGAGAATGACAAATACATAGAAGTGCTTATTAAATGGTTGAATGAAAACGACTAATGAATAAGTAAGCTATCTGAATCTTTTTATCAAAGCAAAAAATAATCACGAAAGTGAAGGTTAAAAGGGGCTTTAGAAATGTATACAGCAGATTATTTTATTGAAAAACTAAATATGAGTTCTCATCCTGAAGGTGGATTTTACAAAGAAATGTTTGTTTCTGAACAAACTATTACATATAATAACTTAGATGTTAACTTTAAAGGCAATAGAAAACTATGGTCAAGTATTTACTTTTTATTAAGAGATGGAGAAGTTTCAAATTTTCATAGACTTAAATCTGATGAAATGTGGTATTACCAATCAGGTTCTCCATTAACAATATATATGATTTCTCCTGAAGGTGAACTTACACAAGAAAAGCTTGGACTAGATATTGAAAATGGAGAAAAGCCTCAAGTTCTAGTTCGTAAAAATTATATATTTGGCTCTGCAATGAATGATCCTGGATATGCTCTTGTTGGATGTATGGTTTCCCCTGGATTTGAATTTGAAGACTTTGAACTATTTAAAAGAGAATACCTTTTAAAGAAATATCCTCAATATAAAGATGTTGTTATTAAATTAACAAGAAAGTAATTAATAAAAGTAATTCTTTTTGGTAGTAGACTGTTTTGGGAATCCTTACACCCGTTATAGTGATAGAGTGTAAACAAAGTAATCTTTGTTGTACTTGAAGAGGTTGATATTGTTAGATATCAATAAAAATAGATGGAATCATGTGACTAAAACTCCCGTCCAATAGTTAATAACTATTTGAGGGAGTTTTTTAATTATAAGGATAAATAGTTTAAAAGAGTATATGATATACCATATCTATACTTAAGAAAATCATGGCAAAAGTTAATTTTAGATATTATAAAAAACAATTTGAAAGGTATAAGAACTAAATGACTAATTAATAGATTATATATAACATATAAGGAATGATTTTATGTAAATGCACAAAGAGAGATTTAATAAATATAGTAGTTATGCCCAAATAATGAATTGAACTCTTTAAGTTTATATCTTAAAGGGTTTTTCAAAGTATAAAAAATATATTATAATATTATTTTAGTATATATAATACTACAATAAACAATAGGAGGAAAAAGTTATGTATAAATTAATTGGATTAGATATGGATGGTACCTTACTTAATAAAGAAATGAAAGTATCAGAGGCTAATTATGAAGCTATTCAACAGGCAAAGAATCAGGGAAAGAAGGTTGTTCTAGCAACTGGAAGACCACTTCTTGGTGTTAAGAAATTTCTTAAAGAGTTAGACCTTATTTCTGATGAGGATTATGTTGTAGCATTTAATGGAGCGTTAGTTCAAACTACTAAAAGTGGAAAGATTATTTCTAAGATAACTTTAAGCTTAGATGATTACAAAGAACTTTATGAACTGAGCAAAGAACTTGGTGTTAACATACATGCATTAACAGAATCTAGTGTAATTACGCCAAACAGCAATAAGTATACAGATTTAGAGGGTAGTATGAATGGAATAGATGTTTATGAATTACCAGTTGAGTCTGTTGATAAAGATGAAACTATAGTTAAGGTTATGATGATTGATGAACCTGAATTAATAGATAAGATTATTCCTAAAATACCTCAAAATATTAAAGATAAATATACTATTGTAAAGAGTGCTCCTTTCTTTTTAGAGTTTTTACACAAGTCTGTAAATAAAGGAGTAGGGATTAATGCAGTTGCAAATGAGCTTGGTATTAATTCAGATAAAGTAATTTGTGTTGGAGATGCCGAAAATGATCTTGCGATGATTGAATATGCAGGACTTGGAGTTGCCATGGAAAACGGATTTGATGAAGTTAAAGAAATTGCAGATTATATAACTTTATCAAATGAAGAAGATGGTGTTGCACATGTTATAAATAAGTTTATGATAGAAAAAGTAGACGCAGTATAATACAAAAGCCCCTTGAATTTAAGGGGCTTTTGTATTAAGAAGATAATCGGCATTTAATTATTATAGCTGATTTATTAAATACTTCAATTTCATATATTAAATTTCTCAACTACAGCTATAAAATACAAAATTATAAGTATTTTTAGATATTAAGAAAATCAGCATAAAGAGGTTTGATTTCTATCAAGCGTACTTCATGTGGCTGTAATTCAGTAGTTATTGTTAAGGAGTTGTTTTCTATATCTAGTATTTTTTTTTGAATTAGTGGAAGAGATACAGATTTTAAATACTCAATATCATTTTTATTTTCTAAAGGCAGACCACCTAGTTCAAGCCATTTATCAAAAGAACTTCCATAGTTTTTATTCACAATAGTTTCTGTTAACTGATAACTATCTTCCAAAAGATTTGTAAGTGGAAGAATTACTTTTAAAGTATGGGACTTTGGAAATGGTGTATACCTATTCTCAAAAGTCATATCAAATACTTCACCTGATGCATAAAGTTTTGAATAATGCTGATAATTATATAAGATTATTTGAATTGAATCTCCATCTGTAGTTATAAAGAATCCATCTCCTTTTTCAAGAAGTCTGTCACCGAGCTTATTAAGCATTTGGAAAACATAATAGTGGGATTTTTTTATTCCATTGTAAGTAAAAAAACCTTTACCTCCTTGATATAATTGATTTTTTATCTTTACTTCTTCAGTGAAATCTGATATTTGCCAATAACCAAAACTTTCAATGGTATCGTAATTTTCTAATATGTTTTTAGCGATATATGCTGCTTTGTATACAGTGTCGTTTAATAATTCATTATGAGATATTGAAGAATTCCAACCAATTAAATATAGCTTGTCAGTTTCCCAATGATTTTCCTTCATTCTTTTTCTTATACATCGAATGTTTTCTTTTAGGGCATTTTCAGATTCCATATATACTAGATACTTTTGCATTTCACCATGAACTTTTCTTGAAATAGTGGTAACATCCTGCCCTGATAAATCCATGGGATAAAAATGCATATTTATAAAATCAGGGAAACAATCATTTAGTTTACAGAAATCTATAAATGTATCTAGCCAGTTATTTGACCCCGCTATTGTATCAGAAAAAACTGGAGAACTACCAAAGCAAATATAGGGGCTAATATTTTTTATAGTTTTATACGTTTCTTTATAAAAATCAAAAAAATCATTTCTATTTTTAAATCCAAACATTTTTATTAAATCAGGTTCATTCCATAAGAAAAATGGCCAAGATTCAACTTCTTTTTTACCGTATCGAGAAATAAAATGTTTAATTAGCTGCTGGATAATATAAGTCCACTTTTGCATGCTTTTTGGCAAACTAATAACTGAATCAATAAAAAACATTGTACGCTCAGGATTACTTGCTAGTTTTTTAGGCATAAAAGAAAGTTCCATAAAAGGTTTTAAATTAATTGAAAGAAGAAAATCTATTACTAAATCAATATAAGTAAAACATAATTCCGGGTCTCCATTTTCATTTTCAGAATAAAACATCATTTCATCATCAAGTAATCCATGAAAACGAATATACTCGAATCCAATATCTTTTTGTAATTCAAGAAGCATATGTTGATTTTCACAAATTAATAGATGTTTTGCCTTTCCAATACAAGTAAGTGTTTTAAATGTATGTCGAAGCGGCATTCCTTTTATTGATGTATTAATTGGACTTATTTCATAAATTGTAGTATGAGATTTGTTTTCCTCTGAAATAATAACATCCTGTTTAAGATAATCTACTAAACGATTAAAGGAAGTATGATGACGCAAAGCAAAATAATTTATACTCTCCGTCATGCTATTTTGACTCTCAGAATTATATGTATCCATTTTTTTTCGATATTTACTTGGAAGACATTCATATTTATTTTTAAATACAGAAACAAATGAGCGTGTATTTGAAAAACCATTTTTTTCAGCAATATATTCAATTTTTAAATTAGGCACAGCTAAATCTTTTGTTGCATAAGAAAGCCTAACTTCCGTTAAATATTCACTAAAACTAATACCTATAAATTCTTTGAAAATTTTTGAAATATATGGGGCAGATAGATAAAATGCATCTGCTAAATCAGTTAATGATATTTTTTGTCTATAATTTTCGTTTATATAATTCAATATATTTTTTATTCTCTCTGAATTCTTATTTAAGTCATTGAAATTATTAGTATCTTCTACTTTGAAATTAGTGGTCAATGTGTACAATAATTTATAAATATATGATTTATTCAAAAGTTCAATATTATCTTCTGGATTTAGGTTAGATTTTACAATTGAAGCAAGAAGCCGCTTTAAGGGTAGAAATTTAGTTTTATCTGTTTCTATAGATGAATTGCAATCAAATCGCTTTTGAGAGAAACGAGAAATTTCGGAATCAAGCGAAGAAATATCAACTTTTAAGGATAATACTTCACATTGATTACTAGATAAGGCATGTACATCAAACATATTTATAAGAATAATATCATCTTCGTGTAAATTATACTGCATATTACGGCATTGAACGTGAACACTACCCGATAATACATATATTAGCTCTATACTTTGATGCCAGTATCTTTCTAAATTTTCAATGGAAAGTACAGAAAAATTCATTGAAGAAGAAGTTTTAAAGTTTACAAGTTCTTGATTTATATCCATAGAGTACCTCCATAGTAAAAATATAATTTTAGAATATAATAGAGTACTAAATTATAACACTATCAATAAAGATTATAACATAACAGAAAACAAGAAAAAAATTAAAACTGCAAAATTTTAATTTTTTAACTGCAAAATTTTATCAAGAATAATAAAAAAAATATCTTTAAAGTAAAAAAGAATATAAAACTGTAGTTAATATAATATATGAATATATATTTTATATAACTTTAACATGTTAAAATACTAATGAATAAAAAAACTGTGTGAATACTTTGCACGAAAATAAATAATCGGAGGATATAAAATATGAAAATTTTAGGCATTTCAGGTGGACGAAAATATGGGAATAACGATTCTATGTGTAAAGAGGCTCTTATAGCTGCAAAGGAGATGGGAGCAGAGGTTGAATTTATTAATCTATTAGATTTAGATATAAAACATTGTATTGGGTGTACAGCATGTGTAAATTCACTTATGACAGGGAAAGGAAATATGTGTGTATTAAAAGATGATTTTGATTGGTTATTAGATAAGATGCTGGATGCAGATGGAATAATCTTTGCAAATCCGATTTTTTGCAAAGGCGCTCCAAGTATGTTCCTTGCAATTAGAGATCGTTTTGGACCAAGAATGGATAGAGGTAATAATGTTACTGCTAATAAAATCGCAAAAGAAACAGGAGGTAAAACTCCAGACCCAAGAATATTAAAAGATAAGGTAATTTCTTATATAGGTATTGGAGGTTCAGATTGGGTTACAAGATTCCAATGTGATTCAGCAATACAAGCATTAACTCCTATGTGGAAAGTTATAGATAATGAAGTTTTTCCTTGGTCTACAGGGATTATTGTAGATAAGGATAAAGTTGCAAGAATTCATGAAATAGGTTGGAATCTTGCTAAAGCTGCACAAGATATAACTAATGCTTCTTATAAAGGAGAAGAAGGTGTTTGTACACACTGCCATAGTAGAAATTTCTTTTTAGACAGGGAATCTACACATGCTATTTGCTGTATGTGTGGTATTGAAGGGGATGTTAAAATTGTTGATGGTAAAGTAAGATTTGAATTTCCACAAGAACAATTGAAACATGCACATGATACCTTATCTGGGAAATTAATTCATGCTGAGGATATTGGAAAGACGATTGCTACAAGCATAGAATTAAAGAAATCAGATGATTACAAACAAAGCATAGAAAAATATAAGAATTTTATTACAGCAACTAAGCCAGCAAGATAAAAGAATAAAATAGATATTGTGTTTTATGGAACTTTAATAATTTATTGACTTAAGATTTATCATACAGAATGAAATCCACGGCAATCAAAAATTTGATTGTCGAGGGTTATTTTAGTTTATGAAAAAATAGTTAGCTGTTTTTTAAAAATTTAGTGTGTAGATTTAACTAAAAAATCAAGGAAACAATGGAGGAAAATAAATTGGAAATTACAAAGAAAATAGATTCAACGGCAATCATATCAGTACTAGTATTTAGTGCATTTATAGCTACATTTAATGAAACTGTATTAAATGTAGCATTATCAGGTATTATGAAAGAAATGGATGTTACTGCTGGTACGGTTCAGTGGTTAGTCACAGCATATATGATAGTAACATCGATTATGGTACCTGTTACAGCATTTCTTATTCAAACATTTAAAACCAAGAACTTATTTTTAAGTGCATTAGGATTGTTATTATTAGGAACAGTATGTGCCGCATGTTCAGCATCTTTTGTTATGTTAATGATTTCAAGAATGATACAAGCTTCTGGTACAGGCATGATGATACCAATTATGATGAATACAGTATTACTAGTAGCTCCAAAAGAAAGAATAGGTTTAGCAATGGCGGCCTGTGTATGTGCAGTTTCACTTGGGCCTGCCTTTGGACCAACGGCTTCAGGGATTATATTGCGATATTTTAGCTGGCATGCATTATTTATAGCTTTAATTCCAGTTATAGCAGTAACTATGCTTGTAGGAAAAATGGTGTTAGTTGATGTAGTAGAGATTACAAAACCAAAAATAGATTATTTATCAGTTATACTTTCAACTATAGGACTTGGAGCTGTAATATATGGAATAAGTAGTATTGCTGGAGGGAGTATTATTGTAACTTTATTAAGCTTTATTATAGGGATAGTTTGCATAATAATTTTTGTAAAACGTCAATTTAATTTAGTTGAACCTATGTTAAACTTATCACCATTTAAATATCCAAAATTTGTAATAGGTATATTGTTAGTAATGATATCAATGATGACTATCTTTACTATGAATGTAATGTTGCCAATGTATTTAGAAGGGGCACTACGAACAACAAGTTTTACAGCAGCTCTTGCATTATTGCCAGCTGTACTTTGTAATGGAATTGCAACACCTATAGGTGGAAAAATATACGATAAATTTGGTGTAAAGTGGTTAGTACCTGTTGGATTAGGAATAACAGGTGTATTTTTATTAGTTTTAGTTCAGTTTAATAGTGAAACATCATTAGTAACGGTAATCATAACTTATATGTGTATATGTGTAGGGGTTGGATTTACCATGTCACCATCTCAAACACATTCTTTAAATCAATTGCCTAAGGAGTATTATCCTCATGGAGTAGCAATAGTAAATACACTACAGCAAGTTTCTGCTGCAATAGGAGCATCATTATTTATGGGAATAATGTCAGTGGTTCAACTTAAAATTTTAGAGACAGGAAATGTAACAAATGAAGTTGCAGTAGCTTCAGGATTTTCAAGTGCAACAACAGTAGCAGCAGGTATTGTTATAGTCGGTTTCATTTTATCATTTAATTTTGGACGTGGAAAGATTAAATATAGTTAGTAGACCTAGGGAACTTCAAAATTGAGCAAAAATAAAACTGGGCATTTGAGTGTGTGCAAGCAGCATGATTTCGATATTTAATTCGATTCATGCTGTTGTTTTAATTGTATTGAATTTTATTTATTATTATTTTTAAAATTATTGAGTATTTTTATACAAAGTGACTATTTTAGTATGTGTATTAATAAAAGTTATGTTAATCAAAAATGTATTTATAGTCTTGATACCCTTCTTCTTCTAGCTTATCTTTTGGAATAAATCTTAAAGAAGCCGAGTTTATACAGTATCTAAGACCACCCTTATCTACTGGACCATCATTAAATACATGGCCTAGATGAGCGTCAGATTTAGTACTTATAACTTCTATTCTATGCATATTATAGCTAAAATCAGCTTTTTCTTTTATAAATTTTCTATCTATGGGTTTTGTAAAAGAAGGCCAACCACATCCAGAATCAAATTTATCGTTTGAACTAAATAAAGGCTTACCGGACACTATATCTACATATAGGCCTTGTTTCTTAGTATCCCAATATTCATTATTAAAAGCAGGCTCTGTACCTTTATTTTGAGTTACTTCATATTGAAGGGGGGTTAATTTAGATTTAAGTAGTTCATTATCTTTTCTTTCATTCCAATGGGTTTTTATAAAATTTTCCCTTCCTGACCTTGTTTTATAAATTTCATATTGGGTAGGATTTTTCTTATAATAATTTTGATGATATTCTTCTGCTAGATAAAAAGTTTTAGATGGTAATATTTCAGTAACTATAGGATTATCAAAAACACCATTTTTTTGAAGTGAATCTTTGGATTTTATAGCTTCTTCTTTTTGCTTTTGATTATGATAAAAGATAGCAGTTTTATAAGAGTTACCTCTATCACCAAATTGACCAGTAGAATCTGTAGGGTCTATTTGTGACCAAAATATAGATAGTAATGAATCATAGCTTATGATATTGGGATTGAATTTTATTTGTACTGCTTCATAGTGGCCTGTAATGTCACTACATACTTGTGTATAAGTTGGATTTTGTTGATGACCTCCTGTATATCCTGATGAAACCTCTAGTACACCTTTATATTCGTGAAACGGCTTTACCATACACCAAAAGCATCCTCCTGCAAAAGTGGCTAAATCATATTTGCACAAATATGATCATCTCCTTCCATTAAATAGTATATTATACTCATACCCATATAATTTTTATAGAATCTAATAAAATTAATTTATGCCATAAGTTAAATCATATAATGCTTCATAAAAAACAGGAGCTTTCGCTCCTATCTTTTTATTGATCTATTCTTGCCTTTGGGCCTTGCTTATTGTTCTGTTTTCTGTATCCAATATCTGTTTTATATTCATTTAAACCTAGTTCATTTGAAGTTTCTAGATTCATATTTTCTATTCTTTCTGCAATTTTTTTATCTTGTTTATTGAATTGTTTGTTTTTACCAGACATACAAGCATCTCCTTTATATATAATCTAATTTATTTTATGTAAAAATTTTGATTTTACCCTAAGAAATTTGTGGATAAAGTTTCTGAAATAATATTACAAGTGTACTATACATTTGTAATATTATTATTTACACTAATAAAATGCTAATAGCTAGTGTTGTTCATCTTTGTAATATGTACATATTTAGTAAAATTATAACAAATTAGCAAAAGTAGATGCACTATATTTTTACACTTAATTGAGCAAAATAATATGGATATTGAATAAATTAACACGAAATAATTTATAATTTTGCAGTTAGTAAATATATAGTTTAATACGTATATATTTTTTACTAAGAGGAGATAATATATTTTGTAGCCAAGCTACTAGAACATTATAGGAGGTAAAGAATTTATGAATATGAATATGGGTGGAAAACCACAATTAGAAGATAAAAACTTAAAAGTAATAAATGATCAATTGAATTATGAGTCTTTGATGAATAAAAAATGTAATTTATATTCTCAATACTGCACAGACCCTCAATTAAAATCTTTATGCACAGAAGCAGCGAATACTCATAAACAAAACTTTATATCACTAAAAAACTATTTAGAATCGCATGAATAGTATTTGAACAAACTACTATGAATTCATTAACATAAATTATAGGAGGTATAATTATGCAAAACCTAACAGGTGGAAATGTTGGAAATTTAACTGAACAAGAATTAATGGATGATATATTAGCTACTGAAAAACAAGTTATATCGGCATATAGTACTGGAATAACAGAAAGTTCTTGTCCCAACCTTAGAGATACATTAGTAAATAATTTCAAAACCTCACAAAATATTCAATATAGAGTTTTTGATGCTATGAAACAAAAAGGTTGGTATAAAACAGAAGATGCTCCAACAAATAAAGTTCAAGAAGCCAAGCAAAAAGCTACTCAATTATCTAGTGGGTTAAAATAATTTTATTAAATGAGAAGAATAAATATAGACTTATTCTTCTCATTGTACTTTAAGGGGACATTGAGGTAGGGCTTTATCATGACAAAGAGAGAAACTAGATATGAGTACAAAAATTTCATAGCTTATTTATGAAAAGAAGGGACTTACGGGTAGCCTTCTTTTTAACATGTATTAAAATATAGGTATGTTAAAAATTGTTTGTTTTTGGGTATCAATAAAATTCATACAAAATATTACATAATTAGTAATACTTTGTAAACAAAAAAGTTATAAGACATAGGATTTGAGTAAGTACATGTAGAAATATGTTCTTGGGATAATTCACGTATACTATAAAGTATTCTAGGAATAACACAAAAAATAATATATAGAAAGGTTGTATTATAATATGGAAGTAAGAATTATTCATAATACTAGTGTAGTTTATAAGTTTTTAGAAAACAAAGCAAAATATAATTACATATATCAATTAAATTATTTATCAATTAAGGAATGGGACAATGTTGTTTGTTATGGATTATTTGATAATTTAGAACTTAAACAAATCGCTATATTAATTATCAACTATGAAATACCTGTCTTACTTGCTGCTAGCTTTGAAAATGAAAAATATAATACAGAGTTAGTTAAAAGAATAAAAAATTTTTTACCAGCACAATTTTATACTCATATTAATAGAGCAACTTTAGAAAGTGTATTTTCACAAAATAATATTTTTGAATTAGAAGAATACATGAATATGGGTTTATGTGATTATAAGAATCGAGATGAAAAATATGAAAATGAAGCTGTAAGGTTAGGTTTTAATGATCTAAATGATATAAAAGAACTAATTATGGAAAGTTACCCAGAGGCATGGCTAGATGATAATTTAGTTAAGTTAGATGAAAATTTTGGGATATATGATAATAAAAAGTTAATAAGTTTTGCAGGTATACATGCTTATTCTGAAGAATATCAAGTTGCTACTGTAGCACATATAACAACTCACCCTGATTATAGAAAAAGGGGATATGGTGAAAAAGTAGTGTATTCATTATTAAAAAGTCTTAAAAATAAAATAAAGTTTATTGGACTAAACGTAAAAGTAAATAATTTTTCAGCAATTAATTGCTATAAAAAACTGGGTTTTAAAGAGTTTGGAAAATTTATAGCTTGTACAGTAGAAAACAATATATAGTATTTTAGAGATTTCGAGTACTAGCCGGTAATATCCCTTTAAGCTAACGGTTCCTGATAGCATTTTGTAAAGTGGAGTATCATATCAAAGAATATCATGTATAGCATATGTAGGGAGTATAATTATAAATAATAAAAAATAAGTATATATAGATGATTACTAGCGAAGAGGACTAAATTTCTTATAACACAAATCAAGTGTTGTTCATATTTAAAAATATAGTGAGTGTTGGAAAAAATAAAGTAGAAATAAAAAAATTCAAGGATTAACTTAATTACAATTTAGATGGAGTATTACTCCATCTAAATCAGCTTTTTATCTTGCTCCTATAAGACGGTTTATTTTAAGTAAGAATTTATCCCATACAAGACTTATTAAAATAAATTGAACAGGTATCATAATTAGAGTTTTAATTATGCGAGTAGGAAGTAATGCTATATATCCTTTACTTATAAGGATTGATAGCCATAAAGTATCTAGACCTAAGTTAAGTAGAATACATACTATTAAAACTGATAGGAGTAGTCTCTTATGTGACTTGGGCTTGTTGTGAAATAAAATACCATAAGTAAACCCTGTAAGAAATGCAGTTAATGTAAAACCAGGAAAATAAGTTCCCATTGGGAATAAAGCAAATCCAATAAGGTCTGCTATAGCAGCTGTAACTCCTCCTACCCAAGGTCCATACAATATTGAAGTTATGGCTAATGGTAAAAAACCAAAACCTATCCGAACTATTGGTGTATGAATAGACATAAATCTTGTTAATATAACTTGCAACGCTATTAAGAGTCCAAGCTCAGCAGTTATTCTTGCATTAAGTTTTTTATTTCCTTGATTACTCATAAAATCACCCTATTCATTAGTAAATGTATGCGTGTATGCATAAATATAATGGAACGATTGAATAAATATGTAAAATATTTGTATTAAAATTATAACATAACTGCATTAATTTGTCATAAAATTATATAAAAATAGAAAATGAAGAATTTTGTTGATTGAAATTGGCTTAAGAAACATTTAAATCATAAAGAAATTGAATTTTCTGATTTATATGCAATTCAAGATTTGAATATCATCCTTTTAGATTCTAGAGAATACCAACGATACACTGGGGATTATTAACTCTTATATTCAAAAAATGGGCATATACCGAATACCATTAATCCACATTGGGCAAAAAATATAAATACAGATGGTACTTTAAAAAATAAATCTGAACTTGTAAAAAACTTTAGCTTCGCTACTATTTCAAAAGAAATCATCACTAATAGTAAAGTCAAGTATATTCTATTTGCATTCATTTAAGATTTCAAAAATTCAAATTCAATGGAAAAATAATTTATTGCAAAGGGAACTTAATAAGAAATATATTAATAATAATACTGACAGGTTTATGTCAGTATTATTATGTTATTATTAATATAAAATTAGTAAAGATTGCAAAAGATTACTAATTACTTATTACTGAAAAGAAATATGAGGAGGCCATATTATGGACGCTATACAAGTAGTTTTGGAAAGAAAAAGTATAAGAAAATATGAGGAAAGGGAAGTTTCTGATGAAATAGTAAAAGCAATATCAAATAGATATAATAAATCAAAAGTACATTTTTATAAGTGGTGATTTAGTATGCAAAAAATAGAACGATTAATGGCTATAATTTTAGCTTTAAAGAACAAGAAAAAGATGACTGCAAAAGAGCTATCAGAGGTTTTTGAGGTTGATGTTAGAACTATCTATAGAGATATGCAGGCTCTAAGTGAAATTAATGTACCTGTGATATCTTATCCAGGTAGCGAAGGTGGTTATGAAATATTAGATGATTATTTTATACCACCAATAATGTTTAATAAAGATGAAGTATTTGCGTTACTTCTAGCTAAAAAGATTGCTGATATAATTAATATTCCAGGCTATGGTGCTTCTGCTAATTCTGCTTTTTTGAAAATCGAAAACATTGTAGATGAATGTTTTAAAAAAGATTTTGATGACGTACAAAAGAAAATAGTTTTTGATATAAAATCTAATGATATTGATATTGAAAATTCTTATGTTTTTGATATTGTAAAACAAGCACTTAAGCATAACTTTAAATTAAAGGTGAGTTGTAATGAAAATATATCTAAAAATTTAGAAGAACAGATAATAAGACCTTATGGGATTGTGTTTGAAGACGGTATATGGTACATCGTTGCATTTTCAGAGTTGAGTAATTCAAAGATTCATTTAAATATTGAAAGTATAAGTAATATTTCTGTATTAGATGAAGTATTTGATTCATCCGAGAATTTCAATATGAAAAATTACTATAGTAGTTGCTGTTTTAAAAATGCTTACGAAACCACAGATAGCATACTTATAAAGTTAAGAGTAAAAAAGAATATATATCCTAATATAAAAGATTATGTGTTTTTTAAGTATGGTGAGATTAAAGAAGATGGTGACAGTTATATAATTGGTGTAAAGACAACTAATGTTGATTTTTATGTTTCTCTTGCTTTTAGATTTTTTAATAGTTTAGAAATTTTGGAACCTTTGTGGATTCGAGAAAAATTTAAAGAAGAATTAAAGCGACTAAATAGAATTTATGAAATTAAATTTTAAAATAAATTTAGAAAACTATTGGAGGTTAAATGCTATGATTAAAGAAATTGAAATGCGTAGAAGTATAAGAAAATATATGGATAAGCCGATAGATGATGAAAAAATTTTTCAACTACTTGAAAGCGCAAGACTTGCTCCATCTGGCAGTAACACTCAACCATGGCACTTTATTGTAGTTAAATCAGAATTAACTAGACAAAAACTAGCAGAAGCATCTCATAATCAAAAATGGATGAGAATGGCTCCAGTTCATATAGTATGTGTTGCAGATATACGCACAAGAATAAATGATGATGTAGACGTGTTGTTGGATGAGAACAGTCCTCAACCAGAGCTTAAGCTTATAATTAGAGATACATCGATTGCAATAGAGCATATAGTGCTTGAAGCTGATCATTTAGGCTTAGGTACTTGCTGGGTTGCGTGGTTTACACAAGAAGAAATCAGGCCAATATTAAATATACCATCAGACAAATATGTAGTAGGTATTATTCCAATTGGCTATGCAGACGAGGCACCAAAAGAACGTCCTCGCAAGAAACTTCGAGATATAATACATTATGAAAATTGGTAAAAAAATTAATAAAGGGCTACTCCAAGCACTCTAACAGATTAAATAAAACGTAAATAGATTCTAATTGTAGACAATAATTGGGTGACTATGAATTAATAGCAAAATCTTGCAGTAAGTAAATGAACTTAAAAATAAGATGTGATAAAATGGTAGTAAAAGGTAATAAAACTGTTTCTACAATTGTTTTTAGCTACAGTTTTGAATTTGTGGGGAATAATAAATTATTAACAAGATAAGAGGTATAGAAAGTATGGATAGAGAAAAGTTATTAAATAATATCAATGCACAAATAAAAAAGGGAAATCATATTATTGGAGTAGCAACAGGTACAGGGATGACAGCAAAATGTGCTAAAAAGGGAGAAGCTGATTTTATTTTAGTGTTAAATTCAGGTAGATTTAGACAAATGGGGAGAAGCTCATTAGCGGGTTTTTTACCATTTTGCAATAGTAATGATATGGTAATGGATTTTGCTTCAAAAGAAGTTATACCTTTGGTAGAAGATATGCCAATTATTTTTGGACTCAATGCAACTGACCCTACAAAAAATATGAAAAGTTATATAGATGAAATAAAGAATATGGGTTTTTCAGGTATTAATAACTATCCTACAGTTGGACTTATAGATAGTCAATTTAGAGAAGCTCTCGAAGAAGATGGATGTAATTATTTAATTGAAGTAGAAGCAATAAGAATAGCTCATAAAAAAGATATGTTTACAGTTGCATTTGTATTTAATGAAATACAAGCAGAGCAAATGATTAATGCTGGGGCTGATGTGATTTGTGTACATTTAGGTTTAACAGGAGGAGGGTTACTAGGAGCAAAAAAAGTATTTTCATTAGAAGTTGCAAAGGTTAAAATGAGAAAGATATTTAATAAGTGTAATGAGTTAAAACCAGACGTGCTTAAACTAATATATGGTGGTCCTGTAAAAACACCAATTGATGTTCAGTACATGTACAGTAATAACAAAGATTTAATGGGATATATAGGGGGATCAGCATTTGAACGAATTCCATCAGAAAAATCTATTATTAATATAACAAAAGCTTTTAAAATCTCCGAACAACTTAATGAAGATGATTTAATGCTTAAGATGTTAGATGGGGTTACAAAACACTATAACTATGTTGAGTTTGTGAAGGAATACGTTTCTCGAAATTATATGAATGATATTTCTTTTTTAGATTTAGCTAAGGTAGCTCATGTATCTAGAGGATATTTAAGTAGTCTATTTAAAAAAGAAGTAGGTTGTAGTTTTTCACAGTACTTAGTCAAATTCCGTATAAATAAAGCAGTAGAAATTATAAATAAAGAAAATATACAGTTATCAGATTTAGCAGGATTAGTTGGTTATAAGGATTATGCACATTTTAGCAAGATGTTTAAAAAGTATAAAGGATGTTCTCCCAAAAAATATAAAACTAAAAATATAACATAAACACAAAAACATAGTACATAGTAACGTTTACATTGAGATGCAAAAAAAGTATGATTAATTATAAAGTTAATCATACTTTTTTCATGAAAACGTTTTCTGATTTTTTATCTAATAGTATAAATATTAGGTAAAAGTAAAGTTATAGAGGAGGTTTAACAAATGAAGACAATCGCTATTGCAGGAACATTTGATACGAAAGGCACTGAATATTCATACGTAAAAGAATTGATTGAAAGTTTAGGTTTAGGTACTTTTACAATTCACACAGGAGTATTTAAGCCAACATTTGAACCAGATATATCAAACAGTGAAGTAGCAGAGGCTGCAGGCATAGACATAAAAATTCTAGCTTCTAAAAAAGACAGGGCATTAGCAACAGAGTTATTATCAAAAGGTATGGAAAAATTAGTACCTAAATTATACAATGAGGGCAAATTTGATGCAATCATCTCCTTTGGAGGTTCTGGAGGAACTTCACTGGTAACTCCAGCTATGAGAGCATTACCTATAGGTATGCCAAAGGTCATGGTTTCAACAGTTGCTTCAGGAAATACTGAACCATATGTAGGCACAAGTGATATTATTATGATACCTTCTGTTGTGGATGTTGCAGGTCTTAACTCAATTTCAACAAAGATTTTTGCAAATGCCGTATTTGCAATTGCAGGTATGCTTAAGTTTGAAAATACGAAGATTGTAGCGAAAAAACCATTAGTTGCGGCAACTATGTTTGGTGTAACAACGCCATGTATAACAGCAGCAAGAGAATATCTTGAAAAAAGAGGTTATGAGGTTCTTGTATTTCATGCAACAGGTATAGGTGGGCGTTCAATGGAAGCTCTTATTGAGGGAGGCTTTATTGAAGGTGTACTGGATCTTACTACTACAGAATGGGCAGATGAAATTATCGGCGGTGTTTTGAATGCAGGACCTAATCGCTTAGAGTCTGCAAGTAAAAAATATATACCACAAGTTGTATCAGTAGGTGCTCTTGATATGTGTAATTTTGGATCATATGAAACAGTACCTAAGAAGTTTATGGGACGTAATTTATATAAACATAATCCTACCGTGACCCTTATGAGAACGAATAAAGAGGAAAATGAAGCAATTGGCAAAAAATTGGTTGAAAAATTAAATCTAGCTAAAGAAAATATAGCTTTATTTATACCACTAAAAGGAGTATCTAGTATAGATGTAAAGGGACAACCTTTCTATGGTCCTGAAGAAGATAAAGTACTATTTGACACATTAAGAAACGGTGTAAACAAAAATATTGTAGAAGTAGTAGAAATGGATTGCGTTATTAATGATGTGGAATTTGCAGAAGCTGCAGCCAAGAAATTAATAGATATGATGGAAAAATAGTAAATTAATAAATTCAAATTACTGGAGGCGTTTTTTATGAATACAATGACAAGAAGCGAAATTATGCTAAAGTTTAAAGAGCAGGTCAAAGATGGACAAACATTATTAGGTGTAGGAGCTGGTACAGGTATTACAGCTAAATTCAGTGAAGCTGGTGGAGCAGATATGCTTATAGTTTACAATTCAGGTAGATACAGAATGGCAGGAAGAGGTTCTCTTGCAGGTTTACTATCTTATGGAGATGCTAATCAAATTGTAGTTGAAATGGGGTCAGAAGTACTTCCGGTTGTAAAAAATACTCCAGTACTTGCGGGTGTTTGTGGGACTGATCCATTCAGAGTAATGGAAGTTTTTCTTAAGCAATTAAAAGAACAAGGTTTTACAGGAGTTCAAAATTTTCCTACTGTAGGTTTGATTGATGGCGTATTCAGACAGAATTTAGAAGAAACGGGTATGGGATATGATTTAGAAGTTGAAATGATAAAAAAGGCACATGAGCTAGATATGCTTACAACTCCTTATGTATTTAATCCGAATCAAGCAAGAGCAATGGCAGCAGCAGGTGCTGATATATTAGTTGCACACATGGGACTTACTACAAAAGGTGAAATTGGTGCACAAACAGCACTTACACTAGATGATTGTGTAGAAAGAATTGGAGATATTATTAAGGCAGGAAGAGAAGTTAACCCTGATATTATGGTAATCTGCCATGGGGGACCCATTGCAGAGCCAGAAGATGCTGCATACGTAATAGAAAAAACGGAAGGAATTGATGGCTTCTTTGGAGCTTCTAGTATCGAAAGATTTGCAGCTGAAAAAGGTATAAAATTACAAACAGAAGCATTTAAATCAATAAGAAAATAGTACATGCTATAAGGGGTTGTTTGGGATTTGGTTTATGGATACAGACTATTAAATTAAAAGCTTATTAACTTATGAACAGAGGGGGGATAATCATGGTTTTATATGAGTTTAAAAAAAGGAAATCTCGAGTATATTATCATGAAAATTTCTATAGAGAAATTGAAAAAACTAGAGAAGGATTAAATAATTTAATAATAGAAAAAAATGAAAACTTACTAGATGAGGAAGTTATTAAATTAAGTCAATCTTTAGATAGATTAATTCTAAAATATCAAAGTATTATAAAAAAATTTAGTTCTTAATTAATGTGATTTAGCAATAATATTAAAAAAAAGGTTATCTTACAAACTAGTTGCTAAAGATGTAGAGCCATACACTATTCCATCTAAGTTTATAAAAAAGATTTACATAAGATGAAATACAAATATTACTAATATAATATTAAAAAAAGCTTTTCTTACTCATGAAAGTAGAAGAAAAGCTTTTTTTAATATAAATTGAAACATATTTTTGAAAATATAATATTAATAATGTTTTTTGATAATAAATATCATAAGAGTTCGTACTTGTACAAATATAATACCATTCATATGTCCGAATTAATATGCAAATTCCTCCTCTACGATTCGTTTATTGAATAAAATTGCTAAGTAGGTTAAATTAATATAAGAGGTGATAACAATGGACTGTAATAAAATTGGTAAATTAATATATCAATTGAGAAAAGAAAAAAATATGACACAAAAACAAATTGCAGATGCTATGAACATAAGTGATAAAGCAATAAGCAAATGGGAACGAGGACAAGGGTGTCCTGATATTTCTTTACTTCCAGAGTTAGCACAGATACTAGAGGTAAGTGTTGATGGGATTTTATCAGGCGAAATAAATTTAAATGAATTAGTAGGAGGGAACATGAATAAATTAAAGTTTTATGTATGTCCACAATGTAATAATCTAATGACAGCTACAGGAGATGCAACTATATTATGTTGCTCAAAAAAGATAGAACCATTAGAAGTGAAAAAAGCAGATAATAAACATATACTTGAAGTAGAGCCTGTAGAAGATGAATTATATGTAACTTCTAAACATGAAATGAAAAAGGAACATTACATTTCCTTTATAGCTTATGTTAGAGGAGATAGAGCTCTCATTGTAAAGCAATATCCTGAATGGAATATGGAATTTAGATTTCGTAAACAAGGTCATGGTAAATTATATTTCTATTGCATAGATGATGGTTTATTTTACCAAACAATATAAAATAATGAATTTGCTTAAGATATATTAACAAGAATGAATTATACATTTCAAAAATGACTATCTGTTATTATGTGAAAGAGAATGTGTAAATCATTCTTGTTTTGTATTAAAGTTATTTATAAAAATATATTTAGAGTTAGAATTGATTATAACATAAAAATAATATACTTTTTATAATTTGTATCAATACAACATATGTAAAATATTATATAATAACTATGAAAGTGCAAAAACACTTCAATAATTTTCCATTAAAATAAAACAAAAAAACATTTATGCAAAACCTTGTTATAATTAAGTTCCTACACAAAAACATAACAGGTGGTGTTGCATAAATGTTTCA